>CAZCZL010000008.1:0-142059 GCA_964503315.1 uncultured Ignavibacteriales bacterium | reverse complement strand
CCTGGTTCGTATTGGTGACTGTGATCGCGACAACTTCTGAATCAATGATCGAACCATCGGTCGCGTAAAGGGTCACTGAATACGGTCCAGCCTGTGTGAAGTCAGGATTGAAGCTAAATGATCCAGTTCCATTGCCGTTGTCCGTGAACGACGCGTTTGTCGGCAGTGTCGAAGTCGTCAGAGTAGGAACGGTGCCGTCCGCATCGCTCGCGCTCACGCCAAAGTTCAGCGAAGCGCCTTCTGCTACTGACTGAGCGCCAATCGCCGCCAGTACAGGAGCCTGGTTCGTATTGGTGACTGTGATCGCGACAACTTCAGAATCTACGATGGATCCGTCCGTCGCGTAGAAAGTGACTGAGTACGGTCCGGCCTGGATAAAGTCAGGATTGAACGAGAAACTGCCGGTCCCATTTCCGTTATCGGTGAACGAGGCATTGGTCGGCAGAGTCGAGGTCGTCAGCGTCGGAGTCGTGCCGTCAGCGTCAGTCGCCGACACGCCGAAGTTAAGCGAAGCGCCTTCTGCTACCGATTGCGCGCCAATGGCGGCGAGTATCGGAGCCTGATTGGTATTGGTGACCGTGATCGCGACAACTTCTGAATCGATGATTGATCCATCTGTCGCGTAGAACGTCACGTTGTAAGAACCAGCTTGCGTGAAGCTCGGATTGAAACTGAAACTGCCAGTCCCGTTCCCGTTGTCGGTGAATGACGCGTTGGTCGGCAAAGTAGAAGTCGTCAAAGTCGGGGTCGTACCGTCCGCGTCAGAAGCCGAAACGCCAAAGTTAAGCGAAGCGCCCTCGGCAACAGACTGCGCGCCAATCGCCGCGAGTACAGGAGCCTGGTTCGTGTTGGTGACCGTGATCGCGACAACTTCTGAATCAATTATCGATCCATCTGTCGCGTAGAACGTCACGTTGTAAGAACCAGCTTGCGTGAAGCTCGGATTGAAACTGAAACTGCCAGTCCCGTTCCCGTTGTCGGTGAATGACGCGTTGGTCGGCAGAACCGAAGTAGTCAGCGTCGGCGTAGTACCGTCCGCATCGGTCGCGCTCACACCAAAGTTAAGCAAAGCGCCTTCAGCAACCGATTGCGCGCCTATCGCGGCCAGCACCGGAGCCTGGTTCACATTATTCACCGTTATCGCCACTTCTTCGGAGTCGATATCCGAGGTGACGATATCATTTGCGTAGAAGGTGACATTGATAGTTCCAGCCTGGGTAAAATCAGGCGTGAAACTGAATGTCCCCGTTCCATCGCCGTTATCGGTGAACGACGCGTTGGTCGGGAGGGCCGATGTGGTCAGGGTCGGCGTCGTTGCGTCGGCATCGCTTGCCGACAGATTAATGGTCAGCAGTACCCCCTCGTCGACGGATTGGGGCCCGATCGGATCGAGTACCGGCGCCGCAGTCTGTGCCGATGCTGCCGTGGCGAGCAACAACATCGCTAGTGTGAGGAAAAGCAACTGCTTCATATATCTCCACCTCGCCTTATTTCAGGAAGATCATCTTCCGGGTCTGACTTTCCGCACCAACCTGGAGGCGGTACAGATAGATGCCGCTGGCGATTCGTTCGCCCGATTCGCTGGTCGCGTCCCATTCGACGGAGTGCGGCCCAACCGCCATACTGCCGCTGAACAGAGTACGAACTTTCTGACCGAGGACATTGAACACATCCAGAGTCACGTCGCGCATCCCCGCGCCACCCTCACCGGGAGCGATCGAGAACTCGATCACAGTGGTCGGGTTGAACGGGTTCGGGTAGTTCTGTTTCAGCCAGAAAGCGCTCGGCAGAGTCGGCGCGTCAACGCCGTCCACTTCGATCTTTCCAGCCGTCGAGGTCGACAGCAACATCTTCGTCAGACGCAACTGCTGTTTGTTGCCCGGAGTGATCTCGTTCTTCGCGGTGACCTCGATCGAGACCAGGTCGGCGCTGCCGGCCTGGATAAGCTCACCGGATTTGAACGGAGCCATATGATAGAGCAGGACCTTCAGTTTGCCTGCGCCATTGTCTTTGTACTGGATCGCGAACTTGCCGTTATCGGTCGTCAATTTCGGGACGCCCAACGCGACTGAACCCGGATCGTATTCTATCTCCATCTCAACACCGGCGACCTGCTCGGGGAGCTCGGAGGCAACCGTCATGTAATCCCGTGAACCGGCCGGGATATCACCATACGCCAGTGACACGATCGCGTGCTCATCCGCGGGCGGAGCCGGAGTGACCGGCAACGGAATACCGTAAATGGCGTTGATATTCGCCACCAGGTCGAATACGTTGACCGAGTCATTGATCACTACATCGGCAGTTGCGAACTGACGCGGTGTCAGATCGTAGTTGCCTATGACGTAGGCGACGATGTTGACGACGTCGGCGACGTCAATGTAGTGGTCGAGGTTGACGTCTCCCAATGAGTCGACTTCGACGATACCGGTCGTATCGGTCACCAGCGGAAGTCCGCCGACATTCGGATCGGGATTGATGGATTCACGGCCATTCCGCAATTTCATCGGAGCGGAAGTCCATGGCGTGGCGCTCGAGTCGAGCGTCACCACGATATACATCACGGCCGTTGTCGTATCTGTCTGCACCGGTTCGTTGTTCATGCCGAACGTGACAACACGGATATTGCCCGGGAACTGACCGATATTGTCATAAATGGTGTATTCCGGAATACGACCGGAACGAACGATCGAGTCGATCGTGATCATCGAATCCGGATACTCCAGATCAAACTGGATACCATACACGTTTGCCGCGGAAACCAGGTTGACCGGGAAAAAGATGGCGTTTGTCCCGCGCAGACCGCCGACCGGCTTGCCCGCGGGGGGCGGAGTCGAGGTTGAGAACAAACGATCGAACTCAAGCTCATTGACAACAATCGTCACCGTGCGCGTAGTCGTGTTCAACAGATTGTCACGCGCGGTGAAGATAACCTGGTACGTCCCCTTCTGTCCAAAATCCGGAGTCCAGTTGAAATTGCTGTTAACGGACTGCGCCGCCGCCGGAAGCGGGAACGACGCGCCCGTGGGCAGACTCGTCACAGTTAACGTTACAGTATTACCCACATCGGGATCCGTCGCGGCAACATTGAAGAACACCGGTTCGCCTTCATTGATCTCATACAGTAGAATGGTCGGAGACGTAAATGTAGGCGGGTTTCCATTCCCTCCGCCGCCACCAATCGTCACTCCCACCTGATCGGTCGCCGTCGCGGTCCCCTTGTATGCGGTCGCCGTGAAGGTCGTTGCCACCGTGATATTGCTTGCGACAAAACTACTGATCAAGGTAGTGCTCACGGTCAATCGACCTGCGGTCGACGATGAGATCACGATCGAGTCGGCATTTGTGGCCGTCCACGAGAGAAGCGTCGAACCACCTGACGAAACTTGCGTCGGATTCGCGTTCAAACTGATTGTGGGAAGGACCACCGGCACATAGAGTGAATCGATCACCAGGCGGCCGTTGCCGAGTGGGTTGATAGTGGGCCACACAATAATATCAGTAAGCTCACCGCCCGGAGGAAGATCCGGGCCGTTGTTGTCATAGAACCAGCTCTGCGTCATTTCAGCGCCGTAACAGCCGGCGTACCGCGGCGTATAGATACCCAGTATTACCGTATCACCTGCGAACTTGTCATCCGAGTAAATACTGAATTGGATCGTATCATTGTGCCGCGCGCTCGGTTTGAGGACGAACTGCAGAAACGCGATCGTATCGGCGCCCGGCCGGATCGTGTCCGAAACCAGTTCGCCGTTGTCAATGGACGGCAAGCTGACCAGCGTCAGCACATCTTCCATCGAGGCACCGATCGAGTCCTGTCGAATTCCATAGTTTAACTCGCCCCGTGTCCCCACGCTATCAACCGTGCCGAACTCACCGGTCACCTGGTAGACCTTGCGGAAGCGTCCCCATGGAATGAATGAGAATATGCTGTCATCCGGATCGACAGTGGCCGTATTCGGCACCTTGAGCGGATACATCTTTGTGGTATCGAATTGTACCGATGCCACAAAGGCAAGCAGGGTTGAGTCGTTCTTGACAAAAAGCGGCAACCCGACCGTATCTCCCGGCCGTGCCTTGAACGACATCGCGCGCATGATATCCGTGCTCGATTTGGTCACGTCATCACACGAGTATCCCTGGTAAGGTTGAGCCTGGCCGGGACTGGCGAACGCCAGTATCAGCACAAAGCCACAGAGCGCTAGAAGTAGTGTTCGCATTGCTACCTCTGTATGGTGAAACATGTTCTTTTCCGTTGGTGTATACTTCAAAACAGATTCTCGATTCTATTTCACAAGCATCATTTTACGTGTTGTCGCGTTGTCGTCATATTCCAGGCGGTAGAAGTAGACGCCCGAAGCAACCGGTGATCCCGCGTCATTCCGGCTGTCCCAAATGACCGCATGGGTGCCCGCGGTCAGTGGGCCGGACGACAGCGTCCGCACCGAACGACCGAGTACATCGTACACCACCAGGCTGATCTCGCCCGCCTTCGGCAGACTGAACTCGATCCGCGTCTCCGGATTGAACGGGTTCGGATAATTCTGCTCCAGCGCGAAATCGCTCGGGAGCGATTCCAGCTTGGCCAGCGAAACCGTCATGAACTGCCCATCCGCGCTCGACATATCAACCGCCGTTAGTGTGCAGTCCGTCATGCCGCGCAGATCCAGAACGGCTACGTCGCCTGACGGCATCGTCGCGCCCGTCGGACTGTAGACCAGCACCTTGGTATATCTTCCATCATAAGAAGTCGCGAGCGTCATCTCGGGGATCAGCAGATCGATCATGGACAGCTCGTGCGCGGACTCTCCTTCGAGAGTGAGAAACATGCCGCCGATAGCGACATCGGAACGGTAGCTGACCGACAGACCATCTGCGGTCTCGGTCGCTTTCACTTCGCCGACAACATCGCCGGTCGCGACCGGCTTGCCATTGGCGGTCCCGACCAGGATCGAGATCATGCGGACCAGGTCGGCTATCGTCGCCACCAGGTTATCCCGGTTGATATCCGAGTTGGCGTATTGCAGCACATTGAACGGGTAGTGCTGCGGGTCGATGAAGTAATTCGTGAAGTAAATGACATCGGCGATCTCGTTCGCGATGCCATTCAGATTGATATCGCCGATCATGATGGTCCCGATATCCTCTACCTTCACCCAGCCATCAGCATACGCGATATCAAACTGCTCGATCTTTGTCCCCGTAGTGGACATCAGAGTGTTGTCGTTGAGCGTCGCCGGGTCGGTGAACGCGAAACGGACAGGAATGCTCATCCCCTCGTACGCCAGATCCGAAGTCACGCGGAAGACCACCTTCGCGATAGCTCCGGTACCTATGGGCAGCGGCGAGACGGATGGCCCGGCGGCGGACGCAACACCGACGATCTTGATCGTCCCCTGCGATCCGCCCGGATTCTGCGTGACCGTGAACTGCGAAAACGCCGCGGCGCGAGTACCCACGGACGTGATCGAGATCGGCGTCAAGACAGATTGGTCATATTGCAGCATGAGTTGGAAGCCGCTGACCGCGACCTGATTATTCAACGACACAAAGACGGTCGCCTGATCACCAGGCATGGCCGACGTGGTGTCGATCTCTAGCTCGTACAAGGTTGCCGCCTGGACGACCACCCGGACGATCGCCGTATCGGCGAAGCCTTGCGGGTCGGCGGCAATGAATACCACCGGCATGGAATCATCCAGCGCGGTTATCTCGGGGCTCCAGGTGAACCGGCCGGGATTGCGCGAATCAAACACCGCCTCAAACGGCGCGCCATTCATGGTCCACCTGATCGACTCGAAATCCGGGTCGGCCGCCGACAGATCGAACTGCAGCGCGTTCCCCGCGACCACCTGCATTCGCTCGGGCGCGGTCACGATCGGCGCGCGATTGCGGTTGATCACCTGGATGGTCACATCGCGTGTCACCGTCGCTTTGCCGTCATTAGCGGCAAAGGTTACTTTGAGCGGCGAAGCATCCGCCGATTGCGGGCCCACGTAATCAGGCACCCAGATAAGGCAACCCGAGTTCGACGTGCAGGTGAACGACGCGCTGGTCGGCTTGAGCGGACAACTCAACGTCAACGCTGAACCATCAGGGTCGGACGCGTTCATGTCGAGTCGCAGCGTGTCTCCCTCAAGGATATTGACAATGGTCGGAGAGGCGATGACCGGCAGACGATTCTGACCCCGTACAACGACCTTACCGGCCGTGAAGGCCGGTCGGATTGACGAGGCTGTATTGCTTTCGGTCAGCATCAGTTCTCCACCCGGAGGGAAAAAGAGTGAATCAACTCTGGCGATAGCCCCGACCGGCGCGGAAGCTGCGACCGTAAAGGTCGCCTTGAAGATCAGCCCGTCACCAGGGGGGAGCGGCGTTTCCAGCATCTTCACTACCGCCACCACAAAATGGCCACGAATCTGGCCAATTTGTGAGGGCGTCAGGATCTTGGTCTGGATATAGCTCGCTCTCGAACTGTCAAAGCTGACCGATTTGAGCGTAAGCATTGTGGTATCATAGGCAAGCGGCACCGAGACGATACTGAGGAACTCATCGTTCGCCAGTCGTACCTGGATAGTAACATCTTGCCCCGGAACGACTTCAACTGAGTCAAGGGAGACCCGGTCAAGTGTCCCGAAAGGATCGGACTGAGCTGTAACCGCGGTTGCAGTTATCAGCACCGTCAAGATGCAGAAAAGTACGCCAAAATACCTCATTATCCCCAATCACTACTCACAGTCGGTTTGGTTCACCTACTGTTGAGCAAGAAACAGACCAGAAACCGCCTCCTCGCGGGGTGGGTGGGGAACCGCAACTTTAGCCCGCCACCACTGGTCGAGTTACTTATGGCCTTCTCTTAATTCCGTGTAATGAGAAGTAATGTAGAAACTTACCGTCAACAAGACGCTATACTACTACCAGATACCAAATTGAGCTATAGCGCTCTCCATGTCTGAACAGCAGTGAGGTATAGTGAGGCAGGGTTTGAACTAATCATTTCAGTCTGCAACCATCCGCATTCGCGCAAACTGCTGCGCATCGTCCAGATTTCTCGCGGTAGACAGACTTCAGTATACTCAAAAGATGACCGCGGCGCAAGGTCTCCGCTCGTGGCCCTCTGTACGTTGGTGATCATCGAAGTTAGTCGCTCTGCTGTACTAAAGTGTTCATTACATGAGCAATGGTTCCGCTGAATTCTCCTTCCGGCTTACCTGATTCTCGTCCCGAAAGAAACCCCGGAGAGGACGAGCCTCTCCGGGGAGAAAGTCCAAAGGACCAAATTACTTGATCAGGACCATCTTCTTCGTGGCGCTGAAGGCGCCGGCATTCAACTTGTAGAAGTAGATACCGGAAGCATTCGACGTCGCGTTCCACTCGATCTCCGCGATACCCGCTTCAGCGGCGCCAGAGAACTCGGCGACTTTCTGACCAGTCACGTTGTAAATGGTCAGGGTGTAGTCGCTGGCTTTCGGCAGAGCGAAGCTGATGACGGTAGCCGGGTTGAACGGGTTAGGATAGTTCTGATTCAGGGCGAAGTTCGCCGGAATCTGCTTGGCAACCACGGTCGAACCGGTGGCGGAACCAAACTCAACCGACACGACTTCGGCGCCGTTCACGTTGACGAAGTCACCGGTGAACGAAGCGAAGTTGTTGACATCCGGATAAACCAGGATGCGGGTGTTGGTGCCGTCAAAGGCATAGTCCATGATGGACGAAGTCAGGTTCTCAGGAACCACGTTCCCCTTCACGACGACGAGGGCAGCGCCCATGTCACCAGTGACGGAGAGAACGCCATTGGCGTTGGTGAATTCGGTCGACACGGCAGCAAGCTTGTCATACGGCAGCTCGTCACCAACGACGACACGGATCAAGTACACGAGGTCAGCCACGGTGAGGACGAGACCATCGGCGTTCGCATCGGAAGCCGCGATCTGACCAGCCTGGTTGATCGTGAACACGCCAAGACCAAGGACGAAATAACGGGAATAGAGAACGGCGTCAGCGATTTCATACGCCTGGTCGTTCAGGTTGATATCGCCGCGGGCGTCGATCGAGTCGGCGCAAGCGATGTCGATACCGCCGTTATAGAAGTCGATGTCACGAATTGGATCCGGCTTGTTCGGGTCCGGATTGTCGCACGCGCCGATCGGCACGCCGGCATAGCCCGGGAACACGGCAAGATTCGGGTCCATCGGAATGTTGGCATCGATGAAGTGATAATCGTACACGCGAGCCGCGATGTACAGGATGTTACCAGTCTCGTCAGAGATGGTGTTGTCGCCGCACTCGATCCAGAAGAAGCGGATCGGAGCATACTGGCATTCCAACGTACGATCGTTGGAGACCAAGAACTTCAACGAGAACAGGGTCTCGCCAGTCGCGTCACAATCGGCCACCGGGTGATTGGCGCCGTTGTTGGTCTCGGCAATACCGATCACACGAACCAGACCGCTCGGGCAACCGCCGGAGCAGTTACCATCCGCGCCAAAACGATAGGTGAAATATTCCCAACCGCAAGCCGCATAGATGGAACCTTCGATAACCTGCTGCAAGGAGAGAGCAGAGTTGTCATAGGCGATAAGAATGTTGAAACCACCGATACCGTTGGTCGGATGCTGATAGTTGAGTGTGACGTCAACGTTCTCAAATCCGCCCTGCAGTGTCATGTGGGTCTTCTCGATCGTCACGCCATACGCTGAGTTGGCGGAGACTTCGAAGCACACCTGGCAGGTCGTCGACAGAGCGCCGTCTGACAGGGTCACGGTCTGGCAGAACGTGCCGGCCGTGGTAGAGGAGAAGGAGATCACGCCGTTGGCGTCGATCGAGGCGGTCGTCGCCGGATCGCCGTCATCAACCACCGACCAGATCAGCGAATTGCAATCATCGGTGCCATCCACGTCAAAGGTCTTGGTCGAACCGGTAGAGAGGAAGCCGCCGTTAGCCGGGCAAGCGGTCGTGATGACCGGAGCCGCGTTGGTTACGTTGACCGCCAACGGGAAATCCGGGCCAGCGGCCGCATCGGAAGCATGCACCACGACAGTGATGGAAGCGCCCACGTCGCCGATGGTGGCGCCGTTCCACGACCAGACACCGGTGTTGGCATCAATCGAGCCAGGACCGGAAACGAGCTGGAACGTGAACGGGTCACCTTCGAAGTCGGAGGCGTTGAAATCAAAGGTAAAGGTCGAGCAGTACACGCCACTCACCGCGGCCGGAGCCGGGTTGGTGATTGACGGGGGCTGATTCAGTACCCACTCCACCTCAAAGCACTGGGCGGTAGTGGTCAGACCGTTGACTGAGTAGGTCGGGAACTTGTCGATGAGTGTACGAGTCACCCATTTCCAGGTCCACAGGCCGTCACCAGCGTCAGCGGTGTCGATGCAAAGATGCTTGCCGGCTTCACCCTGAACGTTGGCAATGTCAATGTTCAGCATGAACATGTTGTTGATGCCGGTCGGCATCTGACGGGTACCGGACGGGTTACCAGCGCCGAGGCAGCCGACTGTGTCGGGATCCGCGCCGCCGTTACCTACACCCTGAACCGCCCACACCTGGTTGAACCAGTCGTTGAACGATACGGCATCGATCTCAGTCATGTTGGTGCTGTTGATCGGCAGGCCATCCGGGGAGTAAACCTTGAAACCGTTCGAAACGTTGCAGCGTTCGCCGGTGTCGTTGTTGAACTTGATCATGAAGACAGGATCAGTGTTAAGGCGAATATTGGCCCCAACCATGGTCGTGCCTTGGGGTTCAACCGTCACTGCGCCATTCTGGGCATAAGCAGAGATACCCAAAGAAAGGATCAGTGCGAATAGGATCAGAAACGAATTACGCTTCATTTTTGTCTCCTAACAAACAAACGTTCGTTAACAAATTTGCGAGTTGCCACGCTTAACTGTGCCGCTGAATCCCCTCAGTGTCCGTCACTTTGTCCTCAACAACGAGAGCCAACAAGTCATTGAATACGGTAACGGCGCCGGGCTCAGTCAAACGTCCTTTCTTTGAGCGTGTGCAATGAAGCCTTTCTTACGCGTCCTCCTTTCTATCTAAAAAAGCCTGCATTTTTTATTCTGTTTTGTCGCGTCTGAGACGCGGTTTGCTTTCAAGTATCCGCGAAGTAAGCTGCAAGTAAGCGGGCCAATTGTGTGGCCCGGTCTGGTGCTCCGTTAGAATCTGGTTAATTCTTCCGGAGCATCCGTTTCTTTTCGGTCAGTGCCGTGCTCCCTTACGGGCAGGCCGGCAGGGTCGGCTTGGGCGTAACAGTCAGGTACGCCACCAGCAACGACAGATCTGATAGATCCGGGTTGGTCCCCAAAGCGTTAACGTTCGCCTCCTTGAGACATGGCAGGTTCGGTTTGGGCGTGACCGTCAAATACGCGATCAACAAGGACAGATCCGAAAGATCGGGGTTTTCGGTCGCGCTCTTGTTGACGTTGCCAGTACTGCCAATACAGCACCCGGCGTTGACAGTCAAGGAACCGTCGAACGTGTAAACTTTGGATGTATCCAGCACCGCCATCGTATCGGTCTCGACCGTGATCCAGTCGCACGGCGGGATGGAGACCTTCGATGAATCTATACAATTGCCGCCAACCCAGGTGTTGCACTTCCAGCACGACGTATCCTGGAACGGCACTCCAACTATCCCAATCGCGGTCCCGTTAGGGCGCGAAAAGATGAACTTGTCGAGGAAATCGGTCTCAATCGAGATGACCGCCGTCCGGTCGACAAGGGTGTCTGGAATGCAGAGGATATCAGCGCGAAGACTGAAAAGGAGTGCTTCCTGCTGACGCGGCGGGAATGGCGGCGGCAGCATGGGTGGCGTAATATCAAAACTGGCCAGACCGGTGACTAGAATGTCAGTACCGGTACCGGAGATCGAACGGGTCCGGACAAGGTCCCAGTTCTGGATGAGTGACCCCGTCAGGTCAATGTTACCGACCGTTACGAGAGTATCTTTGATATGCCGGAAGGTGTTAGGCTGGCCGTATTCATTGGCCGGGATTGACTGCGAATCGATACACAACTGGCCGTTGTACTGGAGACACCTCCAGTAAGTTGTGTCGGAGACCAGACTGGTATCTATCTGGAATTTCATGATATCCGGCCGGTTGAGCCGCAACCACAGTGAGAAACCGGCAATGGAATCATTGATGTTGGTGACATAAACTGAGATCCGGGAATTCTGCTGACACGACGTCCCGGTCGTGTCGCTGACTCTGAGCACTAATTGGGGGACCGCCGATGCCGTAGACGGCACCAATGACAATACAAACAGAAATGCAGCTACTGTTCCGAGCAGCACCGCCGAGCGCCGCGAGGGAAAGCCGAACGGCATGAGCGCCTCCTTGATAGATGTACGAATACCCATTCCTTAAGCTTGCCTACAACACACCTGACAGAGACAGATACCGCGACCAGTCGGGGATGATGTTTACAGACAGAACATCATCACTTACTGGACGGAGCGATCTCCGCAGTCCGTAACGATTACGTGTGTTTCTTTAACAGTAGTGCGTTTGTAAGTAACCTGTTGTATCACTCGGTTCGCCCCCACAGCAGGACCGAGGATGGAGTACTCACTCAGAACAGTTTCGCTTCGGAAAGAGCTTTGGCTTTTTGACTTTTGGTGTATGCCGTTCTGTGGAAACCTCACCTATCATCCAACGGAGAATATACAACCTTCTCCGATTGTGTCAATACCAAAAGCCGAAAAAACCTTGTCAATATGCCGAAAATCTGCCCTGGCTGATCGACTCAACGACCTCATCATCAAGAACTTTGCTCACTCCTGACGCTGAAATCGCGCAAACAGCCTGACTCCGTTTGGTTCTTACCGCGCCTCCTGTCACTCCATTCGCCCTTCGCGCTGATATCGCGAAGAATGTTCAATTTCTTTTTAGCCGTCTTATCATTAATAAGAAGCGGGACCGAAAATGCGCCTTTACCGATTGTGTCTACGGGATTGACTTACCTCAGCTCGACCATCTCCGGTGCCTCTTCCATTTTTCGGTATTCCGTTGCGCTTCTTGACCATCCATCTCAAAATGGACCCACGCAAATCCCGATCAAGCCAATCCTGGTCCATCCACGGTGTGCAGTTTCTGAACAGCCCGGAACGGTCTCCGCTGGACCAGAACGTCTTGCATCCGAAAAACCAGGTCGTCCCGTCGCCTCGACGACCCGTCGAGCCATAAACGTGAACCGAATGACCGCGTATGCTCCCGTTATGCTCCCAACGTGCTCCGAAGCACCCCGGGAGGTCGTTGTCGGGTGATGTCGAATTCGATAAGTTGTTGGTCGGCAGCACAAACGACCGACATACCCTCACCCTTGTGCAGCGTGCGACGAATGATGCTCCCGACATGCTCCCGCGCCAACGTCACGGACGAACGAAATACCCGGGACTGGAAGCTGGCGGCACCGAGACCGTTTTGCTGTTGACTTAATGCCTCAAAATCGGAACATTCCGAGCTACTAACGTTCAGCGACAAGGGAGCTTTACCGCATGGCGCGACTTTCCCGGGCAACCCGTGAGACGATCAAGACCATCCTGGTCATTCTGGCGGTCTTGGTGATCGTCCTCGTCTACCTCGTCTACCCCCTCAATCGGACCAAGGCATTCATGGGGAGACCAGAGATCGATGGACAACCAGCCGACACGTTGCTCCTTCCTAATGACCTGACGTCCTTTGCCGCGGCAGGCCTTCCGGCTGACAGCATGCGGATCGAGGCCGATGGTCTGACCAAACTCGCGGCCGCCTATATCCCGTCGACTGATTCGGTGGCGAGAGGTCTCGCGATACTCATTCCTTCCGAACAACAAGATCGGACTCACCTGCTCGATCTGGCGAAAGCCTTCCGGGACTCCGGCTTCGCGATAGCAACTTATGACCAGCGCGCCACGGGGAGTTCATCCGGCGAATATCACTCCGATGGTCAACTGGAGATGGCCGACCTTGAAGCGGTCATCGCCCACCTTGAGATTCATGGCCAGATAGCCCATCCGTTGATTGTGGTCGGGTACAACGCCGGCGGCGATGCCGCGCTGCTGACCTCGATCGAGGAAAAACGAATTGACGCGCTGGCGGCGATCGAGCCGTATTTGACCACGGACCGGATGATCGACGCCTTGCGCGAAAAGAAAAGCCTGATCTGGTTTCCCTTGTATCGCACCATGTTCTGGTGGTGGTATAACATTCGAAGCAACAGCGCGGCGGCGTATCGCGAGATTGGCGACCTCAAGGCCCCTTCCGCTCCCGCGATTCTGGTAGTCCGAACCGGACAGGAGAACGACCCTGCGATCCTCGCCCTGCAATCATCCGCCCGGGAACCGCTGGAGATCAAGACCGGTTCAGTAGCAGACAGCGACCTCGTGGTCGCACTATTGACCCTCAGCAGGAAATAGGTCGGTTATCGTTCCATGCGGCAGACAGTAGGCAAACATATTCGACATGCAGCGCTCCATTTCGGGATGGCCGCGTATCTGTTTTTCTTTCTCGGATATGTCGTACCGCACCATGCGTGCGAGCATACCGCCTGTGACCTTCACACCGCCGCGCAATTTGCCGAACAGGCCGACCATCACGCCATCCACAACCCGGATATCTGCCAGCTCTGCAAGACCCATGGTCAACTTGACCTGCTGACCCTTGACGCGTCGCAGGCACTGATAGACGAATCTCCTTCCACGCCCCTGGTTGAGGTCAATTCCTCGCCGGAATCGCATATCGTATCTTCGCTCCTTTCCCGCGCTCCTCCCGTCATCGCCTGATTCCTCATCAAGACCCTTACTTTTCACCAGCGCAGCCCGCTATAATTGTGGCTGGGCGATGATTCATGTGGAGGATATCATGAAAGCAGTTGTTTTGCTTTTGCTTCTTATAGTTATGACCGGTACCGGCGTAATGGCCATGACCCAGCCGGACATTTCCGCGATCGGTGACTTCCGCGCCTTCACCGGCAATTACAAAGACGCGTACGGCAATGAGACCATGCGCAACGGTAATCTAAATATGCGTTTTGAAGGACTCGAGTTCGCCATTAATGGTAACTTGAATCCATACACACGCGCGGATATCGCAATAGCCAACCACGGCGACGGATTCGAAGTTGAGGAAGCCTATGCGACCATTCTGCGCGGCCTTCCGCTTGGCGCACAGATCCGGGCGGGGCGATATCTCGTCGATTTCGGCAAATTGAACACCTATCACCCGCACGCGTACCCGTTTGTCGACCGTCCGCTTGCCCTGCGTATGATGTTCGGCTTCGATGGATTTGTTGACGAAGGGGTTAATGTCAGCTTCCTATTGCCGGTTGGTTTCTACAGCAAACTCTCTCTGAACGCGCTCCGCGGGAAGATCTTTGAGCCGGATGCCCATGCGCACGAAGAGGAGGAACAGCACGATGCGGAACATATCGAGGGGCGCAACACCGAAGACCCGGTTTTTTCCGGCCGACTGAGCGGCTTTTTCCCCATTGGCGAAAGGGGGAATCTTGAGATCGGCACCTCGGCACTCTACGGCCTGTATGCTGCCTCCGGTGCCGAAGGCACTGGCAGTGAGATTGATGGCTACCATGACCTCTGGGCTACCATGTACGGTGTTGATATCAAGTACAAGCACCGTTGGTCGGATTACTCTTCGTTGATCCTTCACGGCGAGCTATTAGGGAGTCGTCGCGACCGCTTCGCCCCGGGTTGGCCAATCGAAACTGTATCCACCCTCGGCGGGTTCTTCTTCGCCGACCTGCAGTTCTCCAAACGGTACAATATCGGCGCGATGGTTGATCTCGCCCCCGGGATCTTCGATGGCGGCGAGCATGACTACAATCCTGTCGAAGATATGAACAACACCGAGGCGGGCATCTTCGATGATCAGAACCGGACAACTTCATTCACTCTGTTCTCCGGGTTCTCACTACTCGAAGAGACCACGATCATCCGGCTGTTTGGCCGCCTGACTTCATTTGATATCAAGGATTCATCTAGGCTGGTGAACACCGACCTGACCGAGAAAGACACCGAGTACACGGTCGGCCTCCAGTTGCTCTGGTCGCTCGGCCCTCACAAACCCCATCAGTTTTAGGCGAGGAGATGTTTAGTATGAAGAAGACAATTCTGATATTGCTCCTCGCGCTGACGACGTCGGTAACAACCACACCCGCCGCGATCAAAGTCGTGGCGTCATCATCTGATCTCGCGGCCATCGCCAAAGAGGTCGGCGGGGACAAGATCGAGGTAACCGCTATCGCGCAGGGGAGATCCAATTTGCATTTTGTCGAGATGCTCCCCAGCTATATGCTCAAGGTCTCCAAAGCCGACATCTACCTCAAAGTCGGCCTGGCGATGGATCAATGGGCGGATGGGATCATCGATGGCTCCCGCAATGGCAAGCTGATCATCGTCGATTGCTCAAATGGGATAGAGGTGCTCGATAAACCTGCCGGAAAGGTGGATGCATCGATGGGCGACGTGCACCCGTCGGGAAATCCGCACTACTGGCTTGACCCGCGCAACGGAAAGATTATCGCGAAAAACATTCTCGATGGTCTGCTTAGAGCGGACGCAACCAACGGCGCGTCATACCAGACAAACTATGATTCATTCGTCAGGAAGCTCGATTCCGCCTGGCAACGTTGGTCGGCCGATGCGACATCCTTCGCCGGGACAAAGTTCATCAGCTACCACACGACCTATTCCTATTTTGCGAAAGCGTTTGGAGTTGAGATCGCCGGCCAAATCGAACCGAAACCGGGGATCGAACCGACCGCCTCCCATACCGCGGAACTGATCGACCTGATGAATCAGCAGCAGGTGAAGATCATCTTCCGCGAACCATATTTCTCTGAGCGTGCGCCGAACTCGCTCGCCAAGGCGACTGGCGCAACTGCCTACACCGTGCCGTCATCGGTCGGTGGAGTTGAAGGCGCGACCGATTACTTCTCGCTCTTTGACACATTGCTTGGTACGTTGAAGAAAGCGACCGGCCACTGATGTTTGAACTTCTTCAACAACCTTTTGTGCAAATCGGAATCCTGGTCAGCCTCGTGCTGGCCGGGATCCATGCCTATCTCGGCTTCCATGTCGTCAGCCGGGGGGTGATCTTTGTCGACCTGTCGCTCGCCCAGGCGGCGGCATTCGGGTACGTCATCGCCATCTTCGCCGGAGTGGGAGACCACTCTCTGCAATCGTACTTCATATCGCTTTCGTTTACCATGCTGGCGGCACTGCTAGTCGCCGTCAGTCGAACACGCGATGATCGCATCCCGCAGGAAGCATTCATCGGCATTATCTACGCCGGATTCGCCGCGCTCTCTGTGCTTATCCTCTCGCACCATGCCGAAGGTATGGAGACTATTCAAGAGATCTCCAATGGCTCCATCCTCACCTGCACTATCCCGGAACTGCTGACTATTGCCGCGCTCTACTCGGGTGTCGGGGTCGTGCACTACCTTTTCCGCGACAAATTCTTCCTGATATCCGAAAATCGAAAACTGGCGGCGGCATCAGGAATGAATGTGATGCTCTGGGATTTTCTCTTTTACGCGACCTTCGGTATCGTAGTGACCTCCTCGGTCCATATCGCCGGCGTCCTGCTGGTCTTTTCGTTGCTGGTGATCCCGCCCGTGATCGCGCTGTTGGTGACTCAATCCAAAGGGAAGCGGCTGGCGATTGGCTGGACAGTGGCGGTGGTAGGAGCGTTAGCCGGTATTCACGGCTCACTGCTTTTGGATCTTCCGACCGGCCCCTCGATCATGGTCGCCCTGATCATCATGCTCCTGTTGACCGCGGGGGTGAGGCTGGTCCGTACAAGAGGCTAACAGCAGGTTCAGGGAACCGGCTTGTCGTGGCAAACTATATGCTTTCCTGAGAGCGAAGTGCTCTCTATGTTTCTCTCAGACTTGCCGGGAGATGTCTCATGCGAACTGTGCTGATCTGCGATGATTGTTACCCTGCCGAAGCGGCCACGCTGTGCGCGGAGTACGAGTGCGGTATCGAGATCCAGTCATTTTACGACCCATCCCACATTCTCGCTCATCCCGATACCATCGAAACGCATCTGCCGCTGGTTGAAGGAATACGCCCACGCTCCTTCCATGGCCCGTTTGGAGATCTCTCGCCCGGCAGTTTCGATAGCATGGTCCGTGACCTCGCCATGTACCGTTTCGAGGAAGCGGCTGCGATCGCAGAGCGACTTAGGGCAGATCATATGGTGCTTCATCTTGGCTATCGCCCGTACACCGGCCCGCAGGCTCCGACCATCAAAAGGAGTATAGCCTTCTGGAAGCAATTCCTCGAACCCCGCTCAAGGGATTTCCATCTCCATCTGGAGAATGTCCATGAACCGGAACCGGAGATCCTCGCGGAGGTAATTGACGCTGTCGACGATGCTCGCATTGACGTCAATCTTGATATTGGCCATATTCGCTGCTTCTCGCACGGCGACCCGATTTACTGGATCAAAACGCTTAGGCATCGGATCGGATATGTTCATTTGCATGACAACCATGGAACCGAGGACGAACACCTCGGGCTGGGCATGGGAAATATCCCGCTCGAGCAGATATTCGGCACTCTTCAGGAGTACTCGCCCAACGCTATCTGGGCGCTGGAATGCAAGATGGAGTTCATGCGGAAGTCGCTCGATTGGATAGCCAGATTTCGTTAGATGCCTAAATCTTGGGAATTTTCCCGTGCGCTTGTCGATTCCCAAACTCCCCGTTCGTCATTATCTTAGACAGAGTGAATCAATGATCAGTCAAATCCGACAGGAGGCATCATGGCCGAGTATATGTTGTTGATCCGTAACGGCGAATGGGTGGAGCTCTCCCCCGAGGAGATGCAGAAATCGATGGAGAAGTATATCGCCTTCACCCGCATGCTCCGCGACAAGGGGCATTTCAAAGGGGGAGATGAACTCCAATCCAACGGCCGCGTCCTGCGGAAACAGGGAAGCTCCATTGTCGATGGCCCCTTCACCGAAACCAAAGAAACCATCGGCGGCTATTACCTGATCGAAGCTGAGAGCTACGACCAGGCCGTCGCCCTTGCCAAGCAATGCCCGACATTTGACCATGGCGGTATGGTCGAGGTCCGCGCCATTTCGCTTTACCAGTGAGGTAATCAACCGAACAGTGAACGGCCAGCCCGGCGCGTCTCATACCACCCAACTGGTGGAGCACCTCTTTCGGCGGCAATCCGCCCGTCTGATTGCCGCGCTTACCGCTATGGTCGGTCTTGCCCAGATCGACTCGGTAGAAGATGTCGTGCAGGAGACTTTACTGCGTGCGCTTAAGAGCTGGCCGCATGCCGGTATCCCGGAGAATCCCGAAGCGTGGCTCCACCGCACCGCGCGCAACCTGATGATCGACCAGACACGGAGTGCTAAGCTCCATGCCACACGGGAGGCCGATATCACGCGTCATATTGAAAGCGAATCCATGGCTGCACTACTTGAGCCGACCTATCAGCACGAGTTTGACGATAACCAGCTTCGTATGATCTTCGCCTGCTGTCATCCATCGTTACCCGATGATGCCCAGACCGCTATCGCGCTCAAGGAACTCTGCGGATTTTCGGTCGGCGAGATCGCGCGGGCATTTTTGGCGGAGGAGTCGACTATCGCTCAACGGATAGTCCGCGGCAAAAAGCAATTCCGTTCAGGTGCGATACCGTTCGAGATGCCGGAACCATCCGAAATGATGACACGCATGGACGCGGCCCTCCGCGTCATCTATCTCATCTTCAACGAAGGTTACACCCGCCATTCCGGCAATGATCTGATCTCAAAAGATCTGGCCGAAGACGCTATCCGTCTTGCCGAGCTGCTCGCGGCAAATCCGATCACTAATACACCGGAACTTCATGCTCTGCTCGCGCTTTTCTACTTTCAGATCTCCCGCTTCCCGTCACGTCAATCCGGCGGCGACCTGATTCTTCTCGAATATCAGGATCGTACTCTGTGGGACAGACAATCTGTAGCCCGTGGATTTCACCATCTGGAGAAAGCGGCCACAGGCAACAAACTCTCCCGCTATCATTTCGAGGCCGGCATCGCCTCATTGCATGCTCAAGCTCTCTCATTCGAAAAAACCGATTGGCGGCAGATGGTCGAGTGGTATGATCAACTACTCGAGCTCGAACCCTCGCCGATCGTTTTCCTCAATCGCGCGGTTGCGCTCGGATTCTGGAAGGGCTTCGAAGTTGGGCTGACAGTTCTGGATTCCTCTGATGTCGCGAAATCCTTGCTGAAGTATCCCTATTTTCACGCGGTGCGCGCTGAGATGCTCATTCGCCTCAGACGGCCGGCCGAGGCGATCGCACCCCTGCAGACCGCTATCTCATTGACTCAGAACAGCACCGAGCGCGCGTACCTCTCACGCAAACTCGCCTTGCTCACTCAATCCTGACCGATATTGCGGTCAGAATTCACCATTTTTCTCTCTCTTTCGGGCACCCTTGCCCAATCTTGGCGGTTGTGTATATTCGATATTCGTTTCAACAGAGGAATTATCGAATGAATACTGTGCAATTGGCGGATAACGTCTGGTGGGTCGGGGTCAAGGACCCGGATCTCAGGATCTTTGATATCGTCATGGAGACCAAGCAGGGGACTACGTACAACGCCTACCTGGTCAAAGGGGAGAAGATCGCCCTTATCGATACGGTCAAGAAACAGTTCTCCGAGGAGTACTTTGAGAAGTTGGCGAAACTGGTGCCGATCGAATCCATCGACTATCTCATCGTCAATCACACCGAGCCTGACCATAGCGGCGCGATCGTCGAATTGCTCCGTCGCTGTCCGAAACTTGAGATCTACTGCTCCGCTTCGGCGGTCCCGTTTGTCAAAAGCACGATCAACATGGAAGCAAAGATCGTCGGCGTGAAGGATGACCAGACGCTCGACCTCGGCGGCAAAAAGCTCGTTTTCAAAGTTCTTCCATACATGCACTGGCCCGACACCATGATGGAGTATCTGCCGGAGGCGAAGATCCTTTTCTCCTGCGACGGTTTTGCCGCGCATATCGCCGGTGATTCTATCTGGGATGACCAGCAGACAGGCGACCTCGACTGGGAAGTGAAGTACTACTTCGATTGCATCATGCGCCCGTTCACCGGCTATATGCGGAAATCCCTGCCGAAACTTGACACGCTCGATATCGCGATGATCGGTACCTCGCATGGTCCGGTGCTTCGCACCAATGTGAAAAGTTATCTTGAGCGCTACAAAGCCTGGTCAGTCGACAAAACAGCTGGCGCCGAACGCGTCCCGGTCTTTTATGCCACCAACTACGGTAACACCGGCTTGTTGGCCGAAGCCATGGTTAAACATCTGACCGCGCTCGGTTTCGAGAGCAAGCTTATCGATATCACGCAGACCTCAGCAGATGATATCCGCGAAGAGATCGAACGCTCGATCGCGGTGGTAGTTGGAACACCGACATTCAATGGCGACGCTCCCAAGCCGGTTTGGGATTTCCTCTCGCTTTTCTCCACCGTCTACAGCCTCGGCAAAAAAGCCGCCGCCTTCGGCTCCTACGGATGGGGTGGTGAAGCGCCGAAACTGGTGCTGGATCGCCTCGCCGGCCTGAAACTGAAGGTTTATCCTGAGCCGCTCAAAGCCCGCCTGATCCCATCGGACACTGAGATGGCCGAGGTGAAGACGTTCGCCGAGAATATCGGTGCCTTCTTCCGCGGCGCCGAAGTGGCTGATAAAGCCGCGGTCAAAGCCTGACAACCCCACTCGCCTGAATTCAGAACGGCAGGAGTCACCCTCCTGCCGTTTTCTTCGTATAACGGTTATGACACATTACCCGAGCAGGTTGGGACTCGCGTTTCTCTTTGCCGTGGCGATGGCCGCGGTCGAGTCGGCGGTCGTCGTCTACCTTCGTGCCATTTACTATCCCGAAGGATTCAGCGTTATCCTCAAAGCCTTCACCCACCAGCATCAGGCGGTAGAGATCGGGCGGGAGTTCGCGACTATCGTAATGCTTATTACCGTGGCCGGGATGTTGGGACGCGAACGGTGGGAACGCTTCGGTTGGTTCATCTTCCTCTTCGGGGTCTGGGATATCTTTTACTATGTCTGGCTGAAGGTCATGATCGACTGGCCGCTCACCCTCACTGATTTCGACATTCTCTTTCTTATTCCCGCCCCCTGGGTCGGGCCGGTCATCGCCCCGGTTCTGGTCTCCGCGCTGATGATCTACGTGGGAATTCTGCTGACACGACTCTACAAACGGAATCGACGGTTCCGTTGTATGCCGACCACTTGGATCCTTGCGCTTGTCGCTACAGCAGTGATCCTTTACTCGTTTCTTCGCGACGCTGACAACGTCCTATCCGGCACGATGCCCGACCCCTACTGGTATCCGTTGCTGTTTCTCGGGCTGGCGTTGTATGGTGTGGCCTTCTGGTGGTCCTATCGCCGGACCCTTGGATAACGCTTCCTACTAATAGCAAGCATAAGAAGAGGCCGGGAGCATTAGCTTCCGGCCTTACACTCTTGACAAAAACTCGCGTCAGACAGCGAACTTCTTCATCATCTCCTGGATCAGCCGCATATGCCCTTCCTCGAACTTCGCCAGATCATTGAAGATCTTTTTTCCTTCGGGCGACGTTGTCCGGCTGGCCTGACGGTCGAACAGTTCAAACGCCTCTTCTTCCAAACGGTAGGCGATCTCAAGGATCGTTTTGACGGTGTTGGCCGCCTGAACCTCTTTGATCAGTTCGCGATGAGTCTCATTCATCTCTTCGCCGATCTCAGGTAGCCCTTCGGTTTTGAGCGCGTCGGCGGTGCTGATCCACTTCTCCGAGCGAATGAGGGAGTGGTGCTGCCCCTCGAGAATCTGGAAATGCATCTTCTCTTCCATCGCCAGTCGCTCGAGTACATCCTTGAACTGCTTCGCCTGAGTTTTCTTGGATGCTTCGATATAAAACACGTAGGCCGCGGTTTCTGATTGGATCCCCGCGTTGAGGGCCATCAGGACGTCAGGATTCACCGGTGTCATGGTCTGTTACCTCTATGTCAATTCATCTCATTGTCGAATATCGATATATCATACCAAATTAGTCATTTGAGTCCCACTGTCAAGCCCCGCGCCGGGACGGTGATTCAAAAGAATACCCCGAAGTAGTGATTCTACTTCGGGGTGATATCTGTCGTATGCCACACTCACGGGCAGTTCGGCAGCGCCGACTGCGGAGTAGTTACCAGATAACTTATCAGCAATGACAGATCAGACAAGTCTATGCCATCCGCGGCATTAACGTTAGCCTCGGCTTCACACGCCAATCCCGGGCGCGGCATGACCGTCAGATACGATATCATGATCGACAGATCAGAGATATCGACACCACCGGACAGATTGACATTCCCGGTCGTCCCTTCACAGCAGATCATCGCATCGCACTCATCCGGAATGCCGTTGAAATTGGCATCTGCTGAGAAATGCGAGGCGATATCCGTAGCATCGGTGATGCCGTTCCCGTTGCAGTCCGGTTGCAGATCCCACGCATATTGCGTCGAGACCGTGCTCAACCGCATCAGACTGGTCGGATAACTGATCGTCAACACCAGATCACTCCCCGGCGCAACGCCAAGATCATGCCACTCGCGCCAGGTCAGATTGAGAGTGGAATCGGTCTCCGGCAGGATCGTCGAATTGATCTTCCACTGATACTGAAGTCCGGGGAAGGGTATCGGGTCGACCGTGAAGTCGATCCCACCAAACGTAACCTTGCTGCTTCCACCAACTGCCGGCGTTGCGGCATCAATGAGACTGGTTCTATCAAAAAACGTGCGAAGGTGCGCTTCCTTGCAGACCGGATCAAGCGGTATACCCAGCGAGCGCATCAGGCAATTATGCGACGGACGATAGATGCCTGTCGTCAGATATCGCGCGCCCTCGAACGTGCCAACCGAGTTGTACCAGGTCGAGATATCGGGCGTAGGAAGCGGCGTACCGGCCTCGACCCACGGAAGCCACTTGAGTCCTGCGCCTGAAGCATCATAATCAACATTCGCTTCCGGGTCACCCGGTGGAAAACCCGGATAGGCGGAGGTATATTCATCCGCCAGATCGGCGTACGTGTGTCCCAACTCGTGCAGGATGACCTGCGGCCCGGAACTGTGCGCGGAGAGAACGACAATCGACCCACCCGATCCGCCATATTTGGTGGAGTTAACGAGTACGATCAGTTGGTCCCACATGCCAACTCCAACCATCGCGTCAGCCGCGGCAACCGCACGGTCATAACCGGTCTGATTGATGGCGAGCAGTCGCTCGATGCCGTTCACCCAAAAACTCGAATTGAAATAGGTGTCCCTGAAGGTCCCCTGCGGATCCTGATCGGCGCCATTTTCATTGCTCTCGACATTGATCCGATAAACATTCGTCCCCTGGAACATGTCGTTCCACGGCGGCGTGGCATTGAATGCGGTCATCAACGCGTTCGTGTGAGTGGTAAAGATACCTGTAGCGAGCGTGGCCGCGGTGTAGCCATCACCGAGCACCACCAAGGTCAGACGATTCTGATCCGGGCCGGTGTCGCGAAGTTTGGTCACACTGACCGGGCCCTGCATCGGCCGCGGCTGTCGGATATCGATCGGGAAAGTTTTCCGCTGAAACTGAAATGCCGCCGGGATCTCCAGACCCGGCTGGTTCATCTGTGGCGCGGCAGAAGAGCTCAACGTGAGCGAAGTCGGCGCTAGTGACTCAAGTGGCCCTTGTGCTCTGACCACGATCATTCCTGCTTCCGGAATCACGACCTGACAGGGTTGTCTCTCGACAAAGGCGGCTCGCATGCCGACCGGGATCTCCACCGTCCCCTGTGCGATCACATCCCCCGCTTGATTGCGCCACTCGGCGGAATAGCTCAGACGGACCGGCGCGCTCTCCAAACCCGGCGTGACTACCTTCTTGGCTGTCAGCCCAATAGGGGCCGCCTGACGAATGGTCAGCGAGCTGTTCTCATAACTGAGAACCAGTTGCCAGTGTTGGCTTGTCTGTTCGGCGTTGGCGGTTGACGACAGGAGAACGAGAGCGGTGAGGAAAAGGGCGATAGTCGCGACTTTGCGAAACATTGGATACTCCAGAAACCGGTTGGTACTACTGTAGCGCAATATAATCAAAATTGTCCAATTTGCCTCAAAAAAACGGCTGCCCGTCAAGGGGCAGCCGTGATTGATTTACCAAACCAAGAATCACCCCGTTACGGACAATTCGGCAGCGTCGGCTTGGGCGTCGTCGTCAGGTAGGCGATCAACAACGACAGGTCGGAGATGTCGATCGAGGCCAGCCCGTTGACATTGGCTTCTTCCAAACACTGCAGGGTCGGCTTGGGCGTCTGTGTCAAGTAGGCGATCAACAAGGACAGGTCAGACAGATCCGGTGTTTCGGATACCGACTTATTCACATTCCCGCGTGTCCCGATACAACAACTGGTGATGCACGAAGCCTGCAGATTATTGACCATCCAGGCCTTGGCCTTCGCGTGTTCAGCCTGCATAGCCGCCACTGATCCCTGACGAAGCGATATCAGCGCGGTATAGTAGACGATCGTATCACCCAGCCCGATCGATTGATTGTGATGATACGTCAGCGCCGCGTGCAGGTCGGTCGCCCCACCAATGTACGAGGTGAAACCGCTGTTCTGCATTCTGGTGTAGAGCTGCTCCGGGACAAACCCGTTGTTCGGATACACCCAGGTGGAGTTGTCAAGCGTATAGCCGTTGCGCGCGGTCTCGGTTGTGATCAGGTTGCAGGTATCATTCTTGTAATAGCCCAACCAGGACATTCCACCATAGCGAAGGTTGTTATCCTGACATTCACCCGGTTCGTTGGTCGATTCCACACCGACCTGATAGACCAGATTGCGGGTCGCGTCGACGCCGCTGGTGTTCCCGTTGACATCGGATGGGATATCCCAATCTACCACTTCGCCGATGGTCACACCGCTGTGCATGGAACCATCAAACGAGTAGACTTTGGTCGCTTGAATGACGAACTGACTGGAGTCGGTCGCTTTCGGCGCCCAGTAATCGATCTCGATACCTATAGCCGAGTCCGGCGAGACAAACGTTCCTGATCTGAAATTGTCGTATTCCGACGTCGTAATGGTCGCCTGCATCGGATTCCCGGTCGACACATTGACCACGAGATTGTTATTGAAGATCATCATCGCGACCACGGTATCCGTGCCGGATAGATACCCGATCACCGGTGAGCCTTCGTATAGGTAGGTATTGGCCGATGGATTGCAGTCCGTGGTCTGTGAATAATCCATATTGGCGCCGCCCGCTCCCTGCGAACCGGAGTTGCCGAAATTGCCGTTGTTTTTGACCGCCAGTTTGGTCAGCGAGGTCGCGACCGTGTCGATAAAGGCGTCCTCGAAATCACACGGATCCCCCTTGCCATCAAAATCGCTGTCTTCCTGACCCGGATTGAATGCATTGGGGCAGTTATCGACATCGGCGCAAATGCCGTCGCCATCAATGTCGTTGTAGTAGTCATTCACACACGGATCGCACACGTCGCCGATCAGATCGGCATCGCTGTCGGTCTGCACGACATTGGCGACAGTCGGACAATTGTCGCATGCATCTTGTCGACCATCACCATCGGTGTCGGCCTGCGTCGGATTTGGATTGGCCGGACAGCCATCGCACTCATCACCGAGCCCGTCACCGTCGACATCGCGTTGGTCCGGATTCGCGACCGCGAGACAGTTGTCGCAGGCATCACCAGCGCCATCCCCATCCGAATCAGTCTGGCTGGGATTGGGAATCGACGGACAGTTGTCCAGATAATCAGCGACACCGTCGCCATCCATATCGCCCCCCTCGCATCCGTCCAGTTTGTAGTTCTGGTTGAGATCGAGCGATGAGCTCGGCATGAAATCGAATCCTGTGGGATCATCCATGTTGGCCGAACCGCGAACGAAAGCCCTATAGTAGAGACCGGACAGTTTGTGATACTCGTATATCCGCTTTACCGTCCCGCCGGAGGCGACATAGACGTTGTCATTCGGGCCGATCATGATCCCCCACGGTTCATCCGGCGGCGGATACGAGCCATTGAAGACGCGGACGAACGCGCCGGTCGTACCGTTGTACTCAAGCACCTGGTCGGTGTTGTAGCTCGTCACGAGAAGATTGCCGTTCGCCGGATTGAACACCAAACCACGCGGCGAACTGAGCCCGCCAGAACCGGCCGTCACAAATACGCTTATCGATGCTCCGGTCGTCCCGTCAAGTTTACGGATGGTACTGTTACCGGAATTGGCGACATAGACGTGGCCATCCGGGCCGACTGTCATGGCGATCGGCTGATTCAGCAAGGAGCCGCCGCCGGGGACAAAGTACCCGATAAACGCTCCCGTGGTCGGATTGAATCGTGCGATCCGATTGAGAACCACATCCGATACCAAAAGCTCCGGCGTGCCGCTGATATCTTTGAAGAGCAATCCGCCGGGTGAGCTGAGCGTACCGGAAGGAACCAGTACACTGCTGATCCCTGTCATCGGGTCGAACTGCCAGACCTCACCGGAGTTGATTGGGCTGTAGGCCACGAGGCGATTCGCCGGGTTGATTTTGACATCGTAGATGCTCCCCATGCTGGTGCCGGAAGTGCGATTCACCACACCGCTCTGCGCGTGGTACTCGCCAACATCGGTCCCGACAGGAAGGCTCAGGTCGCCGACATAGAGGAATTGCTGGTATTGCATGTCCTGCCAGTCGACCACGCCATTGCTGTTGCAGTCTTCGCACCCGTCGAGAATGCGGTTGCGATTGACATCCAAAGTCAGGTTCGCGTTTATCTCATTGAAATCGATGATCGAGTTGCTGTTGCAATCGAGATTGCAGTCATCCGGCTGGAAATCGCCGTCATCATCAGCCGCCAGCCCATTCACCGTCTCGGCCCTGTCCGGATATCCGTTGCTGTTACAATCCGGCTCGCACATATCAGGGACACCGTTCCCGTCGACATCCGGCGCCCCCAATACAATATCCTGCGGATCGAGAACAGAATTTGAATTGCAGTCCTGACATTCATCCGGAATGCCATCGAGGTTACTATCGATACTCGCGCCAAGCGCGATATCGACCGAGTCATTCACGTTGTTGCCGTTGCAGTCGAACGGATGACAGCCCGCGGCATCGATAATGCTCCGCACCAGCATGTACACGCGGCGATGCATCCGGAGGTCGATATTCATCTGGTATCCGGGATGCGTATGGCAGTAACTCATGATCGTGCCGATCGATGGCGTGCCGTTGCCGCAGTTGTCGATAAGCGGCACATAGCGGCTGTCATCATGCGTGTGGCGCGTGCTAAGGTTGTGCCCCATCTCGTGCGCCACGACATTGATATCCCAGTTCCCGTTGTCCGGGTAGCGAAGCGGATGCGCAAAACTCCCGTTGAGGAATGCATCAATACCGTAGGCATCGTTCGTACAGGTATTCGTGATATAGGCAACTCCGGCGTACGATGTGGTCCGCTCGCCGGACAACATATGGACGATATCGAAATGGGAATCATCCTGATTGGCTTTCCACCAATCGCGGAAGCCCCCCAGATCATACGCGTTGAACGGCGGGGGAGTGGTCCAAAACCGCGCGTAGCGCAACGCCAGGCGTATCTGCAGTTGGTCGATATAGATCGAACTGACCGCGCCGAGCAGCTGCACGACATAGTCGCGACAGTCGTTCACTGAAGGGAAGATATTGACCATCGCCTGGTCCATCTCCAACGCGACATTGAACAGCAGCGGACCTTTGTTATCGCTCGGAGTCAGCACCATCTGCTCGAAATTGAGTACTTCGTTCGGGTCGTACACTACACCGCAGAAATTCTCCGGCTCCATCGCGCCGCCACCGGCCACCGCACGGACCAGCATTTTCGAGCGGTCGATCGTCCCTTCCTCCAGCGGCGTGGACATGGAATAACGTCCGTTCACCGACTGAACAAATCCATTGATCATGCCGGAGGGTGTGACGCTGATATAGCAGAGCGAACCGGGATCATCCGCGACTTTCCCGCGAAAAAGAACGACTTCCGATGACGGAAGCTCTTCATCCGTCCCGCCAATGACAAACCGAACATCCGGCGCGAGGATATTGAAGCGTTGCAGTTCCAACTCAATTGACTCGGACGGCGAGACTGGCAGAACCAGCATCCGCTCATGGGTGCCATCGCGCAGATCCAGGAAGAAATTCGGCGCGACCGATGTCTCGATCCCGTTCGCCTCCACTCCTTCAGTGGTAACCGTAAACGGCTGAATTTTCGCGGATGATGCACTGCCGCTTCCCGCGATCAATAAACAGAGCGCGCAGATGACAAGCAGGTTGGACATAACTCGAATGCTGGTGCTGTGACGCATATTTCCTCGCAACGTGCGGTTGGTGTCCTCTGACACACAGTGAGGAGTGTATCGGATCGGTGATTTCAGTGGTTGAGCGGCCGGGAAGTATCTCGGCCTGTATGCTTCCAATTAGCGAGTTTTTGACCCATCTGTCAAGGCAATACTGATAGTCTGAATCCACGTTTCCCTCGACCCGATTCTTCCTATCCATCAACCTCGCAATCGAATACCGCTTCGGTAGTGAATCCAACTCTCATTCAACATTTCTATTGCGCCTTTTGGACGCTGCTGTATTTTGCACCTGCCTATATGAAACACGCCATCTCCGACAACCTCCGCGAACTGCGTGGACGAATTGCCGAAACGTGTGAAGAATTCGACCGGGACGCCGACGAGATCACCATCGTCGCTGTTACCAAGACCTTCCCATCCGACATCATCAAAAAAGCTGTCGCCGCTGGACTATATGACATCGGCGAGTCCAAGGTTCAGGAAGCTGAGCTGAAGATCAACGAACTCGGCCATATTGCCCGTTACCACCTGATCGGCCATCTGCAGTCCAACAAGATCAAGAAGGCGGTCCAGCTCTTTGACGTTATCCAATCGGTCGACTCATTCGAACTGGCCAAGGAAATAAGCCGGCGGGCCGGCGAAAATGAGCGCGAGATGGAGTGTTATATCGAGGTCAACAGCTCCGGCGAGGCCCAGAAATACGGCATTCCCCCCGACCGGACCCTGGATCTGGTCAAACGAGTTATCGAATTGCCGCACATAAAGTTATCTGGGCTCATGACGGTCGGCCCGCTGACCGATGACCATGACGCCGTTCGGGATGCCTTCCGTTCGGTCCACGAGCTGTTCCATGAAGCTCAGGAGTTTGCCGGGGAGCAGTTTGATGTCCTCTCCATGGGGATGTCCGATGATTTCCCCCTCGCCATCGCCGAAGGATCGACCATGATCCGAGTCGGCACCGGGATATTCGGCCCCCGCAATCTCAAAGATAACTCGCCATCCGACAGCGAGTAAGGCCACCTTCCCGCTCCCTCTTTCGAAGACAATTTCCCTCCACACAAGGTTAAGCTTTTCTCTCTTCCGTTCGATATATCCAGTAAGCGTAGTGTTTTGAACAACTTCTGGTGGTGCGAGCCTTTGCCTCCCCGCCGGTTTCAGGACTCATAAAGAAGAGAGAAGGATCATGGAGTTAACACCCAACGACATCCGGAATTTTGAGTTCCCCGCCAAAGTCCGCGGTTATGACAAGGACGCCGTCGACAACTTCCGCGAACAGGTCGCCCTCACTCTCGAACATCTCAAGCAGGATAACCTGAAACTGACGATGGAAGTTGAATCGGTCAAAACTCAGTTGACCGGACTCAAGCAGTTTGAAGATGCCATCAAAAACGCCGCGATCGACGCGCGGAAGAATGCTGATGCAACGATGGCAGCCGCGAAGAAAGAAGCGGAAGAGATCCTCGCCAACGCGCGCGAACAGGCCGACCAGCAAACCTCCAATCTCGACAGACAGAAAACCGAACTTCTGGCGCAGGTCGCCAAACTTGAGCTGCTCAAGAAGACCTATCTCAGCAAACTGCAGGGTCTCATCCAGTCCCATCTCGAATGGGTACAGGAGATGACCAAAGTTGAACTGCCGAACGAGAATTTCACTCCGGAGTTGGATACGATATCGGTGACGCCAATGCAGCCGCCGTCACAGGTCGCCGCTTCCGAGCGTCTGCATGTTGAATCCCGCTCGGAGATCACCACCAAGTCGCGCGAGACGATCGCGACCCAGCCCCCCAAAGAGCGCGCTTCCCGTACTGAAGACGCCAACGCCGCCAGCCGCCTGGTGACAGTTGAGCAACTGTCCGCCCAGCCCGAAGTGAAGCCCGACGCGCCTATCGACCCGGAACTCGCCGCCGCGCTCAGCAATTACCAGCACGCGGCCGACGCCGAGAAGCAGAACCCGCAACCAAAACGCTCGAAAGAGACGAGCAAGATAGATATCCCCGCCGAATATCAGGGGAAAGCGGCCCAGCCCGATTATCACGTGTCGACCGATAAGGTCGCGCGCAATAATTTCGAGCACGCGTCGGTGAATATCGACGAACCGGTGCAGGAACCGACCGCGACGACGCAATCCGCTCCGGCCACCGCCGATCCAAACTCTTTGGCGAATGTGCTCGATAATGTCGTACACAAATTCGAAGAAGAGATGGACAAAGCGGCCCGCAGCTAAGCGAATTCAGACTAGCAGTTGATCAGGTAGAAAACCGGCGAATCCCTTCGCCGGTTTTTCTTTGGGCATTAGTTCGAGTACTCTGCCGGCTAGAGCTAATCTTCTCCATGGAAAATCTCGGTTGTATTGCACCGCCTCATTCCGTGCAAACGGGAATCCATCTTCTTCTTGTCATCGCGAGCCTTGCCGGTTAGTAACCTCGCATCTCAACACAGATTTCCGACGGCAAGGCGTCGCGATCTCGCCCTGCTACGTCGGGTCGTGCGAAGACGAGACCCGATTACGGCCGAAGCCCGAAAAAACTGAGATCACGACGCTTTGCTAAGTCAAATGGATGAAGCAAAGCTCGTGATGACGAAAACCGCAAATGTGATTGCCGCCCGTTGATCATTGACATTACTTTCCCCCATGCCAGACACTCGGACACTCCGTGACCTTCGCTCGGTCGGTCCAGCCACCGTGCGGGACTTCGAACTCCTCGGCATCCATACCGTCGCCCAACTCAAACAGAAGAACGCTCAGCATTTGTATGACCAATTGTGCAAATTGACCGGGCAACGTCAGGATCCCTGCGTTCTCGATGTTTTCTCCTGTGCTATCGCCCAAGCCAAAGACCCCGACCTTCCCGCCGAACAATGCGACTGGTTCTACTGGTCGCGGCTTCGCAAACAGAGCCACTGACTCGCATTTGAAAGTTGCCATCGGCGACTCAACTCCGGTATCCTCTCTCCATGGCCGATGTTTACTCCTATCCACTCATCTATGATATCGCGTTTGGCGACCGGAATCTCTCCGGCGAGTGCGATTTTCTGCTCAACGCCGCGGAGATCCACCTGGGTCGTCCGGTCGAATCGGCAATTGAAATGGCCTGCGGCCCCGGCGCGCATTTTCGCACGATGGCCAGAAGTGGGATAGTTTCCGATGGCATGGATCTCGCCCCCGAAATGGTCACCTATGCCAACGAACTGGCCGCCAAAGACCAATTGACCGCCACCGCCTACGAGGGCGATATGAGGCAGTGGGCCGCGCCGCGCAAATATGATCTCGCCTATTGTCTGCTGGTCTCGTTCGCGCACCTGTTGACCAACGCCGACATTCTGGCGCACCTCAACTGCGTGACGAATCTCCTGACGCCGGGCGGCATCTATATCATCTCGCACGCCCACCCCCGCGATTTTTACGGCAGCAATGAACCCTCGATCGAGCGAACCTGGATCGCCGAGCGCGACGGCGTCACGGTCGAAACCGACTGGGGAGGGGAGAACCAGCGCTTTGACCCGATCGCCGAGATCGATGATTTGACCATCAGCTACACCGTCACTTCCGATGGCAACTCCGAACGAATTGAATCACCGGTCCGACTGCGCCGCCTCTCATACCAGACCTTTCTTGCGTTGATTCTTCACTCCGGACGCTTCCAACTTGCCGCGACCTACGGGGATTTTGACATCGGCCGCCGCCTGGACTCCGACAACGCCGTCCGCATGCTGGCCGTCCTCAAAAAAATCTGATCTGGTGACTTGACCCCCTTTTCAATCGTCATTGCGAGGAGTGCAGGCGCGTCGCTCCAAACGACGAAGCAACCCCCAGTACGTCATTGCGAGGAGCATGCGAACGAAGTGAGCGGTCGACGAAGCAACCTCTCTCTTGATTCAGATCTGATCCGCCAAATCCCTCCAAAACGGATTGTCCTTGTTAATGAGTGCTTCCTTCCGCGCGCGAGACCCCCCTTTGATAGCCTTCTCTTTGGCTATCGCCAACACCACGTCCTCAAACACTTCATAGTACACCAACTTGGTGACACGGTATTTGGCGGTGAAGGCAGACCCGGTCCCGGCTTTATGCTCGGCGACACGCCGAGCAAGATCGGCTGTCATACCTGTGTACAACACTGAGTTCCGGATGTTGGCCATGATATAGACATAAGACATCGGCATTTGATTCCCTCCCGAGGTTGCTTCGTCCGCGGCTCGCGCACTCGCCTGCTCCTCGCAATGACGCTTCTTACTATGCTGTTGGAGAAATAATGCAATTCATCACTGACAGTTACAGTCAGTGAAAATGTAGAAGTACGAATTTTGAACCCAAATGTGAGACAATTGTGAGGTTCACCTACTGGGAAAGGTCTTGATAACTCCTGGCCTACCTATGTTCCGCAGTTGCGATTGACCCCTCCTCCCCTCTCCACGCAAACCAGACCGTCCCTATCGCGCCGCAGATGAACGCGACGATGAAATTAGTCGAGGGGGAGATCAGCCACAAGAACGCTCCGCCGAATGCCGCCACCGACACGATCGAGTCACGGATAAGATAATACAGGCCGAACATCGCCGCCTCCCGCCCCTCCGGCGCGAGATCCATGATCATCGCTTTCCGCGTCGGCTCGCCGAACTCCTTCAACCCGCGCACGACAAACGCGATCACCAGCATCCAGAACGATTGCGACACCAACAGCACCAGCGGAAAGAGCGTGAAATTGACAAACGTCATCACCACAAACGGCTTCTTGGTGGTTTTATCCGCCCAATATGCCACCGGGATATAGCAGAGGATTGCCGTGATCATCTCAATCGTCGTCAGTATCCCGAACTCGACCGCCGTCACCGGCGATGTTACTTCTTTCATTGCCCAGACCACCACAAACGCGTAGGGTATCTGCTCGGCGAACCGGATCAGAATGTCCGCCACCAGCAGGTTCTTGAGTTGTGGAGACATCAGTCGGAACAGCTTGAGCGGATTTTTCTCTGCGTTCCCGTTCCCCTTCTCAGCATCGCCGGAGTCATCCTGAATCAGGAGTTGCTGGATGATCGCGGCCAATATCGCCATCGCCAGCGCGGCGCAAAAAGCCAGCCGCACGCCGGTTGTTTCTCCCCATCCGGCGATAAACAGCCCGCCCACCACCGGGCCTAAGGCCATCGGGATCCGTCGGACCAGCGAGTGCATCGACACCCCCATCGTCCGCTTGGATTTCGGGAGCAACTTCGCCACCAGACTCATCGTGGCAGGGAGAGATATTGCGGTCCAGGAGAGAAAGAGAATCGAGCCGCCGATAACCGCGTAGACCGAAGGAATGAGAATGACTATCAGGAACCCGGCCATCGCCATCAGATTGAATATCAATAGCGCGCGCTTGGTGCCAAATCTATCCGAGAGATAACCGCCGGGGAACGAGTAAAGCGCGGAGAGAAGATTGTCCAGACCATTGAGCAATCCGATCGCCACCGCTCCGCCGCCGAGCGCGAGAATATATATCGGAAGAAACCGCTCCGCCATTTTCTCCCCCATCCCGACCAGGATCACCATCGCGAGCAACGCGACCATCCCTTGCTTGAGCGCAAAGAAATCGATCGCACGACGGGCCAGTGATGGTTGATGCGAGCCGGAATCCGTCATGTCGGTAAATTATCTGTTTATGACCGAAATTTCCACGCCTGAGTTGTGGTAGGCCTGATTCGCCCACCCAGTCGAGCGGCCATTTTGTGCCGCTTGTGTCCAGCTATCCTGCAACCAGACAACCGGTTTGGTGGTACAAAGCGGCAGTGCCAGAGCCGGTCAGCAAGTCCGTTTTCCCTTGCTCTGGCAGTCAAACTTAAATAGGTTTCCTGCGCGAAGGCGGGATTCTTCCTGCCTTCTCTGCTAACCGGAACGAAGGATGGTGAATGGAGTTTCTGCAATCGGTCATCGACGTATTTTTGCATCTCGATAAACATTTGCTCGAGATAATCCAAACCTACGGGACCTGGACCTACGCCATTCTTTTTCTGGTGATCTTCTGTGAGACCGGCCTGGTAATCACCCCATTCCTGCCGGGTGATTCATTGCTCTTTGCGGCAGGAGCGCTCTCCGGCGCGGGTGCGATGCGAGTTGAGATAATTTATCCGCTCCTCGCGATAGCGTCCATCTGCGGTGATTCCCTCAATTACACTATCGGCCGCAAACTTGGCGACAGGATACTTAAGAGCAACAGTCGCATCTTGAAGAAAGAGTATGTCGACAAAACGCAAAAATTCTATGACAAGTACGGCGCCAAAACTATGGTGGTGGCGCGCTTTGTCCCGATAGTGCGGACATTCGCCCCCTTCATGGCCGGAGTAGGCAAAATGCCGGTCCGCAAATTCGCGCTCTATATCGTGATCGGCGCGGGACTCTGGGTTAGTTCGTTTGTTTGGCTCGGATATGCCTTCGGGCAACATCCGCTGGTCAAAGAGCATTTCAGCTTAGTCGCGCTGGCGATCGTGTTTGTCTCTGTTATTCCAATAGGCATAGAGTTCCTGCGACATCGGTTCAGTAAAACGAAAGCCGCGGTCGAACCTGAGAGTTGAGGTATGGATAGCCTGACCAATCTGCTTGCCGGGAATCACCTGCTCTTGTTGTTCATGGTGATCGGGCTGGGGTATTTGATCGGGTCTATTCGTATCTTTGGATTTTCTCTCGGTGTCGCGGCGGTGCTGTTTGTGGGCATGGCGTTCGGGGCGATCGACCCGCGCCTGCAACTCCCCGAGTATATCTACATTATTGGGCTGGTCCTGTTTGTTTATGCTATCGGTCTTCAGGCGGGGCCGGGGTTCTTTGCGTCATTCCGCTCGCACGGCCTGAGATTCAGTATTCTGGCGGTGACGCTCCTGGGGATCGGAGGAATCGTCTCCGTTCTGCTCTGGTGGCTTATGGACTTCTCTGCCCCACAAACCGCCGGGCTTTTCTGCGGCGCCCTCACCAATACACCCGCGCTGGCCGCCACGATCGAAGTTATCAAGAGCATGGCCCAGCAGCTTCCCGCCGGCTCCGCAGACCTCTTTGCCGCCGTGCCGGTGGTGACATACGGTTTGGCCTATCCATTCGGTGTTTTCGGTGTCATTCTCTACTTCTACATATTCACCAAGCTGTTCAAGGTTGATCTCGCCCACGAAGAGGCCGCGCGGCTCGGCGACAGCGGCGAAGAAAAGATCTTCAGTGTCACCTATCGCATCACCAATCCGGCTATCATTGGACGAACGATTGAAAAAGTGCTGCATTCGTTCGGTCGTACCGGTTTTGTGCTGAGCCGTATCAAACATGGTGACACCATCTCCGTGGTTCAGCCGGACACGGTGATCCAGGCAAATGACCTGATCGTTGCGGTCGGTTCCGAGCGCGGGCAAGAGATCGCCCGCCTGCTGTTCGGCGAAGAGGCAAGCGAGCATATTCCGGAACAACGCGAGAATATGAGCTACCGCCGCGTGTTCGTCTCCAACAAGGCAGTCATCGGAAAAACGATCGACGAAATACGCGAGATGGAGCCCTTCCAGGGAGCCATAACGCGACTTCGGCGCGGTGATGTTGAGTTTGTGCCGACACCATCGACTATCCTCGAGCGCGGTGACCGGATTCTGGTCGTTTCTCGCATTGAAGACGCCAACAAAGTCGCCGAGTTCTTCGGCGATTCCATCAAATCAATATCCGAAGCCGACTACCTTTCGCTGTCACTGGGTATTGTGATCGGCGTGTTTGTCGGTATGATCCCGTTTCCGCTGCCGAATGGCATGACCTTCAAGCTCGGGTTTGCTGGTGGGCCACTGGTGGTTGGACTTATTCTCGGTCGTCTCGAACGGACCGGCCCGATCATCTGGGGAATGCCGTTCAACGCCAACCTCGTGCTTCGCCAAATAGGGTTGGTATTCTTCTTGGCCGCTATCGGCACTCGCGCCGGACAAGGGTTCGGCACGACTTTCCATCAGGGCGGATGGAGCCTGATCATCGCGGGCGGAATAATTACGACTGTCGTCACGATCCTCACCATCTATCTCGGCTATCGCTACTTGAAGCTCCCGATGGCGGCGGTGATGGGGATGATGTCCGGGATGCAGACGCAGCCGGCCTGTCTGGCCTACGCGAATCAGCAGTCTCAGAATGAACTTCCGAATATCTGGTACGCGACAGTGTATCCGGCCTCGATGATCGCGAAGATCGTCTTCGCGCAGATCATCGTCTCTCTGCTCATCATGCTGAGCTGATTCGATTACTCTTTTCCGAGTACGTAGATCGACCAGGGGGAAAGGCGGATCTCATTTTTCCATTCGAACGGTTCAGACTCGTGGGCCAACGGTTGGTGCAGATCAAGGACGTGCAGGCCGACCTCGTCATAGATATCTCGGTACCCTTCGTCGGTCCAGAGCACATCCTCGACCGGACGTCGATCCTCGACATCGGTCATCACTATCTTCACATGATCACCTAGCCTGGCAAGCTTGTTCTCCGGAAAATCCTTGGTGGTGAATGATGCCCATTCGTGCGTGTATATCTCTGGCGCGGAGACCAAATTAATGATCCTGCCATGATCGGCCAGAATCGAGGCCAAATCCTCGAAGAGCGCGACTTTGCGTTCACGGGTCGGAACATTGTCGAAAGTGAATGCCGCAAAGATCAGATCGAAATGATATCCCGCAAGGAGCTCTAGAGGAGATTCGCTCACCAGCAAATACTTTCCCTGCCGGTCTTTTGTCTGCGCCAGCTTGAGCATATCCGCGGAGATATCTACTCCGACCGTGACAAACCCCAGTCCTTTGAGAAAGCGGGTAGAGCGTCCGGTGCCGCATCCAAAATCCAGCGCGCGTTTGCCGGTGACATATGTTTCACACAAAGTCGGAATGTCCCGGTAGGCGAGATAATAGGTGCCGGGGAATTCAAGGCGCGCATACGCTTCCGCACGCTGGGTATCCTGGTATACGTTTTTGAACTCCATCATATCTATTGTACGACCCAACCCATCATCTGCGTCATCGCTTTGACGAATCCGTCTTGGGCACTGGCACTCGTGATTGTGCGGCGGCGGAATCCTTTATTGTGTCTGCCACTTCGGTTGACTGTGCTGTCGTGTCAACTGCCGGCGGCTTTTTGGCGGAAGCAGGATTTGCTTTGAGCAATGAGTCGACTAACCGGCTAACTGTCTGGGAAAACGTCAGTTGGCGGTTGATATCATTTTCGAAAACCTGAAGGTGCTGGAACAGGTCATCTTTGGTTATGTTATTGGCTTGCAAGAGAGAATCACGAAACTCCAGGTAGCCTGCGGGATTCTCGCGGTAGGTCGTGGCGGCCACCCAGGCGTGGGCGGTCACCAAAGCGTAGCGAGTATCCGCGGCGGTTGCTTTTTCCTGCTGGGATTTCGTTATTCCCTTCCAGGCAAACCAGGCGATGAGGATGAGGACCAACGGCAAGAGGCGCTTGAGCCAGATCACGAATCACTCAACTTTCGGTTGCCGCCAGACGTAAAACAGTTACATTATGGGTCGACGGTAGCAACATTTCAACTTTCGTACAGATATGGACTTACAACTCAGTTACCCAATAAAGCGTCGTAAAAGCCGCGCTGTCAAGATTGGTGATGTCCTGATCGGCGGCGGTTTTCCGATCGCCATCCAGTCGATGACCACCACTGATACCCGCGATGTCGAGGCGACGGTCGGTCAGATAACGCAATTATTCGATGCCGGCTGCGATATCGTCCGCATCTCCGTGTTGAACCACCAGGCGGGGGATTGCCTCAAGGCGATCAAAGACCGTGTTCCAAACAAGCCGATCGTGGCGGATATCCATTTCCAGTACAAGCTTGCGCTGAAAGCGATTGAAGCGGGCTTCGACAAGATCCGCATCAACCCCGGCAATATCGGGGCGGAATGGAAAGTCCGCGAGGTGACCCAGGCGGCTAAAGATCGCGGCGTGCCGATCCGTATCGGCGTCAACTCCGGCTCACTCCCAAAAGACCTGCTCGACCAGTACGGTCATGATGACCCCCGCGCTTTTGTTGAAGCGGCCCTGCGCGAAGCAGCTATCCTCGAAGACATGAATTTCCAGGATATCGTTCTGTCGGTCAAGTCGACCAATACCAATGTTGCCTTCTGGTCGTACCATCTCTTGGCCCAACGATGTGATTACCCGCTCCATATTGGCATTACCGAATCGGGGATTCTGGAGACCGGAACGATAAAATCATCGGTTGGTATCGGCGCGATCCTTATGACCGGAATCGGCGACACGATCCGAGTATCATTGGCGGCCGACCCGATCCATGAGCCACGTGTCGCTAAGCAGATCCTTCAGAGCTGCGCGCTGGTGAATGAGGGAGTCGAAGTCATCGCCTGCCCGACCTGCGGGCGTTGTCAGATAGATATGATCCCGCTGGCGGAGTCTATCTCTGCCAAGACCCGTCACATCAAAACGCCGCTCAAAGTGGCGGTGATGGGCTGCGCGGTGAATGGCCCCGGCGAAGCCGCCGCGGCCGATGTCGGTATTGCCGGCGGCGCCGGAAAGGGGATCCTTATCAAGAAAGGTGAGATCGTCAAGCGGATGGACGAAGCCGACCTTGAGCGCAGTCTGCTCGATGAGATCGAGGCAATGACCGGCGAGAAGATCCCGCGGTAGTGTGATTATCTATCCAAGAGATCCTTCTGTAAAAAATGAACGGCAGACGTCCTCATCTGCCGTTTCTCAATCTCAGTCTCCAGCGACCACCTACCTCGGCATGCCAAGTTTCAACTGCGCCTCGTGCAGCTTCATCCGGCGGGAGATAATATCCTTCTGCTTGCTGGCGACTTTCTGGGTAGCTTCGGCCTGTTGCTGCTGAAGTTTCAGCACGCGAACTTCAAGCTCGCGAAGCACTTGTTGCGCGGTAGTCAGCGTGAGGTCTCCCGCGCCTGCGGTCGCCATGGAGTCGTACTCATTCCGTTTGCGCACCAGTTCCGACTCAAGCTGCAGAGTCTGATATTCGACATCGGCCAGTTCTGCTTCGGCCTTTGACTCTTCGGCTTCGGTCTTGCGAAGTTCCTTCAGTTTGTTCAGAAGATCCACCGCCTGCTGATTTGCCTTCTTCTCGATATCGAGCGCGATCAATTCTGACGCGCGCTTAGCCTTCTTGGCTTCGTTCTTGCGGCGATCAACGTCGCTAAGCATCTTCTTACGGCTATCAATGGTGATATCAACCTGTCTCAGCCGTTCTTCAGCCTGTTGCTTGCGGAGTTCGGCCAGGGATTTTGATGCCTTGGCATTGTCAGCATCATTATTGATCTCATCGAACGTACGGGTGGGAATAACCACCATACGCGGGTCGGTCAGCATCGACTGCTGCTGCTCCTGCGCCACCAGGTTCGCACTTAATGACATAAGAATGCCCGCTGTCAGGAAGACAGCAAGCAGCGCTCGGACTATGTGAGATTGTTTCAACGCGGTAACCTCCAAGCTTAGGTATGTATGGGATTAATGCATTCGTCACGCAATGGTTTCTATCTGAATCCATTCTCTAAAACAATCTAAGCAATCGGTTGTTCCCTGTAAAGGAATCCGCTATACTAACGTATGCGACGTATAGACAAGGAGATAACCGACTGTGCGACTATCGACGCTATCCTCGATGAAGCTCACGTCGTCCGGGTGGCGATGGTCGACCGACAGCATCGACCGTATCTTCTTCCTTTCAGTTTTGGATACGATCAGAACTCGCTTTTTATTCATTCCGCGCCCGAAGGAACCAAACTGGATATCTTGAGAGACTCACCCGAGGTCTGCTTCGAGGTGGACATTCGAACCGAGGTGCATGAGACCGAACAAGCTTGCGGCTGGTCGATGAAGTATTTCAGTGTGGTCGGCTATGGGAAAGTGTCGTTCCTGAACGAGTTCGAAGAAAAACGCCGCGCCGTTCAGTGCATCATGAAGAAGTACTCGGACAAGGATGACTGGGAGATACCGGACAACGCCCTCGCGCCGCTCGTGGTCTGGCGAATAGATATCTCCAGTGTTACCGGCAAAAAATCGAAATACGAGGCATTCGACCCGCGTTAGATCTCACTCAACCGCTTCGCGAAATCCTCAACCGTCATCGCCGGCAGTGAGCAGACAGAATCGATACAGACATACCCCCGTGTGGCGCCGTCTGTCGACTGTCGCCCTTCAAACAGCGGCCCATTCCCCTGAGATGCTTTGGCGAAAGCGATCACGCGATTAGGGAGGAAGCGCTTGTACGCTTCGCGCAGCATCCCATCGCGAGGTTCGCCATCGCCGACTATCACTATCTCGACCTTGCGCGACAGATGAAAATCGACCGCAAACAGCGCGGAGGTCATGCCGCTGGGGTAACGGGCGAGTTGCCCGGAGATCGCACGCAAACCACGCTGAGCCATCTCGAGAAATTCTCGTCTCTCGGTGATCCGATGAAGTTTTAACAAATTGAGAAGCATCACCGAACCGGGAGCCGGAAGTGCGCCGTCGGTCTCCTCTTTCGGCCTGAAGATCAGGTCATCCTGCTTGTCCGGACGAAGGTAGAAATATCCATCAGCATCCATGAACTGCCCGGCTCTGTCAGTCAACTCAACAGCGAAGTGGAGCCACCGACTGTTGTCGCCAAGCGTGTCAGACTCGTACAGGTCGATAAGTCCGCGGATATAGTACGCGTAATCTTCAAGAAAAGCGCCGGTTGAATGAACTGACTGCCGCCAGGCATGGGTCAGCTCGCCCTCGCGATAAAGTTCACGACGCACAAACTCTGCATTAGCGATAGCTGCCTCAAGGTACTTCTTATCACCGGTCACCTGATACCCTTTGCAGAGCGCGGTGACCGCCAGGCCGTTCCATGACGTCAGGATCTTGTCATCGGTCAGTGGCCTGACCCGTTTGTTGCGGGCTTCGAGAAGTTTTGCCTTGGCGCGCGCGACGATCGCTTTCAATTCCGTTTCGCCGACAGAAACCTCAAGGCGGTCCGACAGCAACGACAAATGCAATATATTCTCCCCTTCAAAATTCCCGACCATCGTCGCATTGAAGTATTTGATAATCGTTTCGGCATCCTCGCCGAGAACATCTTTCAGTTCGGCGAGCGACCATATATAGAATTTCCCCTCGACTCCTTCGGAGTCGGCATCGAGCGCGGAGTAGAAGCCGCCGTTCGGGTCGGCTAGTTCGCGCAAGATGAAGTCAAGCGTCCCGCGTATAGTCTCCAGATAGAGTTCATTGTCGGATATCTGACAGGCCTCCGCATAGGTGGGAACCAGCAGGGCATTATCATAGAGCATTTTTTCGAAGTGTGGAACCAGCCAGTGAGCATCGGTGGAGTAGCGGGCGAATCCGCCGCCGATCTGGTCATAGATGCCGCCGCGAGCCATAGCGGAGAGCGCTTTCTCCGCCGCCAGCATGAAGGTCAGGTCACCCGCCCGTCGGCTATAACGTAGAAAGAGCGACAACTCCAGCGGATGCGGGAATTTCGGCGCCGCGCCAATGCCGCCGTGGGCGTGGTCAAAGTTCTGCATCAGGTATCCGACCGCGGTGGTCAACATCCCCTCATGTATTGTAGTGGTGTCTCCCGTCTGGCTTACGTGGCGGTAGATTTCATCAAATATCGCGTCTGCCGATTCGACGACCTGCGATTTGCTCTCTGCATACGCGCTGGCCAATTCGGTAATGATATGCAGAAAACCGGGTCGGCCCATCTGATTGTCGGGCGGGAAGTAGGTCCCCGCGAAAAACGGTCGCAGGCTCGGGGTCATAAAGACCGACATCGGCCATCCGCCATGCCCGGTCATCGCCTGCGTGAACGTCATATAAATATGGTCGATATCCGGCCGCTGTTCGCGATCAACTTTGATGCAAATGAACTTTTCATTCAGTAAGGTGGCTATCGCATCATTTTCAAATGATTCCCGCTCCATCACGTGGCACCAGTGGCAGGCGGCGTAGCCGATCGACAGAAAGATCGGTTTATCTTCGGCCTTGGCGCGCGCGATTGCCTCATCCGACCAGGGATACCAGTTGACCGGATTGTGCGCGTGGCTCAAAAGGTATGGTGAACTCTCGTTAACGAGATGATTGGTATATTTGTGGTCAACGGACATACGTCTTTCTTTCATTCATAGTGTGGTCGAACCAGAATAGCGCACCAGCGCCCGCCGGTCAACACCGTATGGAGGGTGTAACAAGGCCGCCACACTAAGGTTTCTGGAGCGAGATAGAAAGAGAACGCTAGCGAGCGTCAATGATGGTCGAGAAAGTTGCGGAAAGGGTCAGTCGAAGGAACGGGATCGTGCGGTTGTCGCCACTCGTGTGGCCCAGATTGCTGACCCGATCGACACCCGCCTGCAGATCATATCCGGCGACTGATTTGAGGTATCCCTTGACGCCTAAAGAGAGACTGGCGGTCTTCTCAACTGTTCCGGTTGGAAATGGTTCGCTGTAATCGCCGGTGGCGGAGAGCCACGGCTCGGTCCATTCATCGATCACTCTTCCTTCACCCTGGCGGAGATAGGAGATATTCAGGGAGGCCATGGTCAGCTTCCCGAACCAGCGGATGAGCTTGATATCAGTCAGTTCATAATCATTGCCCCGGGCGGAGCCGATCAACTCGTTTTTGAAGAGATAACGATTCCGCGGAAGATCCTGATTGTATGTCCAGTTGGTGACGCGGCTGTATTCGGCGGAGAGATCGAATGATGGCGCGATATCGGCAAGGTAGCATCCGGCGAGGAACCCGATTTCGTTCGGCTCCTGATCGGATTGCGATCTTTTTTCAATCTGCATGTCGTCGATCATCAATTGACCATAAAAATGGAAACCCGAACTCGGTCTTAGAGAGAAGTCAAACCCGACAAAGGTGTTGTCGTTGCTCCCTTCGTTGACCTGTGAGCCATGGAAAAAGATTAGTGGATTCAAGTAGTAGAGCTCTATTTGTCGCCCTTCGCCGCCGAATACAACTGTCTCAAAGAATCCGACGCGAAGTTTTCTGGACAGATGAATATCAAGTCGATGTCCCGCGAAATATCTGTTCTCGACAACTCGATTTGTGTCCTCGGACCAGCGTGTCAGCGGGTCAAGTCGCGCGAGACGGTAGCTGAGCGTCAGCTTTCCCCAACGGTACGAGTAGCCAAAGCCATCGAGAGGCGTGTTTGGTCCAAGGACCAGCGAGTTGTCGGTACCCCAGAATGAGGCGAATCGTCCGGCGGTGAGATCGAACTTTTCAGTTTGCCAGAACGCGAACGCCTGTTCGACATCGCCGGCCAGACCTCGCCACTTTTTACCTATATAGGCGGGATCTTTTGCTCGCTCCTCATCGAGCACAAAGTTGCCGTAGACAAAGAGATTGTTCCCGGGCCGAAGCGCCAATCCGCCGCGAATCGCCTCTAAAGCGAGTGAGCGGGAATTCTTGGCAGCGGCAAAATTCTCTCCGAGCGACGAAAACAGCGACAGACGATAATCGGAGATCTCCGACAAGGTTTTGAAGGGCGTGCCGGCAAGATCAAATCGATCTATCGGGTACGGGCCGAGTTGATAATCGAAACGGTTAAACTCAGTCGCCTGCTCATGCCGCATCCGGTCATAGAGCAGCCCGGTCGCGTCCTGGCCGACCGGGAGTACTCCCGATGCCGCCATCAGGCTCGACGCGAAGAGAAAGGACAGCGCCACGCATAATGTCATTCTGGCTCCGTTCAATGTCCGGATCCTTTCAGAACGGCTGGAACAGTCTTTAGCAGTATCTTGGCGTCCAGCAGCAGCGACCATTTATCGATATACTCCAGATCAAGCCGCATCCAGTCCTCGAAGTCGATCGCGTTCCGCCCGTTCACCTGCCAGAGACAGGTGAGGCCCGGTTTAACAGAGAGCTTGCGTCGCTGCCAGGCCTCGAATTTGGAGACCTCCGCCGGGAGTGGCGGACGCGGACCCACCAGCGACATATCGCCGTTGAGAATATTGAAGAGTTGCGGAAGTTCATCGATGGAATATTTGCGGAGGAATCTGCCAAGGCGCGTGACGCGTGGATCCGCTTTGATCTTGAAGACCGGCCCACTCATTTCGTTGTGGGCGGCAAGTTCCGCTTTGCGCTTCTCGGCATCCGTGCACATAGTTCTGAATTTGTAGAGAGGGAAGCGTTTTCCATTCAGACCGGAGCGGGTCTGTTTGAAGAGGATCGGACCGGGAGAATCGATCTTGATGGCAACGGCTACAGCGAGCATGATCGGCGCCGCAAGCACTATCCCGATGATTGCGCCGATCCGATCGATCACTCCTTTACACATGAGAGAAATCCTGCTCTCGGGCGTTGTCCGGTAGACCAGAGTAGAGAAACCATTGAGATTGGCGAGTCCGGGACGGGCAAGCGTCGGTTGATAGATATCCGGCAACAGGTAGATCTCGACCCCGGTCCTTTCAGCCGCGCGGAAGAGTTCCGATGAACGTGGAATATCATCCGGTTCGAGCGCGATGAAAAGCGCGTCCACCTGACCTTCGATGATCAACTTCTCAAGGCAATCAGGATGGCCGATGAGGGGGGCATCATGGTAACGCCAGAATCCGGACTTATGGTAGTCGAGAAAACCCAGCAGATGCGTCCCAAGTTCCGGCGCGTGCATGATGGCATCGGCCACCTTGAATGCCCTGGGGCCGGTCCCCGCGATCACAGCGTGTCGCGCGTGCCGTCCAGGTGTATCTGATCTTCGATGTTTCGTTATCCAGCGGGAGACCGTTCGCGTAGCGAGATACAGGGCGCATTGCCCGGTCAGGTTGAGTATGACGAACAGGAGCGCCGTCGGTCGGGTAATGTCCCAGGCCATGGCGAAACAGGCGGCTACAAAAGCGATAGTGATAGCTGTTTCTTCAATGACTAGGTTGCGGAGATGTGTTCTCAACAGGCGAGTCTGCAGGACCGATCGATGTTGTTTTCGAAACGCGAGGATAAATCGAATGCCAATAAGTACGACCATTGCTTCGAACAACCACGGGCCGGCAGTTGCGGTCAGGTTCGCGGATAGAGCAATCGATACGAGAGATAACACTATTCCGCCAGTCTCTCCGCACAGGAGAAGCCAGAGTTCCTGGAACTCTCCTTTCAGCGAGGTCGGGCGCGGAGAGATATGATCCTCCCCCTTGAACTCAATACTCTCTGTGAGTATGGAGCTCACCGCAGACCGATCCTGTAAATGATCTGTGGTCGGTCTGTCCAGAGGTGCCGTTGATTTGACCGGCTGAGTCTGTTCAGTCTGGTTCGGCCGCGACAGCACGTTGGCGTTATTCGTCATAAACGATCCCCGCGTGAAATGGTCGTTAAACGGCTGGTGCCGATCTATCGGGTTGTCTGTTTCTGTCGGTTCGTTCGAGTTCGCACTGAGACTTGGCGCGTCTCTGCCGCTACTCGAACGAGCTGGCGCGACGGAGTCGGATCCTCCACAACTATTTCGCTCGGACGTTTCAGCGTGGTGCGGCGAACATCAACTCCGGCGACACGGTAATTGTCGAGCGGCATACGCGAGAACGCGTTGATGAGATTTTCATTGTTCATTTCGGACTGCACCTGGTAGCGCAGGTACCCCTTCAGTTGCGGGTAGCCATCCAGGTTGTCGAACGGCACACGCGCCTTCGCGAGGGAGTTGCCGGTTGCGACGACATCAGCCACGCGTATCAACAGGAAATCCGCCGCGGTGATGCGGTTTTGTATCCCCATGCGGGTAAGGACGGTCGAGACGCGCAGCATTTCATCGTGCAATCCGCGCAAGCGATTGGCGAGTACCTCGGTGCTATTGACCGCGGTCGCCAATAGTTTGTATTTGGTGGTACTGACACCGTTCGCGGGGATACGCTCCATCAGGTGTTCCACGATGGTCGGCGAACCGACAAGGAAGCCGGAGTCGGACGAACCGACGCCGAATGACGACGTGAACGAGCGCAGCACGATCACATTGGCATAATTCTGCAACAGCGGGATGGCGGAAATGCCATAGTAGTCATAGTAATATTCGTCGACGATGAGGATCCCTTCCGGGATCTTCTCGACCAGTTGTTTGAGGTCGCTCAGGCCGACATTGGCGCCGGTCACTCGGTTAGGGTTGGCAATGTAGACGACGTCCCTGGGCGAGGTGATCGCCGCGGCGATAGTGTCGGAATCGATCGCGAAGGGGGACACGCTCAGGGTTTCATGAATCGCCTGATTGGCGCGATCCGCCGCGATAAGAATATCCGGCGAAAGATGTCCGCCGCCGACTATGCGGCTGGTGCCATGCGTGACGAGGGAAAGCAATTCGGGAAGGAAACTGTCGAAATCCATGAAGGGATAGATCGATTCAGGGGTCACCAACAACCGGTGGCCAAGGGTGTGAGTCAGTTCTGCAACCTGGCTCTGGGAGACGGTTGGGATACTACGCATCTGTCAGATCCTTCTTTCAACATCCATGTTGGGTTTTCTCTATCTGGATGTATCTCAAGTGCCATGCCAAGTTGCCGGGCGATTCGCACTGGATGTCTAACCCCTTGTATTTCAGTATGAAACAGTGGTGAAACAGACTCACCAGGCGTGTGAATCGCATGTCGTACTCTCGAGTGTGCGAAGTTTTTTCTGGGTGAACCGGAAGTTTTCTTCGCCGACCGCGGTTCCCATAAAAAACCATCGGAGCAACGTTTCCGTCACTCCGATGGCGGTAGGAAGGTGAGAGTGTAGAGAAAGAATACTGCTAAGAGAAAAACATCTTCCTTATAACTTGTCTATTACCAGGACGGTGGTCAGCACACTCGAGGTGGCGGCCAGCGCGGTGGTGGCTGTTCTCAACCAGTTGGAGTCCTTTTCGATCTTGGCCGGCACGACAATGACATCCCCTTCTTCCACGCGTTTCCCCAGAACATCGCCACCGGAGTACACTGCGCCATTGGCCTTGATCAGTCGCGTCCCCTTTTTGTCGGCGCGCGGCGTGAAATTGCCGGCCTGGCGAACGTAATGGCGCACGTCGTGGCCGCCGGAAAACTTGATCGTCCCTGTCGCGCCTACCGCTCCGACGACTGTGATGCCCGACGGTCGTGGCGGAATATGGATCTGGTCTCCTGGCTGGAGGATCAGATCACCCTGCTGGCCATTTGAGGAGAGCACTTTTTCGAGATCAATAATGATTCGATTCACCTGCGTTGAATCGTAATTAACGATCAACTCCGTGTGCAATCGGCCCAGCGAATCTTCGATGATCGGCGCGCTGTTCTCCAGAACTTTGGCGACCTGCATCTGATCCAACTTGCGATTGATGGAGCGCCGTTCGAAGATCGCTCCCTTAGGAAATGCGTTGCGCGTGAAGCCACCGACTCGCGTCAGGAGACTGGACAGCGTTTCATCCCGCGAGGACATGACATACTCGCCGGGGAACATCACCTCGCCATCGATCTTCACCGTTCGGTGAAGGCGCCACTCCGGAATGGTCCGGACGTACACGCGGTCATCGTCATCGAGAACGGTTGTAAGGCTGGCGCTATCGTTCAGGTTGATGTACTCAAGGTCGACATTGCCGAGTGAGTCGATGCGGGCGACCTCTCCCTGAAGGCGTGAGGCGGCGCGTGTATAGGAACCGGCGAGGAAGATCAGATCTCCGACTGTCATCTTGTCGTACAACGGATAGATGCCGGGACGGTCAACTTCGCCGCCGATAAAGACCGATTTCTCGCGCTCGATATCCTGAATGCGATAGATGTGAAGCGAGTCGCGGTCGGTCAGCATGATGTTCTGCGTGGAATCGCCAGCAAGAATTGCGCTCAGACTGATCGGGATGACCTCGACACGATAATCCGTGAATCGGCGGAACAGATCCGCGCGATCGAAATAGACATCGTAATCCTGAAGTTCACCGCGAAGGACCAGATCGAGAACGCGAGTTGACGCTCCTCGCTCGTAGACTCCGGGGTGTTTCACCTGCCCGGCTACGGAGACCATGTTCTTCTTGAAGTCGAAGATGGAATAGACGGTCATGCGGTCGCCATCGGTCAGGGCGATATCGGTTACCTGTGCCTCAGATCCTTTATTGAGATTGAGGTCGCGGACTTCCCATTCACCTTTGGGGGAGATACGCTCCAGAAGCACTCGATCGAGATGGGCCTGGGGGAGGGCATTGCCCGCCAATCCGACCAGCTCAAGCGAGGTCTCATTGTGCGTCAGTTCATAAATGGCCGGACGGCGTATCTGCCCACGGATCGCCACTCGCGGTCCTGCTACCGGAACAAAGATCGCGTCGCCTGATTCAAGGCGAAGATCCGAGCGGTTGTCTCCCTCCAATAGGAACTTGTAAAGATCCATCGAAGCGATCTGTTTGCCGCCGCGCATCAAGCGGATATCGCGCATCGTGCCGTTTTCGTTCGGACCGCCCGCGAGATAAAGCGCGTTAAAAAGTGAAGTAAGTGACGAAACAGTGTACGCGCCGGGATGGTTGACTTCGCCGGTCAGATAGATGCGAATGGAGCGTATCTTTCCCAGTGAGACATTCAACTGAAACTCTGAATAGACCTGGCTGAAACGGTTATGCGCGTAGGTACGGAAATCATCAAGCTTCTTTCCCCAGACGGCCAGTTCGCCGACTTTGGGGATGAAGACCTTTCCTTCACGGTCCACCGTCAGGTTGTATTCCCCTTCGACTCTTCCCCAGAGACTGATGACAATATTATCTCCCGGCCCGAGGATATAGTCGCCGGCCGACGCTATATCGTCCGGTGGCGCGTCTTCACGCGGACCAGCGAACAACTCCAGCCCGAACGGCCTGAGAGTCTCAAAGTCCTGCAGCTTTTCCGCTCCCGATGTCTGGCCGGATGGTGTGCTTAAGCGGTCGACTTGCTGCGAGGCACGTGATGAAGAACTGACTGGTGTATTGCCGATTGAGTTAATGGCCTGGTTTTCCGGCAGACGAATGACCGTGCTACTGTCATAGTAGACCGGGCTCTCGTATGTCGGGGTGGTCGCTGGCCGATTCTTAGCCATCGACTGATACTTCTGTAACAGCGCGGCCTTTTCATCGGCGCTCATCTGCCCGAGATCCTGGGCATGAGCCTTGGTGAACCAATTCAGGGAGACCAGAATGATCACCAGAATGATGAGTAAAAGCAGTCGTTTCATTGTCACCTTCCTCTAGCAACTATCTCGCGACATCCTGTCGCACTCTCGCGATGGGTAATAGCAAGGTGAGTGCCATGTTGAAACGCCCGCCTCTATCCGATTGTTGTACAATGCGATACAGGAACACGTGCGCGACCTCTCGTGGTGGAGTGGCATCGATTTCCGGTATCAATTGCCCGATCCGGCGGAAAACTCTTCCGAAAAGTATTCGTGTTCCAGTCAATTCTGGTGCGATAGGGGTAGGCGGAAGCAGCTTATCCAGTCGGAGTAACCGCAACCGGTACAAGTGGGTTGAGATTTCTTAAGTTTTGGGGAGGGGAATTGGCGGGATTCTTTTCACGAACTGGCGCGCTGTGCGTCTCTGGTTGGAGGAGATAAGTAGCGAACGTATAGTGGGTTATTCGCTCCACAGCCGGGCAAAATTGGTCCGATGCCCCTTGACAATTCCACCCCCCCACTGTACCTTGGCATTCTGTTTTTTTGAATGATAGGCGCACACGAGTTGGGTGTGCATGTTGGTGAGCTACGTTAGAGTTAATGAATAGATTGCCACGGAATGCTTCCCGCCGCACACGAACGTGTGTCCCTGATAATTCACTGATAATCAATGGTATTTGTATAGCCTATGGAGACTAGGATGGGGATTCGTCGAATTGCTGTGACTTCAGTCCTGGCCCTTGCCCTGCTCGGCTCGTCGATTCTGGCCGCCGGTTTTGAAAACACCGGCGTCGGCGTGAAAGCCCGGGCAATGAGTGGCGCGTTCCGCGCGGTCGCGGACGACTGGAGTGCCGCTATGTACAACCCGGCCGGATATGCGTTTCTCAAAGACAACCAGGTGGGAGGCAATGCTGCCTTCCTCCATTTGCGCAACGAATTGACCCCCAATTACCGGATCGATGGCGAGTACGAGCTGGGCGTGTTCAACGACGTGACGATGTACAACCAGCACAAAGTGCTGTCCAATCCGTCCGCCGGCATCGTGGTGCGCCTGCCGTTCTGGGGCGAAACAGTCTTCGGTCTGTCCGCGTACCAGCGCTTTGACAACAACATCAGTTGGGAGCTCTTCAGCCCGATTCGCGCGTACAATGACTCGGTCGACCAGTATCTGTCGGCGGAGCAGTACACGTGCAATCTGGATGTGGTCAACTTCCAATTGACCGCGGCTCGTGAGTTCATTCCCGAGAAGCTGTCGGTTGGTATCGGACTGCAGCTTCAGCGTGCGGACCTGATCTACAATAACATCTATTTCCGCTCTACGCCAATGACGGAAGAGCCGTGGATCGACGAGCCGTATCGCAACGTCCCGGAGTTGACCTCCCACGATGGAAATGGCTGGGGATTCGGGATCAACGCCGGCGTTCTGTACAAACTGAATCCGAAAACCAATGTGGCGTTCACGGTTGACCTGCCGCTCAAGGATATCACCATCAAGGGTGACGCGAATCTCCAGTTCCTGATGCCGAAGATCAACGCGTTGTTGGTGCCTGGTTCTCCGGTCGGTCCTGGTGAGTTGGGCTACTTGTTCGCCAGCGGCGAAAACGTCCCGCTTCCCGCGGAATTCGAGACCAAACTCAAACTCCCGCCGTCAATCGGTATTGGCATCTCTCGCGTGGTCACTGAAAAACTGACTGTGGCCTTGGATGCCGAGTACACGGTCTGGTCACGCTTCACTGGTTTTGAGTTTGCATACAGCGGTATTCGCGGTTTGCCGCCGATCACCGATGATCCGGCGACGGAAGAAGCATTCTTCTCCGAGGATCAGCAGAGCAAGACCGAGTTCCGCAATACCATGAAAGTCGCGGTGGGCGCATCCTATCTGGCGCTGCCGTACCTTTCGCTCTTCGGTGGAGCAGGGTTCGATCAGGGCGCCAGCCGTGATGGAATCGCGTTCACTCCGCAGTTTACCGATACCGGAGACAAGATGGGCATTAGTGGCGGGTTGCAGTTCCACGTGCAGCGCTGGGATCTGGGTCTCGCGACCAGCTATATCAAGTTTGATGATGTAACTATTACGTCAATGGATAAGGACCAGGATGACCATTATGAAGGTTTCCCTGGTGCCTACAAAGCCGCAACCTATGAAACGATCCTGTCGTTCAACTATCGGTTCTAGGAGAGGATGATCATGCAACGTTTGCTGTATATATGCGCGGTCATTGCCGCACTCGTCATCCTGGCTCTGGCTGGATGCTCAGACCGGGGGACCAATATTCCGACGCGAACTGATACGTATGGATGGACCTGGTTGCCACAGGAAACGCCACCGTTCGTTCCCGATCTGACGTTCCAGCGCGCCAATGGCGATGGCCAGTTGCGCATGACCGTCTGGGCCTCCGAATCAGTGGTGCGCGATGCCGCGCCGGCGTCGCTGCTAATCCTGCTCGCCCCGGGTGAAAGCGACCAGTGGTACTATTTCCAGTACGGTCTGCACAAGATCTGTAACGAATTGACGGCCGAGGGTCTGCTGGATCCGATCGTCGTCGCATGTGTCGCCAATGACCGCATTTATGGCGGCTACTTCTATGGCAACTCCATCCCGGGCGGCATGTATGATTCCGTTATCGGCGATGCGCTGATCCAGACACTTCGATTCCGCTATCCCAGCCTGATCGTCGATCCGGCCTACCAGGGGATCGGTGGTATCGGTCAGGGCGCATACGGCGCGTTCCGCGCGGCGATAAAGCACCCCGGAGTGTTCAGCAATATCACGGTCGTCGATGGCCCGCTTGATTTCGACGGCCCGAATGGCAACGGCGGCTTCATGACGCTGTTCAACGACGCGCTGTTTGAGAACGGGCTGAACCTGACAACTGGCTACAGCCGGACGGTACCAGCTCGCCGGATCGATTCGTCTTCGGCCAACCCGATCACCCGCATGTTCATCGGCGGTTCGGTTGCGTTTTCGCCGCATGATACGGCGCTGGTCACAACGGGCGCTCGCCACACCAATAGCCTTGAGATTCTTGAACGCCGCCAAATAGCTGATAGCACCACGCTGATCACGCATCTGCTGACCGGTCAGCAGTTGGGCGGACCGTTCCCGAAGACCGCGGCGCTGGAGTTCAGCTTCCATCTCCCGTTCGACTCGGTCTCCAAGACCCATGCACCGACCTGGCGTCGCTGGATGGCGAACAACCTGGATACGCTCCTGGTCAAGCAGGGTGGGACGGCGCTGGATGATGCGAATATTTGGATCGCCTCCTCGCCGGAATCGAAGTTCAACTTCCACGAGCAGACAACATCCTTTGAGCGTTTCCTGATGGAAGATATGGATCTGACGATTGATACGCTCACGTACGTTGGCTATCCGGGCAATCCGGCGACCGACAACCAGTACGTCTATCATCTGCTCCGCGAGATGATCATGTATCACGCCGCGAAGTTCCGCGCCAATAATTAGTCGCCGAACCTTTTCGGCCAACCGAGTGTTCTGACCCGGAGAAGAGATTCTCCGGGTTTTCTATTAGCAAGGTGAACTTACCATGTCACAGACCTATGATCTACTCTCAATCGGCGCCCATCCCGATGATGTCGAGGTCGGCACCGGCGGCGTCCTGATCGATCTTCACAAGCGGGGCTATAAGTGCGGGCTGGTCATCCTGACCCAGGGTGAAATGGGGACAGGCGGCACAGTTGAGATACGGGCGCAGGAGGTGAAGGATGCCGCCGCCATCCTCGGCGCGGATATCGTGCAGACTTTCGATTGGGGGGATACTCGCCTCGAGGATAGTTATGATAAACGGCTGGAATTGGCGCGGATCATTCGCCAGACCCGTCCCAAGATCCTGTTGGCGCCATACCCGCATGTTGGACACGGGCGACGCCAGTCGCATCCGGACCATGTGGCGAGCGGCATCATCGCGCTAAATGCCGCCAACTTGGCCGCTCTGAAGAAAGTCGATTTACCCGGTGAGCCACATCTGGTCACCCGCATCTTCCATTACTTCCTGCCGCCGGGAGTGACTCCGAACTTCGTAGTGGATATCACGCCGCATTTCGATCAATGGATCGCGGCGCTATCGGCGCACCGCTCCCAGTTCCTCAATCCGGAAAAATCGCGCGATTACATTGAGAATCTGACGGCTATGGCCCGATCGTTCGGGCTGCAGTCCCGCTGTAAATACGGCCAGGGGTTCTACGCAGTCGAGCCAGTGTTGGTTCGTGATATTATGACTCTGGCAGACGAGAAAAAGGAAGAGGGGAGCTCGGTCTAAGCTCACTTTCATCCATTCATGGGGATGGCCCCATCATCGCCGCACTCCGGTGCTCAAGCGAAAAACTGGTGCACCCCGGCCTTTAACATCCTACATTGTACCGTTCCATTCAAATTGAGGATAGACACGGTATGCCCAAGCGAATCGCAATCAGAACAACTCACGCACTGCTGAATCAGCTTGAGCGGCTGCGTTCAACATTCGGTGTTTCGGCGGCGAAGGAACGCGCATCACTGGTGCATACGCTCTCACGGAGTCGCATCCCCTCCGCGTCAGACCTGATCCGCTATCATGACCTGCTCTGTGTTATTCGAGCGTATCCGGATAATGCCGCCGTGTTCAAATTGGTAGAAGCCGAACTGAAACACTTTGGCAAACGACTGAGTGCCTACAAAAAGCTGTCTCGCGATAAAAAGGCATCCAGGCTGGATGATACCGGTATTGACGGCTCCATCACCTGCTACCAGTTCAATTACGATATCACGCGCTATCTGCTGGCCAGGTATCCTGATTCGCTTCGCATAAACTGGGAGCATAGCGCCGAAGATATCTGGTCTCGCCTCGCCAATCTAGTCAATCTAATGGTCAGTTGGGAGGAGAATGACCCGATCGACAACGATGAGGAGTTTGATATTGAGCATTTCTTCAGACTTTCCGGCGGCGACAGGAATGAACTCCAGACACTGGTCAACCTGTTCGCCGGTTCAGGGCTACCACCGCGAGTGATCCGCGATCATTGGGAGTCCCTCGGCCTGTTGATCGACTGGGATCTGACCGGCATGAGGTCATCACGCAGTTTGCATCGGGTTGAGTGCAAGGAGCGTTTCTATCAGGCTGAATCGTTCCGCCCGCGCTCGCGAGATGTTCGGCTGGAGCTTGCGACCGCGCCGACCCCGTTGCGTCACGTCAATAGACGCGAAGGTGAACTGCTCCTGAATGATATTAATGAGGCCCTAGGGATCCGTAACCGGGAACTTTTTCCGCTGACTTTCGGGAATCCATCGGAGGTCTACACTGTTGGCTGCGGGCGCGGCTGCCGGATCGTGTTGTATGGGTCATTGCCGGAAGCGCGGCTTCCGCTGGAGTCGAATTTCGGCGCGCTCCTCGTCCGCAATGGCATGCCGGTCGGCTATGGAGTCGCGGCGCTGCTGTTCGACCGTGCGGAGATCGCCATCAATATCTTCCCGACTTACCGCGGCGGCGAGTCGCCGTACTTCTTTGAACAGTTCTTCCGGATCTTCTATCATCATTTCGGTTCGCGGGTCTTTGTGGTGCGAGCGAGACAGATGGGGTATGGCGAGGATGAAGCGCTCCTCTCCGGAGCGTTCTGGTTCTACTACAAAATCGGATTCCGCGCGGTGAACAAGCGGATCCGCAAGCTCTCTGATGAACTGGCCGCCAAGATGCAGCGCCGCCCCGGATTCCGTGTCCCAGTCTCTACAATGAGAACACTCTCGGAGACTGATGTCTTCTTAACCGTCGACCCGGCCGCGATGAAAGAGTATCACGAGCTTTCCATTATCAAGCTCGGATATCGCATTACAGAGATGTTCGGCAAGCAGTATGCCGGAGACAGAAATCGAGGGATCGATGCATCAGTGCAATCGGTCAGTCGCAAACTTGGTATCGTGAATACCGCCCGGTGGTCAGAGGGAGAGAAATTGGCGCTGACCCGGATGGCTCCGCTGGTTGACATCATACCGGATATGGCTCGATGGAGTGCTGATGATAGGCGGCTATTGGCTGAGCTCATCCGCGCCAAAGGTGCTGTAACCGAGCGGCAGTATGTCCTGCTGATGAATCGTCACGCAAAATTACGCGCCGCGCTGGAAAGACTGGCGAAATAGAAGAATTATCCCTGAAACTCGCTCGTCTTGTGTGTGCCGTCGCAGAACGGCTTTTTCTGCGAAAGCCCGCAGCGGCAGAGAGAAAAGACTCCCTCTTTCACGACGACCGAACCGTCGGGGAGCGTGATCTCCGCCTGCGCGCATTCGATCTTCGCCGAACCGTTCGGGTTGATCCTGATCTTGATATTGCCCAGTTCCATCTCCAAAGCCCTCTTTTCTTGTTAATCGATGCCGGCCAGTTCGCGCATCCGGTCGATATCCAGTATCCGTATCTCCGCGCCATCCATTGTGATCATCTTCTCTTTCACCAGCCGGGCGAAAGAACGGGAGAGTGTCTCCGGGATAGTCCCAAGTTGCGCCGCCAGCACACCCTTTTTCTCTTCCAGTTGTATAGTAACCGGTCCGGAGTGCGATGGTTCCACCTGGTCGGCCAGATAATGCGCGAGACGGGTGGTGACATCGGTAAGAGAGAGTTCTTCGACAAGAGAAGTCATTTTTCGAAGGAGCCCCGCCAGCCGAGCGATCAGGTTCACGGCGATATCCGGATTCTTTTCTATTAGCGCGACAAACCGCTCGCGGCTGATGACGATCAGTTCGGAGTCTTCAAGGGCCTGCGCCGAGGCGGGGAAGCGTCCGCCGGAGAAGAGCGCGGCCTCGGCAAACGAATCGCCGGCATTGGCGATGAGCAGGATCTGTTCTTTCCCATCGGGAGACATCTTGAAGACCTTCACCTTGCCGGAAGCAACCACGAAGAACGCGTGGGCAATATCCCCCTGATAGAATATCAGTTCGTTTTTGGCCACGTTCTTGAGCGAGGCGGCCGCGGCGACCTCATCCAGAGATTTATCATCGAGCTGGGCAAAAAGCTGGGATTGTCTAAGATATTGGCGCATGCCGGAAGATAACGGGTTGGCCGGCGGAATCAAGTGGGGGTACCGTAGGTGCTTTTGCCTATTTGAGCAGGAGCATTTTGCGACTCTGAGATGCGTCCGCGGTCTGAATCTGATACAAATAGACCCCGGTAGCGCAGGGTTTGCCCGAAGCGTCTGTGCCATCCCACGCAACCCGATGCTCACCGGCGGAGATTTTGCCGTTAATCAGGGTCCGCGCTTCCTGACCGAGCAGATTGTAGACAGTGAGTGTCACCTCAGCCGCTCGGGCGAGCGAGAAGCGAATCTCGGTCGTAGCATTGAACGGGTTGGGGTAGTTTTGGGAGAGAGTGAAGGAGGAAGGGAGGTCGGGTTGTTCGTCATCGACATCCACCACAAAATCATACCAATACAGATAAGTGCTGTCACCTGCCCCGCCAAAAATGTAGAAACCCACCCACACATCATCGCTGGCAAAAAAGTCACGGGGGATCATTGGACCATTGAAATAGATTGAGTCAAACTTCTCCCCAGTGTCTGAATGCCAGACCAGAATAGAACGCGGGGATGATACTGGTTGGAGAATCAGAAACTGAACTCCTTCCCATAGACAGAGTGGAGCATAGGTCACCTGTCCGTTCATGGGCTGTTTACGCCAGATCTCCTGTGGAACGCCGGTAGCGAATGAATAGGCGGCGACGAAATTCTGTCCGCTAATGAATTGCGAGTCGAGCCCCATACGGTACCCTGCAATGACTACCTCGTCGCCCGGCAGAGCGTCAGTGAGGTCACCGCTCACAGCGCTATGGACCACACTTGTGTCATGGTACTCTGAGAATACTGTGTCGTCGTCATTCTCAAGTAACCAGACCCAATTGCGCTTGTAGTCCCAGGAACGGCAATCCCACAGGTCGCAGTACTGGCCATTTCCCGCCAAAGCTCCGATACCAATGATCTCACGCCCCTGTCCGCTTCGGTAGTCGCCCGGCAAGAGAAACTTCTCCAGGCCCAAATGGATCGTCTGTGACAAATCGAGCGATATCACCATGGAGTGAGCTTTCGTTTGGTCTTCAGAACCTTGAGTAACGTCGTAGTAACTGAAGGTCCAGTACCACTCCAGGATCACCGCTTGCGGAGACGCCATATTCGCGCTGTCCAAGCGGATCGAGATATACTCCATCCCGCCAAAATACCACCAATCCTCGCCTTGATTGACATACTGGACGGGAATGTCGTTCTGCACTACGGTATCACCAACCAACACAAATCGTCCGACGCGAAGGTTGTACATCGTGTGGTACGCGGCATACACTACTAGAGAGTCGCCTGAAAAGTAGTGCGTTACGTCGTATGGTACACCGGGGAGTTGGATGTTTCGGGAGAGCGACGCATTGTCAAATCGCTCAATGCGGATCGTGCTATTGCTCTGGTCGCAGGCCACAAAGCCAGTTGCCGGACCCTGGGAGCTAATGAACGGCTCGAAGTGGATCAAGCGGCCGGCACCCAATACGTGGTTGGTTTGAACGAGTCTAAGCTCGGCGGCTTGAACCACACCAAGGAGCAGTAAGACAGCGACACATCCGGGCAGTAAGTACGTTCTCATAGAGATGCTCATTTCAGCAGGATCATCTTGCGCGACTGGGATGCTTGTTCGAACTCCAATCGATACAAATAGACGCCGGTGGCGCAGGGATGTCCAATGTCATCTGTCCCATCCCATGTCACTCGATGCTCTCCCGCGGAGATTTCGCTGCAAATCAGGGTCCGCACTTCCTGACCGAGCAGATTGTAGACGGTGAGCTTCACTTCGGTCGCCCGTGAGAGATTGAAGCGAATCTCAGTCGTCGCGTTGAACGGATTGGGGTAGTTTTGAGAGAGAGTGAAGGAGGAGGGGGTTAGGGGTTCATCGGAAGGAACATCAACAATCGCATCAAATTCAAGGACCATCGCGGAATCGCCAATCATGACCGCAGCATGCAGAGGTGAGTCACTCCAGTAGGCGAATGCCTTCCTGACCGATGGATGCCCTGGAATGATCGTGGAATCAAAGATGTCACCATTTGACGCATTGACAAAGAGTAGTGTGCTGTCACCGCGCCAGGCCATAAGGACACTGGCACGTTCGAAGAGGTGATCCGGCTGAATGCCGGAGATCGGACGATACCACACCTCAACCGGAGAGCCTGTCGAGAAGTTGTAACAGCTCAGATTCCATTGCGCTGGCGAATGGGCGTAATCCAGTCCGGCATTGAGTCCATAGTAGATCACTTCGTCGAATGGATACTGTTCCGAGACATCGCCAACTGCCAGCCACTGGTCGCCGTACGCGAAATTCTCCTGGAATTCCGAATGTCCCGATGAATCGAGCAGTTGCATTGACGAAAAGCGGTAATAACCGGAGCTCGTTGGGTCCTGGTAGTCATTGTAATGCATGCCGTATGCGGCGAACTGTCTGTCTGGTGAAGAACTGAATTTCCCACGTTCCATGAACGGATAGCTAAATCGCTCAAGCAACGCCAGAGAACCCGGATCAATGAACATGGTGGTGGACAGATCCTCCCGCCACCATTCTGCACCCCCCGAACTAAAGTCATAGTAGGTCATGTGCTTTTCGATACACAGCCTGACTTCTCTCCCGTGGTTAGTTCTTTCAATTCGCACTTTTTGACGATGCGCTTCTCGGTCGCGATAATTCCACATAATTGGAATTGCGTAGCGCACGGTGTCGTGATGGACAACATTTCCGATCAAAGTGACCTTCTGAAAAAAGGTGCTGTCACCAGAGTAACCCACATCGTAATCGATATATACATTTAGAGTATCATCCTGTAATAAACTCACGATGGAGAGAGGAACACCAAACGAATACGGGCCAGGGTCAGTTATAATTGTGATAAGGGAGTCCCGGTCATACAGCAGGATTTCAAGTCGGTCAAACTTGAGACAGACCACTCCAAGCAGTTCTTCTGATGGTGAAAGAATCGGGTCGACTGCCTGAACGTAGTTTGCTTCCGGGATCCATTCGCTGTGAATCACGCGATAATCAGACGCTTGACCGATCAGAGGCAGAGCCAACAGAACCGCAAGTATAATTCGTAGAATCATCTCATTACCCTCCGCCTCTCACTTCAGTAACACCATTTTGTGACATTCGGACATTATTTCAGTCTGCAGGCGATACAAATAGACCCCGGTAGCGCAGGGTCTGCCCGAAGCGTCTGTGCCATCCCACGCAACCCGGTGCTCACCGGCGCTGGTTCTCCCGTCAATCAGCGTCTTCACGTTTTGGCCGAGGAGGTTGTAGACCGTGAGCTTTACATCCGCCGAGCGTGCGAGCGAGAAGCGAATCTCGGTCGTCGCGTTGAACGGGTTGGGGTAGTTTTGGGAGAGGGTGAAGGAGAAAGGAGTACGAGGATCATCATCCGGTACATCGACAATGGCGTCCAGACGATAGACAAAAAGAGTGTCATTATAACGAGTCAGAAGATTGAGGTCTTCGCCTGCCTCGCCGGTTACAAAATACTCATAATTGCTTATGTAGCGACCAATATTGACTGAATCCGCGAACTGTCCAGTTCTTGCATTTATGAAGTGCACTGATGAACGAAGAGTACTGATGATAGCGCCGCGTGGAGCGAAATAGAATTCGGGATACACGCCCCATTTCAGGTAATCTCCTGTTTCAAGAGTACTCCAAACAAGTTCGGGCACTCCATTTGCGAAATGGTAACATGACAAGTTCTTCTGAGCAATCGTACCCGTATCTAATAAGCTCGTTCGGCTACAGACCAACACCTCATCGTAGGGAAACTGGTCGGTGAAATCACCTGTGATGATCTGCGTCAGATCAGTGCTGCCCTTATAGTAAAGCGTGCGCTGTGCGCCAAGAGCATTCCCTAGCGACATTTTGACCGCCGTCCACTCCGTGGGCGGACTCCATTCATCCCATGAATCCTGATAATAGTAGGTGAGACTTCCCCGGAAGTATTCCAACGTCGTGTCGTTGGTGAAGTACCCCGGTCGCAGAAGTTCATTACTTGAGCGATGCAGTATTGTGCTGAAGTCCGGTGAGTAAGACACCGATGTCCCCACAATACCCCTGGTACTGCCTATAGTGAAAATATACCCCCACCAGTCAATTCGGTCTTCAAAAGTAACCGCTCTCACCTCTCCCGATGAATCGAGATCAAGCCGGAGATTCTCCTTCAGCGGTATGCACCCCATATAGTCCATTGGATTAACTCCCCAGTACAACTGGGGAACAACCGTCCTTCTCTCAGTGAGCTCATTTGTTACCGTCAGCCGAGTCAGCTCCGGATAGGTACCGTTGTAGTCGACATGATCATTTCTTTCGAAGAACCCATAGATGTACAGCGAGTCTTGGGTGCGAAAATTCACCGTCCTATGAGGCCAGACTGTCAACGCGATCGAATCCTCGGGTCTTCCATCGAGCCAGATCAGGCGAAGGAGTTTGGAGCTGTCCGACACTACAAACCCCTCAAGTTGTTTGTCGGAGTCGAGGATAGCGCCGACATGCTTTGATACATGCAAATTGTCGATCTGGGTAGAATAGATCACATGGACATCGGCAGCACTGACGCGGAGAGCGAGCAGCGCCACGGCAAGCAGAAACAAGTAGCGAATCATCTCATTACCCTCCGCCCATAATATACTCCGCGCTCTCTGTTTATCCCAACAAAAAAGCCCGCGGATCGCTCCGCGGGCCAGGTAACGCATCTATGCCTTACAACAACGTATTCAGCAATCTCTCGATATCCGACATCATCAGCGGTTTCCCGAGGAATCCGTCCGGCTTGAGGCCATTCGCACCGGCCTCGATCTCCGCGACCGAGTAGCCGGAGATAAGCACGACCGGGATCTTGGGATGTTTGTCTTTCACTTCTTTCAGGAGTTCCAGTCCGGTCATGTTCGGCATGCGCATGTCGGTGATGACCATGGCAAACGGCTCTTTCGCCAAAGCATCCAGCGCCTGACGTCCGTCGTTCGCCCGGACAGATTCATAATCAAAAACTTCGAGCATCTCGCATAAGAGAGATGACATGTTGGGATTGTCGTCGACGATCAGAATCTTTTTGCCCATGGTACGTTCCTCTAAGCGTTGTATCGGCAAAAACTTAGAGGGAGTTTAGCGGGATTGGCGAACTTGCTGAAAACGGTCGGCGAGGGCAATGATCTCGGCCTTGAGCGCGGCCAGACCGATCCGCTCCTGAGCCGAGATCGCTATCGTCCGATGTCCGTTCGATGGAGGCGGGAGGAACTCCGGGCAAAGGTCTATCTTGTTGTATACCATAAGGTAATCAATGCCGTCGGCCCCTATCTCCTTGAGCACTTCGCGGGTCTGACTTATCCGTTCTTCAATCCTCGGATCCGAAGCATCTATAATGTGCATCAACAGGTCAGATTGCCTAACCTCCTCAAGAGTCGATTTGAATGACTCTACCAACTGGTGCGGGAGCTTCTTGATGAATCCAACGGTGTCCGAAAGCACGATCTGTTTGGGATGATCGATCGCCATCAATCGCGTGGTCGAATCAAGCGTCGTGAACAACTGATCCGCCGAACGGACATCCGCCTTGGTCAGATTATTGAAGAGCGTTGATTTGCCCGCGTTAGTGTAACCGACCAACGCGACTTTGAAAAGATCCTGTCGCGATGATCGCTGCGTCTGCCGCTGGGTCGCCAGCTTTTTGAGCTTTTCTTTGAGATGAGATATCTTGGTGCGGATCTGTCGACGGTCCACTTCGAGCTGAGTTTCACCCGGTCCCTTGGCGCCGATGCCGCCGTACTGACGGGAGAAGTGGACCCATGCGCCGGTCAGACGAGGGAGTGTATACTCGAGTTGCGCGAGTTCTACCTGCAGACGAGCCGCCGCGGTACGCGCGCGCGTGGCGAAGATATCGAGAATCAGGATCGAACGGTCGATCACTTTGGCTTCGAGCGCTTCTTCCAGATTACGCTGTTGCGCAGGAGAAAGAGGGTCGTCAAAGATAACGCAGTTGCCGTTGAGTTCAGACAACTGCGTCTTGAGCTCCTCGACCAGACCTTTTCCGACAAAGGTCGCCGGGTTGGGATGCGGCTTGACCTGGATCCGCCGGCCGATCACCTGCGCGCCTGCGGAAGTTGTCAGCTGCGCGAGTTCCTCGAGAGATTCCGCCACTTCGGATCGTTTGCGCGAATCCAACGCCAATCCGATGAGGATAGCGCGTTCAGTCTCCGGTTTGCCGTACTCGATCACCATCGACTAAAGATACATCTCCCGCGCGCGCATGGCGACTTTCAAACTCAGCTTTTTCCTTTCGCGACCTTGTCTTTCGAGAGTGCCGAGGCAAATTCGTTGAAGATCATCTCTTTCGGCTTGGCCGCGAATGGTCCCAGCACAAACGAACTCTGCGGTCCGCTGACCGTCTGGCGGAGGAACTTCTGCGAGCCATCCTCGTTCGCCACCTGGATAGTTATCGGCATAGAGAACGTCGGAGGAACTTTGTTGACCGCGACATTCACATTGATATTCCACTCAGCGCCGGCCGGTACGATCGTGTAAGTGACATCAAACTCAGGTACGCCGATGCCGTACAGATAGACCGCGAAGAACGGATCAAGGTCGATCCCGGCATGTTTTTCTGCTATGCGGATGATATCCGCGTTAGTGAAGCTACGGGAGTTGACAGTGGTGGTTATTTCCTGCAGGAACTTGAGGAACGCGCGATCCGAACGCTTCTCCAGATCGAACATCATCTGCCGGAGCATATGCATTACCCACGCGCCTTTGTAGGCCCGAAGTGAGTCTTCGACCCGGTCGCCCGTCGCCAGCGGCTGGTCATGCTGGTTGTCCAGTTCGGTGATATAGATATCGCGACGATAGAGCAATTCGCTGTAGAACGGCGAGCCCGGCAACGCGCTCTGCGTGTACATAAGACCGAGATAGAGGGAGGCAGCTTCGGCAAGCCAGGTTTCACGGTCGGTCGCTGGACGGACCGAGGGTCCAAACCATTGGCGCGCTAACTCTGTCCCCGCAACCAGGTGGATGCCGCCGGTGCCATCGCGCAGGCAATAGACCTGCGTGACTTCGGCGTGACCGGGGAGTGACATCTTCCCTTCCGGTTGGATGGTCATATCAAACGCGTTCGGCGGATTTCCCAGACGGGCGGCCACAAAATCCAATGCTCCTGTCACCGCCGGCTGGTATATCTCATCCGGCACAAAACAGTCAAAGTTCTTTTTGGTTATCTGCGGTGACTTTATAAATGTGAGCGGGATTCCCGAGGTCGCTTGCCCTTCGACATTCGTGTAGGACTTGGAGTAGCTCCTGAACTGAAGCATGCTGATCGGCTGCATCGGCTCGGCGACTATCTTCTGCTTTCCCTTGCCGATATCTTCGGGCGTCCCCATGCCCGGTACGATATAGACAAAATCCTTCGGCGCTATTAGAGTCACCTTCACCGGCGCGGGAGTCGGGTCAGCGGTATACGGAAGCGGCATCATGTAGTTTTTGCCGTGATAGTATATCCTGAGCGCGAGCGTATCATCGCGATGATAATACGTCGGCAGGATCAGCCCGGTGACGGCGAAATCCTTGCGCCGCTGCCAGTCTATCTTCTGTCCCGCAAGCAGGATTGAATCGATGTCGAGATTATAATGCATGAAGATATTGACGAACTTCGCGGAATCGCGCTTGAGCAGCAACCTGAGATCCACCATCGCGCTGTCAATATTGTTCCCCTCGGCTCCACTGAGGTGGATGGTCGCTTCCTGACCGAGGATACTGTTCAGATAGGGGATATCTGACATCGCGGTATCATCGTACACCGCGCGCTCTTTCCGCTGGAAAATACTGGCATCGGTTATCTGCGCCGCACCGCCTTCTTTTTCGTAGCCGACAATCACCTCTTCCGGTCGATTCGGGTCGAAAATGAACGTGTAGCGATTGAAATCACAGAAGAAGAACCCATCCGCCGACCGCTCATAGCATGAGCGCAATAACTGGAAGTAATTGTCATAGGTATGGCCGATGACCGGACGGAAGAAGAACTCTCCCTGAGCCTGTTTGGCGACCGTGAAATCTTTCCAGCCAAGCATCTTCTGGGTCAGCGGGAATTTTTCTTTGAGCTTCAGATCAAAATCATCGGCGAAGCGAAGAAAGCAGATCTCGAACTCATTACTAACCGCCGTGTCTCCTGACGCGTATTTCAGCGACTGACGCTCGACATGCGAAGGGATATCGATTGTCGCTTTTCCCTTTCCGATAAAGATCGCGGTCGTCGGGCGGTTGTTCACATACCGCAGGAAAAAGATCTGACCCTCGGTGAAAGTCAGGGTGAGAACATCCTTCTGGTACACGAAATCGCGAATGGTCCCGACCTCGCCGGGGTTATTGAGCAGATCCTGGTCAAGGGTCGCGTAATCATCCTTGAATTTTTTCAAGTAATCCGAATCAGCAACCGCGCTGCTCACCAAAAGCGCGCAGAACAGGAGAATCAGTAATCTGGACATGGAAGTACTCCCGATATGGCTAACAGTGATCATCACTCTTTATACAACGGTTCGGGGGATTCCCGCCAACCGTTCCATCACCAGCCTAAACTGGCGATATTTGGCTTCAAAATCAACCTCCGCGGCGATCCAGTGATATCCGGGGTGGCCGCGCCAGACCGAGGCGATCGCTCTCTCTATCTGTAACGCTTCCTCGACCGATTCGTTACGTATCCGATCAGTTCGGTAATGCTCTTCTCCGAGCACAGCCGCCGACCCGAGATGAACCACGCCAGTGTAGCGAGCGTATTCCTGTTGGACGCTGGTGCCGACATCGTGCGCGGTCTCGGGATGAAAAGCGAACGCATCGACCGTGCCACGATCTGAAACAAATGGCCGCTCACCGGCTGCCGCTTCGCGGGCAGTCTGACGGCGATAGATCTCGCGATGAAACTCGGTCCACCGCTGACGATAGGTGGGGTCTTCCTCCAGAAGCTGACGCGCCAGCTCATCCATGAAGAGGAAGCGGGCGAATGCGGCATCCGTCCGGATCCGCTCCAGACAGTCGGTCTTCCCGGAGCCGGGGGCGCCGGTAATGACGATACGCGGGATAATGGTCTGATGGCTCAATAGGTTGAATCTATTTCGGTTCTATCGCACTGTCAAGACGGCCAAATCGGTTGAATCCGCCTCGCGTTTGCCGTATGTTATCTAAAACGTTGGAGAACCCATGAATATCCAAGCAATTCAGACTTATTTGCGGGAGCACGAGCTCGATGGCTGGCTGATGGCCGATTTCCATGCCCGCAACACCGTGGCAGTCGATATGCTCGGCCTGCCATCCCATTTAACCCGACGATTCTTCTATTATATACCGGCCAATGGGGAGCCGCTCGGTCTGGTTCACAATATCGAAAAGGCGAAATTCGGCCATGTCCCCGGCCGTCTCACCCCGTTTTCCAGCTACAAGATGCTGGAAGAAGGGGTCGCCAATATGCTCTCCGGGGCCAAACGGATCGCTATGGAGTACTCCCCGATGGGTCGATTGCCCTATGTCGGGCTGGTCGATGCCGGGACGATCGAGTTTGTCCGCGACCTGGGGTACGAGATAGTATCTTCGGCCGATCTGGTCGCCAATTTCCAGGCGCGGCTGTCAGTCGAGCAGATGGCCAGCCATCGGATCGCTGCTCGGAATTTGATCGAGATCAAAGACAAGGCGTTCGGCCTCATCCGGGACTCGCTAGCCGCCGGGAAGAAGATTACGGAGTGGGATGTCTGCGCCTTTATGCTCGAGCTTTTTGAGAAATATGATATGGAGACCGATGCCGGACCGAACTGCTCGGTAGGCGCCAATGCCGGCAATCCGCACTATGAGCCAACACCGGAACATTCCGAAACAATAAAGCGTGACCAATTGGTGTTGCTTGATATCTGGGCCAAACTGAAAACCGAAAAAGCGGTTTACGCGGATATCACCTGGATGGGCTTTGCCGGAACCAAGTCGGCTATACCGTCCGAGTACAATGCGCGCTTTGCTGTCATTCGCGATGCCCGCGACCGCGCGGTCGCGTTTCTTCGGGAAAACTACGGCAAGCGGCCGATGTACGGCTTTGATGTTGATGACGCCACTCGCGCGGTGATCACCGATTCCGGCTTGGGTCAGTATTTCACGCATCGCACCGGCCATTCCATTCATGTCGCCACGCATGGGCCGGGACCGAATATCGATAATCTCGAGACTGAGGACCGTCGCCTGCTCCAGCCCGGTCATCTCTTCTCCGTTGAACCGGGAGTCTATTTTGATGACTGTGGATTCCGGACGGAGATCGATGTGCTTATTGGCCATGACGGGATCGAAGTGACCACACTTCCACTCCAAACTGAGATAACAGCGTTGTTCTGATGTTTGTCACCGATGACATGATCCGTGAAATGGAAGAACGCTTCGGCAAACCCGAAACGCGAGATTTCCGCATCGAGTGCAGTATCTCCGAACTGCAGCGGATCGCGTCATCGCAGAAATCCGGACGGAATCACGATGTCACCCTCTACGTGCGGAAGGGGGAGCAATGGGTGGTTATCGCCAAACATCCCTATCCGGACGGACTCTTCCGTTCTCCCTCCGGCGGCATTCATCCGGGCGAAGATTTCATGACCGGCATCAACCGCGAGGTGGCGGAAGAACTCGGCTGTCGCGTTCGTCTCGAGCGGTTCCTGCTTCGAACAAATGTCGATTTCCATCTCCCTCCCAAGGGACTCATGCCGCTGGTCGATCCGCCTCCCGGCGCTGTCCGATTGCTGTATGGTCCGCCGCTGACTGATATGATCAGGAAACGTCGCGGGAGGATCTCTGTCTATCGTGTCCCGGATGAGAATGCCGAGCCGGAAGAATCACTGACACCGTTGCCCGCGAAGAAAGAAGAGAGGTATCGCCGACCAGCCCCCTCCTTTCCGGAATCAATCTACTGGCGGTCGTTTGTTTTTCTCGCCACCTACGTAGATGGCGACTTCAATTACACCGATCATGACGAGATTCGCGAAGTAAAGGTAGTTGACTGGGATCAGTTTGCGGAGTACGGGAAGATCATGCGGAAGTCCGGCTCCGGCGGCCTTCGCTACCGGGCAGATCTGCACGAAGTTGTGGCCCAGATTCTCGGCAAGCCGTAGCTGACGAAATTGCGCGGCAGACCTCCTGGTCCGCCCGGGACGCCTGCCGCGCAAGTCCCACTATTCTCTCCCTCTTGTCGCCGGCCCCGCTTTCCCCTATATTCCTCCCACTGAAACAAATCGCCAATCAATACGGAGTGTCGCATGGAGACCATCGCTGAATTCAAAGAGAAACTGAACAACGCTGTCACCTTTATCCGCAGTCGGACCGATTTCAAACCGACTATCGGCATCATTCTCGGCACCGGCCTCGGCTCACTGGTCGACGGAATCGAGCTGGTCGACACTGTCCCCTACGATCAGATCCCGCATTTCCCGGTCTCGACAGTTGAGTCGCATGCCGGGCGGCTCCTCTTCGGGAAACTTCGCGGCAAGCCGGTTGTCTGCATGCAGGGACGATTCCACTATTACGAAGGGTACAGCTTCAAGCAGATCGCGTTTCCGGTTCGTGTGATGAAGGCGCTCGGCATGGAAACCCTGATCGTCTCCAACGCCGCCGGCGGTCTCAACCCGAATTTCAAGCCCGGCGATATCATGCTGATAAAGGATCATATCAATTTCTTCCCCGGCAATCCGCTGATCGGCCCAAATGATAACGACTGGGGGGACCGTTTCCCGGATATGTACGAGACATACACGTTCGCGCTGCAGGATATCGCCAAACAGGTGGCGCTCGATCTGAAACTGCCTTTGCAGACCGGCACCTATCTTGGTCTGACCGGCCCCTGCCTGGAGACGGCGGCGGAATATCGGTTCTTCCGGATAATCGGCGCCGATGCGGTCGGGATGTCGACTGTCCCTGAGGTTCTGGTGGCACATCATCAGCGGAATCGGGTGCTTGGATTTTCGATCGTGACCGATATGGGACTGGCGGATAATATGCATCCGTGCTCGCTGGAGGATGTGATCGGGACAGCGTCGCGGACCGAACCGAAACTTCGTGACCTTATCGCGGGGTGCGTGGAGAAGATGTAGGGGGGAGAGATGTCAACTGAGACAATTTCTGAACTGAGCAAGTTTATCCGAGACCCCAAGCTCGACGAGTTAAAATCTCTGCTCGATCGACCAAATATTTTCTATACGCTTAAGATTCAAGGAATGGAGATACGCCATTCCAATTTCATTGCTTGGCTGCTTGATCCACAAGGAAATCATGGAATGGGCGACAAATTTCTTCGACCATTCCTCAAAGATGTCCTGGCAACGAAATCCATTCATGGACTGGACGAATTCACGGTTGATCTGATAGATTTAGGAAACACTCGAATTCGGCGTGAATGGCATAACATAGATATTTTGATTGAGCACGACAACTTTGCCATTGCAATTGAGAATAAAGTCTGGTCTACCGAGCATTCGGATCAGCTCGCCAGATACACGAAGACTATGACACAATTCCTGCCAAACACACCCTTTGCAATGGTATTCCTCACTCCACAAGGCCGTCTGCCAGGTGCTGAGGACGATGCTCAGAGATATACTATAGTCGGATACAGCCAGATCGAGTCCATTGCGCAATCATACTTGGATACTTACACTGATTCCGTAATTCTTCGATCCCGAGTCTATATCGAGGATTACTTATCGGTCATTAGGAGAGAGATTATGGAGAATGATAGGGCGAACATACTGGCACGTCAAATCTATGAAACCCACCAGCGTGCGATTGAATTCATATTCAGGTACAAGCCTGATAGGATTACGGAAGTAGAAGAGATTTTTAAGAACCATGTACAAGGGGCTGGCTGGGTGCTCGGTTCGTGTGACAAAGGATACACCAGATTTCTCACTCCGAATCTGTCAGGCAAAATGCCCAAAACTGGCAGATGGCGGGAGGCCGAGCCATTTCTTTTCGAATTTGATTATTGGCCAAAACGGATTATTCTGAAAGCCGTTATTTCACCGGGGAACGAAGAAAACCGTGATCTGCTCTCAAAGGCCATCAGCGGTATACCTGGAGTCAGGGAGCCCAAGGGGGAACAATGGTTAACCTACTACTTGGATACAAAGTGGGCTGTAGACGTAACAGATTCTAAACTAAGTAACGAGCAATTATCAAAGAAACTCAGCGAAGTATGGCCATCAATCAATGACTTCGTCGTAAAGGTCGAGGCAGTTCTTCTGCCTGTTCTTAGTCAGCTAAAGGGTTGATTGAAAATCTGTACTAGGTCGAGTTGAACGCGACTCCATAATTGTGGTCTGATTTCACAGAGAAAACAGATGCTTGAAACCCGCACGCCCCTCCACTTCCCCCTTGCCTCGCGGCGTTGAACTTGGTATCAAATCTCCATTAATCACAACCCTGATAGGCGGGAGCTTTGACCATGGTTCAGGATGTCTCTATCGGTGAATGCTTCTCCGAAGGCTGGGAGCGCTTTAAACCGTACCTCTGGCTGAGTCTCGGGATCAACATCATCTATTTCATCATCGTCATGATCGGCAGTCTGATCCCGGTGATCGGCTTCCTCTTCAGCATCCTGGTCGCGCCGGTTCTTCAGTTGGGACTTTACCTCTATTATCTGAATGTCGCGCGCAACAGCAACCCGCGGATCGAGGATCTGTTTGCCGGTTTCAACCGCTACGGCACGATAATCGGAATGAACTTTCTCTATGGCGGTGTGCTGATAATCGGCATGTTGCCGTCGATCATCTACGGCTTCTCCGCGTTCATGGCCATCGTTAACGAAGAGATCGGGCCGGAAAATTTCCCCTGGACGGTGTTTCTAGTGTTCTTCCTCAATGCGATCCTGTTGATATTCGGACTCGTTCGCTACTGGATGACCTATTTTGTTATCATGGATGACCCGCGGCGCGGGTTGTTCGACGCGCTCCAGCGAAGCGCGGATATCACCAAATACAACAGTCACAATGTCATTCTGCTGGCGATCGCGATTTGGTTCATTCTCTTGGCGCTGTTTATCGCGTTGATCATTCCGGCGCTGATCTTCGGGCCGTTTGCGGCGGTCGCGTTTGGTCGAATGTATGAAAAGCTGAAAGCGATGCACCCGGAAGTCGCGCCGCAACCGAGCTATTTTTCGGAGCCTCCACCGGCGACAATGTGAGGCTATGCGACGGGCACCTATGAAACATTCGATCGAAGTCGGGCTTAGCTTCGGATTCACCTCGGCGATCATTACAACACTTGGACTGATGATCGGCCTGGAAGCGGGGACCTCATCGCGGCTGGCGGTCATTGGCGGCGTGCTCACTATCGCCATTGCCGATGCGTGTTCGGATGCCCTGGGGATCCATGTCTCTGAGGAATCCGAGAATCGTCACTCTCATACAGAGATCTGGGTATCAACAGTCACCACTTTTCTGGCGAAGGCGGTATTTTCTTCGATCTTTGTTATCCCGGTCATCCTGCTCCCCTTGAAGATCGCTATCTATGTGAGTGTGGTGGTCGGGATGACCCTGTTGGCGCTGTTCAGCTATTTCCTGGCGCGGCGAAGCGGAGTGCGGCCGTTGCCCGTAGTAGTCGAGCATCTTTCGGTGGGATTGGCAGTCGTCGTGATTACTCACTTTGTCGGACTTTGGATCGGGGCGTCTTTCAGATAGTAAATTCTGTTCAGTCTTCGGTTAAGACGTAGGTCGGGTTGAACGCGGGAATTCAACTGCGTTTTGACCTATTACATCAGATAGAAGCGTGAAGCCCGACAATCTCTAAATCATGTGCGTGTCGCCCGCCTCCGACGGAAACTCGGTGATAATGGGAAACATCAGGCGCTGATCCACTCCATCCGCGGCGTCGGCCACATACTCTGGCCATGATTTCACATTTTTCGGCCAACTATTCTTCCGACCTCCCCGCGATTCAAATGGCTACCCATCCGGTATATATCTGGTCAGGGCCGATTTTGGGGCGAAAACGGAGGCCCGGAGGCTGATTCTGCTGAAGTAATCCCCCTCTCCCCACGGGAGAGGGTGCCTCGAAGAGGCGGGTGAGGGTCCTTCGGTCAAACAGACGGTCGTCCAAAGTTCTCCACATTCCCCTTGACGCTCTTTTTGAGATTGCTATATTAGGCGGCTCAGTAAGAATTAGTTTGGAGTAAAGATGAAAAGACCGTTTCAGCCGTCCAATCGTAAGAAATTGAACGACCACGGCTTCCGTAGCCGGATGGCGACCAAGAACGGCCGTAAGGTGTTGAGCCGTCGCCGCGCCAAAGGTCGTAAGCGCCTGACTGTCAGCGTTGCCCGAAAGAAATAGCCTTCCCCGAAGCTTGACCCTGAAAAGTCGGGTAGAGATTGCGGTCCTGTTCAAGCAGGGTCGTCGTATTTCTGCCCGTTGTTGTACAGGGGTTTGGCTTCCGGCGGATAGCTTCAAATATGGCATTTTCCTCTCTCGTCGCCATGGCAAAGCCCACGACCGCAACCGTATCAAGCGGCTTTTTCGTGAGGCGATCCGGCTGACCAGAGCGGGGTATGCCGCACCGGTCAAGCTGGCCTTTCTGCCGAGGGTGGCGGAGCAGCTTCCGACGTTGGATGAGATCAAAGCTGATGTCACACGAGTGTTCGAACAGATCGATCGCAACCCCTGAGCGAACATCGCTTTTTGCCTATCCGTTTATCTTCGCTATCTATTTGTATCGCTTTACATTATCGCCGATAATCGGTCGTTCCTGCCGTTTCTATCCAACCTGCTCACACTACGCCGAAGATGCGCTCCGCAAGTACGGCGCACTCCGCGGCTGTTGGATGGCGGTCAAACGAATCGCCAAATGTGGTCCCTGGCATCAAGGAGGCTTCGATCCGGTCAACTGACCCGAGGCCCTGAATAAGGAAATTCCCGTGGATAAAAAGACTCTCCCGATAGTCATCCTGCTGGTCGTCGCCATCTTCCTCTTCTGGCCGGCCATGGAATGGCTCGGCTTTGTGAAACCGAAACCGCCGGCGCCCGCGCAGGTCACCGACACCAGCGCGGTGGCATCGTCAGACAGCCAGGGAGCCGATACTACTCCCCCCGGCGCGCTCGCGATGGACACTCTGGCCACCGCTGCTCCCAGCGTGGGTGATTCTGTCATTACGCATGACACTATTATCATCACAACTCAGAAATATGTGGTGGCGTTGTCCAGCTACGGTGGCGGCCCGGTTTCCATCAAGTTGCGGGAGCATACTTACCGCAATAAAGAGCAGGTGGAGATGCTGGTTGGTGAGGTTCCTGCCACGCCTGAAGCGCGCTTTGCCGGAGGGACCCGATCGACCGCGAAGATGAATTTCGTCGCCAATCTGCCGGCGGGAAATTACGACGCGACCAGCGCCCCGCTGGAGATAACCTACACTCATACCACGCCGACCGGCGGGCAGATCATCAAGCGATTCCATTTCTCGCCGGATCAGTATGATTACGAGTTCGCCATCGAATTGCCGAACCTGAGTACGCTCGGCTTCGATAGACAGTACGAGCTGTTCTGGAATGCTCCACTTCACCCGACCGAGCCGGACTCCGCTTCGGATTACGAGTTGATGCAGGCTGTGGCGATGATGTCGAAGCAGCGGACCAACCTGGATGATTTCGAAGGAGATTCGCTTAATCAGTCTCTCACCGGAAGCACCGAATGGGCAGGGCTGCGCGCTAAGTATTTCTCCGCTGTTATGATCCCACGTAGCCGCCCCGCGGAAGGGGTGCTGGCCAAAGGTCGGCTTCGCCAGGTTACATCCTCCCACGGTTCAACAACCGCAAAATTCCTCTCGGTCGGTATGGAGATGCCGTTCGCCGGAGCAGGCGCGATCACTGACAGCTTCACCATGTTTGTCGGGCCCCTGGATTACGATCTGATGTCCGATTATGAGATCGGGCTTGAGGATATGCTCGATATCGGTACTACACCGTATGTCGGGTGGATCATCAAGCCGTTTGCGCTGGCGGTGATATGGTTGCTTCCCAGAATGTATGACTTCATCCCTAATTACGGATGGGTGATCGTGCTCTTCTCGCTGCTGGTCAAGCTGGTGACGATGCCGCTCTCGCTGAAGTCGTTCAAGTCGATGCAGGCGATGAAGGATATTCAGCCGAAGATGGATGAGCTGAAGAAGAAGCACAAAAACAATCCGCAGGCGCTCAACCAGGAGATGATGAGACTTTACAAGACTGCCGGGGTCAATCCATTCTCCGGCTGTTTGCCGATGCTCCTACAGATGCCGTTGTTCTTCGGGCTGTTCTCGGTTTTCCGCCAGACGATCCTGCTGCGCGACGCTCCCTGGTTCTGGTTTATTAATGATCTGTCGCGCGGCGCGACCGGATTGACCGATCCGTATATGGTCCTGGTGGTGTTGATGGTCGGCTTCCAGTTCATCTCGCAGAAATTGACCATGGCGCCGAACCAGCAGAACAAAATGCTGATGTACCTCTTGCCGCTGATGTTCGCGTTTTTCTTCTATAAGCTGGCGGCCGGATTGGTCCTCTACTGGGCCTGCTTCTCGCTGTTCTCGCTCTTGGACTACTTCGTCTACAAGCGGACCGCGATTCAGAATCCGGAGATAAAGACGGCGTAGTGTATGCGGAAAAGATCCGCGTCTGTCGACGACACGATCGTCGCGATCATAACTCCCCCGGGCGAGGGCGGTATCGCCGCCCTTCGCCTGGCCGGACCTGACAGCCTTAGTATCGCCTCCAAACATCTCACGACCGCCTCCGGTGAATTGCTTTCCCTTGATCATTTTCACCTTCGCTATTGCCGTTTTCATTCCTCGACCGGAGAGTTGATCGACGAAATAACCGCGGTCTCAATGCCGCATGGTCATTCCTATACCGGTCTTGAACAGGTGGAGATCTTCTGCCATGGCGGACGTATGGTCGTGCAGTTGATCCTGGATGAGCTTATCCAATCGGGAGCGCGCGCGGCGGAACCGGGCGAATTTACGCGCCTCGCGTTTGTCAACGGAAGGATTGATCTCGCTCGCGCCGAAGCAGTCGCGGAGCTTATCGCCGCCAACTCGCATGCGTCGTATCAGACCGCGCGGGAGCATTTGCTGGGAGCATACCCGGAGCATGTCGCGAGTTTGCGCGACCAGATTGTTGCGGTCACGTCTGAGGTCGAAGCTTCTATCGATTTCCCCGAAGAAGAGATCACGTTTGCCGAGCGGGATGAGATCACTTATCGGCTGAATAAGATTGCCGAGAGTCTCGACCAACTGCTCAAGAGCTATCAAGGGGGAAGGATCATCTCTGAAGGATTCACAGTCGCGATTGGTGGAAGACCGAATGCGGGGAAATCATCGCTATTCAACCGACTTCTTCGCCAGGAGCGAGCCTTGGTGCATTCGGTAGCTGGGACAACTCGTGATTATCTTTCGGAATGGATTGAGCTGGAAGGATTCGCGGTCAATTTGATTGACACGGCAGGGCTCCGGAAGAAGGGGAGCAAGGTCGAGCAGGAGGGGATCAACAGGGCACGCAAGATAATCAAGGACAGCGATTTAGTGCTCTGGATGGTTGACCTGACGCGGCGCTCCTGGCAACGGGAATTGTCGACTGACTTGGGGAACCTCCCGTTGACCAAAACGACAGTTCTTCTGAATAAAATCGACCTCACCAAACAAAAGTATGAAACTTGGACCTACGAACTCCCGTTTATTCGTTTGTCGGCACGGACAGGTGACGGATTAGCATCCCTGACTTCACATCTTTCTGACAATATCCGTAAACGTCTGCCGGACATGACCTCTGGGTTGGTAGTGACCTCGGCCAGGCACAAGCAGAAGCTTGGGTCTGCCCTCAAGGCGATCAAAGGCGCAATGGACAAGAATCGAGCCGGCGAATCTCCTGAGATTGTCGCTTTCGACCTTCGCCAGGGATCACAGTGTCTGGACGAGATAACGGGACGTGTCTATACCGAGGAGATCCTCGGACGCATCTTCGGAAAATTCTGCATCGGCAAATAGTGGTTTCACGTGAAACCGGAACCCACTGGGTGACCGAATAATTGACTGCTTCCCCTCCGGGCAGGGAGAGGCGCGGCAGGTACGCTGCTACGCCTTAGCGATGATACACATACTTTTACAGGAGGTTACTGTTACCATGAACCGATTCTTCAAAGTGGCTGCCGTGCTCATGGCACTCGCAGTCTGTAGTCTTCTTATCATGTGCGGCCAGCAGGCGGAAGCCGACAAGGTCGATGCTACCCAGGCCGCCGGCATGACCAAAGAGCAGATGATCGCACGCGGCAAGTACATGACCAGAGTGGCTGGCTGTAATGACTGCCACACCCCCAAGAAGATGGGCCCGCACGGTCCCGAGTTCGATCTTGCGCGTGAGCTCTCCGGCCACCCGGCCAGCGACCCGATTCCGGAATATCCAAGCGCTTGCCTCACTCCGACCGGCTGGATAGGCGCCACCAATATGCACCTTTCCGCCTGGGCTGGCCCTTGGGGTATCAGCTTCGCGGCTAATCTGACGCCAGACGAGGTCACCGGCACTGGTGCGTGGACCGAAGAGTCATTCATTGAGGCGATGAGGACTGGAAAACATATGGGGATGGGACGCGAAATTCTTCCGCCTATGCCCTGGCAGGTGATCGGCACAATGACCGATGAGGATCTCAGGTCGATCTTCGCCTACATGCAGTCACTTCCGCCAGTGGTGAACCAAGTACCGCTTCCGGTGCCGCCGCCCGGTGCGCCGATGGGTGATGCTTCCGCTCACTAAATCCCTTATATTGGGAGTATGAGCGTTGATTTTGATCTGATAGTGATAGGTGGCGGCCATGCCGGCGTTGAAGCCGCGCTGGCCGCTGTCCGTATGGGGAAGACCGCGGCCATTGTGACGGTGGATCCGCAGCGTCTGGCGCTCATGTCCTGCAATCCAGCGATCGGGGGAATTGGAAAATCACAACTTGTCAAAGAACTCGACGCCCTCGGCGGGATCATGGGGGAGGCAATCGATGCGACCGGTATTCAGTTCCGTCGGCTCAATCTCTCTCGCGGCCCGGCTGTCTGGTCAACCCGCGCCCAGGCAGACCGTCGATTTTACAATCAGTTCATAGTAGATTACTGCTTCCACCAGAAGAACTTAACTATAGTCGAAGGCTTAGCCGGAGCTATCCTTCAGGATGGCGGAAAGGCTGTTGGAATTCGTCTGGAGAATGGGACACCTTACACCTGCAACGCGGTGGTGGTGGCCACAGGGACATTCCTAGGCGGGCTTATTCATATCGGCGAAAAGCAGACGGCGGCGGGGCGTTTCGGCGAACCCGCAGCCTATAAACTTTCAGATTCTTTCCGCGAGCTCGGCTTTGAGCTTGGCCGCCTCAAGACCGGAACCCCGCCGCGCCTCGACGGCGACACGATTGACTGGTCGAAATGCACCATCCAGCCGGGAGAGGATCCGATCCCATTCTTTTCATATCGCTCCTCTTGCCGCCATTTTGAGCAGACACCTTGTCACCTGACCTCGACCACTTTGCACACCAAAGAAGTGATTTCAGCGGCTTTCCATCGATCGCCGATATTCTCAGGCCAAATCACATCGAGTGGACCTCGCTATTGTCCGTCCATTGAAGACAAATTCTTCCGCTTCGTCGACAAGCCGACTCACCACATCTTTCTCGAGCCGGAGGGGAACGGGACCAGCGAAGTCTATCCCAATGGATTCTCGACAGCTCTACCGGAAGAGGTCCAGCACGAGGCCATTCGCACCGTGATTGGGCTTGAGGATGTGAAGGTCACACGCCCTGGATATGCGGTTGAATACGATTATTGCCCAACCCACCAGATCAAAACGTCGTTGGAAACCAGGCGGTTACGTGGTTTGTTCTTCGCCGGACAAATAAATGGGACATCGGGTTACGAAGAAGCCGCGGCACAGGGGATAATGGCGGGGATCAACGCCGTGCTGTATATGGAGAATGAAGAGCCTTTCGTGCTTGACCGTTCCGAGGCATATATCGGAGTGATGATCGATGACCTGACCACTCGGTCGACCACCGAACCGTATCGGATGTTTACTTCCCGTTCAGAGTATCGACTGGCTCTGCGAGAAGACAACGCTCGCGACCGATTGGCTGGTTATGCACGAAGGTATGGATTGATCTCGAACGACGACTATCAGGAGTTTGAGCAGCTCCAGCAAGCGACCTCTGAACTGATCAAAAGATTCGGCAAGACCCGGGTGAAGGTCAGTCAGCTCGGCCAACTAAGCGAACGATTTACGAAATTCGATTCGGTCACGATTGAGACTCTGCTAAAACAGCCGAATGTTGGGCTCCCGGAGATTCTGCCACATATCCCGGAGATACTGGAAGCGAACGGATCTTCGACCGAGATCTTGGAGCGTGCGGCCATCGCTATACGCTATCAAGGATATATTGATAAACAGGATAGAGAGATAGCGCACTTCAAGAAGCTCGAGCATGAGCGGATTCCTGACCAGTTCAGTTATCACGGAATATCCGGACTTCGGAATGAGGCACGTGAAAAGTTCACCCGATTCCGCCCGGACTCATTGGGTCAGGCGGGGCGAATCGAGGGAATCACACCAGGAGACCTCGCTGTGCTATCGGTTCACCTCAAGCGATTCAAAGAGGCGGTGGCATGACGGGTGCGGTGGTCCGGGAGATTGAGGTTGGCGAGATAATCGGTCGCCATCTTGACCAGGAGCGGCTCACACGCTACTGGGAACTGCTGATGACGGAGAATGCGAAGGTCAACCTTGTTTCACGTGAAACATCGCGCGCCGATTTCGACCGGATGGTCGCTGAATGCCTCATTCCGCTCGACCTGTTAGATGGAGATTTTGGCTCCTACCTTGATATCGGCTCAGGCGGAGGGCTCCCCTCGATGGTCATTCTCCTCTCCGGGCGTGTGAAAGGACCAGCCTGGATGGTGGAGCGGACACAAAAGAAGACTGCCGCACTCGGACGGATGCTTTTGGAGCTAGGTATTGAAGGAAAGCCGATACCGCGGACCTTTGAAGAAGTCCCTCTTGACGCCAAATTCGATCTGATTACTCTTCGCTATGTCAAGCTGACCCCTCAACTCCTTCGTCGGATCTTGCCGGCGCTTTCACCGAACGGCGTCTTTGCCTATTTCTCCAAGCCGGAATTTGATGTCTCCGCCTTAAATGTCACGACCATCGCGTATAAAATCAGCACCGACCAATTCGTTAAGTCACTTACGCTTTTCCGCAGATAGCCGTCGTTTGGCGGATTTTTTTGTTGCTTAGCATCGCAACCCGCTTTAGTATATGACACTTCCGATTTTCAGACCGGCGAAAAGGAGTGTCGCTTGCATCGAATTATCGCAATCGCCAATCAAAAAGGCGGTGTAGGGAAAACCACCACCGCGGTTAATCTTAGCTCATGTCTGGCGGCCGCCGAGCAGAAAACTCTCCTCATAGATATGGATCCCCAGGCCAATTCCACTTCGGGGATCGGTCTCGACAAAAACACCGTCGCCAGCTCCATCTATGATGTACTGATAGGTTCGAAGTCCGTGACCGAAACGATCATCCCGACCGAACTTCAGTTCCTGCACGTGATTCCATCATCGATATCGCTGGTGGGGGCCGAAGTTGAGTTGGTGAATATGCTTTCGCGCGAGCAGCGACTCAAATCGGCGCTCGCGCCGATCGCGGATCAGTATCGATATATCATTATCGATTGTCCTCCTTCGCTCGGACTGCTCACGATCAACACTCTGACCGCGGCCCACTCTATTATCATTCCTATCCAGTGCGAGTATTACGCGCTCGAAGGGCTCGGACAATTGATGAACACGATCAAACTGGTGCAACAGCACTTGAATCCGTCGCTTGAGATCGAAGGTGTATTGTTGACGATGTTTGATGGACGTTTGAATCTATCCAAGCAAGTTTCCGAAGAAGTGCGCAAGCATTTCGACAAGAAAGTATATGAGACGGTGATCTCGCGCAATGTGCGTTTGTCTGAGGCGCCGTCATTCGGCAAACCGATCATTCTGTATGACATTCTCTCCTCCGGAGCCGAGAATTATATGGCATTGACCAAAGAGGTAATGGCGCGATGAGCAAACTTGTTTTGGGCAAAGGTCTCGGCGCGCTGATCCCGACTGAAGATCCAAACGCGGCCACAGTCGTGGTTGAAACAGAGAACGGCGCGTATCGCATGCTCGCGCTGGAGCAGATTCAACCGAACACGATGCAGCCGCGTCATGAGTTCGATCAGGAGAAATTGAGCGAACTCGCCGAATCGCTTCGCGCGAACGGTATGATGCAGCCGCTGGTCGTGAAGCCGTATAACAACGGATTCATGTTGATCGCGGGCGAGCGGCGATTCCGCGCGGCGAAGATCGCCGGACTGACACATGTGCCGGTGATCATTAATGAAGTGGAAGATGACTCGCGGATGCTTGAGCTCGCGCTGGTGGAAAATATTCAGCGCGAAGATCTCAATCCGCTCGAACTCGCCTCGGCGTATCGCAAATTGATCGATCAATGCGGCCTCACGCAGCAGGATCTCGCCACCCGCGTCAACAAAAGCCGCACGGCGGTGACGAATACACTTCGCTTGCTGACCTTGCCGTCATCCATTCAGGAAATGGTTCGTCGCGGTCAATTGACCGAAGGTCACGCGCGCGCGATCCTTGGATTATCTTCTGAGAATGAGATGATCGACACGGCGCGGCGCATTATCGATGGCGGTATGTCGGTACGTGAGACGGAACAGGTGACGACGCGCACGAAAAAGCGCCGGCTTGTTCCGAAGAGAAAACTCCCGGCGATCTCGGAGATAGAATCATATCTCAAGCAGACGCTGGGGACATCGGTGAAGATCACTCCCGGATTGAAGCGCGGGAGGATCGAAATAGAATATTACGGTGACGACGATCTGGAGCGGCTGCTCGAGCTGTTTCGTAAGATCACAGTATAGCGATGTCGAAAACAAAATTCGTGACGATCATGGTCATTCCGGATGACGCGCACGCGCCGAAGGAGTGGAAGGTACGCTTGATCGTCCTGCAGCTCATCGGTGTCGCGGTCGGATTAGTCGTTCTGGGTATCGTGCTTTTCTTCGTTTTCTACGGCACGATGGTCTATCGCACGGCGATGGCCGAGCGATTGCAGGCCGAGAACGAGGATCTGCGGCGGTACAAATACAAAGTGCGGTTGCTGGAGGAGAATCTCAAGCAGGCGAACGAGACGGTGCGGCGGTTGACGCGACTCGCGGGGATCGATTACAAGTTTCCTGAGTACGTGGATACTTCGACTGTCGATTCATCGCGGCCCGCGGTGGCGATCCTGGATCGTCCGGCGGATCTCGATCCATCGCTCCCGGCGGGACTTCCGGTGCAGGGATTCATCTCGCAGGGGTTTCAACCGGATGACGATGATGACAAATATCATCCGGGGATCGATATCGCGTGCGCGAAAGGGAGTCCGGTGCTGGCGACCGGCGCGGGCGAAGTGACTTTCGCCGGCCAGGATGAAACGTACGGCTGGATGGTGGTCATCAAACATAATGACTCCGTCAGTACATTATATGGACACAATGACTCTTTGTTGGTACAACAAGGAGAACGGGTGATGGTGGGAAGTCGGATCGCGCTCTCGGGCAACTCCGGCAAGTCGACGGCGCCGCACCTTCACTATGAGATACAGATAGATGAGAAACCAATAGATCCACTGGAAAACCCATATGATAAAGAAAACCTTCAGCAGTGAGGTGGATGACCTAATGAACACCATTATCGGCAAAGACACACTCATCACCGGGACGATCGATGTGAAAGGGGCGCTCAAAGTTGACGGCACGGTGAAGGGGAAGATCATTTGTTCTGACTGTGTGACAGTTGGGTCAACCGGCCTGGTGGAAGCGGATATCGAATCGAGCACGGCGGTGATCGCCGGTCATATGATCGGGAATGTCGCCACGACCGAAAAGGTCGAGTTGCAGGCGAAGTGCGAGCTTGAGGGCGATATCAAGACCAAATCGCTGGTCATCGAGCAGGGCGCCACGTTCTGCGGTCAGTGCAACATGAAGGGTGGGACCCGCGGGACCGACCTTGGTTTCCTCCCTCCGGTGACCAAATCCGAGGAAAAGGATGAACTGTTCAGCGCTGACAAGAAAAGCTTCAAGTAACACTTGAAGTGCGTGGTGTGGAAATCACGGCAGAACTGTGGATAGGCCGCTAACGGGTTGGTAATACATCACTTAATTTTGGACAAGTTTGGTCCAGAGAGGTAACTTGTCCACAGTTCGGCCGCTTCTTATTCATTGCCCCACTACTAGTTAGCGGGCTTATGGACGCGCAGTTTCTGCTTCTTCACAGATCCAGCCACCAGTTTACCGGGTTATCCGCACCTCGTTGAAACACTACAAATTGGGTAGCTTTCACGCAACAGGCGCTCCTGGCAGTGACCGCTTTCGGGTTGTGTTGAATCATTCTCCCCTATATACTTAACCCCAATTCGGGAATTAGCGAAACAGAGCTGACCTCTTCCGAGTACAATGGCCAGACAAACTCATTGACCACGGAGCATTCATGTCCCCTTCAGGTGCTGGATCAGATCTTCAGGCAGTAGAACATCTCAACGCTTCGTATACCCAGATAAAGCGAGAAATCGGCAAAGTGATCATCGGCCAGGACAAGGTCGTCGAGCAACTACTTATCTCTCTTTTGTCCTCAGGACACTGCCTGCTGGTAGGAGTGCCCGGCCTCGCCAAGACCTTGTTGATCTCAACTTTGGCGCGTGTGCTGAATCTCAAATTCAATCGCATCCAGTTTACGCCGGATCTGATGCCGTCGGATATCACCGGCACTGAGATCATCGAAGATGACCACGCGTCGGGTAAGCGATCTTTCCGTTTTGTCAAAGGTCCAGTCTTCGCCAATATCATTCTGGCGGACGAGATAAACCGCACTCCTCCGAAAACGCAGGCGGCGCTTTTGCAGGCGATGCAGGAACATGAAGTTACGGCCGCCGGTCAGACCTACAAACTGGATGAACCATTTTTCGTGCTCGCCACGCAGAACCCGATCGAGCAGGAAGGTACCTATCCGCTTCCCGAGGCCCAGCTTGACCGATTCATGTTTAATGTCTTTGTTGATTATCCCTCCGAGCAGGAAGAAAAGGATATCGTCAAATCAACCACCGCGACTCATCAGGTTGAATTGCAGAAAGTTCTTTCCGCGGACGATATCATGACCTTCCAGAAATTGGTCCGTCGCGTCCCGGTCTCAGATCATCTGGTTGAGTACGCTGTCCAACTTGTGCGCGCGACTCGACCGAAAGAACACTCCGCTCCAGAGTTTGTCCGGAACTGGGTTAACTGGGGAGCCGGTCCGCGTGCGTCGCAATATCTGATCCTTGCCGCTAAGACAAAGGCAATCCTCGAAGGACGCCCCACTCCGGGACCCGAGGATGTTCGCTTTGCGGCCTATCCGGTGCTGAGACATCGCATTGTAACATCGTTTAATGCCGAGGCCGACGGCGTCGACACGATGGAAGTTATCAAGCGAATCCTCGAGACGGTGAAAGAGAAGGCGTAGCCCACGAAGTTTACTGAGAATTGCCATGGCCATTGACGCGACCCGACATGCAGTCTATTTCGGCGATGCCCGCGCGATGTCGCAGATCGCGGACAGGTCCGTGCACTTGGTTATCACCTCTCCACCCTACTGGCAGCTCAAAGACTATGGCGCGAAAGATCAGATCGGATTTGATGACTCATACGAAGATTACATCAATAATCTCAATCGCGTCTGGATGGAGTGTCACCGTGTGCTGCATGACGGTTGCCGCCTCTGCATCAATATCGGCGACCAGTTTGCGCGGTCAGTCTACTATGGGCGCTACAAAGTCATCCCTATCCGGACCGAGATAACTCGTTTTTGCGAGACGATCGGCTTTGACTTCATGGGCTCCATCATCTGGCAGAAAGTAACAACCTGCAATACGACCGGCGGCGCGACAGTGATGGGGTCGTTTCCTTACCCGAGAAACGGTGTGGTGAAAATCGACTACGAGTTCATCCTGCTGTTCAAAAAGCATGGCGAGGCACCAAAACCGTCCGCCGAAGCGAAAGAGCGGTCTCGGCTGACCACTGAAGAATGGAACAGCTATTTCAGCGGACACTGGAATTTTCCCGGCGAGAAGCAGGATGAGCATTTGGCGATGTTCCCAGAGGAATTGCCGCGTCGATTGATTAAGATGTTCAGCTTTGTGGGTGAAACTGTGCTTGACCCGTTTCTTGGCTCTGGTACGACCTCACTCGCGGCCCGCAATCTCGGGCGCAACTCAATCGGGTACGAGACAAATCTCGAGTACCGGCCGCTGATAGAACGGAAACTCGGGAGCGATTCTGTTACGTATCATAAGGATTCTGACAGGCGATCCTCCAATCAACTTCCGTACCTGTTTGTCGATCCGCTGAAACTTGACAAGCAGGCGGATATGAAGAAGGTACGCTTCGGGTCCAAGATCGATCCCGAGGATTCTGGCCGTGACGACCTTCTCCGGGTGAAAGAAGTTCTCTCGGCCACGCGACTGCGTTTGAGCAATGATCAAGTGATCGATCTGGCGGGCATAGCCATGTCACCCGAGAGAGAGCAGTCTGCTGTCTCTTATCTAGAAGACAAAGTGAAGGGGGAGAGAGTCTACATTAGGGCTGATGACAGTGGTTCTGATCGCGATTCAAAGTTTTATCTCTATCTCAAGAACCGGACTTTCATCAATGCGCATCTGATCAAGCATGGATTCGCTGATCTGGATGAAGCATACACCGGGACCAATCGCACCCTCCTCAAATTGAGTGGCCAACATGTCAGATAATATCTTCGACAAAGGGGCGCTTCGCAATCTCCCACCCTACGGGAAACTGTTCGTCGGGATATTCACCTCCCTCATGCTTCTGGTTTGCCTTTGGGCGGTCTGGATATTCTATGAGGCGCAGGGAAAAGTTGGCGAAGGCGACGTTCCTCTATACATGAAAGCTCAGTCGGTCGTGACCGATAGCGCCGCCTTGCACGAAGAACTGCAGAAGGATATCGAAGAGATAGCCTCGGATTCCGAGGCGGTGCAGGCGCCGGTTTGGGATTCGGTCGAGGCCGGCGAGGATTATCCGCTCGACTCGGCCGAAGTCGCTCGCATTGCGTTGATGGCGCTCGCGCAGCAGAAGGAGATCGACGAGGCCAACAAGGCTCACGAGGAAACAGATTTCCGACACAATCTTGGCCTCGCTCATACGCATGTGAATGGCCAGACCCTGCTCTTTTTCGCGATCGGTTTTCTGTTTCTCTTTACGTCGGCGTCCTCGAAGACCAAGAAAGTCACTCTCTGGCTGTTCGCACTCTGTATTGTCGCGCACACGGCAGGGCTGACCGGTCAGGGGTATAGCTGGGTCTGGGATGATCTGCTGGCAATTTCGGGAGTCTTGATGCTGGGAGTTATAGCCTACATGGCGTTTCTGATATTTGTCGATCTGGGAAAGAAACCGACGGCTGAATGATGGCAAACGACTATCGCCAATATCTTGATCCGGAAACGGTCTCCAAACTGAAAGGGATGGAGCTTCGCGCCCGAATGGTGGTTGAGGGATTCATCGCCGGACTGCATAAATCGCCGTACCACGGATTTTCGGTGGAGTTTGCGGAACACCGGCAATATATGCCCGGCGACAATATCCGGGATATCGACTGGAAGCTTTTCGCCAAATCGGATCGATTCTACATCAAACAGTATGAAGAAGAGACCAACCTCAAAGGGTATCTTTTGCTCGACTGCTCCAAGTCGATGGCCTATCAATCCGGCTCGAAACTGACCAAGCATACGTACGCGCTGATGTTGTCCGGAGCGCTCTCATATATGATGCTTCGGCAGCGGGATGCGGTCGGGCTGGTGACATTTGATGAGAAAATCCGGCGTTATATTCCGCCGCGATCGCGCTCCGGGCATCTGCATGTACTCCTGAACGAAATGGCTGGCCAGGCCCCCTCGGACAAAACAGATATATCATCGGCCCTCCATGAGATGGCGGAGCGGATAAAGCGCCGCGGGCTGGTGATAATAATGTCCGACCTGTTGGACGACGCGGACAAGATCATCTCCGGGTTGAAGCATTTCAGATACAACCAGCACGAGGTTATCATTTTCCATATTCTCGACCCGCGGGAGCGGGATCTGGCATTTTCCGGCGATGTGGTCTTCAAGGACATGGAGACAGGGGAAGAGATCACGACTTCGCCATTCCAGATCAAGCGGGATTTCGCCCAGCAGGCAAAAGCGTTCTCAGAAGAGATCGCGACCGCGTGCCGGCAGTCAAATATCGATTACCATCCGATCGACACGGCGATGCCGTTCGACAAGGCGTTGTACGCGTTTCTGGCGAAACGGGAACGGCTGTACTGAATCATTGACCGTCAGGTCACACGCTCGCGCAATTGAGATGTCAGTTAGTCCTTGAGTAGTTTGGCGAGCGCAAGACCTGACGGAACGGATAGACTTGTTGTTGCGGGTCTTGCCATCGCCATGCAGCTGATGAAGTTTGTCGTTCATCCAGCATCTGAATATTGTCAGAGTCGTATATTGAATACGCGATGGTGTGACCCACCGCTCACAACGACACCTTACTTGCTCTTTCGGAACCAGATTGAGGGCTGGAAGACGCTGAACTTGGTGTTCCCCGCCGGTTTTGGCAAACCATACTCCGACACCATCCGAACATCCTCGACTGTGTAAAACGCATTCGCGTCGAATGACCGGATTATCCCGATCACATGCTTCAACTCGGAGCGTCGGACAATCGTGAAGATGACCTTCACTTTCCCCAACGCCCCCTCGGCATCCATGTGCGTCACTTTGTAGTTGTTGGTGATGAGGTACATGATGAGGTGCGAGGATTCCTGAGGGACAATCACACGGACGATCATCGTACCGAGAGATAGCCGTCGCTCGATTGTCATTCCGACATACGTCCCTGCCGCGAAGCCGGCACAGTAAGCGATGAGATTGACGATCGACCCGAGGTTGGTGACGATCTGACTGATCGCGAGCAACCAGATGAATACTTCGAAGAACCCGAGCAATGACGAGACAAACCGAAGGCCGCGACCGACCAGGATGATTCGCATGGTCCCGATAGAGACATCGCAAATGCGGGCAAAAAAGATGAGAATTGGGACCACGGCCGGGTGGAGTGACGACAAATTAAGAGCGACTGAGGATTCCATCGCGCAATAGTATATGAAGTCTGGCCAAACTTCAAGATGATGAATCGAAAATCGCGTGAGAGGCGGAAACCGTTATATTTCAGTCAGATAGTACCCTTGCAGCGTTTCCGATTCGGTCAGGTCGGCTAATATGCGGTCGAGTTGTTCGTATTCGCTGAGATAGAGATCCTTGAATCTGTTGAAATCGTCCGCCGATTTCCAGCGGTCGACCGTCAGGTAGACCCGCTCTTCGTTGGTGTCTCGCATCAAGTCGGTTCCCAGATAGCCATCATGAATCCGAAACAGCCTGGCCCAGTCACCGACCGGGCCATAGGCTTCTTCGAACTCCTTCTCACGACCCGGCTTGACCTTAAATCGCCAGGTGATGACAAATTGATACTCCGGCATAGCGACTATTTCACAAGGCGGTCTATCTCCTCAACCTGCTCGCGGAAGAGGTTGATAGTCGCCATCACCGGTTCAGGTGTGGTCATATCGACGCCGCAGATCTTGAGCAGTTCGATCGGGTGATCCTTGCCACCCGAAGAGAGCATCTCCAGATACTTGTCGATTATCCCCGGCTCGCCACTGATGAACTTGGTCAGGATCGCCTGCGAGGCCGCGTATGAGGTCGCGTATTGATAGACATAAAACATGTTGTAGAAGTGGGGGATGCGCGACCACTTGAGCGGCGAGTATTCATCCATCGTCACCGTCGGACCATAGAACTTGGCGGTCAGGGAACCCCAGATCTCTGAAAGCATGTCGGGTGAAAGGGCGTTTCCTTTTTCCACCTCTTCATGGATCATCAGCTCAAAGCGAGCATAGAGCACCTGATGGAAGAATGTCCCAAACGTGTTATCGATATGTCGATTCAGCAAATAGAGCCGCTGCTTGGTATCTTTCACGCTCTTGAGCAGCAGGTGCAGCAACAGACCTTCGTTCAGGGTCGAGGCGACTTCGGCGACAAAGATTGAGTACTGAGCCTTGGCGAATGGCTGTTTTCGGTTCGACAGATAGCTGTGCATGGCGTGCCCCATCTCATGCGCCAGCGTGAACATGTTGTCAACCGTGTCATTGTAGTTCATCAGCACATACGGGTGCGCCTGATAGTTCCCCCAGCTATAGGCGCCGGAGCCTTTCCCTTCGGTCTCAAATACATCGACCCAGCGGGAATTGAAGGCGTCGGTCAGCACTTTCTGGTAGGTCGCGCCAAGCGGCTTGACCGCCTCAATCACCTGATTGACCGCTTCCGCATATGGCACCGTATAGTCGGATTCCGGGAAAAGCGGGCAAATCATATCGTATGGCCAGATCGTGTCGAGCTTCAGGACCCGCTTGCGAAGATCGGAGTACGCATGCAGTGCCGAGATATGGTTCTCAGTGGTATCAAGGAGCGAATGATAAACCGAGATCGGGATATTGTTGGCATCGAGCGCACGGTGCAGACAGCTTTCGTATTTCCGCGCACGCGTGAAGAAGACATCCTTGTTGACCGATGCCGCCAGCGACGCGCCGATAGTATTAATGTGGGCTTTGTACGACGAGTAAAACCCTTCGCTCGTCTCCTTGCGGACCCGCTGAACTGATGACTCCATATACTTGGCGAACCGCTGTTTGGTCAGTTTGACCTCGTTGCCGTTTTCGTCGGTGATTGAGGGGTAGGTCATGTCGGCATCGTCGAGCATCGAAAAAATCGAATCCGGTCCACGGGCGATGATCCCGGCCATCGCGAGAAGTTCTTCGACCTCGGCTGTCCGGATATGTACTTTGGAGCGAATTAACTCCCGCATATAGAAGTCGTAAATCCCCTGTTTCGTGAACTTCTTTTCCATCGCGACGAGAGCCGCGTCATCCATCTTGAGCAGTTCCGGTTCAACGAACGAGAATGCCGCGCCAGCCTGTGAGCCGAGCATGGCGGCGCGCTCGGTCATCGCCTGGTATTTCGAGACGCGGTTATCGAGATCCTTATTCAGGTAGGCATATTGGTAGAGGGAGTGCATCCGCATGCCGAGTTCGGTCTGCAGGGCGAGGCACTCTTCGAGGATCGCGGGGGACTCATGGAGCCGACCGACGAAAGTCTTCGCCTGTTCCACCATCTGCTGGAGCTGTGTGAATTCGGTCTCCCAGGCGGAGTCATTAGGATAGATATGGCTCAGATCCCAAGTCAGTGTGGGGTCGATCTCATTACGTTTAGGGATAGCGTTGCTGGTGGTCGGCATGGACATAATAGGTCTTTCTGTTTGGGTATGTAACGTGGGGGGAATATCGTACAAACAGCCGCATTTGGCAACCGGGGGAGATATACGGAAAAAGTGACGCCGCCGTTGGGAGCGACGGCGGCGTCTGACGAAGGGCTCACACAAGAAGGAGAGAAGAGAGACAAATGCCGATATCTTTCAATACCTTAGACTCCCGATTTCACTCGTAATCGCTAATTTTCCAGCGGGTTCGGAATATCCCCCTCCGACACTGTAACATCGACCGGTTTCACAGGCGCTTTCAACTGACCATTCCCCACTGCCGGTATCCCCGCCAGTTTCAATTTGGGAAGTCCCACCTGACGGCGCAGTACTTCGATATAATCACTGATAAGTCTATACTTGTTGCTGATCGCGTTGCTTCGACGGATTGCCGTGACCAACCGCTCTTTGGTTTTGCAGAGATCAACCGCGTAGGAGAAATGCTCCCGGTCAACAAACTCGAGAACCGGTAGATCATCGGAGAGCGACTGCCCGGTATCCGGAAGAACCACCGAGGCGACCTGTGCCTGCCAAAGCAGTTGACGGAACTGCTCAACGACATAGGCGGTTGAGTCGAGATCCCGCTGGAGCAGTGCCAGCATTGATTGTTCAGCCTGTATCAATCGTGGCTGGTCCCCCTTGAGGACTGCATCGTACCAGAGGTCAACTGCGTAGGCCAATTGGTCGGGCGCCAGACCGGAGTAGTAGTACTCCTTCAACGGCTCCGGGATCGGCTGCTTGTGCTCCCCTGATTCGCCGGTGGAGGCCGTAATCGCCAGAGCGACAGCCGCGCCGACTATTAATGATAGGATTCTCAATGCAGTCATGATGACATTCTCCATCGGGACGTTTCAGTAGTCCCACAAATCAACAGAGCAAAGCGGTTGCCGAGGAGGTAAGTTGTTGACTAACAGCTTATTAAGTGATGATGACGGGTTGGATTCTATAGGCGTCCGGACATAGCTGTTGCCGCAACCCTATACTGCTTATGGGGATTTGAGAGAAGAGTGAAGCTTAGCGCCGAAGCTCAAACAGCGCTTCCTGGTATTCGTGCGTTATCGTAAACCCGATTCTGCTGTAGCTTTTGATAGCGGCAGTATTGTCAGCTTTGACATTCAAGCAAATCAACAGTTTCTCTTTCACTAGTTGCTGACAGAGGTGAGAAGTGAGGATGGTCGCAAAGCCCCTGCCGCGAAACTCCGGCAGAGTCGCGATCGCCCCTAGTACCGCGATCTTGTACGCAGGGGAGTAAATGTGCACTCCAGCCACTGAGATCAACCGTCCGTCGACCATCATCCCAACAAACCTGCCACTCTCGAGCATATGCGGTTCGAAATATCCATCCGGATAGGCAGAGCGATAGAATGCAAGGACGGTCTCCGCGTCCGACGTCGACAACGGCCTGATCTCCCCGTTTTCCATGTTCGATTCGACCGGTCTGAAGTTGGTCAACTTCATTTTCTGGTGAAGTCCCAGATCGGTCTCCTTGTACGCCTGAAGGAATGTATCGCGATACGACGGCAGGTAGTGGCAGAAGAATTTGAGCGGAAGGACCGGCATCAGTTCATCGAGTAGTTGAGGGAAATCGTCTGTCGTCCCGAAAGCCAGCACGCTTGGGGTCTTCAGCCCGCTGTAGATGAGGACCGACTCAAGGATATGCGCGGTCTCGCCATAGGTACAGGCGAACTGGCACTGCGGAAAATAGCGGTCATCCAGATCACCGATATGATACGCGAACAGGACCGGGTCTTTCTGGAAATGGGCGAGAAGGCGTTTTTTGTCGATGGCGAATGTGAACATTGAGGCGAGGGAGCTTGCTCAGCTCCCCTTGATCTGATTCAGGTAGCCGATGACTTCGTCGAGCTGTTCCCGTTTGAACGTCACTCCCTTTTTCGTCGGAAGCCAACTCTGGTCATCAGAAAGGAAGTATATGCGAAGCGACACCAACTGGTGTCCTTTGTATTCAGATTCTTCAATTATCAGCCGCTCGGTCCCTGAGCGTTCTATCTCAAATCTCTTCATGTCTGCTCTTTTCTGCTAACGCTTGTAGCCGATCTTCCGGAGGAAATCCACGCGTTCCTTTTTGTCCGCGTCCCCTTCGACACCCAACGGCGGTTCGCCATCGATCACCCCCAGCACACCACGCCCCTGCGCGCTGACCGCCACTATCACCTGCAACGGGTTTGCGGTCGCGCAAAAGATCCGGCAGACTTCCTGCGATTCTTTGATGCGATTGAGGATATTGATCGGGAAACCATTCTTCATATAGACGAAGAACGTATGCCCCGCTCCCACCACCTGCGCGGACTTGGTGGCCGTCGCGATCATCTCGGCATCGTTCCCGTCCGTGCGGATAAGTCGCTTGCCGGAGGCCTCACAGAACGCGATTCCGAACTTGATCCCCATTCCCGAGGTCACCAGCGCCTCATACAGATCTTCGACCGTCTTTATGAAGTGCGACTGACCGAAGATCAGATTGCAGTCCGCCGGCAGCGCGATCGGTACCAGCTCGGTACGGTATTCCTGACTACTCATTTTCCACCTCAAAGAGAGAATCCGGCACGCCGCTGTTGATGATCGGATCGCTGTAGGTCTCGGTCGCGGCGGTCGGAACGTTTATCAGCCACATTGCCTTGGCTTTCATATTGAACGTGAACATGGTTGGAAGCCAGTACCCCTCGGAAGTCGGCAGGTAGTTCAGCGCCATATTCATCTTGGACATTTTGAACATCGTGCGATTCACCAGCGCCGATGGCGAGAAGGTGACGCGCACCAGATGTAGCGATTCGGTATCAAAGAAGTAGTCGCCATTCAGCAGCGTGTCAATCGGCTCTTTGGCGGTCACCTTGAAATAGTGACAGAGGTAACCGTCGACCCGTTCACCCGCGATCCCCAGATAGTCGATCTGGTAGAGTGCCCGCTTCTCCGGGTAGAATGGCTTGAGCATGGGATAGCTGATATTCGGGGTCGCCCGACGTTTCTTCTTCTCTCTATCCTCTTTCGCCGCGTTCTGACAATCCTTGTCAGACATTGGCTTTCCTTCTTTGACTCCGGAGAGGTATTCCTCGTGCATCCAGGCGGTATCGGCCAGGTACTTTATCGAGATCCGTTTGTTAAAGCGGACTTTCTCTTCGAATGTTCCGTCGTCTTTTTCTTCACCCTTAATGTACTCTGAAAGGATCACAAGATCCTTGATCTGCTCGCGCTGTTGTTTGTCCACTTCCAGAATCTTCGCGATAAGTTGTTCAGCATCGGGTGGAGTGGTTTGCGCGGACAGACTTAGCGCTGTAAGTAATGTGAAAACAAGAGTAAGAATGCTTTTCATTTCTCAGTAGCCCCTGTAAGGATCATTATCTTTTGTATCACGTCGCCGCGGACGATCTCATCGGCGATCTCCATCCCATCAGTCACTTCGCCAAACACCGTGTACCGGCCGTTCAGGTGCGGCTGCGGTGAAAGCGCGACAAAGAACTGCGAGCCACCGGTATCTTTGCCGGAGGTCGCGATGCCGACAGTCCCGCGACGGTACGGCAGTTCCGAGTATTCACAACGTATCTGATACCCCGGCCCGCCCCAGCCATCGCCTCGTGGGTCACCTCCCTGGATCACGAAGTTCGGCACGACTCGATGGAATTTCAGGCCATCATAGGTTCCCGACTGCGCCAGTTCGATGAAGTTAATCACCGTCAGCGGCGCGATATCGAACCGAAGAAGAATCTCTATCTCGCCCTTTTCGGTGATGATCCGGGCGGTCGGATTCGCCGTGTACTTTTCTATCGCGGCGCGAATCTGCGACTCGGTGATACGAGTCTCTGCCGGCGACACCTGCGCCCAGCGGTCTACGCCCATCTCTTTTTCGTATACAATCGCGGCGCTCCGCCGGACGATATACTCTTTGTCCAGTATCCCATCTATCAACAGCCGTACCAGCGCGCTGTCTTGACCGAATTCGTCAAACAGAGTCGGCAGGCCATCGATGATCGTGCGGCGCACATCGGAATCTACTTCCGGTCCACGCGCCATTATCTCAGAGAGCGTCTTCAGATACCGATCCAGCTTGTGACTGATGATCGCATCGATCCCCTGCACCAGCAGGACTACATCCTGATCATTGAGCGCCTGCCCGATATAGTAATCGAGATTGGCCGAATCGAGTTTGGTCAGAACATCAAATGCCGCCGACCTGACCAACGGGTCCTCATCGGCGAACATCTGCGCCACACGAGGGAGCACGGCATCCCGCTCCATCATGCCATATGCCTCAACGCATGCGGCGCGGACAAAGGGGGATGGTTTCGTCGTTCGCACCGAGTCGATCAGATTGACCGCACGGTCGGACTGCACGGTCGCGAGAAATTTCACCCCGGAAGCAAGAACGTTATCGGTCGGGGAGAGCGTGGTCAAACTAGTGACCGCATCTATTGCCTGCTCAGCTTTGAGCTGACGCAGCGCGTCGATCATAGTGACCGTTAGTTTGTCACCGGAGATCTGCGGAAGTTTCCGCCAGAGGTAGTTGGACGCTTCATACGATCCGTGCTTGGCCAGCGCGGTGATCGCTTCGGCTTCCACCCCCTGGTCGACATCATTGAGTGCCATTCCCAGAAATTGCAGTGCTTCAGGAGTCTTCACATTCCCCATGCCGCGGACAGCGAGCGAGCGTATCCCGGGGTCAGCATCCGCCAGAAAACGCGCATAGACGGATTGCGCATCCGCGCCGAGGCGCGCCATGGTGAACAGCGCCGCTCGTTGTACCATGCTATCCTGCTCAAGCATGAGTAGATTCTCAAGCGCCGTGAGCTGATCACTTGCTTTGGCGAAGAAGAGTCCATAACAGGCAGCCTCGCGGACTTCGGGGGAGGCATCACCGAGAAAACTGGTCAGGTTGTCCAGCGTCTCGATCATACTGCTGTCGCTGAGGCGTCCTGCCGCCAGCACCGCACTTGCGGCAACACCGCCGGGGAGATTCTCCGCGGCATCCAGTAGTTTATCCGCGTAGGTTTTGTCACCGATGAGACCGAGACCGAACGCCGCGTTCTGACCGACCAGAATGGATGGGTCATGCAGCGCGTCCATCAGGATTTCCGCACCTTTTTTGTCGCCGATGCGCCCTATCGCCAGTGCCGCGCGCGCACGCACTACCAGCGAATCATCCTTGATAAGATCCTTGAGGCGGGGAGTGAGGGTCCGAAGGTCCTCATCATGAATGATGGCGGCCAGCTTTTCCGGGAGTGAGCGGACCCGGAGTGTGTCATACAACAGGTAGCCACCATAGATTCCGGCGAGAGCCAGAATGACGATTGCAGCTCGTTGGAGGATCAGTTTCATGGTACTGGGGGCAATCTATCGGGCGTGGCGGGTGTGGTCAACCCTTTTACCGGACGAGGGATAGCGCCGTGTGCGACCGGCATAAAAGAACCCCTGGTGGTCAATCAGGGGTCTGGTCTAACAACAGTGACGGTTATATCGTCATGTCGTATGTAGTCAAAGAGCAAAGAGTGTGCCGCTACCCGGAATCAGGAGGTTGGCTCCGAATGGGCCGGTAGTCGGCTGAAAGATAATCGGTTGGAAAATGGTCGCCAAAGGATGCCTTCGCCTGGCTGTGCAAGGCTGTTCATCAATTGCACAGCCGATGGGCATGCACGGGACCATCTCACTGAATCCTAACAAATTAGGAGAAAATCGGCCCGGTCGGGCGGCAAAGAAAACCCCCGATGCCAGACGACACCGGGGGAACGCAACCAAACACACAAAGGAATCAGAGCTCTTTCCAAATGAAGGTGTAGTGACCGGAAGTCGGCACTCCACCAACATTCGCATAGTAACTTTCGATCATCATCTTGTAGACCTTGTCACCGGTCTTGAGCAGGTAAACATTGTCCTTCGAAAGCAACTGGTGCAGCGGCGGACCGGTGTAGTTATACCAATCGGTCAAAGCTGAGCTCGGGATATCCGGGAAGAGCGGCGCGCCGACCGGCTGCGAGGTGAACCCATCGATATCGGTCGGATCGGTCAACTCGGTGTAGGCGTAGAATCCTTTGCAGTCACCGGAGCCATTTGGACCACTATTCTGGAAGACATTGTACGCGGAGAATCCAAGATCCCACTCGGTCGAATTGCTCGGCGTCGCAGGAGTCACCACGCTGCCGGAAGAGAAATCGAAATAAACCGTTCCGCTTTCGACCGCGAAGTGTGTTGACACTGTCGGACCGGGGAGAGTCAGATTGTCAGCGATCGGCTGATAATAGTAGGTGAGCCAAACCGTTCCCATATCGGGGGGCATTCCCGCGCCGGTAAGTGAATCGATCCGGAATTTCACGTAGTGATGCCCGCTGGCGTCCAGCATTGAATAGACATTCCGATTCGGAAGAAGCTGGTGCAGCGGCGGACCAGTGTACGTGTACCAGTCGTCAAAGAAATACTCGATCTGATCCTCAACCCAGGTCTTGCCGGCTGTATCGCCGACAGTGACGGCGGCGAAATCAACCGCGCCAAGACTTACGGCCTGCAGATCACCCGAGTTGTTCGAGGAAGCGCCGCCATTGGTTTTCACAACTTCGCGACGGAATCCAAGGTCCCATGCTGTCGCCGCTACTTTCGGCACGCCGGTCGTCGCCGTATCTTTGGTCGTGAATGAGAAGTAAGTAAACACATCATAATCCGACGCGTCCACTGTCGAGCGCCAGAACTGACCTGACTCATCCCAGGTCGAGGTAGCCGTGTTGGTCGGCGGGTTCGACTTCGTCGGATTGTCGTCATCCGAACAGCCGATCACGCCGATCATCAATACAAGTGCGGCCAGTACCGCAAATAGTGACTTCACAATTCCACTCCTTCTATTGGTTATCAGTGAGTTGCAGTCCAAAGCGGAAACCGGCGAAGATCTGTCGTCCCGGCCAGTATCCGTATATCACATCCGTTTCATCGAGCAGGTTCTCCAGACGGACAAATGCTTCCATATCGCCGGAGAATCGCTTGAAGAAATTGAGATTCAGAGTTGTCCGATGCGGCGCCCAGGTCGCTTCCCCCTCCTGCTCACCGGTATTGGAGCGCGAGGTCCAGAGCTTGTGCGACTGATAGGTCCCCCAGAAACTCCCGCCCAACCCGGTCTTGGCGTCAAAGACCGAGACCACGGTCTTGACGGTATGCGGAGGCCGGTTTATCAAATCGGCGCCATTCGCCAGATTGTGCGCCTCGAGAAAATTGTAGGAGAATGACATATCCAACCAGGAGGCCAGACGCACTCGCGATTCCCACTCTATCCCCTGCGTAAACGCCCTATCAACATTCTGGTAGACGTAGATTCCGCGCCAGTAAGTCGGGCTTGAGCCGACCATGGTGAATTCGATAAGGTCATCGAGATGATTATAGAAATAGGTGAACCGATGCAGCCCGATCGTCCCATAAGAAAACTCCACTGACAGCGAGCTGTTCAGCGAGGTCTCTTCCTCAAGCGGACGGTACGGTTTGTTCGGATCGAATGAGATATTATCCGGCAGATCAACCTGCCCGCCGTAAACGATATAGCCCGCCGCGCTATGGTCGAAGATGAAATACTGCTCTTTTATCGATGGCGCGCGGAATCCGTAGCCGCCAAACGCGCGAAACTTGATGTTGTCATTCGGTTGATACATGATATTCAGCGAGGGATTGAACCGCCCTCCGAAGACCGAGTGGTTCTCATAGCGCACACCCGGGAGGAAAGTCAGCCTTTTGATCGGCGCATATTCATACTGAAGATAGGCCGCGCCGGAGGTGGAAGCTTTCTTTTCACCGCTCAGTTCTGAAGAGGTCAGATCCTGTTGGATATAGTTGGCGCCATAGGTCGCCACATGATTGTCGCCGATGACATAGTTGGATGAATAGGAGGCTTCCCAATACGAATCTTCGGTCTCCGAGGTATCAACCCAGGTTCCGGTCTCCTGGTCGGTCTTTGACCAGATGTGGTCGTAGAAGGTTCCGTACAGTTTGAAGTTCATCGAGTACTTTTCGCCGGAGATATACTGAAACCCGACGGAACCTTCATACCGCTTGTTAGTCTCCTCGTCGTCGTACACCAGCGTGAAACCGGGCCACTCCTCGGATTCGATCCAGTTACGCTTCTCATGCATGAACCGCCCGGTGGTGTTGAGACGCCATTTCTGGGAAAGGTAGTTGGTCAGCTTGGCGTCGAAATTCCAGCGATGTATCTGGTCGCCGCCGTTGGTGTGCGGTGTTTCCGGCAACAAGTCGAAGCCATCGGTCGAGTAATACTTCACGCCAGTGGTGAGGGCGGCTTTGGAACCTCCCCAGCTGAACTCGCCCGACGGACTGGCGGTGTTGTTGGTGCCATAGTCGGCATAGAACTTGCCGGATTTCGTATCCTTCTCCGGCGGTTTGGTAATGATGTTTATCACGCCCCCCATTGCCTCGGAGCCGTACAATGTCGAGCCAGTCCCTTTGACCACTTCGATCTTCTGCACATTGGTCAGGGAGAATTGGGATAGGTCGATAGTCCCATTCACCCGTCCAACCGCACGTTCGCCGTCGACCAGGACCATTACACGGTCTTTGTCTATTCCGCGGATCGATGCGCCCGAACCGGTGAAATCATTGTTGGAAATGGTTGTGCCGATAGTCGAGGACAGCGCCTCATCGACCGACTTCGCGCCGGTCCGCTGAAAATCACGCTGGGTGATCACCTCGGTCTGCACCGGTACTTCTTTAAGCAGATGCGGAGAACGGGTTCCGGTAACGACAACATCGTTAAGCACCCAGGGCATGGGTGTCATGGCCAGGTCGACCACGGTTTCACCGGTGACTGCCACAGCTATTGTGTCGCTCGGGTCGTACGCCACATGGGTTGCCGTGAGATGATACGTGCCGTCGGCAAGTCCGGTGATCTGGTAGATCCCTTTTTTATCGCTGGCGGTCATCTGGTTCGTTTCGACCACGCGAATAATGGCATCAGAGATCGGGCTACCGGTCTCAATATCCTGCACGCGGCCGGTCAAAGTGCCGGCTGTCGCCATACTCGAGAAGATGAGGGAAGCAAATATCAAAATCAGAAGTCGTAGGTATCGCATGTTCCAGTCTCGCTTAGTGAATATCTTCACAGGGCGAAACTTAGCGGATGTTGAGGCGGATTTGTCACCGGGATGTCATAAAATGGACAGAAAGGCTGTTTTTTGTGCCCGTTACGGTCAGGATTTATCTGCTTGTCTCACCGAAAGATACCGGCAATAGAAGAGATAGTAGTGAGGATTTATCGGGAGCGTTTACGCTGTCTGGCCGCGGCGCGGTCAAACGAGGCTGGGGTCAGCCGCTTAAGCGACTGATTCAAACGAGCTATGTCCTGCGAACTGAGTGACTGCAATTTTTTAGGGAATCTTCCGGACTCGATCTCTTTGAGAACGGATGTCATCCTTTTTTTCACCGATGAGTCGATCAGTTTTGGGCCGGTTAGAAGTGAACCATAGCGCGCCGCTACGGATATCCGCTCCCACATCCCTTGCATTCCATACTTTTTTATGAGCGCGATTATCAGGTCGAGTTGATAGGCTATCTCGAGATAGGCGTGCTCCGGGTTCAATCCGGATTTGAGTAATGTCTCATACCCGGAAGTTATCAGCATCGCCAGACCTCCACAGAGGACAGCCTGTTCGCCGAACAGGTCGCCTATCGCTTCATCCTTGAAACTGGTCTTGACGAGCCTCGAGCGCTTGAAGCCACATCCTTCCGCGAGTGCAAAGGCGGTCTGCCGTGCCTTTCCTGATCTGTTCTGCTGAATCGCCCAAAAGGCGGAAATCGTTCGTTCTCCGAGAAACAGTTCGCGAACCGCGGTCCCCGGAGCATGCGGCGCAACCATGATGACATCGCACGATTTGGGCGGCTTCACGAAACCGAAGTGAATCGAGGTTCCATGCAGGAACCAAAGCGTGGTGCCTGGTTTCAGGTGCGGGCGGATATCATTATCGAAAACCCTGCCATGGAGATGATCGGGGAAGGCGAAACAGACGATATCGCCCTCGGCAACGACAGTCTGGATGGTGCCGACACTCTTGAATCCATCGCGTCTGGCCAGAGCAACTGACCGTGAGCGCGGCTGGAGGCCGATAGAGACATCCCATCCCGCATCACGCAGGTTGAGGGCGATCGCCCGCCCCTGTCCGCCGTAACCGATAACGGCTATCCGCTTTTTGGCTTTATCTTTACGCGCCATTGGCGTAATATAGCGTAAGAAGATTCGATTGCCAATTGATGTCATCATGGATCTGCTGCAGGAATCAATTCATCGTCTGGTCAGAGAGGCACTCGCCGAGGATATCGGCCGGGGTGACCTCACCTCGCTCGCCTGTCTGGAGCCGAACCCGATCAAAGCCCGCTTAGTGGCCAAGCAGTCCGGAGTCCTTTCCGGCATGCTCCCGGCGTCACGCGTATTCGATGTGGTCGATTCCGCCAACCGCGTCACCGCGCATTTCCAGGATGGCGACCGATTTGAGAAGGGGGCGGTGATATTTGAGGTCGACGGATTCAACCAGACCGTCCTCGCCTCTGAACGGGTGGCGCTTAATTTCATCGCTCACCTGTCGGGTGTAGCCACCCTGACATCGAAGTTCGTCGAAAAGACCGCCGGGACCCAGGCAAAGATCCTCGACACCCGCAAAACCACGCCCGGTATGCGCCATCTTGAGAAATTGGCCGTGCACCATGGCGGCGGTCTGAATCACCGGATGGGGCTGTATGATATGATCCTCATTAAGGATAACCATATCGCCAGCGCGGGTTCGATTCTCGGCGCCGTGCAGCTTGCCCGCGAATATCTCCAGTCGCGCGAGTTCCGGATGCAGTTTCAAACTGAATGGACCAAGATCCTGATCGAGGTTGAAGTGACCAATGACGCACAACTTCGTGAGGCGATCTCCGTCAAAGTCGATCGGCTTCTGCTGGATAACCAGACTGTCGACTCGCTTGCGCGCATGGTGCAACTCGCCCGTTCACTTGATCCCACGATCAAACTCGAAGCATCCGGCAATGTCAATCTCGAGACGGTTGGCCCGATCGCTCAGACTGGCGTTGATTTTATCTCGGTAGGCTCTATCACACATTCCGCGCCAGTGGTCGATTTCTCCCTGCAGGTGGATTAATGAGCCGTTTCCGCGACATCGTCAAATCAGGCATCCTGGTGCACGAGATAGCCGACCACCTGCTGCATTATGTCCGGTCCAAAGGGGCAGTGCCGGTATCACGCCTGCAAACCAAGTTCAAGCTCGATTCTGAACAACTCGTCGCCGTCCTGCAGGAGATACAGAGCTGGGGATATAAGCTCAAAGCTACCAGCAAGCAGGTAACTTTTTTGCACTCGCCTGATCTGCTGACTTCGACCGAGATCGGGTATCGTCTCAAGACACGGCTCATTGGCAAGCATATTCATTCCTATCGTCTGGTGAAATCAACCAATGACCTGGTCGCGCAGATGGCGGAGACCGGCGCGCCTGAAGGATTGATCGTCACCGCCGAACAACAGAGCCAGGGGCGAGGAAGACTTGGCCGCATCTGGTTCTCTCCCGAATCTACCGGCATATACGTTTCGATACTTCTCCGCCCGCGACTTAAACCGGAACAAGCGCCGGGGCTTTCCATTATGACCGCGGTCGCGTTGGCGGAAACGCTGGAGCCGTATGCGCCCGGCGAGATCGCGATCAAGTGGCCAAATGACATTCTGCTTTCCGGCAAGAAAATGTGCGGTATCCTCACAGAGCTATCCGCCGAGAAAAACAAGATACATCATGTGGTGGTCGGAGTGGGGATCAATGTCAACCAGAAAGCGGCTGACTTTCCGCCGGATATCCGACGAATTGCCACCTCTCTCCGGGTTACGACGAAACATGTCGTCAATCGCGCCGAACTGTTGAAGGCGTTTCTCCGGAATTTTGAAGAGGAATATCTTGCCTACCAGAAGTACGGACTAAAGAAAGCGCAACGCCGCCTCAGAAAATTCTCGGTAATGTTGGGTAAAACCGTCCGACTCCTCTCCGGCGATAATATACTTGAGGGGGTCGCGACCGATATTGATCCCTCTGGCGCTTTGATCCTGTATCACGGCGGCAAGCGGATGGTAATCTCCGCCGGCGAGGTTTCGGTAGTGAAGCAGTAGGCCCTCATCCGGCGCCCTGCGCCACCTTCTCCCAGAAGGAGAAGGAATTCTCCCTCGCCCACAGGGAGAGGGTGCCCGAAGGGCGGGTGAGGGGTTTGCGCTTTTCCCTCGTCTCCCCCTATATTCCCCTATGCCTGAACTTCCCGAAGTTGAAACTGTTGTCCGCGGGCTCCGCGCGACTGTTGTCGGACGGACTATCCGTTCAGTCGACAGCCGCAACGCACACACCAGCACGCTGCTAGTCGCCAAGTCACTCGCTCCCGCGACATTCTCCGAAGTTCTCTCCGGGAAGCAAATCGAGTCAGTTGCCCGCCGCGGGAAGAATATCCTGATCCAGCTTTCGAATGAACTGACTCTCTGGGGACATCTCAAGATGACCGGGCACTTCTTCTGGATCCATCGCGATGCTCCGGTAACCAAACATGATCTGGTGGTATTCGAGTTTGAGCCGGTTTCGGCCACCGATTCGATGCAGCTCCGTTTCAATGATTTCCGACGGTTCGGCCGTCTGCGCCTTTTTCCGAATGACGAACTCTGGAATCAACCCGCGCTCGCCAAGCTCGGCCCCGAGCCATTGGAGATATCGGGAGAGCAGTTTGTGGAGATTGCGAACCGTCGTCCGCGGCAGATAAAGATGGCGCTGATGGATCAGAACTTCATCGCGGGAGTAGGGAATATCTACGCTGATGAGTCTCTCTATCTGAGCCGGATCCATCCGCGACGGCTGACCAGTTCGCTCTCGGCCGCGAAGCTAAAGGAATTGCACGGGCATATTCAATTTCTACTGAAGAAGGCAATCCGGTTGCGCGGGACTTCGGTAGATTCGTACTCAAATGTGAATGGTAAAGCCGGGACATTTCAGAGGTATTTAAAGGTCTATGGGAACGAGGGGGAGTCGTGCGAACGATGTGGAAAGTCAATCAAGCGGATTCAGATCGGGCAACGCTCGGCGCATTTCTGCCCGAAATGTCAGCGGCTACGCTGAAGTGTCGGCAGAGAGTGCAAAATCTAACCGCTTCCCCGAGGCGGAGTCAAAGAACAGCAGATCCTCGCGCTTCAGCGAAAATGTCACATTCCGTCCAACCTGTGGCTCAGTCGCGATTTTCGAGGCGGTCAGTAATAAGTCACCATACTTGATTCGTGCGAAATACTGATCCCCCAGATATTCCACTGATTCCACCTGCCCGGAGTATTCTTCATCGGACCAGATCTGGATCGCTTCCGGACGAATCCCGAGAATCGCCTTACCGGAGATCTGATGGCCGACATTCAGGTTGAACGGCCGCGTGTAGCCGTTTTCAATAACTACGTCCACCAGATTGATTTTTGGTTGGCCGATGAATGAAGCCACAAAAGTCGTCGCCGGCTTGCGATATAGCTCTTCTGGCGTCCCAAGTTGAATCAGAGTTCCTTTATCCAGGAGCGCGATACGGTCGGCCATCGTCAGTGCTTCAGTCTGGTCATGGGTGACATGGACCATCGCCTTCTTGAGTTGCTTTTGCAGGGCGACTATTTCGAGCCGCATGCGCGCGCGAAGGTCGGCATCGAGATTGGAGAGCGGTTCATCCAACAGGAAAAGCGAAGGCTCGCGAATGATCGCCCGCCCGAGCGCCACTCGCTGGCGCTGTCCACCGGAGAGCTGGCTCGGCTTCGCCTCGAGACGTTCCTCGAGACCAAGCATCGCCGCGACCTTGGCGACCTTCTCTTTGATCTCAGCTTTGGGGACTTTGGCGACCGTTAACGGGAAAGCGAGGTTTTTCGCCACTGTCATGTGCGGATAGAGAGAATAGTTCTGGAAAACCAGCGCAACATTTCTGTCGCGTGGTCGAAGTTGGTCCACTCGACGTTCACCTATGTGAATCTCACCCGCATCAACCTCTTCGAGTCCAGCGATCAAACGGAGGAGTGTGGACTTGCCACAGCCAGATGGACCGAGCACGACCAGAAGTTCGCCATCCGCAAGTTCAAGCGACACAGAGTCGAGAATCTTGTTCGATCCGAACGATTTTGTGAGGTTGGTCACTCGCAAGCCGGCCATCAGGAGATCTCCTCCAGATTACCGCGCGATATGCGATAGCGGCGGCCATTCCTGCGTAGCGGTTCCGGTGGCTCGACCGCAGTGGTCAAAAACAGTTGGTTGTAGCCGGAGAAGGCGTCAATCAATCGATGTGCGCGGTCTATATCCAGTTCGGCGAAGATCTCATCGAGCAGAAGTACTGGCGCGAGCTTTCTCTTCTCGCGGAGCATCTCATAGACAGCCAATTTCAGCGACACTGCGGCGGTCCGCCATTGCCCCTGTGATCCGTGGGTTCTGGCCGGGTAGTCACCGATCGATATCGTCAGCTCATCCCGGTGCGGTCCAATCACCGCCTGGCAGGTGGCGCGCTCCCGCGCCGCCCCTTTGGTCAGGGCCGCAGCCAGCCCTCCCTCGATTATCGCCAGGTCTGCCATATCCGATGGTACACACGTCTCATAGCGAATATCAAGTTTTTCTCCGTTGGCGATCGACGCATAATGCCGGGATGCCACCTCACGCAGTAGCCGGATAAACTCCTGTCTTGTCCGGATGATCTTCGCCCCGTACTGGATGATCAATTCGTCATAGGCCGAGCAATCCATCTGGATCTTCAGCGCGGCGTTCTTTTGCGCCAGCACCCGATGGTAGTCTTTGAGGATATCAAGATAGGCGCGGGAGTATTGGCTGAGATAGATATCCAGAAAGGTTCTTCGGACTGAGGGCCCTCCAGACAAAATGTCGGAATCTTCCGGTCCGGACGATACCGCACAGACTGTCTCGAATAGCTCAGCGATTCGAATTGGGATAGCGTCGCGTGTGATCTTTTTTCGCCCCCCTTTTTGGTAGGCGACCGCAATCGTGCGGATTCGGCCATCCTGATTGATATCCCCCTCAATCCGGTAGACCTCTTCCCCCTGACGCACCAAAACAGCATCGGCCGCTGTCCGTTGGGAGCGGCCGAGACATAAAACAAAGAGAGCTTCAAGGAGATTGGTTTTACCGGAGCCATTGGCCCCAAAGAAGACATTCACCCCCGGGGAGAAGCGAACCTCGAGCGATTCGAAATTCCGGAAATTGGAAACAGCCGCGCGTTCGACAATCATCGTTGGCTCACCCGGCTGTTTCTGTTACTCCACTGGATTATCAAATGCCATCACTCAGCCAGTCTGAGTGGCATCACCAGACAGAGGAAATCTTCCTTGCTCGTTTCCGGGCTGTAGACCAATCCCGCTGCGACCGGGGAGGAGAGCTCAAAGATCACCTCGCCACCATCGATACGGGAAAGAATATCCGTCACATACTGTGAGTTGTACCCGATATCGACTGCTTCGCCGGTGTAATCGCAATCCAAAACTTCTTTCCCCTCGCCGCCGACATCCTGATTGTTGGTGGCCAAGGTTAGCGAACCCTTCTTGATAGAGAAGCGGACCTGGTGGGTCAGCGCATTCGACAGGATCGACACGCGCCGCACCGCGCCAGCCAGATCATCTTTCGCCACGACCATCTTCTTGTCGTTGCTGGCCGGAATGACCTGCTCAAAGTTCGGATACGGTCCCTCGATGAGTCGAGAAGTCAGAATGATATTATCCAGATTGAAAATGATGCTGTTCTCACCGAAGATGATACCGATCTCTTTCTGGGTATCATCGACGAATTTCGGAATAAGGTTCAGAACCTTAGGGGGAATGATCAGGTCCTCGGTCATCGCTTTCAGTTTGCTATTCGTGACTGAAATGCGGGCCAGGCGGTGACCATCGGTCGCCACCATCTGTGTCCGCTCCCCTTTGGTCTGCCAGAGTACCCCGTTCAACGCCGGACGGGTCTCGTCGGTCGAGCAAGCGAATGTAGTTTTGCGGATCATTCTGATGAAATCCGCCGATTCGATCCGAATCTCTTTTTTGGTGTTAATAGTCGGGAGTTTCGGGAAGTCTTCTGGCGAAACTGACGCGATCTTATAGGTCCCGTTCGGGATTTTCATTTCAACCCGGTTACCGACCGCCTCAAAGGTGATCTCGGCCTCCGGCAGTTCGCGAATGATCTCAAAGAGTATTCGCGCCGGCAGGGCAACCGAACCCTTTTTGGCGACATTACTCTCGACGGTCGCGGTAATAGAAATATCCAGATCTGTGGCAGAGAGCTTCAGCTTATTCTCAAGCGCCTCAAACAGGATATTGGTCAGGATAGGCAGGGTCGATTTAGTCGGCACCACCTGGAGAATGGATTGGAGCGCGCCACTCAGACGCGATTTCGGCAATGAGAACTTCATGAAGCATTTCTCCCGTGTTCTTCACATATACTCATATTACTTATCTGAGATATATATGAAATACTGGTAATAAGTGATGTCAGATTGTGAATAGGCGAGAAAAACAGCGCCACAAGATCATCCTCTATCTTGTCATTGAACCGTTTATCTCGATCTTCCGGTCGCGTCATATTCCAACACTGGTTGTGTATAGATATAAAGGAATTCATCTGGTTACCCACAGAATTTACTGTCGTCCGGTTATCCAGAGTGCACTCACACATTTACTCACAACCACTGTTAATACAAAAGTGACGCTGAGATCTTGTCAATTCTTTCGCGAAAGGCGCTGTCCGCCGCGATGCGCTGCGAGATCAGGTCACACGCATGTATCACCGTGGAATGATCGCGTCCGCCAAACGCCGCGCCAATCATTTTCAGCGAGTTATCCGTCAAAGAACGGCAGAGGTACATCGCGATCTGGCGCGCCAGCGCGATCTTGGCGGTCTTCTTCTTGGCGGTCATCACCGCGATCTCAACTCCCATGTGACGCGCGGTCTCTTTCTGGATCGCCTCGATAGTCACTTCCTTCTTTTGCTTGTCCAGAAGGTCACCGAGGACTTTCTGGGCCATCTCCAGGTCGACCGGCACTTTCTTCATGGAAGAATAGGCCAGCACCCGTATCAGCGCGCCTTCCAGCTCGCGGACGTTGGATGTGATCTGGTCCGCGATATAGGTGACCACGGTGTCCGGCATTGAGGTTCCTTCCGCTTCCAGCTTCTTCAGCAGGATTGCGGTACGGTTCTCAAGGTCGGGGGCCTGCAGATCGGTGACCAGTCCCATGGAGAAGCGAGACAACAGCCGCTCTTCCAACCCTTTAATCTCCCGCGGCGGACGGTCAGACGTCAGGATAATCTGCTTTCCGCTGTGGTAGAGCGAGTTGAAGGTGTGGAAGAATTGCTCCTGTGTCGATTCCTTCCCGGTAAAGAACTGGATATCATCGATTATCAACAGGTCGACATCGCGATACATCTTGGAGAAGTCCGAGATCGTGCGGTCGGAGATCGCCGCGATGAAATCAGAGGTGAATTTCTCGGAGGTAGCATACATCACCCGTCGTGTCGGGAACTGGTCGACAATGTAATTGCCGATCGCCTGAACGATATGGGTTTTGCCGAGTCCAGTGCCGCCGTAAATGAGGAGGGGATTGTAGCGGGCGGTGCCGGACTCTTCGGCCACGGCCTGGGCCGCCGCGCAGGCGAACTGGTTGAAGTCACCAACTACCAGCGTGTCGAAATTGTAGCGGCGATTCAAATTGTGGTGGGTGTGGTTCGGCGCGGGCGGACGTGGCGCCGGGGTCGGAGATTCAAAGTTGATGCTCACTTGATCTACCGCCTCCGGCTGCGCAGTGATAACATAGACGGGCTGATAGCGATGCCCGAGAACCTCCGTAAATGATTCCTCAATTATATCGCGAAAATGACTGTTGATCCAATCCGCGACAAATTGGTTCGGCACCGCGATCTTAAACTCGCCGTTGCCGTTCGGTTCCCCTCTTGTGTTGCGCAGCCAGATGTTAAAGGATTGTTCTTTGACCCGACGTGACATGTATTTCAGACAGTCGGTCCATTGCTGAGAATTCGAATTCATTTCGAGCAATCAGATTTCCTCCCTGGGTCAGTTGTTAACATAGGTGGCCGTTTGGAATCCTTTCAAACGCAGCCGGTTACTCTTTCGGGGCGGTCAGATGACCACCATTACCCACACAGTTGTCAACATGTCCGTGTTAATAATTATCGGAAAACCACACTGCCGTGAAAGAGGTTAGCAGCGTGGTGGAGAAATGTCCACATCGTATTAACAGTATGTGAATCAATCAATTTCATCGTGGGGATAATAATCAGTCCCCCGGAAAGCGCGTCAAGCGGACGCTCACAAATAATTCACACAATTTTGAATCTCTTGTGAGATACAATCTTAGAAATAATGGATAGTGGAAAACAGATCGGCGCGCCACTCAGGCGCGCCGACTATTTACAATGCTGTGTGGATAACACGGATGATTCTCAAACGGTTATCGCTATTCCGTCTGTTCGATCGCTCGCGCAATCTCCTCGAACAGCTTTATCTGCGAGGCATCTCCGCTCAACGCGGCGGGTCGACCCGAGTCAGCGCCCTCGCGAATCGAGATCTGTAACGGTATCTCGCCGAGCAGATCCACACCCAGACGCTTGGCCAATTCCTTGCCGCCATTCTTTCCAAAGATATACTCACGCTGACCATTCGTCTCGAAATAGGCCATATTCTCGATGACGCCGATCACACGCAAGTGTGTGCGCTCCGCCAACTTCGCCACACGTCCGGCGACATGTGTAGCAGTCGCCTGCGGTGTGGTGACCACCAGCAATTCCGCGGCGGGAATTGCCTGCGCGATGGTCAGAGTCACATCACCGGTGCCAGGCGGAAGATCCAGGAAAAGATAGTCCAGATCATCCCACACCACATCGGTCAGAAACTGGTTGATCGCTTTGTGCAACATCGGGCCGCGCCAGATAACCGGGTCATCTTCGTTAACAAAAAATCCCATCGAGACAACCTGCAGATTGTCCCCTTTGCGGAGTGGTACAATCTTGTCGTCGATGATGGTCGGCTGACCATGCACTCCGAGCATGCGCGGAATGGAAAATCCGTATACGTCGGCATCCAGCAGTCCGACTTTTCTTCCCAGTCGGGCCAGCGCCGCGGCGACATTGGTAGTGACGGTCGATTTGCCGACGCCGCCCTTACCAGATGAGACCGCGATAAATCTTTTCGCGAAGTTGATAATGGTCGCGGGTTCGCGACCGGGTGCTTTGCCGAGACCGAGCTTCTCGCGCAAGCGCGCGCGCTGCTCATCTGTCATGACATCAAATACTACCTTCACCGAGGTGACCTCAGGGATCAGGCGTACGCCAGCAGTGACATCTTGGGTGATCTTATCCTTGAGCGGGCATCCGGGGACCGTAAGCGTAATGCCAACCGTAACATCGCCTCCGTTGATCTCGACGAACTTGACCATATCAAGTTCGGTCAACGGCCGCTTGAGTTCCGGGTCCTCGATTCCGCTGAGAATGTGCAGAACGGTTTCTTTAGTGACCATCGCGTCCTCTCGTTTGCTGCTTGAACCGAATGTCCGAGAGTTTTGTTTCCCGGAACACTTTCTCGAGGGCGGACTGGGCTTTCCCATATGTGCACTGCAACTCGCAGTTGGGGAGATTGATACATTCGTAGTTGCCAACCTGGCACTCGAACATCGTTAACTTCCCCTGCATCGCCTCGATGACATGCAGCAACGAGATTTCCCGTGGGGGGCGACTCAGCTTGACGCCGCCGCCATACCCTCGCACCGACAATAATAATCCCGCTCGACTCAATTCGGAAATGATCTGAGGAAGATATTTTGGCGGGATCGCCTGCCGATGTGCGATCTGATTGGCGGTCGCGAGATCACTGGGGTTATGAGCCAACTCCCACAGCGCGCGAATAGCATACTCGGTTTTCTTGGTAATCACGCCCCAAATATACGCCCTCATTTATAGAAAAACCAGAAATATGTAATATTGAGGATTACCAAACCGGAGTTGTTCTCTTTGCCCCACAAGAACTTCGACAAACTTTCCCCTGTTTCAATAATGGGCAAACAAGTACACAACTGTCGCGGAGAGCATGGCTTGCTGGCGCGTATGGGGGAGGTCAGACCGGCGACTGCCTGTCGCATGCCGCCGGTCCGTCAGGTGTGACTAAAAGATCGCAAGATGTGTCGGCACATACCGTTGGAAGTCGGTATAGGACTTGTCCGACATGAAGACCGTGATCTCGCCGAGCCGGAATCCCATCTTTATCAGCGACTGATACAGCTCAATATTCGAGGTCGGCACCCAAACCGAAATCGACTCCTTCTTCGGGGGTTTGGCCCGACGGATCAGCTCCGCGGTCGCCTTGATCATGTATTCGTTGCTGATGGCGCCGACTGGCCCAATCCCCATTTTCTTGTAGAGCAGCCCATACGCGACCCGCTTCCCTTTGTCACGGAAGATAAACGGTTCATAGTACTCGTTGGAGGTCCAGAATTTCCACTCTACATCGCGATCATAGCCACGCACTTTCTTCTCCAGGGAGTTTATCCAGGCGATATCCGCCTTGCTCAGGTCACTCGATGCCTGCAATCCGGTCGGTCTTGGCATCTTGAATTTGCCCTGTTGGCCGCCGAGCCAAGCCAATCCCTGTATCGGGACCATCCCAAACTGTGAGTAGATTCCGACCGCCTGCATATTGTAGGAGAATGTGCAGAGGGCATGGGTCATGCCGGGCTTCTTGAAATAGACTTTCTCGAGCAGTTTCCGGCCGACTCCCTTGTCCTGAAGGTTCGGATCGATAAACAGGTACCCCAGATACCACTGTTTACCACGGACCAGCGCGTGCGTGTAGCCAACTATCTTATTCCCCTTCCAGGCGCACCAGGCGCGGTGGCCGTCGGTGGAAAAGAGATGCTTCTGCACCGGCGGGAGTTCCTGCAAAGGGAACTTGATCGGTTTCATTGAATGCTTTTTCCGAAGATGGTTGAATGACTTTTCGACCATCTTGAAGGCGGGGAGAAGATCCTTCTCGCGGGCCTTTCGAATCTGCACCGATGCTTTCATGGTCACTCCTGTATGCTAATTCTTCTTGTAGACTCGATACTCGGTAGTACGATATCCAAACCGCTTAAGTTCATGATACATGGCGACAAACTTGGGGTCATCAAGAAACGAACTCAACGGCGACCCAACCGATGCCACGACATATGCCGGCCGAGTATCACTCACCAGATCAAAGTATCGCGCGGAACGGTTGTACTCGACAGCGATCGGCGAGACCAGACCATCGCGGTCAAGAATGATCCGCTTCGAATAGTATCCCATATAGCCGATATCTTCCGCCGCGACAATCGCATCCGGCTCTGCCTGCGCGAAGAGATATGTACCGAGCTCTTTGTGTACCCACTCAGTCGTCTGCTGAATCTCTCTATAGTGAGCAACTTGCGTGAATGACAACGCGATCAGCCCCAGCGCGGCGACCACCGCGCCGCTTTCGCCGAGTCTGCCGGCGAGCGATGGCGCTAACCGGATTCGCTCGTATATCGCGCTGATCCCCGCCGCGACAAAGATCAGGAAAACCGGGTAGATAGGCGTGATATACCAATGAAAGAGATGTGTTTTGCTGAGTGAGAAAAAGAGGAAGATCCCAACTATCCAGACCAGTTCAAGTTTGCCGCCGTTCTGTGAACGGTTCAACTCCCACGCGCCAATCAATAACAGGACCAGCATGATCCACCCAAATGGCGAATCAAGATAGAGCAGGTGTACCAGCGCCTCGGTTGGGGGCATCGTGCCGAACTGACTATACAATGCCATTTTGGCGGTGACCGAGTGCGGAATGACCGACCCGAAATATTGCCAGGCGAACAGCAACCAGGGGCCGAGGATCATCATCGGCGTGAAGATCAACCGTAACCAGGCGGCTCGATCCTGCCAGAGGTTGTATAGCAACAACATCGCGAGTAGAGCAAGTCCCTCGGGTCGTGTGACCGATGCGAGCGTCGCCATCCCGAGCGCGTAGATTCCCAACTTGCGATGCTGGAAGTAGAAGGCAGAGATAACTAACAGAGTAAAAAAAGCTGTCTCCATCCCGGATATCTCCGCCGGGATTGAGCGGGGGAAACCGATGTAGAGTGCGGCCGGGAGAATAGCCAAGTGGGTGAAACGCAACGCCCGCGCGAACTTGTAGAGAACCAGCGCGGTCAGGCCGGACGCGACCAGCGAAATCGCCAGCGCCCCCCAGACTAGGGGGATCCGCATCAGCGAAAAGATGGAGAGCAGCAGCGTGAAAAGCGGCGTGGTGGTCCCGAGAACCCGTTCGCCTAGATTATAGACGAACCCGTTCCCCAGGGCGATCTGTTCAGCGTACCGAAAAGTGATGAAAGCGTCATCGGCTGTATAGCCGGTCAGGAAGTAAAACCCCAGTCGGGTCAGCAGCGCGGCGGCGAAGAGTCCAGTGCCGATGAGGCGAAGCCTGGACATACCGCTTATCCTACATCTTCCTGATATACCTCGAGGTCGAACTCGTTAGAGTGGTAATTGAACTTCGCGATAATGACGTTGGGTCGGCAGCAGACTGAGCAGTCTTGCACGAACTCCTGGTTATCACCCTCGAGCTGGTCGATCGTGATGTCGTTTTCCTCGCCACAGCAGGCGCAAAGAAAGAACTGTTCCATGGCGGAAAAATACGGCAACCGGTTCGGCGCTGTCAACGGGCAAAGCGCAGATGGTGAGATAGAATTTTTCGAGCTGTCGATTGCGCTTGACAACGGGAAGGGGACTGGTTGGTGGAAACGCGCGTACATGATGTACGTGTTGACCTGTGAAGTCGCCTTGAAACCGACCTACTGGACTACTCCGTTTTCCTCCAGAAGTGCTTCATTGGAGGTATCTCCGGCAAACGCCGCCCCATTTGATTGGTTACGACGGCAATAACAATAGCAATCGCAAACGCGACGATTGCCATTCCCCACGTGCCGACGTATGTCAGCATTACACCGACCAGCAGACACGCGGAGCCGATGGCACTTATTATCAGTAATCGTAGTGACTCGCGGAATATGTGTCGGTTAGATACTGCCACGCTGACGCCATTGGGCGGTGTCTGCGCCATCAGGGGCTCCCAGACTTTCCGCTTGGCTATCCATAACCATCCGATCATCAATAGTCCCCCTATGATTGTTAGGATCAGGCCCTGAAGAATGCGGTGTTCGATGGTCAGTGACCATGCTCCCGTAAAGATAGTGTAGCAAGGAAAGATCAGAACGGCCGTAAGCAGACCCAGGCGAATTGTCAAAGGAAATGATGTTGTTGTCAGGGAGAAGATCGGTTCGTGCCAGTAATGATTGTTGCGAAATCCGATGAAATAACCTTGCAGGACTGCCGGTATGAGAACAACGCCGGTAACCCCGGGGATAAGCGTTGCCTTTCTGAACGAAACTGAGAACAGCGCGGCACAGGCATACGTCATCGCGAGAAGCGCAATGTAGATGGCCAGACATGGCCCCCAGGCTTCAAGAAAGACTTTCCAACGTATTGCTTTCATTTCTCACCCCAATTGGAAATGTCGGGCTTCAGAATCCGTTCAGTATTGAGATGTTGGTGTCGCTTTGTAAAGCCGCCTTCAATCCAACCTACGGGACTACTCCATCAACCACATCAGAATCAGACACGTTAAGGCTCCCACTCCACAAGCAGCGCCATATCCCCATGAAGCCGGTACTTCGAGATTGCGCTTCTTCGCCCATGCAGAACCAGCGAAGTACGCCACGATACATCCAAATGCGCCAGCTAATCCAACAAGAGTAACCAAGAGTCAGCTCCCCTTACATACTCGGCACCCAGATGTTCTTCGCCTCGATCACCTCAACCTTGTACGACAACGACAGCGCGTCGACTGTCTCGGTGAAGAAGAACATCCCCTTATAGTTGGTCAGGTACTGATGTTTCTTTTTCCAGAACCCGCCGATCCCATGCACCACCAGGCCATTCTCCAGCTTGCCGAGAATCTTGGCGAACTCCGATGGATCGATCTTGACGATCGTGCCGACCGCTTTGGCCGCCTGAATAGCGGCGGCGGCGGCCGCGGCACCAACCGCGGCATTGTGAGCTGGTAACATCATTGGATACTCCTTTCGAGCGTCCCGCCCTGACGCGGGCGGATACAGGAGAATATACTACCGGAAAGCCGGGATATTCGAGGAAAAAGGAAGGGGAGTGGTTTTGTGCATTTGTAGGTCGGGTTGAGCGGATTCACAAGAGGAAGCTTCGACTCAGGGATACACCCAGCGAAACCCGACAGGTGTGCGAATCAATCGCCGGCGGGTCACACCATCGCGCATTCACAAGGTAACGGCCAGAAATTCATCGGGCTGAGCGTAGTCGAAGCCCGGTGCTATATGTTGGCGATGGCAAGACCCGCCGGAACAACGTTTGGTACTTGAGAAGAATGTCGGGTTTCAGGCTTCGGTCGGTGTTGATGCGTTAGTTCGGTTTTGTGAAACCGCCTTTAACCCGACCTACAGGATCGGGCTCAGTTGATGCGAGCCACCCAACCCCTTAAAGCTCGTAACGAATAACGACTTCTTGGGCCGACTTACTCCTTGACCGAGGTCAACCACGGGATATATTCCGGCGAGCAATGTCGAGTCGGGCAACCCCGCATATTGGGAGTAAGACTTCACGACAGATCGACGATCACCTTCGACCATACCGCTGTCAGTATCTTCATTGGTCGGAACACACAATCTCATTGCGGTAAAGGGAGTGCATCATGGCTCTACTCGTAGGAGCATTATTGGCGGCGGCAATTGCAGTTCTGGCGACCAGCGTCGGATGGGATCGTGATCGATCCTATTACGCGGTTGTGACATTCGTTGTCGCTTCCCTGTATGTCCTATTCGCGGTAATAGGCGCTGACTCGAGTACACTGTTGACAGAAATACTGGTTGGCGTGGTCTTCATCACCGCCGCAATTGTTGGATACAAGAAGTCGCTCTGGATAGTGATGGTGGCACTAGCGGGACACGGCATTTTCGACATTTTCCACGGGATGCTTATCGCCAACCCAGGGGTACCGGAATTCTGGCCGGATTTTTGTATGGCGTTTGATGTCTCCTATGGCGCGTACTTCGCATGGCAACTTGCAAGCAAGCGGATCCGAAGCTGAGAAGAATATTAGGAAAGTGTCGGGTTTCAGGCTTTGGTCAGTGTTGAGATGAAATCTCGGTTTTTTGAAACCGCCTTCAACCCGACCTACAAGAAAGACAACGAGTGCGACCGCACTCGAAAAACTAACTCGCTCAGCTAAAGCCGCCCGACCCGCACCTCGGGCGAGCGCACGAAGGCATACTGGGCAAAGCACCGCCACCCGATGGGACCGAGGCCGCAAAGACCGACAACTGCTTTTCCGTCTTCTCGGATTTGCATTTCGGGCAGGGGACCTGCTCGTCGGGTGAACCGACTAACTCATCAAACTTGGCGCCGCAGTCGGCACATGTGTATTCAAATATCGGCATTGGTTTGCTCCCGATTCTTCTCGCGCTTTTCCTCAAACGACATGACCGCACCGGTCACGATCCCCATGGTCGACGTGATCCATGGACTGCACATGATCTGTCAGGTAGAGCCGAACGCGGCGTAAACGTATGAGACAGCAAGTCCCAGTCCGCCACCTACCGCCGCAAAAAGCAGCCCGCGGGTCAATCGTCGTTTCCACATATTACTAATAGTATCGGTATTAAATTGTCGAAACCTGCACTTCGCGCACCTGCTTCGCAGGCAAGGGTTTCGACCTACAATTGTGTTCTACTTAAGCGCCTCGTTCATAATAGCGATCAGTCGATTCTCCACATCCTCGGCCAACGCCTTAAACTCCGCCTGCGGCAACATCATGCTGATCATGGTCGGTTTGGCGAGACTGACCACTGTTTTTCCGCCGTCCACATAGACCGAATAGCGGCAGGGCATAAACAGAGCGACATCCATATTTATCTGCAGCGCCTTGTGCGCAAAGCCGGAATTGCAGATCTCGATTATCTTCAGCGGGTCGCGCTGCAATCCCTTTTCGGCCAAAGTCGCCTGAACATCGTGAATATGCAGCACACGGAATTGATGTTCCGGGACGATCTTCTCAAGCGCCGCGACAACATCAGCCATCGGTTTCGCGGTCGTTTTGGTCAATGCAAATTCCATCGTCATCTATCCTTATCCTTCAGGCAGAATCTCGATCTGCGTTGAAACCTTCACATTTTGTCTCAGGGATTCGCTGACTGTGCAGTACTTGCTTTCGGAAAGCTCGACCGCCTGCTCCAGTTTATGCAAATCCAGATTCTTCCCCTTGAACCGGTAAGTGATATTCACTGTTTCAAAATATTTCGGGAGTTCCTCGGTATCGCGTGCTTCAACCGATATTTCCAGCCCGGTCAGTTCCTGGCGTTGTTTCTGGAGGATCCGGACGACATCCACGCCGGTACATCCGGCGACAGCGAATAACACTAACTCCGTTGGGCGATAACCGGATTCATCTCCCCCCTTCTCTTTGGCGATATCGGTGGTAATAGAATGCCCGAACGCGCTCGTTCCGGTGAACTTGAGGCCACCTCCCCAGTTCAATGATGCATGTATGGTAGCCATAATAGTCCTTCTTTCTCCGGAGCAAAGTACATCAAATCCGGAAAAACGCAAGGCGGATGGCTAGGTGGCAGGGGCGCACAAACGACAGAACCGATTGGCAATTCTGATGTTACACAGGGGACAAATGTGACACGGGAAACCGGAATCGGTCTTGGTGAGCGAGCCGACCGGTGGTATATTACAGGTTGACCTTTTCCTGGAGCAAAAAGCATGGCTGGCAACGGCGACCGGTATCAGAAAAACAAAGAGTATCTTCATATTAAGGGGGCACGCGAGCATAACCTGAAGAATATCGATGTCCGCATTCCGCGCGACACGATGACGGTTATCACCGGCCTGTCCGGCTCGGGCAAATCATCGCTGGCCTTCGATACCATCTATGCCGAGGGTCAGCGACGGTATGTTGAGTCGCTTTCGGCCTATGCCCGCCAGTTTTTGGGGCTGATGGAGAAGCCGGATGTCGACTTCATCGAAGGTCTCTCTCCCGCCATTTCAATCGAGCAGAAAGGGACAGCCAAAAACCCGCGCTCAACTGTCGGGACAGTCACTGAGATATATGACTACCTCCGTTTGCTTTTTGCCCGCATTGGAGTCCCGCACTGCGTCAAGTGCGGTCAGCCGATCACGCAGCAAACGGTCGAACAGATCGTTGATTCGATCCTCAGTTTCGAGGAAGGCTCCCGCCTGATGATCCTCGCGCCGCTCATCCGCGGCAAGAAGGGGGAGCACAAGGATATCATCGATGAAGCGAAGCGCGAGGGGTTTGTCCGGCTCCGCATCAACGGTGAAGTAGTCGAAACCGAAAACGATATCGAGCTGGAAAAGAACAAAAAGCACTCGATCGAAGCAGTCGTTGACCGTCTGGTGGTCAAAGCGAGTTCGAAGCGTCGCCTTGCCGATTCGGTCGAGACCGCGCTCAAAATGGGGAAAGGGACAGTCCTCGTTAATATCAAAAATCAGGATCTGCTCTACTCAGAGCAGTTCGCCTGTCTCAACTGCAATATCAGTTACGAAGAACCGACTCCGCGGCTCTTTTCCTTCAACTCCCCGTATGGCGCGTGCAAAGTATGCGACGGCCTGGGGCAGAAGATGGAGATAGACAAGGATCTGGTGGTGCCCGATCCATCCCTCTCGATCGCCAACGGTGCGATCCATCCATGGGGAGGAGCGGATATGTCCAACTGGTATCGCTATATGCTCAAGGGAGTGGCGAATCATTACAATTTCAAGTTCTCGACGCCGTTCAATCAGATCCCGGAAAAAGTCCGCACCGTCATCTTGTACGGTTCCGGCAAAGAAGAGATAAAGTTTGAATACGAACATGTTTCTGGCAAAGGCTCTGGTTCCGGAACCTATCGCTCCAAGTTCGAAGGCGTGATCCCGCATCTCGAGCGACGGTACCGCCAGACGGAGTCCTCGGATGTCCGCTCCTGGATAGAGCATTATATGACAGTTTCGCGCTGTCCTGCCTGTAAGGGAGCGCGGCTCAAACCTGAGGCATTGGCGGTGATAATCGACCGCGAGACGATCGACTCGGTTTGCGACATGTCGATCAAGTCGGCCTTCAAGTTCTTCACCGATATCAATCTGACACCGCGGCAAAAAACGATCGCCAAGCAGATACTGAAAGAGATCAAGGAACGGCTTGGCTTCTTGTGTAATGTCGGGCTGGATTACCTGACGCTCAGTCGCGCGGCGGCGACACTCTCCGGCGGCGAGGCCCAGCGTATTCGACTCGCCACTCAGATCGGCTCGCGACTGGTTGGCGTGCTTTATATTCTGGATGAACCATCTATCGGACTGCACCAGCGCGACAACCAGAAACTGCTTTCCACGCTGTGCGAATTGCGCGATATCGGCAACACCGTACTGGTCGTCGAGCATGACCGCGACACGATCGAAGCCGCCGACTATGTGCTCGACCTCGGCCCCGGGGCGGGAGTGCATGGCGGCGAAGTTGTCGCCAGCGGCACACCGGATGATATCAAGCGGAACAAGCGCTCCATCACCGGGCAATATCTTTCCGGTACGCGGGAAATACCTACTCCGAAACGTCGGCGCGAGTTTAACGGCAATGTTCTCAAGTTGACCGGCGCGACCGGGAATAATCTGAAAGAGGTCGATGCCGAGATCCCGCTCGGTGTTTTCGTCGCGGTGACGGGTGTCTCAGGCTCAGGCAAATCGACACTTGTCAACGAAACGCTCTTCCGACTCCTGGCACGACATTTTTATAACAGTCGGACTCCCGCACTTCCGTACAAGAAGATTGGGGGAATAGAGCTGATTGACAAGGTGATCGATATCGATCAATCTCCGATCGGCCGGACGCCACGTTCGAACCCGGCCACGTATACCGGCGTTTTCACGCCCATTCGGGATCTGTTCGCGACTCTCCCCGAAGCGAAAGCCCGCGGCTACCAGGCCGGTCGATTTTCATTCAATGTGCGCGGCGGACGGTGCGAGGCATGCGAAGGGGATGGCATTATCAAGATCGAAATGCACTTCCTCCCCGATGTGTATGTCCCGTGCGAGGTCTGCAAAGCGAAACGCTATAATCGCGAAACACTCGAGGTCGTCTACAAAGGGAAATCGATATCGGATATTCTTGATATGACTGTCGATGAAGCGGTGGCTTTTTTTGAGCATATCCCGCGCATCAAAAAGAAATTACTGACGCTCGCGAATGTCGGTCTCGGCTATATCAAACTCGGTCAGCAGGCGACGACGCTCTCCGGCGGCGAGGCCCAGCGTGTCAAGCTGGCGGCGGAGCTCTCCAAGATGGCGACCGGCAAAACGCTCTATATCCTCGATGAGCCAACCACTGGTTTGCACTTCGAAGATATCCGGATGCTCTTGGATGTTCTGCAGGAACTGGTCAATCGCGGGAATACGGTGCTGGTGATCGAACATAATCTCGATGTCATCAAAACCGCTGACTGGATAATTGATATTGGCCCCGAGGGTGGGGATGGCGGCGGGCGGATAATCGCGGCCGGCACCCCTGAGATGGTGGCGAAGGTGAAGGATTCTTACACCGGTCAGTTCCTTAAAGATATCATCAAGCCGTCGAATGGCGAAAAGGCCGCTGTCAAAACGATGAGCAAATCGGCATGAGTGAGAACCTGAGGGGGAAATTGCACCATGTCGAACTGTACGTTAGTGATTTGAATCGCTCGAAGGATTTTTGGGGATGGTTCCTCCCGTTATTTGGATATCGCGAATACCAGGCCTGGGATAGAGGCGTCAGCTATATTCTCGACTCCACCTATATTGTATTCGTTCAGACCGAATCGCGTTTTCAGGATATCCCGTATCACCGTTGCCGTACAGGTCTCAATCATCTCGCGTTCCATGCATCGAGCAGGGAGGAAGTTGACCTCATCACGGAGATATTGCGGTCGCGTGGAGTGACCATTCTTTATGGAGATACACACCCGCACGCCGGCGGCGCGGATTCGTATGCGGTTTTCTTTGAGGACCCCGACCGGATCAAAGTCGAAGTAGTTGCTCCCTGATCGGATGGCTATTTCAACAGAACGAGGGAGCGAGAGAAAGACTGACCTTCGAACGTCGCAACAAGCGTATAGATTCCCGACGCCACACCTTTCGTCTCCCACTCGATCACCCGGTGCATCTGTGGCGATTGTCCGCTGGTCAGCGTTTTCACCACCGCGCCTCTTCTATCAAGCACTTGCACTTTGAGGCCGCCGATTCGAGGGATGTCGACAGGGATAGAGTATCCGTTCGCAGTACGAAACGGCGCCAGCAAGGCAAACTTCACCGGCAGACCGTTTTCGCCATCTTCGGGCGAATCAGTTGTCAGATCCAGTGAATATAGCTCGACCCGTTTGTCGCGGATGGTCATCAGTTGCGGGAGACTATCGACCAGCGGATAAACCCAGCCCCGTACTCCTTCCGGCACCTGACTGAGATGTGTTATGATCGTGCCATCGGACTGCCGGAACATAGTCAGACCGGTAGAATCAAACGCGAAGAAATAGTCCGAGAATCCCGGGATATAGGCGTAGTAGTGATGCGGCTGTGCCAGATCCCATGACCAGATATGCTCCAGCGTGCCGGCGCTGTGCATCATCAACGAGGTCAATGTCCGGCGCGTCTGCGTGGTCGTGTCATCACCGCAATGGAACTCGCGGATAACATCGGTCAGAACATCGGACTGCGCCTTCAACGACAGGTCATACCTATACAGTTGCAAGGCGGGAACGACTGAATGAAAATTCGGCGGCAGCGCGCCGCACGGATTGGGGTAGATCAGCCCGAACGGCCCGATTTTGCCCAACGAGTCAATCGCAAATGCCTGCGCCGCGGAATTGTATTTCTTCGTAACCGCGAATGGAAGATACTCGCATGAGGATGGCTCAGCGTATAAGATGCGACTCTTGTCCACCAGCGTCATCACCTGCGCGCGCCGCACCGAGCGGCTCAGGTTCAACTGGACAGACTTCGGGAAAGAACCGTACAGCCGCGTCAGGCCAGTCAGTCGGCCATCGCTCCCGCCGGTATCCGCGGAGATCAGCAGCTCGGCGAATTTGTCACCATTGATATCAGTCAAAGTGAAATAGCCGTTCGGTTCACATGACGCAGAACTCGCCAGGCGCAGGCTGACACTTTGTGAGTCCCGATAATTCGACCTGCCATCCAGCATCAGTACGCGGAACCTGCGTTCGGAGCGAAGCCCCAGGATGATATCCGGAATACTATCGCGGGTGACATCCGCCAGCTCGATCTTGCCGCACGTTTCTCCCGCTTCCGTCACCTTTCTGCAGAAAAGCACTTCGCCGGTTGAACTGGAAGAGAGGAGAACTGCGTCGCCGTCGGTCGCCAGGAAAAGTTGTTCGTCACCGGTAGTGCCGCGAGCGAACTTCGCCTCAGTAACCGGCTTGCTTAAGGCGGGAATATCAAACGCCCGCTCAAAACGGAAACCGATCCCTGCCTCTGTCACTGAGGACTGACAGAGCGCGACAAAGAAACCGAGAACAACAAAGCGCGCGTAGACCGATGTTTTCCGCATGCGGGGAAGATAGCCTGTGGAGTGAAAACTTCCAAGTATTCAGCGCAGATCCGCGCCGAACCGGGTTCGCTTGAGCGCGAGCACCAACAACGGGATGATAATCAATTGTGCCACGACCCCCGGCAGGCCGGTCACAACCGCCCCGCCTGCCGAAAAGAACTGCGCGGCCGTATAAGGGAGCTCCATGAATCTCCCCAACACCAGAAGTCCCAGCGCAAACATCAGTCGTCCGACCACCATTGCAGCGATCAACGCGACATAGATATTGAACCGCCAGTGACGATAGGCAATTCCGGCGACCAGTCCGTACAACGGCAATTCCAGCGACATCAGCGGCACCGCATAGGTGGGGGGCATTCCGGTCAGAAAGAAGGAGAGTGTGGGCGCGAGCAAACCAACCACTAGTCCGGCGATCGGTCCGGCAACGAATCCCGCCAGCAAGACTGGAAAGTGCATCGGCAGAAATACCCGTCCGCCGATCCCGAGCGCGTGAAAACCGATCGGGAGAACAACCGCCAAAGCGAGAAATAACGCGGAGAAAGCAATAAAGCGCGGCGCGGAGAGACGCGAACCGTCGGAGAGGTCACTTCCCATTCGTCGCGGAGGCAAGATACAGCCCGGGGTGGTCATCTATCTGGATATCGCCGAAATGGCTCTGCTGAAACATCTGGCGAAGTTTGTCGGCGGCCGGAAGCACATCATGATCCACCACGCCGCCGATTCGATGATGTATCTCCGCCAGTTCCTTGGAAGACTGCAGATGGATGATAAAAAGCTTGGCGTCCGGTTTCAGCACACGGTGTGCCTCGTCCAGAGCCTTCTGCTGATTCGAGAAATGCGGGAAAGCGGAAAATGACACCGCCAGATCGAAAACGGACTCCTTGAACGGCAGGCTACTCGCATCCGCATCGACCACATTCACATTGGCGAAGGGGAAATTGCGGTGCGCCTTCTCGGCCATCTCGATAGAGAAATCAACCCCCGTGACCGAGCCTTTGTCTGTAACCCGACGGCGCAGGAGATCGAACAGTATGCCCGTGCCACAGCCAAGATCGAGTATCTCCATCCCGGGTTTGACCGGCAATCCGGCGACCAGGTGGGAGAGACGTTCCAGGTCCTCAGCGGTGAACATGAGATCCCACTCAGCGGCGAGTTTATCGAAAAATTTCTGGTGTGGGTCGTGCATTGTGTCGCCAATAAGTCCAGATTCGACCGACCTGTCAAGCCCATTTGGCGTGCGAAACTTATCCCTCATCCGGCACCACGTGCCACCTTCTCCCAAAGGGAGAAGGGGAAATGGCGTTCTTTCTGAGTGGTAGCGGACAACTTCAAGTACTCTTAGTCCTTCCCCTCTCCCTTTGGGAGAGGGTGCCTCGAAGAGGCGGGTGAGGGACTATTGCGCCTTTCCGGTTTTAGTTGATTTTCAACCAGTTCCGCCGGTGATTTAATTCACAAAGAATCCCTGAATATTCAGCCTGTCACCAAGTAATAGGCTGTGGTGGGTTACCACCATCGTTCTCTCTGAAAGGAGTCTCTGTGGAAACCATGTTTTGGATATGGATGGCGGCCGCAGCCGTGTTTCTGATCGTCGAGCTGCTTACCCCGACACTCATATTCGTATCGTTCGCGATCTCAGCGGCGATCGCCGGCGTTTACGCCCAGCTCAATCCGACCGAGTATTACTGGCAGATCGGCATTTTCATAATCGCCACGGTCGTGTTACTGCCGCTGAGCCGCAAAGCCGCCAAAAAGCTGATCAAGCCATCGGATGACTCCAATGTCGATGCCATGATCGGCAAAACCGCGTTGGTTACCGCCGCGATCGACCCCGACCATGGCGGCAAGGTGAAATTCGAGGGAGAGATCTGGCAGGCGCAGTCAGAAGAAGCGATCGAAGAGAATACCAAGGTCCGGATCATTGCAGTCACCGGGACTCGCGTCCGGGTTCAGCGGGCTGTCTGAATAGAGAAGGTCACGAAAGGATACATCCATGAATACCGTTAACCCGGTTGTCATATTCCTGCTCATCACGGTTGTCCTGGTTTTCATCCTGGTGTTGATGGCGATCCGGATCATCCGTCCGTTTGAGCGCGGACTGGTGGAACGTCTGGGCAGATACCAGCGGACCATCGGCCCCGGCCTCAACCTGGTATTGCCGTTCTTTGACACCGTGCTCAAAGTCGACATGCGCGAAGTGGTGATCGAAGTTCCGCCGCAGTTGGTTATCACCAAGGATAACGTCAATGTCGAGGTGGACGCGATCATCTACGCCCAGGTGACCGACCCGGCCCGGTCGCGCTATGAGATCAGCAACTATATCATCGCCGCGACCAAGCTGGCACAGACCAATCTGCGTAACGTGATCGGTGAGATCGATCTCGATGCCTGTCTCTCCTCGCGCGACAAGATCAACATGCAGTTGCGCGATGTGATGGATACCGCCACCGACAAGTGGGGCGTGAAAGTAAACCGTATCGAGCTACAGCGTATCGACCCGCCGATGGATATCACCGAGGCGATGAGTCGCCAGATGAAAGCTGAGCGCGACAAGCGCGCCACTATTCTCGAGGCAGAAGCGTCGCGGCAGTCAGATATCACCCGCGCCGAAGGAAAGAAGCTGGCGCAGGTGCTGGATGCCGAGGGGTATGCGCAGTCGGTGAAACTTCGCGCCGACGCCGAAAAGTATCGGCAGGTGACGGTGGCCGAGGGTGAGGGACAGGCGATCACGACCGTCTTTAACTCCATCCACGACGCCAAGCCGGATGCGGAACTGATCACGCTGAAATATCTGGAGATGTTGCCGAAGTTGGCGGATGGTCAGGCGAACAAGATCTTCCTGCCGTACGAGGCGAGCGGGATCATCTCGGCGCTGTCGGCATTTGTGGAGGGAGTGAAGCCGTCAAACGGCACGCCGACCGCCCCGAAGGCAGCGACTCCGCAGCCCCCGACGGCGATGAAGGGGTAGGGCAAACAGTCAGTGGAACCTGCTCAGAAAAGTGAGCAGGTCCCCAACCAGTACACGAACAAGCTCCACCTAGTCTATGCAGGCCTTTGGACAGGCTTCGTTAAGGAAAGAGTTGCAGTCACACCAGTATACCCAACCGGGTTTCGGCCAAGACACGTAGTGACGAACCCATTCTCCGTAGTTTAGCCCTTCTTGGCAGCAACTAGGTAACTCACTGTCCGGGTCTTCCGCCTGCACGGCTATAGAAAAGCCGAACATGAAACAAAAGACGACAACGAGAAGGACAAGGAAAGCCAATTTGCGAAACATATTACCTCCTATTCGTTTCGCCAAAAGGTTGAAAAAGAAGCGGCCAATTGCCGCCCTCAGTCTGCCATTAGTATAGACTCGATCTCCCTTTCAGTGAGCATCCCCGCAAATACAGCGACAATCACTCCGGAATCGTCTAGTTGAATATTGAAGGGAGTCGAGTGAATACCCAACGAACTTTGATAGGTAGCAGTACTATCGTAAAGAATTGTGCATTTTACCTTTAGGCTGTCAGTAATGACCCTAAGCGCAGCAGGATCCGTCGCAGAGATTACAGTAAAACATGCTGACTCACTCATATCAGCGCTTACTCTCCCTACGTTTTCTAATTGCTTAATACAAGGTGCGCAAGATAGGTCCAGGAAGCTAACGAGTGAACTCTTGCAGCTATAACCAGAAAAAGTTGCTAAGTTGCCGTCCGTGTCTTTGAGGGACTGATTGAGGAGCGTACCACCCAAGCGGATGGTCGACATCTCAGACAACAACTGCTGCGTGAGCATATTCCGTGTTGCAATGAGTTCCTCGTTATTGGTGCCCCTAATCCCTGATGCGGCCAAGCCGCCAGCCCAGTATGCCAGCGCACCAGTAGCCACAACGATAAATACAACTGCAACAATACGCTGGAATCGCTTTGCTCGCCGTGTTATAGATTTCTGCATAGTATGCTCCGCCCTGCTCCCTTACTCCACCAACAGACTAGTTGACAAAACGTGGGCTGTCAAGTAGATTATATTGAAAATTGGCTCTGCCTGTTGTTGCAGCTGGAGACGCTAGTTTGCGCGCCTCAAGGATATGTCAATCGGTGTATGTAGCCAGTTTGCGAAAGGGAGGAATGTGCCCCAACCCATACAAATTCGGTTAATATTGCAGAGAGAGCTATGCGCTACCCTCGTCATTGTCTTGTGTCTGGCGCGGAGCCTGTTAGCTGAAACAACAGGGAGTACCGTCATTCGTTTTCCCGCCTACTGTGACGTAGCACACAACGCAGGGAAAATCATGCTCCTTCACAATAACGGAGGCGCATTTCAGCCCTGGATGCACGGTGAATCTGAAGCGTTCACGGGCTGCTCATACAATATTCCGCCGCCAAACAACTTCTGGATGAGTATCGAGTATCCTACTTTATCCAGCATAGCATACGCCTGGAGCGGAGCAATGTGGATCGGTGGTGCGAAAGGCGCCGATACGGCTGTTTCCGTTGGTGCAGAGCCCGATACGTGGTACAATCACGAATTCTTCCCTGAGCCAGAGCCTTTCGGCAGAACAACATACAGAAGTTCTTTATACCCCGACTCTTTCTATTACGAACACGCGGTTTCCGAACAGGATTTTATCTCTGCTTTTAGTGATACGTTCACCAATAACGCGTTGGGCGGCCTCGAACCCGACTATTTTAACAGCAGACCGCACATCCCATTGGGTGTGTCAGTACATGAAGAATCCTACCAATGGGGGAACGCCTTTTGTGATGATTTCATCTTGCTGAACTATGCAATTGAAAACGTTGGGAGCGAGCGACTGAACGACATTTATGTTGGCTTCTACATGGAGCCGCTCGTGATGTACATGAATGACAGAGAGCCTGAGTTGGGTGGATCATTTGGCGGCTTTCTTCAGACGTCGCCAGTTCCATTTCAGTGCAATCGAACCGACTCACTGGGCTTGGCCTGGTGGACCGACAACAATGGGGATCCTGTAGCAGGCAAGTTCGTTTACGGGTTGGAGGATCGCTCACCTACCGCTGGCTTCGCATTGCGATTTATGGGTGAACGGAAGGTGTACCAAACTGTCAGCTACAATTGGTGGACGTCCAGCTCGGACCCAGCAAGAGACTTTGGTCCACGAATGCGACCGCCCGTGGGACAGTTGCCTCATGATTTTGGGATCGGCGGAGGGACTGGAACGCCGAAGGGAGATCGAAATAAGTATTACCTCTTAAGTAATACTGAAATAGACTACGACATAGCTCACGCACCTGCGATGCAGAGTAGTCAAGAATGGCTTCCCCTTCCTCCGGGTGGCGCAGCAAGTATCGCAACCGGCGCTGGTTTTGCGTTTCTTCTTTCGACGGGCCCTTTCAGCCTTGAGCCAGGTGACCGTTTCTTACTTCCAGTCTGTATGGTAGCAGGCGAAAATGTCCTCACTGACCCGGATAATACCGCGCGCCTGCTTCGCGGCGAATATGCAGAGTATGACGCACACATAGATTTCTCACAGTTGGTTAAGAACGCGTTGGCTGCTGAGTGGGCCTACGACAACCCGGGATATGATTCAGACTCCGACGGCTACGCGGGGAAATACACACTGTGTGGACTTGACTCCATCTTTGAGAATGGTGCGTGGGTCATCACTGCGGCAGAAACCACTTGGTATCGCGGCGATGGCGTACCTGACTGGCGTGCGGCAACTGCCCCGCCGGCACCGCAGACGTGGGTAACACCGGTCCTGAATGGTCTGCACATACGTTTCAATGGCGCACGAACGGAAACTACCAGAGACGCTTTCACTCAGCTTGTTGATTTTGAAGGGTACAACATTTACATCGGAAGAGATGATAGGGATGGTTCGCTTTCGATCGCAGCGTCATACGATAGAGAAAATTACGATCAATATATCTATGATGCCACTGTCGAACCTGATGGCGAATGGGTTCTAAGGGGCACCCCCAAGTCGTTGGAGCAACTGCGTTGTAATTACGGTCGCGGCAATAACCCCTGTGCCGACAGCCTATTCGATCCACTCAGTTACTCTCGTGATAATCCTTTGCGACTGCCGCAGTTTTTTGATTCAGTCTTTTACTTTGTTAGGCACGGTTTCAACGCCTCCAGTTTTGGAGTCAGTTCCCTTATCAAGAAAAGGTTCCCTGACCAGCCTAAGCCCGGGATGGGAGAAGAAGTTCCCCCCGATGCACTTACAGATGACGGATACCTGAAGTATTACGAATATGAATGCACCATTCAGAATCTGCTTCCTACTGTTGAGTACTTCCTCGTGGTAACTGCCTTTGACTTTGGCGCACCCGAATCCAAGACCGAGCCGCTTGAATCAAGCAAACGAGCCACCATGATAAGATCCTATCCGCTGGCCGATAGAGAGCAGTTGAGTGATGAACTACCACCTGTCTACATCTATCCCAACCCTTACATAGCGGATGGGAGGTATCGTGATGCAGGGTTTGAAGGGCGTGGCTCTAACCGAATACCAGACAGGGATCGCAGGATTCACTTCGTCAATGTTCCGTCAAAGTGTGTCATCAGCATCTTCACGCTTGATGGTGACTTGGTGCGCCAGATTCTTCACAATGCCGATGATGCTGACCCTGAGGCGCACCACGCTACCTGGGATATGATCAATCGCAATATCATGACAGTCGAGTCGGGTCTTTACTATTGGACCGTAGAAGGACCAGATGGCAAGACTCAAATAGGCAAACTCGTGATCATCAGATAGAAGGAGTGTCGAAACCTGCGCATCGCGCACCCCTTCGGGGCATGGATTTCGACCTACAAAGTCCCCCCACCCCCCCATTTGACAACTCTGTCCCAACTAGTTAGCTTACCCACTGGAATACCGGCGAAATGCCGATATATTTGAAAACTGGAGATTGGAGATAAAGTGGACGTACGCAAGCCTGCTGTCGCCGGAACATTCTATCCGGCCAACCCGGTCGAACTGACCAAAACGATTGCCCAGCTTTTTGCCGAGGTCGACAAACCATCCATCTCCGGCCGACCGATCGGCCTGGTCGCGCCGCATGCCGGCTACCTCTATTCCGGCAAGATCGCGGCCCGTGCCTTCAAACTGCTTGAAGGCGAAGAGTTTGACACGGTCGTTATCGTCTCCCCCTCACACACCGTTTTCTTTAAAGGCTCCGCGGTTTATTCCGGCGAAGGGTACCAGACCCCGATCGGCGTGGTCGAGATAGACAAAGAGATGGCGACGCGCATCGCCTCCATGCACCCCTCTGTCTATTTCTCCAGTATGGGGCATGCCTCCGGCTCAACCCGCGGGGAGCATGCGCTTGAGGTGCAGTTGCCGTTTCTCCAGATAGTTCTAGGCACCAAATTCAAGATGGTAGCGATCGTGATGGGGGATCAGGAGCCGGACTCGATCCGCGCGCTCGGCGGCGTTCTGGCGACTACGCTCAAAGACAGCAACGCGCTATTGATCGCCTCAACCGACCTCTCGCATTTCCATCCGGAGAAAGCTGCGCGGAAACTTGATTTTGCCATTCAGACCGCAATCGAAAAATATGATCCCGAATTGCTCATCGACACGCTCAACTCCGGCAAGGGAGAGGCGTGCGGCGGCGGGCCGGTTGCTTCAGTTATGATGGCCGCGCGTCAACTTGGCGGCGCGGAGATGAAGTTCCTCGAGTATGGAACATCGGCGACCGTCACCGGCGATTTTGACGAAGTGGTCGGTTATCTCTCCGCGGCGATCATCAAGCAGGGGACACACCGGATTGCGACTCGTCCCAAGAAAGAGTTGGGGACTCCGGCGGCAAAGCGGGATGCGCAGAGTGAACTGACCGCGGATGAACAGCAGTCGCTGATGACCATCGCGCGTGAGTCAATCGCGGCGCGGTTGCGCGGCAAGAACTATGATGTTCCGGTCATCACGACCCTCGAGGATCGGAAGCAGGGAGTTTTTGTCACCCTTATGCTGAATGGCGACCTGCGCGGATGTGTCGGACGTATCCAGGCGCGCGAGCCGCTCACCGATGCAGTCGCCGCGATGGCTCAGGCGGCGGCGTTTGAGGATCCCCGGTTTGAAGAATTGACCGCGGACGAATTCGACAAACTGCATATCGAGATATCGCTACTCTCCCGGCTCGAACGGGTGAAGGATTTCGCCAATGATATCGTGATCGGCCGCGATGGCCTGTTGATCAAACTGGATATGCACTCGGGACTGCTTCTTCCACAGGTGGCGACTGAACATGGCTTCACGGTGGAGCAATTTTTGGAGCAGACCTGCCTGAAAGCGGGGCTCCCGAAAAACGCGTACAAAGACAAGTACGCCGAGGTGTACAAGTTTTCGGCGATGGTGTTTGAGGAGAAGAAGTAGTTCCTTTGCGCGGCAGACCTCACGGTCTGCCCGCGGCGTGTGTCGATGTGTAAGGCAGGGCAGACGGGGACGTCTGCCGCTCAAATAATGCCCTTCACTCCACCGGCATTTGCACGTAATTCAACCCGTAATCAGCCGGCAGTTCATACTCCAGAAAAAACCGAAATGATTCCGTGTGCTGGTCATGGAACAGCACGATCACTTCGACCGGAAATTTGCCCCACGTATAAAACTGCTCAGTAAACGCGGACGCGCGGTCATCGTTGTGCCGGATCGGTTCGGCAAAGGTCTCGTGCAGGCGGTATTCGACAATCCGGATCTCATCCAATACGTCCGGCGGCTCATCTACAAAGATCGCCAGATGAAAGTGCTTCTTTTTCCCCGGACGTTGCTTGTACTCGATCCGTCCCTGGGAGTCCGTGACCAGTCGATAGCCGAATTGCATGACGCAATATAGCCACTTGTCGGGGGGCATACAAATCTGTACATTCGCCGCATGGCGAACAAGACTGTCCTCATCACCGGCGCCAATGGCTTTATCGGCTCCCGTCTCTGCCTGACTTTTTTGCGGCAGGGGTTTAAAGTTATTGCCGGTATCCGGCAGAACTGTGACCGCCAGCTCCTCGACGGACTCGCCGTTCAGTACCGATATGGCGATGTGACGGACCCAGCTTCGCTCCCCGCGATGGTTGCGGATGTTGATTTCGTCATACATAATGCCGGCGTGGTCAAGGCGAAAAACCGCGAAGGATTCTTCCGCGTCAATGGTCAGGGGACAGCCAATCTCCTTGCGGCGGTCGCACAGCACAATCCGAATGTCACGCGCGTGGTCTACGTCTCGTCGCAGGCAGTCGGGGGACCGTCGGTCAATGGCCGACCAGTCGCCGAATCGGATGAACCACATCCCGTCACGACCTACGGCGAATCCAAGCGGGCCGGGGAAGAAGCGACCATTGCCTACAAAGACCAGTTGAATGTGGTTATCGTCCGCCCGACTGGCGTCTATGGTCCCGGCGACAAAGAGGTGCTCAGCTTCTTCCAGATCGCGAACAAGCGCCTACGCATCTATTTCGGTGATACCACACGCAAAGTGCAGATGGTGCATGTCGATGACCTCTGTCGCGGCATTTTGACGGCCGCGACAAAAGAGAGTCGTTCCGGTTCGATCTTTCATGTCGCAGAGAAGCAGGCGTATACGATCAAAGAACTGGTCGATATGATGCAAGCGGCGGTCGGGAAAGGAGCGATGACGCTGAATGTGTCGGCGTCGCTCTTCCGAAGGATTGCAGCTATCTCCGAACGGACCGCGCGGCTTTTTGGCGCGACTCCGATGCTGACGGTCGAAAAATGCAACGAACTACTGGGTAGCTGGGAAGTTGATGTCCGCAAAGCCAAAGATGAACTTGGATTTGAGTCGGCGATCCCCTTTGCGCAGGGAGCGGCCGAGACTTATAGCTGGTACAAAGAGAATGGGTGGCTCTGATGGTTTCGTTTGAACTCCTGATGTATTGCGCCGTTATCGGCGGGATTTATCTTTTGGTCATCTCGTTGCTGTTTGATTTTTTGGAGCGCCGCCTCAAGTTGACCGCGGGGATCCCGAAAGAGATGCTCGAAGAAGAGGGGTGTCTCTGGACCGGCATGAATTTCTTCATGGAAGTTCTTTTCTACGTCATCATACCATCGGTCGCCTATAGTTTCTTTTATCTCATACTGCCACTCTCAGGCGCGAAAGCGGGACTTGGCGCCGCGCTGTTTGCGTTCATTCTTGGGGCGGCGCCGGTTGGGATGCGCCTCTCTGTGAGAATTAAACTCCCGATGTCGTATATTCTCTTCATCATGCTGTCACATATCGTCAAATTGGGCGGCTCGCTGGCGATCATCGCTCATCTCTACACGCTCTAGCGGAGATGCAAGTATGAGTACCGTTCTATCGGCCGCTGATTTCGCCTGGGCGCGCTCGCTCTTTCCGCACGCCGGCAATGTTGTCTACCTCAACACCGCTTCGTATGGTCCGATCTGCCTGCCGGTCAAACAGGCGATCGATGAAAACATGGATATGCGGCTCACCTGCCGCAAAGACGACACCAAACTCGCCATGACGGCCGCGGAGGAACTTCGTCAAGGCTACGCCGAACTAATCGGCGCTCAAGGCCACGAAGTTGGTATCGGCCTCAGCACAACCTTTGGCATCAATATCGCCGCGTTTGGATTGCCATTGAAAGCCGGTGATGAAGTGCTGCTATCGGATGTTGATTTCCCCGTCAATATCTATTGCTGGAAAGCCGCGGCGGAGAGCCGCGGTTATACGTTGAAGTACATTCCATCACGGAACCGGATGTTTGATGTAGATGAACTTCGCGCGGCGATCACACCAAAGAGCAAGGTGCTGGCGATATCTTTCGTGCAATTCTTCAACGGTTTCAAGTGTGACCTTGTAGAGATAGGAAAGATCTGCCAGGAGCATGGGCTCTACTTTGTCGTCGATGGCATACAGGGGATGGGGGCTGAGCCGATCAACATGAAGGCCGCCAATATCGATATCTTCGCCATCGGCTGTCAGAAGTGGATGTTATCTCCTCAGGGTTCTGGATTCTTCTATATCGGTGACCGGGTCCGCTCACAGCTGACCATACCGTTCGGCTCCTGGCTCGGCTGCGATTGGGGAGGACAGTATTCGGATCTGCTCCACCACGACAAGCGGTGGCTCGATAGCGCCAGGAAATTCGAGATGGGTTATTACGCGGTTTGGAATATTCTGGGAATGAGAGCGGCGTTGGAGATATTCACACGGCTGGGGATCGACAATATTCAGCGGCACAATCATGCGCTGCTTGATCGACTTATCGAATATTTGCGGAGCGAACCGACCTATCAGATCACTTCGTCGATGGAAGAGAATCACCGCTCATCGATCGTGTCATTCAGCGCGCCGGAGATTCCCAAACTCCACCGCAAGATCCTCGATGCCCGCATTACACTAGTGCATCGGGAGGGGTCGTTCCGTGTGTCGCCACATCTGTTTAATGATGAGTCAGATATTGATAGACTGATCGAACAACTCGAGCAGTATGCGCACGGCGCGCGCGCTTAGAATCCGACCGAGAGCTGCATCGCGAATAGATTGACGTCCAGTTCCTCATTCATCTCACAGCGATTCAACTGGGTTACGAGCTTTAGCAAAGTCTGGCGGTTCAAACGGTGACCGATGCCGAATTCGTAGCGCTTGATCGGATAGTCCCACTTCTCTTCGTCGCCTGATGAGGTTGTAACCGTCCCAGGCTCAAAGAAGTCATAGCGGCCGGCAAGGTACCATCCAGGAGCCAATTTGTACTTGGCCTCAACAAAGCCTGAGGTGACTGACATATCCGGCAGATACGGGTGTTCCCACGTCGCCTGATAGGTTTCCGAAAATATCTCGAGGTATCGACTCGCCCAATAGAAGTCATAACCAAATCCATAGTTCATGTAATCGATATAGTCGTGGCCGTCTGGGATGACATCGCCATAGACATTCTCCGACAGATACGGGCCGTAGAATCCGGCCGCCCCGATCATAAGCCCCGGAGTGAAAAAGTAATTCAATTTGCCTGTCACCTGAGGAACATCCTTGTCCTGTTCGAGCGCTGGCAAAGAGACCGCGCCACTCAGCAGAGCAGCCGAATAATCCAGTTTGCCGATCGAGCCGTATATCTCAGCTCCTGTGTTCCAGCAGGCATCGTACACGACCGGTAATCCGAGATTATAGCGTGTGTCGCGGCGGGCGAGGAGTTGATCGACTGAGCGCATGGAGTCGGATATGAATCCAACGAGGTTTGAGTGATAGTTAAAGAGAAGCGGAGTGCCAACGAGTGGATTCTTGTCACTGTAGACCCGGGCGCCAAATGAACCGACGGTAGTTGGAATGTAGCCCGCTTGGAGATTCAGGTATTTTCCCGCAAGATTCGTGAAGCGAATATAGGCACCGTAGATGATCACTGAATTGTTGTCGGTCATGAGCAGAAGAAAGGCGGAGGCATTCTCCGAGAGTGTGGCGTCAAAGAACAGTCGTGTCCTGAGCGTGTGAAAGGGCGAGTGCTTCTTGAAGGTGATATTGGTATAGTCTTCGTTGTCTGCGTTCTTGAAAACAATATCGGTCATTCCACTGATCGACAATTCCGCTGAGGCGGAACCGGTCAGCAGTAACAGGAGGACAAGGAGTGTGAATATCCTATTCATGTATACCTCACGCTAATACAGCTTGGTTCTCTCGCGTCGCGGTAGTCAACGCACGGGGGAGGGCGATGACGAACCTGCTCCCCTCACCGGGCGCGGATACAACGGAGATCGATCCGCCATGGTCATCAATTATCTTTCTGGTTATGGCGAGCCCAAGACCGGTGCCGCCTTCTTTATTGCTGGTGACGAACGGTTCAAAGAGAGTCGCCTTGATGGAATCAGGGATACCGGGGCCGTTGTCGGCGATCTCGATGGTCAGTGCATCTTCGGCCAGTCTCCAGCGGATCTCCACCTGATCTCCCGGCTTAAGTGCCTCGCGCGCGTTATTGAGAATATTGTCCACTATGCGACGGAATCTATTCGGATCAAGGGTCACTGTTATGGGGCGGCTCTCAAGCACCAGCAGTTGTATGCCGACTGCCTGATATGATGCAGAGTGAAATTCTTTTATGGAGGCGAAATATGCAGACAGATCGACTGGCGCGAGATCGAGCCTGCTTTCACCACGTGAGTAATCAATGACATCACGTGCGAGGTCGACCATACGGTCAACCTGTGACTGGATGGTACTGCAATAGGCGACCAGTTTGCCATTGGATGTGTCTTTCCGCTGGATCAGTTCTACCGTCCCCCGAATTATCGCCATTGGACTCTTGAAGTCATGGATAATGCCGGTGGCAAGCTTGCCGATTGCGGCCAGCCGCTCCGACCGCAGTGTTGCATTGTGTGCCTTATCGATATCCTCGCGACTCTTGACTATCTGCCTGCGCATTTTCTCGAATTCCCCAGTTAAATAGCCTAGTTCGTCTTTCGAGAGCGGCGTTACCTGAAACTCCATCTGTCCGGAGGCAATCTTCTCGGCCGCCTGCACTAGGTTCGTCACCTGGCGGCCGATCTGGCGCGACGTGAAGATATAGATGACCAACATGGCGAGCAGACCGCCGCCCGCCGCGAAAAGAAGCAGATAGGTCGTGATCTCCGATCTTATCGGCGCGATATGCTCATCGAGCGAAGCTACGAAGGTTACGGTCGTCATTTCTCCAAGCCCCGGTGACGTGGAGAGGACCAGTTCCTCGTCCTTCACACGCAGGGTACTGAGGAGCTGTTTGTCCGCGGCCAGAAGCGACAACTGACCATCACTGCGCAGCCGTGTCATGAGCGGTGACTTGCTTTCGCCGATAACGTCGCCGCCATGAGTGATCTGTACATCAAATCCGGTCAATTGTCGGAGGTCTTCGGCAAATCCCTGGGACACGGAATGTCCTGCCATGATCCAGCCCAACGGCAATCCGTCGGAAGTCGTTACCTGGCTGACCAGCAGTTCATAGGTGATCGTGTCAGAGCGAAGAAAATCAGATTCTGGGTCACTATTATTGAGCAATCGTCGCGACTGAAGTTGGCGCGCGACCGAAGGTGAGATATGCGGCGTCAGATAGGTCATCTGCCGATTGGAACTGAAGCAGGCGACGAAATCCGCCCTAAGGAGTTCCCCATAGGCGGGAAGCTCGATCGCGATCGTGCCGGAGTCTTCCGTGGCCAATGTCGCCAGAAAGCGCGGCGATGTGAGAACGGATTCAAGCTCGCGAATGCGCGTGTAGCGATGCAGATCGGAATATTGCTGCAAGACTACCTGCGCGCGGCTGAACCGCTGGCGAAACATCTCGACCAGACCGGACTTGACGACATGCGAGGTAATGACCTGCGAACCAATGATAAAAGCCGCAATGACCGCGGCGAGGAACAACAGGTACCGCTGGGTAAGCGACAACGCCAGCTTCATTCCAGCTCCACCTGGATATTCGAGTCGCTGACCGTCAGCGGCTGAGTGATTTCCGGCTGATTCTCCTGCCAGACATGCAGTGTGTAGGTGCCGGGTCGAACTCCTGGTATCGCAAAGTGACCTTTGTCATCAGAAGTAACGCAGTACGGCGTCTCGAGCACATGGATATACGCGCGCATCGAGTAGTGTATCTCGCAGAAGACCTTGATAACTCCTGGCTTGTCGAAAGTAACTTCGGCGGTCTCGCCTTCGGGATATCGTCCCAAATCGAATTTGCGCGGCTTGGAGTAGGAGAAGACATTATGAAAGAACGGATCCTTGTTCGGGAAGGAAACTGTCGTTCCAACGCCGACCGCGAGAACCGGCGGCTGAAACATCATATCCTTCTGGGCCATGCTCGGCATGACATCGGGCTGGGTGATAGGCGGGAGAGAATCACCGGTGAGCCAGACCACGGAGTAGAGTCCGGGATTGCAGGCGCAGTTGGAAGCATTCTTGTCGGACGTAACCGGTGCGGCAGAGCGACCGCGATAACGATCAGCGCCACGAGTTGGCGCCGGCTCGGCAGGTTTGCGCTTCACTATGCCAGTAATATCCGCGGCCAACGCGGAACCGGCGATGGCGACCGCCAATCCGAAAGTGAGGAAGGTTAGTATTCTCTTCATTATATAGCCTCTTTGAGGGAGTATCGGGTAAATCTGACAATGGTTTAGTTTCGTTTGGCCGACCCTTCGAATAACTCATTGTCTATTGGATGGTTACGATTAGTATAGTGGTCTAATATGGTGCACAATAACGGGTTAGGTGACAGCCTGCCTCAGGCTGATCGGTTGCGGGGCATAGTGCGGTCATCTTCCTGATTGAAATGACAAGCGAGGGAAAAACGGATATATTCACCCCCTGATGACCATCGACACGACCTCAAAGATCCTCGTCACCGGAGCATCGGGATCGCTCGGTAGACAGCTCCTCTACGAACTGACCAAACAGGGGTATCGCCCCATTGCGCATCTTCGCGAAAGTTCGAATTCAGAATACATCGACTCACTCGGTCTGGAGAAGCGGTACGCGGATATCCGCATGCAGCCACAACTCGAGAAGCTGGTGGAGGGAGTCGATGTCGTTATTCACACCGTCGCGCTCGTCAATTTCCGTCGCGATCGACTGACTCAGTTCACCGGCGTGAATACGTTTGGCGCGACCGGGATGTACACCGCCGCGAAAAATGCGGGCGTAAAGCGATTTGTGCATATCTCCAGTGTGGCCGCGATCGGCGCGGTCTTTCGTACCAACGGTGAGGACCTTGCCCACCCGAATGAACTGGCCAATGAAGATTTCGAATTCAATCTGCGCCATCTGCAGATACCGTATATCATGACAAAACGAGCGGCCGAAGAAGAACTGACCAAACTGGCCGCGCTGGGTGGACCTGAACTGGTGACAGTCAATCCGGCCATCATTGTCGCGCCGTCGCGCACTGGCGATGACCGCGCCAAAGCGATCAAACGATTCAACCAACTCGTCCTTCCTGGTCTGCACAACTGGGTCAACCTGGTGGATATTCGCGATGTTGCTCCAGCGATCGTTTCGGCGATGAACAAAGGGCGGAACGGTCATCGGTATATTCTCGGTGGCGACAATATCACCGAACGCGATCTGGTCCTGCATGTCACCGCGATGCTCAAGATCACGCCGCATGTCTGGTCGATCCCCCGCGGCCTGACCGATTTCGCCGGATGGTTCGCCGGCAAATATCATGATATCCGTTCCCGCTTCGGCTCCGGCCATAAGATATCTTTCTACCCGGATATAGTGAAACTTCTCGATTACGATTGGGCCTACTCATCCCAGAAAGCGCGCGAGGAACTGGGGTTCCGCCCCCGCTCACTGTTTATCACGCTCAAGGATCTGCTGACGAACGATTTCCGCGGCACCTATCTGAAGCCGTAGAGATCTATCCGGGCACCGACATCCTGTAACTTGTGAGGTCTGACATGACATGTCGAGTCTCTTCCTTTACCTCTGTGTTCTTGATCGCGTATCTGTTTTTCGGTTCTTTGCAGATCGAGGCCAAACCGCGCGCACGGGATCTGGGGATTCCATTTGACGGCGTCGCTGGCCCGCACAATGCGATCACCGATATTCCGGGCGTTTTGGTTGGGTACAAGACACGCATTGAAGGAGAAGGAAAACTGATTGTCGGCAAGGGGCCGATCCGCACAGGTGTGACGGTGATTCTCCCAAACGGTAAGAATGGTGACTACTATCCGTGTGGCTACTTCTCTCTCAATGGCGATGCTGACATGTCTGCGGCGCTCTATATCGATGACTACGGGATGCGGTGGGGGCCGATCGGCATTACCAATACTAACAGCGCTGGCGTGGTGCGCGATGCCATCGGTGAATGGAACTATCGGACATTTAGCGAGCGCGGAGTAGAAGACATGTCGTTTGGGTATCCGATTGTCGGCGAAACCTGGGATGGAGACTTCAACGATATCAACGGATTTCACATCACCAAACAGGATGTCTTTGATGCTCTCGACTCCGCGAAGAGTGGACCTATCGCTGAAGGCAATGTCGGCGGCGGGACAGGCATGTGGTTGTATGGATTCAAGGGGGGAAACGGGACCGCGTCGCGACAGGTGACTATTGGCGACACGACTTACACAGTCGGAGTGTTGGTACAGGCAAATTTCGGACGACGCGACGACTTGATGATCCGCGGCGTTCCCGTCGGCAAGGAAATAACTGATCATACGCCGGTGATCGACGAGGAATGGACCGATGGTTCAGTTTTTGTCGTGATCGGGACCGATGCCCCCATGCTGTCGCTGTATCTGAGACATATGGCGAAACGAAGCGCACTTGGCATGGCACGCACCGGCACAATGTCCGGCAATGGTTCGGGGGATGTCTTCCTAGCATTCTCAACGTCGCCATTCGAATACGACAGCAGCTACACGACCATGACCCAGCGATCAGTCACCAAATGGAATCTGGATAAGTTGTATCGCGCGGCTGTGGAAGCGACCGAGGAAGCGATCATCAATGTGCTGGTGGGCGCGGAAACCATGTCCGGCGCCAACGGTAACACCTTGTATGGAATGCCGCATGACCGTCTGCGGGAAGTGATGAAGAAATATAAGCGGTTGGAAAATTGATCTATGACGCAGATCAGGAAAGATTCAATAACGGCAAAATCTTGGTTTCCAACACTGTTGGGACTGATCATCGGCGCCATTACGCTCTGGCCAATGTCCTACCACACGCTGAATAATTCCACGTCCGGCATCGCCCTCGGCTGGGGGATTTTTTGCGCCATCGCCGGGATGTACCTCGGCGCCGCAAGCGACCGCCAGCTCTCAAAGATCGCCCTCCTGATCTGTGGGGGAGTGGCGATATCGCTTACTCTCCGCATCATTGTTGATTGTACCTTCGACCCGACCAACCACAATCTCTGGCCGTTCGAGTTTGTCTGGATGATGATGGTCTGTTTCCCAACATCGCTGGTGGGGGCGTTTCTCGGACGGAGACTGCTGGCGAGATAGGGACTAGCCTCGAATTGTACTACATTTGTCAGTGCTTCTTATTTCGCGCCTATTAATAGGAGGGCGAAGTTTCTCACTGACCCCACCAACTTCAGGATCAAAACAGTCAACCGCCTGAATGACAACAACCTGATGATGCCAGAGTGTCTTTAGACCGTATCACATCCCCATCCACACCCAATTCCTTGCCCGATTTCCGGTAGACGAATTTCAAGGCCGTCCGTACATTAATGCCATGAAATCGATACCTTATCAGCAGATGGTTCGCGCCATGCAGACCAACGATGCTTCGTTCAATGGCCGCTTTTATGTCGGCGTCCATTCCACCGGCATCTTCTGTCTGCCGTCCTGTCGCGCTCGCCTTCCGAAACTGCAGAATGTTCGCTTCTACGGCACGCGCGAGGACGCGATGGGCGCTGGCCTTCGCGGCTGCAAACGCTGCCGAGCGGAGTTCTTTCCGAACAGTCTCCCGCCCTGGCTCTATACGTTGATTCATCATATGCGGCAGCATTGCGAAGAACGGATGTCGGAGAAGCGATTGGTGGAGATCGCGGGAGTCGATATCTCCACCATTCGCCGTCATTTCAAGGAATCACTGGGGATGACTCCGCTGGCGTTTCATCGAAAATTGCGCCTGGAACATGCGCGAGAAATGATCGAAAACGGCGAACGGTATCTCGATGCTGCCTACGCGGTCGGGTATGAGTCGCCATCAGCGTTCCGGGATGCCTTCGTCCGTCAGTTCGGCAAAACGCCGGGAGAGTATTATGCCCAACGCTAGCGCGACAGCAAGCGAGAAGATAGTCTGTTGCGATCTTCCCAGCCCACTAGGTGAGATGATCGCGGGCGCGAGCGAGAAGGGGATCTGCTTTCTCGAGTGGCATGACCGCGGCGGTGTCGACCGGATCAAACTGCGCGTGGAGAAACGGTATCGCCGCGAAATTGAATCAGGAGAGAACCAACATCTATCGAAACTTCGTGAAGAGTTGGCGCACTACTTCGATGGCAAGCTTTCACGATTCACTGTCGAGCTCGATATTCGCGGCACCGAGTTCGAGCAAGTAGTCTGGCGCCAGTTGCTGAAGATCCCGTATGGAGAGACACGCTCATACGGTCAGATGGCGGCAGATCTGAATCGTCCCGGCGCGCAACGGGCGGTCGGTCGCGCGAACGGCGCGAATTATATAGCGGTCGTCATACCATGCCACCGGGTTATCGAAGCGAACGGGAAACTTCGCGGCTACGGCGGCGGCCTCTGGCGCAAAGAATGGCTGTTGAAACTGGAGCAATCGCAACGCACCCTGGCCCTATAATCCTCTTAACCGATTGAAGTATGAGCGGTTACCACGCCTCTCCAATTCATTGAATACGAAACAAATATCCGGAGTATACGTTATGGAAGATGCGGTGATTGGAGGTCGTCGACCGATAAGGTATATTGGTATGACGACTCAATGATGATCGGCTGCGCGATACTGCGCACGGGTGATCTCAGTCATCGTACCCCATCTATTATGGTGGGCTTGGATTGATGAACGTTGATCGCACGGAAAGCTCGATGCGGACTAGTGCGGAGAACGTCTGCTCTTTGAAAACTGGAGAGTCTGCCATGACTCTCACGTACATTCAAGATCTTGTTCCTCATGATATGGGGGTGACAGGTTTCGACGGGTGTAGCGGGGGGTTGTTGGCGTGCCGGGGTTGTCTGGGTCCCCGTTATCAAACTAGGCAAACCACAAATGGCGAAAATAACTACGCCATGGCCGCCTAACTTAACCGTTAGTTGAAGGCCCGTCGTACTCGAGTGTTTGTCTCCATGCTCGGGATACGGCGTCGCTAAAGGAGACTCGATGATCTGGTGTCGCGACGGATCGTTCAAATAAAGCGGCTGGTGTCCGAAGTGGTCTGCGCCACGACAGCTTCGGATACGAGATAAATAGGCGGGCGCTACGCACGTAGAAGACAGCTTGACGTTATATTCGGACGGGGGTTCGATTCCCCCCACCTCCATTAATTCTCTTAACGGCTTAAGTCCTTGAAATTCAACGTAAACCGATGAATTTCAAGGACTTTTTTCTGACATCGCAGTCCGAATAACCCCGAATATCCCGCAATAACTTACGACGGCGAACGTCACAATTTCGTCACAGTGGTCTTGCGAACGTGGACAAGACTTCGTAGATTATCGGAATGGCGACGCTATACTATCGCAGCGGGGTCTGGTGGATCAATTACGCCGTCGGGGGACAGCGTTTCCGAATCTCTACCGGCACCGGAGACAAGGGATTGGCTGAGGTCAAGCTGCAGGATTTGAAGGTCAAGCTGTTCAAGGGCGAACTCGGGGCGAAGAAGGTTGTCAGTCGGCGCTCGACCCTATCGCAGTTCTTTCAGAAGTATGAAGCCTATATGAGTAATACTACTGTTGATCGGCACTCAGAACTGGCCAGACTTCACGCGTGGCAGTACTACTTCACTAAGAACGGCATAAAACATCTTGCGAGCATCACACCCAGCCTGGTGGATGCCTTTCGTACCGATGAGCTGGCCGGCAAGAAACCTAAGACAATCAAGAACTATATAGCATTTCTAAAGACCGCTCTGAACAAGGCCGTCGAATGGGACATGATCGAACACAATCCGATCTCCAAGGTTTCCGTGCCCAAAACTGTCAAGACGTTTCACTTCTACTCACAAGACGAAATCGACCGCCTTCTCAAGACCGCGAGGGAGCCGCTTCGCACGGGGATTCAGATTCTCGTCTCGACCGGCCTGCGTCGAGGTGAACTGTTCCACCTACGTTGCCGCGATGTTGACCTGAAGGCCGGCAGTATTCGCGTATGGCCCTATGGTGAGTACTCGCCAAAAGGGAAGCGTCCAAGGACGATCCCGATGACGTCGGAGTTGAAAGCAGTTTTCCGTGAACTGATGAAACGAAAGTTGGAAGACGACTTTGTATTTCGACCATATGTCGGCCCGAACAAGCTGTACAAACACTTCGCGGAACTATTGAAAACGCTTGGGATGCCAGGTACACTGCACGACTTGCGCCACACCTTTGCATCACACCTATCAATGGAGGGTGTGCCAATTCCGGTGATAAAGGAACTGCTCGGCCATTCGGATATTTCCACGACTATGATCTACGCCCATCTCTCGCCGGAAACGCACAAGAAAGCGGTCGAGAAGCTGCCGTTCTAGTCCTTTTTGGCCAGGATATCGTGTCCCTTGGCCTTCTGATCCAGGTATGTCTCGATAAGCAAGTCGGCCAGATTGGCCATATTGTCAAGGCACTCGATTGCTTCTTCTCGGGTTAGTTCTCGGCCGTATTTGGGGCCAAACAGGTCCTTGGTTTCTTGAATCAGCTTCTCACTCCAGTCTCTCATGGAACCTCTCCTTTTTGAATGAACAGGTAGCTTCTCACCTAGCCTTCCTAGAAAGGCTACCCGACAGGCTTCTTTATGAGTATCAGCAGCTATGGATTCTCTGCGAACGATAGCCCAATTCCAGCTATTCTAAGCTACGACGCAAGGGAGCGGATTTCACACCGACTTACTATGTTTTCTGATGTGCCCATCTGCATAC
>CAZCZL010000007.1:2224-211804 GCA_964503315.1 uncultured Ignavibacteriales bacterium | reverse complement strand
TGGCACCTGCGGCATCTCTGCCGGCGGCGAAAAAGTCTTTAGAGCGCTACAAGACGAATTGAAGGACCACCCCAACGCTTTCGTGCTCAAAGAAACCGGCTGCGTTGGCATGTGCTATCGCGAGGTTCTGGTCGAGATCTCCAACGGCTCCGGCACCGGCCATCTCTATGGCGAAGTGACGCCCGAGCGGGTCGGCCGTATTATCGATGAAGACGTGCTTGGCAACAAGCAGATCGACGAATGGCTCGTCTCCGGCGAACAACGCGAAAAAGGATTCTTTGAAAATCAGGTTCGCATCGTCCTCCGCAATTGCGGAAAGATCGACCCCGGCTCCATCGATGAATACATCGCCGCCGGTGGCTACAGAGCGATTGAAAAAGCGATCAAGACCATGACGCAGGATCAGGTCATCGAAGAAGTGCTCCAATCCGGCCTTCGTGGTCGTGGTGGCGCCGGTTTCATGACCGGTCTCAAATGGAAATTCACCAAAGCCGCCCCCGGTTCGAAAAAGTACATCCTCTGCAATGCCGACGAAGGTGACCCCGGCGCGTTCATGGATCGCTCCGTGCTCGAGTCCGATCCGCACGCTGTTCTCGAAGGAATGATGATCGCCGCCTATGCTATCGGCGCCGATGATTCCTACATCTACTGCCGCGCCGAATACCCCAAAGCTGTCGCCCGTCTCCGTCAGGCGATCGGCCAATGCAAAGCCAAAGGGTTGCTCGGCGAGAATATCCTCGGTACCGGCTTCAAGTTTGATATCAAGATCAAAGAGGGCGCCGGCGCGTTTGTCTGCGGTGAAGAGACCGCGCTTATTGCCTCTATTGAAGGTCGCCGCGGCATGCCCCGCTTCCGCCCGCCTTTCCCGGCTCAGTCCGGACTCTGGGGTAAACCAACCAACATTAACAATGTTGAGACATACGCCAATGTCCCGTGGATAATTCTGAACTCCGGCGCCGCGTTCGCCGCGTATGGCACTGCCGATTCAAAGGGGACCAAAGTTTTCGCGATGGCCGGCAAAGTCCGTCGCACTGGTCTGGTCGAGGTCCCGATGGGGATCACCATCAACCAGATCGTTTTTGACGTCTGCGGCGGAATTGTCGACGACAAGAAGTTCAAAGCCGTCCAGATGGGCGGGCCTTCGGGCGGATGTATCCCCGCTTCGATGTCTGATATCTCCATCGACTACCAGAATATTCCCAAGACTGGCGCCATCATGGGTTCCGGCGGTCTCATCGTCATGGATGAAACCACCTGTATGGTCGATGTCGCCAAGTACTTCCTTACTTTTACGCAGGCCGAATCCTGCGGCAAATGTACGTTCTGCCGCATCGGCACCAAGCGGATGCTTGAGATCCTCGAGCGCATCTGCGAGGGAAAAGGGACTATGGATGACCTCGCCAACCTCGACGAGCTCTCCGAGCAGATCAAGGCCGCGTCCCTCTGCGGTCTCGGTCAATCCGCACCCAACCCGGTCGTGACTACGCTGAAATACTTCCGCGATGAATATGTCGCGCATATTGTAGATAAGAAATGCCCGGCCCATGTCTGCGCGCCGTTGTTGACCTACACGATCAACGACAACTGCACCGGCTGCGTCGTCTGCGCCAAGGCCTGCCCCACCAACGCTATCACCGGCGAACGAAAGCAAATGCACTTCATCACGCAGGATCTCTGCATCAAATGCGGAAAATGCTTCACCGTCTGCCGCTTCGACGCGGTGGTGAAGGAGTAATGACCATGATATCCATAACCATAAATGGCAAACAGCACTCAGTACCGGCTGAAAATACCATTCTTCAGACCTGCAAGGACCTCGGCATTGACAACATCCCGACCCTTTGCTACGACCCGAAACTACCGCCGTTCGGCTCCTGTTTCCTCTGCGTCGTCGAGGTCGAAGGTCAGAACCGTCTCTTCCCTGCCTGCTCGACCAAGCCGACTGAGGGTATGAAGATCCACACCCGTTCGGAGAAGGTTGTCGCCGCGCGCAAAACCTGTCTTGAGCTGTTGCTTTCCGACCATTACGCCGACTGCTTCGGCCCCTGCCGTCTCAACTGTCCCGCCGATGTTGATATCCAGGGGTACATGTCCCTCATCAACCTCGGCAAATTCAAAGAAGCTGTCGCGCTCATCAAGGAGAAGAACCCGCTCCCGTCCGTCTGCGGTCGCGTTTGCACGCGCAAGTGCGAGATCAACTGTCGCCGTACGCTGGTGGATGCCCCTGTTGGTATCGACTTCCTCAAGCGTTACGCCGCCGACCAGGATATGATCGGTCAGATGTGGCAGCCGGATACCAAGCCGGATAACGGCCAGCCCGTCGCTATCATTGGTGCCGGCCCCGCCGGTCTCACCGCCGCGTATTATCTTGTTCTTGAGGGCTACCGCCCGACTATCTTCGAAGCTCTTCCCAATCCGGGTGGGATGCTTCGTTACGGCATTCCTGAATATCGCCTCCCGAAGGAAGTTCTCGACAAAGAGATCAACTGGATCCTCGATCTCGGCGTCGAACTCCACACTAACAAAATGCTCGGGCGCGATATCACCATCGACGGACTCTTCAAACAGGGTTTCAAATCCGTCTTCATCGGCCTCGGCGCGCAGGTCGGCAAACCGATGGCGGTTGAGAATGAAAATGTTGACGGCGTTCTCTCCGGCGTGGACTTCCTCCGCCAGGTAGAACTGAGGACCAATCCACCCATCAAGGGTCGCGTCGTGGTCGTCGGCGGCGGTAACACCGCTATCGATGCCGCCCGTACTTCGCTCCGCCTCGGCGCCGATGAGGTCATCCTCCTCTATCGCCGCACGCGCAACGAAATGCCCGCGAATATGGTCGAGATCGAAGCTGCCGAGCACGAAGGCATCAAGATGCACTTCCTCGCCGCTCCGGTCCGCGTTAATGTCGCCAACGACCGGATGCAGTCCATCACCTGTATTCGCATGGAGCTCGGCGAACCGGATTCATCCGGCCGCCGCCGCCCTGTCGAAGTTAAAGGCTCGGACTACACGCTCGAATGTGACTGGGTCATCTCCGCCATCGGTCAGGAACCTGATCTTACCGGCGTTGAATCAAAACAAGGGGATGTCAAAGTCACCAAGTGGAAAACCATCGTCGCCAAAGAAGGGACCTTTGACACCGATCGCCCCGGCGTTTTCTCCGGCGGTGATGTTGTCACCGGCCCGGCCGACGCTATCGACGCTATTGCCGCCGGTCGCATGGCCGCGCGCGCCATCGACAAATATATCCGTACTGGCGTAGTCGAGCCGTTCACTGACCGATTCGAATCCAAGCGCGACAACTTCCACAAGATGACCCGCCAGGATATCCCGCAGGTGCAGGAATCCCACCGCCACCACGCCAAAGAGATGCCGGTCGAAAAACGGATCCGCTCTTTCGAAGAAGTTGAATTCGCCTACGACGAAAAGGACGCCTTCGAAGAATCCCTCCGCTGCGCTGAGTGCGGCTGCGATGTCGGCCTCGCTTGCACCTTGCAGGATTATTGCACCGAATACGGCGTCGACCAGACCCGCTTTGTCGGCGAATACAACAAATACAAAGTCGACACCCGCCATCCGTTCATCAAACTCGATGCCAACAAGTGCATCCGTTGTGGCCGCTGCGTGAATACCTGCGCCGAGATTCTCAATGTCTCCGCGCTCGGTTTCGTCAATCGTGGCTTCCGTACTATCGTGAAGCCCGCTCTTGAAAAAGCACTCCACGAAACCAACTGCGTCTCCTGTGGTAACTGTATCGATGTCTGCCCCACCGGCGCTCTGGTCGAAAAGATGCCGTTCCGCCGCTCAGGTCCATGGAAAATGGATTCAGTCGAGAACATCTGTAACTACTGTTCGGTCGGCTGTAATCTGACCCTCAAGGTCAAGACCAACGACATCTTTTATGTCGCCGGTGCTTCTCCCGAATCTCAGCCGAACCACGGCGAGCTCTGCGTCAAAGGCCGCTTCGGCTACCAGCATTATCTCGATGGCTCTCGCATTACCAAGCCGATGCTCAAACGCGGCGGCAAGCAGGTGCCGACCAGTTGGAACGAGGCCTTCGACGCTATCGAATCCGGCTTGCAGAAAGTTATCGAGGATTATTCCCCCGATGAGATCCTCGTCGCCGCGTCACCAAAACTGACCAACGAGGAACTTTACCTCGCCGGTCGCCTCGCGCGCGCCGCCATCGGAACTAATAACCTCGTATCGTTCCACCAGCTTCTTAACGATGCTGACTACCACGCCCTCGATGACATGTTTGGCGCCACACTCTCGACCGCGACCACCGATGACGTCGCCAACGCCGACCTTTATCTCTTCCTCGGCGGCAATCCCACCAGCGAGAACCCGGTTCTCGGTTGGCAGATGAAGCGCCGCATGAAGCACGGCACCAAGTCGATTGTCATCAACTCCTCGCAGATCGACCTCACCGCCTACGCCTCGGTCTGGGCCGATGCCCGCCGTGGCACCGCCACCACGCTGTTGAATGGCGTCATGGGTGAATTGATCCGTCGCGGTAAGATTGACTCTGAATATCTTAAGGCGAGAAGTGTCAACTCCGATCAGGTCATCGCGGCCCTTGCCAAGACCGATTTGACCGAGGTCGCCACCATTACCGGCGTCTCGCTCGATTCGATCCGCAACATGGCTGACCTGCTGGCCGATCCGTCGAAAAAGATCGTCGCCTGGTACAATCTCGACAGCCGCATCGAGCGTTCGTCGAATGACCTCAAAGCGCTCGCCACACTCATGCTGCTGCTTGGTCGCGTGGGCAAAGCCGGTAACGGTATCGCGCTGATGTCGAGTCAGGCGAATCACACCGGAAGCTGGATCGCGGGATTCGACGCCAAACTCCTCCCCGGTGGCGGATTGATCGACAACAGCAAACTTCTCGCGGAGACCTCCAAAGTCTGGCGCACCGACCTAGCGAAACTCATCGAAAAGTCCGGCACCAATGTCAGTCGCAAACTCCGTCAGGATAAGATCCGCGCCGCGGTTATCATCGGCGAAAATCCTGCCGCCTCACCAGAGTTCAACGCGTTCATCAACAATCTCGATTTTCTCGTGGTCTCCGACCTCTTCCAAACCGAGACCGCTATGGCCGCGGATGTTTTTGTCCCGCTCTCCAGCTATCTCGAGACCGAGGGGCACTTGACCAATTGGTCGGGGATGCGTCAGTCGACCACGCCGATCGGCGAGCCGATGAACGGCCTCTCCACGCGCGCGATCATCGAACGACTCTGCGAAGATATGGGGCACCATATCGGGCTGGCGAATTTCGATGAATTGGTGAGTGAGATCGAGTTTATGATGCGAGAAGCCGGGTGTGAAGGCCGCATCAACGGCTCATTCCTGACTCCGGATGGCAAAGCGCATTTAGTGCTATACTCCGATCAGGTAATGCCGACGCGCGCCGATTACACTCAGGTGATCGAACTCGATCGCCGCATCACCGACCGGATGAAATTGATCAAAGCGTGATTTGAGCGGCAGACCTCCCGGTCTGCCCTTCTTCTATCCCTTAAGGGGCAGATTCTGTAGGGCGGGTCCGATCCCTGAGCGTAGTCGAAGGGCGAACCCGCCTTTTTCATTTATAGCAGAATGTAATGGTCTGACACAATGATTTGATGCGGATATCTTGATCCTGTCTACCCTTTTGGATCGATATTCTGATTCATGCAGAACAGGTTGGTCGGATCGTATTTTCGTTTCACTTCCACCAAACGATCCCATCCTGCGCCGTATGCTTCCCTGATCCGTTCCTTTTCATCGGAGGTCAGGAAGTTCACATACACGCCGCCCAAAGCGAAGGGCGCGGTATCGCGGTAAACATTGCGCGTCCACGCGATCCCTTTCTCATCCTGCTGTGGAGTCATCCAGCGGCCATGCACATTCATCGCCCAGCCGCAATCTCGGTGCGGATACGCCGCTGATGATCTCGGCTTCTTGTTGGACACCCCCTGTATGAACCCCAGGAAGAGGTCGCTTTCATCCGATGGTAGAACCTGGGCCGCGCCGATGATCGTCTGAATGAACTTATCGCTCAGTTCGCCGAAATTGTGGGATTTCCAGTAATTTCGGGCGCCGGGACCAAGCAGTCCATCAAACATCTTCTGCCAGTCTGCATACGGCATTTCATCAATGAACTCGCCGATCGCTTTTCCAAAATGCCGCACCGGCTCGATCTGCTTCATCCCCTCCTGCTTGCCCCCGTTGTAAAAGACTGGAAAGACCAGCACGTCGGTCCCATGAAATTCCGCCGGGAGGAATGGGAGCGGCGGAGCTTTGCGCAAAACTACCCATACATTCCACTCAAATGGAAGCGACTTTACATATTCATTGTACTTTTTGAGCGCTCCGGCTGCCTCTGAGAGCGGATACACGACCAATCCGGCAGTGATCATCGGACCGACCGGATGGAGAGTGAACTCAAATCGTGTGACCACGCCGAAATTCCCGCCACCTCCGCAGAGCGCCCAGAAAAGGTCCGCGTGGTTCGAGGAATTACAGGTCACCATGTTACCATCGGCAGTAACGACATCCATGGCCCGCAGATTATCGATGGACAATCCATGTTGCCGGGTCAGCCAGCCGAATCCGCCACCCAAAGTCAGGCCCGCAACACCGGTCGTCGAGTTGATTCCCAGAGGAACCGCCAGACCGTGCGCCTGGGTCGCATGATCAACATCCGCCAGCAATGCCCCCGCCTCCACATGGGCCACTCTCGCCGACGGATCTACTTTTACTCCGCGCATCAGACTGAAATCGATCATCAGCCCATCATCGCACACCGCGTTGCCGGCTATATTATGTCCGCCGCCTTTGATGGCCACAATAAGGTTCTGTTCGCGGGCAAAATCGACTGCCTTCTGCACATCCCCCGCGTCCACCGGCTGCACGATGATTGCCGGTCGCCGGTCGATCATCGCGTTCCAGATGGTTCTCGCGGTGTCGTATCCCTGGTCGCCGGGACGAAGCAGCTTTCCTTTGAGTGACTTTTGCAGTGTGTCGATATCGCCGGCACTGACGTTCTTCCCCGATTGTCTTCCAGTAGTAGTTCCTACCGTTGCCATGACAGGCCTCCAAAGTGAGAAAGGTTGAGCCTTCCTGGAATGGTGCAGGGGCCGATGGATTGGTCTCTTGCCACCCATACCGAGTTGGGCACTCAAACATGTGACTTGTGAACTTGAAAATTCACTCAGCGGCCAGATGAACTTTGGCAGGCAGGGCAACGAGGGTCGCGGAGTAAAGCCCGGATCGCACGAATCTTGGAGCAAAAGATGGATCGTCGTGGTGGCAGAATTCGTGCGCCTGAAGCATAACTGTTGTACACGAAGAAGGCAATCGAAATTGGACTATTTAACTCTATTTAACATTTGGGTTATCTGAGCGGCAGTCCCCTTGTTGAGGGCAGACGTCCTCGTCTGCCCTCAGATACTCCAAAGAAGGTAGACTCTCAACGTTATTGCGAGGAGCATACGAACGGAGTGAGCGGTCGACAAAACAGCCCCTCCCGTGTTCTTGGATTCATTAGTTCTTCTCTGGTAAACCGAAAATTATCCCGGCTCGAATCGCCGCCGTCTGCCACATTTCCAAAGTTCCTTCAGGCGCTCCTGCGGGCCGATCTATCCTCAAGATCCTCTGAAAACCAACATCGACACCAATTCTTTCCGACAATCGCCACAGAAATCCTACCCCGAAGACTATTCCCTGATCCGACTCTCGCTCATACGGCGCTGATCGCAATTGGTCACCTGTCGCGTTCTCGCGGAGAAAGATCGCGCCGTCAAGATCCTGAGTCAGATCGCCGTATTTGAAAGTAATGTAGTAGTCAAGAAGATCTACGCCCAGGAGATCGTCGTCGGTATACTGTATTCCCAATAGGTACATTGCGCTTTCATATGTCACAGTAGAGCGAATGACTGTAAAGGCCGTATCTTCTCAATATTGAGATTCATTGTAGCTTATGCCGCGTTTGAAGTAGGTTGCGGTGAGCGCGAATTTGCGACTGAAGGGCAGAACAAACTCCACGTCATATCCTGCCCCGTCGACATAGCGCGACCTTCCTTCAGCCATGTCCATCTCCCAATCCCCGCCAACTCGAATCGCCATCCTCCACGGGAACGGGCTACTCTTTTTCTCTGCACTCTCTTCCCCCCTCACCACCCCACTCCACCCCAGCAGCATTAACAGCCCCAAAACCAGTATTCGTCCTGTCACGGAGTCTCCTCCCTCTCTTAGTTGATAGACAACTATATCCAATTACCTACCCAAAATCAACCGGCCAAACCGATTCCCCGCTATCCGGGTTCATCTCCAAACCAGTCAACAACTTCTCAAAAGGGACCGAATTTTGTACGCCGAATTATCTTCCCTTTGAGGCTATTGGAGACGAACCATAGTCAGCGCACAAACAATTAATGCAACAATTGTTCGGAATTTGACGTCTTTTACTATAGAAATGACTTGCTCTTTTGACGATAAATGATATGTTGCGGTCACCCTCAATCGCCACTAGGCCAAGATGAACATAGAGGAAACGACTATGAATCCAACCGACACCATGCATCGCTCAGCCACGACGTACTCCAACGTCTCCGATGACCAGATCTTCGACTGGGAAAATACTTACGGCGCCAAACACTATGGCCGCCTCCATATGGTAGTGCGCAAAGCCGAAGGTGCCTGGCTCACTTCTTTGGATGACAAAAAGTATCTCGACTGCCTCTCCGCCTATTCTGCCGCCAACCCCGGCCACCATCATCCGAAGATCGTGCAGGCGTTGGTTGACGCCCTGCATGGCAACTATGCCTCGGTCATTTCAAATGTCGTCTACACTGACCCGCTCGGCTTTTTCCTGAAGAAGTGCGCGACGCTTGTCCCGCAGCTTGGCCCACGTTTCGGCGCCAAAGGGAACAAAGTCCTCGCCAAAAACGGCGGCGTTGAATCTGTCGAGACCGCCATCAAGCTCGGCCGCGCCTACGGCTACAAAGCCAAAGGGATTCCGGATGGCAAACAGGAGATCATCGTCTTCGGCAACAACTTCCATGGCCGCATGATCACCATCGTCTCGTTCTCCACTTCTGAGAAATACAAAGAAGGTTTCGGCCCGCTCACTCCCGGCTTCGTCACTGTCGATTTCGGCGACCTCGAAGGCGTCAAGAAAGCCGTTAACAAGAACACCTGCGCGATTCTCGTTGAGCCGATGCAGGGCGAGGGCGGCATGTATCAGCCCCCGGCGGGATTTCTCAAAGGTCTCCGCGAGATCGCCGATGCCAATGACCTGCTGTTGCTCTTCGATGAGATCCAGGTTGGACTCGGACGTACCGGCAAGAACTTCTGCTTCGAGCATGAAAACGTCATCCCCGATGCCGTCATCCTCGGCAAAGCTATTTCCGGTGGATTGGTCCCGCTTTCTGTGATGGTCACCAACTCGCATCTGATGGATCTCGTCTTCCAGCCGGGTCGCGATGGCTCCACCTATGGTGGCTATCCGCTCGCCTGTGTTGCCGGCGTCGCCGCCCTTGACGTTTTGGTCGACGAAAAACTCTCCGACAAGGCCGCCGCAACCGGCAAGATACTCAAGGAGAAGATCCTCAATGTCGCCAAGCGCTCCAAACATGTCAAAGAAGTCCGCGGACGCGGCCTCTTTATCGGTATCGAAGTGAACGATGGTGACGCGATGAACTACTGCCGTCAACTGCTCGATCTCAATGTCCTTGCGAACGACAGCCACGGCCACACGATTCGTATCTCGCCGCCGCTTATCATCACTGAGAAAGAGGTCGACTACCTGGTCGAACGTCTCGAAAAAGTGCTGGTCGGTTAAGTCGATACACGCTTCTTATAGAAAAGGCGGCTCACCTGAGCCGCCTTTGTTTTATCCGCTATCTTCGAAGATCGCTTACTTGCGTATCGACCCGAAGTATATCGCCCCCAACGTCACCACCGCCCCCAGCAACTGCAACGGCCCCAGCATCTCCCCGAAGAAAAGAAAGCCCCAGACAGTCGCCATCGTCGGCTGAAGTAACAGCGCCAGCCCCGCCCGGTGCGCGTCGATATGCGGCAACGATGACGATATCACCTTCCACCCTATCGCCTGCGGCACCAATCCCAATCCCAGTAAGAAAAGCCAACTCCTCCCATCCGGCGGCAACATCGCCTCCCCTTCAAGCAAACCCGATACTCCAAGGAATATGGCGCAGAAGAGCGCGGTCCAGGCCATCAAGGCAAGGGTCCCAACCTGCACATGCTCATGACTCGCTTTCTTCACCAGCGAGATATACGACGCATAGCAGATTCCCGTCAGCAATCCGAAAAACACCCCCATCAAATAGTGCTCGGTCAACTGAATATCTTCACTCCCCACACCGATCAAGAGCACGATCCCGACAAACCCTACTATCGCCGCGACAAAGAACTTGAGCGTCAGCTTTTCCTTGAACGCGAAATAGCCGAGTATCGCGCTTTCGAATACTTGGGTATTCCCGAGAATGGTCGCCATCCCCGCGCCGGTGATGAATATCGACCGATGCCAGGTCCAGAGATCACAGAAAAACGCAAACCCCGCCGCTATCGACCAGAAGTAGATCCGCTTCGGCAATCCGATCCGTTTCCCTTCGACGATCGTCCAGATGAACATCAGCCCCGCGCCAAAAAGCATCCGCCAGAACCCGATAGCGCTCGGCCCCATCCGCTCGCTCCCGATCCCTTTCACGAATATCGCCGCAAACGAAATACAGAGCGCCCCGAACAGAAGCATGGCAAAGGCCCTCGACGCACTGATATGATGAGCGGAATTGCTAGGACTGCTGGTCGCCATGTCGGCAAGCATAACTCCCTCGGTGATTCCTTCAAAGCCTTTTGATGTCACAGATGCAATACGCCAGTCCCCGCACGAACAACTCCCTCAAATTGCTCCTCAAAGCCATCTAGTATTGTTGAGGCGGCCCGTCGGTCTCCGCACAAAGAACTGAATCACCATCCACAACCGAAATCGCCGAATGTCCTGCCCCCTCATCCAGCGCAGGCTAGGATCCAGGTTGATTTGCGCGGCAGACGTCCTCGTCTGCCCGCCCCATTGAGCCTGTCATCGCGGGCATATTGGGCCTCTTCCCAGCGAACGCTGGGATCCAGTATACTCGGTGGATTCCAGCTTTCGCTGGAATGAGGCGGCTGCTGCAACGCTGGATAGCGGCAAGGCGTCGCGATCCCAATCCAATCGGGCTGAGCGTAGTCGAAGCCCGACTCAACTGAGATCACGACGCTTTGCCTTGTCAAACGGATAAGGCAAAGCTCGTGATGACAATTGTTGGGGCGGTGGAAAGTCCGGTGACAATCTGGCATTATCAAGTATCTGATATCGAATCGATTGACTGGTCGAAGCGTGATCTCAGAGCGCTTTGAGCATGTTCGCAGTCGAATGTACGCGGATTGCGGTAGGTCGACGGGCGAGATTTCTGTCTGGTGACAACTTGGCATCATCAAGTATCTGGTATCGAATGGATTGACATTGCCGAAACCCGTTTTTCGTGCGCCGCAAGGGAGTCCCAGCGATCTCACTCCCTCTATTAATGGGGAGATACATGGAAGCACTAACAATTGTCAGACACCGTGCGCCGCAGTCCCCCCTCGTCTGCCCGCCCTTTTGATTCACCGTACCCCACCATTTATGGTGAGCTTTTCAAAGAGATTGTAGGTCAGGAACCTTGCCCAAAGGGCGGCGAAGCCGGTTCCTGACACTTTCTCTGTCATCGCGAGCCTTGCCCTGCACTCCCCTCGCATCTCAACCCGATTCTTCTGCGGCAAGGCGTCGCGATCTCCCTCTTTCTTCCCTTGCCTCATCCCTTCCATTTAGGTTTCTTACGGTCAGGGAGTAACATGACCACTATCCGCATTCACTCTGTCCAAACCCCGACTCCTCCGACCCTGCGGGCAAGGGTTTTGACGCAGAGGACTTATAGCGGAAGCACCCATAAATAGTAATAGGGGATAATGATGAAGAAACTTACCTCAGGTGTGCTGGTAAAGTGGGCCCTGGCCGGTGCGGCATATGCCTACTTTATGGCAATTGGTATATCTCATCTCTTCGCACAGGTCGATCAGACTTCATTGAAAGAGATCCCTGAGATTATTTTGCCAGGCGCGTTAGGTGCATTAGGGTTATGGGCGGCTTGGTACTACGCAAGGTTCCGCCACTGCGTATCTGATACTGGCGACGACGGGCCACGATTCGATCACGAGCGTCTTCGGTTCGGAGCGATCTTGTCTGTACTTTCGTCCGTTCTGGTTGCATTCGCACTGTTTGGCATAGTACTGCTGCGGTTAAATTTTATGGCTGGGGGGCTGGTTTGCTTGACAGTTGCGTTGGTGGTCACTTCTCTCACTGTAATATATGTAGTTCGCGCAGTCCGATCCAAGCAAGTAGAACAAAGCAGACGCAAGAATAGATCACTCGCGAGTATATTCGCATTGAGCTTTGTGCTCGCAATTGTCTTAATGCTCCTTATGATTGCCCTGTACGAGTACCGCCATGGAAGTACATCCGTTGCATACTCGCTTCTTGGATGGGGAGTTGTAATTGCCGTATCCAATATCGCTTCGGTTGTCGAGATGGTCAAGAAACGCGAAGAGCAGTTGCAACCGGAGAAAAGGGTGTTCAGCTTGGCAATGGCAATATTCGGCTGTGCGACGGCCGTGATTACGTCATTAGTCGCGTGCGGCGCGTTTATTCTGAGCTTTCAGTCGCCAAGTTATGCAGCGGTTGCCGCAATAGTATGCGTGATCTTCTCTTTTCTCTTGTTTCGAATGACCAAAAAAGCTGAGGCAAAGTTTGGACATGCGACCGCCTGATCTTGATTTGGTGAAGTCTCTCAGTCGGAATAGTCTTTTTTTGCGATGTTTCCTCTTTGCATTGCCAATCTGGTTGCTATTGCTGGTTGACGTGTATGTATTGGATTACGGGTTAGGAAGATTCTCAAGTATGTTGCATCTTCCCGGAGCGATGCTGATGCTGCTGGTTAATCCGACATGGCAACAATTGCATAACTACCGACCTTGGCAACACCTGATCGGCGATTTCCTGTTTTATTATCTTTTGGTCCTTGTTATCGTGTATGCTATCAGGCGGTTCAGAAAGCGGTCTTCGGTAGTCCTGTAGCTCGAATCCCGGCCGCTGTAGCCAGTGTGCGAAGTGTATTCCTGACAAATACCAACCCATCGGGCTGAGCGTAGTCGAAGCCCGAAATCCCATCACGACCTCGCGCCGCTTCCTCCCATCACCAAACAAAAACAGGGCCGTGCGGCCCTGTTCTCTTCTTCGGTCTCACCTCCTCAACCGATATCAAACGCCACGAACCGCTGCATCTCGCCACGTGACACCAGGAGCAACACCGTACTCCCTTTCTTGAGCGATCGCAGCGCGCCGTCGAACTCCGCCACCGATGTCACCGGTTTGCGATTCACTTCGCGGATGACATCGCCAACCCTTAGTCCACCCTGACGCGCCGCCATACTCGACTCGTCGACATTGGTCACCACGACGCCGTCAGCACTTTCCGGGATCTCGAACTGCCGCGCATACTCACGGGTGATAGTCCCGACATCGAACCCAGGATCGATCGCCAGCTCACCCTCTTCTCCTTTCGACTGACGACGGATCGTGCCATCCTCATTCTGCTCCGGCAGTTCTCCCAGTTTCACCGCCAGCGCCTTCTCGCGATTATCTCGAATAACGCCGAGTGTCACGGTCGTCCCCGGGTCGGTCCGCGCGATCAGATTGCGCAACTGCGCCGAATTGTTCACTTCCGTGCTGTTCACTTTCACAACGACATCACCGGGCGCGATCCCGGCATCCTCCGCCGGACTCGAAGGCGCCACCGACCCGATCAGAACACCACTGTTCTCATCCAGCCCCATCGCTCGCGCCATGACATCGTTCACATCCTGGATACCGACTCCGAGCCATCCACGCACCACGCGCCCGTTGTCGACCAGCTCGTTTTTGATATCCATCGCCATATTGACCGGCACGGCGAATCCGATCCCCTGGAACCCACCCGAGCGTGACGCTATCGCCGTGTTGATGCCGACCAGTTCACCATCCAGATTCACCAGGGCGCCGCCGGAGTTACCGGGGTTGATCGCGGCATCTGTCTGGATGAAATCCTCATAGTCGGCCAGACCGACATTCGATCGCCCCTTCGCGCTCACTATTCCCTGCGTCACGGTATGCGCGAGATTCGGATTCAATGGCGACCCTATCGCCATCACCATCTCACCCACTTCGAGCTGATCGCTGTTCCCCTGCTTAACGGGAATCAGATTGTCCGCCTCGACTTTTATCACCGCGATATCAGTCTTGTCATCGGCGCCGATGACTTTCGCGGCGTAGGTTGTGCCATCACTCATGCGGACCACGATCGAGTCCGCGCCATCGATCACATGATTGTTGGTCAGGATATAGCCATCCTCCGACACAACCACTCCCGAGCCTAATCCCTGCTGTCGCAACTCGCGCCCGTTCTCTTGATTGCCGCGCGGCGTCCCGAAAAACTGCTCGAACTGGTCACCGAACGGTCCGAAATTGAAATTCCCGATCCCCCGCATCTTTACCACTTTCTCGGTCGAGACGGTCACCACCGATGGGGTTACATCTTTGGCGATCTGAATGAATGCCTTGTTCAGATCCCGCAGCGACTGCATCGCCGCGCTTCCGCTCTCTTTCTGCGCCACCGCCGATCCTGCCGGTAGCATATACGCCAATCCTATTACCAACAGAACCAGCAGTGACATCACTGTCATCTGTCTAGTCTTCATCATCGTAGAAATCCTCCGTTCATGTTTTTCCTGGTCGGTTTTGGAGAATTATACGCGGATGGTTTCAGGCCGGTTCGCGCCGGAGCCAGGCTTGCTTTCCGGTTTAACCAACCTTAACAATGGCCTCCTCCCCCCACTTCCCGGACCTCAAAAATCACGGTCTTTGGTCAAACCGGCCGTTGAAAGACACAGCGTAACTTATTGTATCCCAACGTTAACTCACCTGCTTATACCCGACCGCCGCGGTCGCTGTTTCATTTTGAAATATTCTTCAAGTTGAGCCCCGCCGTGGCCGAATCACTCTAAAGAGACTGGCAGAATTGGAAGGTAGCTTTTCGCCGGACTCGTCGTGGTTATGACCACCAACCGCTACCTCCAGGAGATCACGTATGCGCTACTCGAGAACCTTACTCTGCGTCGGCCTCTGCCTCTTTGTAGCTGCCGCGGCGGCAGTGAAGGCCGAGAACGACCACCGCTGTCCCCCTGTCTTTTCGGACAGCAAGTATAAGCTGGAGTACAACCACTGTGACAGCGCCGGCTATACCTTCAAAGCGACTCCGCCAAAGAATCGCAAAGGCGAATATCCGGCCGATGGCATCATCCACTATCGCCTGATCAAGGGGCCCGGCTCGCTTGATTCCGTCTCCGGCTCTTGGTCGCTTCCCGCCGGTACTCCGGTTGACTGGCGTAACTGCGTGGTCCTGGTCGAAGCTTATTGGAAGAGCGCTCCTCGTCTTAAGACCCGTACCGGTCTCGTGCTTTTCCCGAAAAGCGCCAAGCCGGTTATTCTGATTGACGAGGTCGAGCGTCGTGACACTATTCCTGTGCCGCTCGGCGCGCCATTCTCCTTGCCGATCTCGGTGGTCGATCGCGATGAATGCGACCAGCCGGTTCTGACCCTCGAGCGCGTCCGTCCGCTCCCGAGTGGCGCCGTTGAATTGGCACAGAATGGTTCCGATTGGTCATTGAACTACGAACCGACTCCCGAAGATTCCGGCAAGTATTTCATCTTGATGCTGAACGCGTCCGATGGCTACAGCCAGAGCAAGTTCAAATTCTTCTTTGTCGTCGTGCCTGCTGAAGACGACGGCGAAGGCGAAGGTGACGACAACGGCGGTGGTGGTGGCGAGCAGGAAGTCTTTACTTCGCTCGGCCTGTCGCTTGGTGTCGCGCGCAATCTGGATCCCGGCCAGATCGCCGAGATCCCGCTTACCCTTGATTCCATCTCGCAACAGCAGGGCGTGGGTGGCTTCGATGTGCTCATTGCGTTTGACAGCCTCGCTCTCTCTGTTGCCGAAGTTCTCCCCGGCTCGCTCTATGATTCCTGCGCCTGGGAATACTTCACCTACAATGCGGCCCCCGGACAGGTCCGGATAGTCGGTATCGCCGAAACGAATAACGGCAACATTCACCCCTCCTGCGGTGTCCCGACTCTCCCTGCCTCGCTGGCGAAGATCAGATTCCTGGTCGGCTCCGATGCTTCCTGGCGTTGCAGTTTTGCGCCGGTCCGTTTCTACTGGACCGACTGCAGCAGCAACTCGCTATCCTCTGCCTCCGGCAAGCATCTGTTTGGCGCGGAGAAGGTCTTTGAATTGCAGGATTCTCTCTTTGTAGAACTCCCTGCCGCGTCTGCGTCGCTCCCCGGTTTCGGCGGTCTGCCGGCTGTCGGCTGCGATGGCCCCGTGCGCAAGATCGTTTTCTACTCTGGTGGTGTCAGTATTACTTGCCCGCCTCCGGCGTACGTATTCCAGCGTGGTGATGTTGACCTCGACTCAGTGGCGTTTGGTATAGAAGACTTCCGACTCTTCGGTAGTTACTTCACGCGTGGTCAGTCGGTCTTTACGCTCGACCCGAACAAGCAGACCGAGCTGTCCGACATCAATCAGGACAGCACGCCGCTCGCTATCGAAGACTATGTGCTGCTCTATCGTCGCAACACCGGTCTGGATACCGCCGATGTTCTCCCGCCTAACTCGCCGAACATCGCGTCCTTCTTCATCAATGCCGGTATGCTGCTCTGCGCCACTTCAGATACACTTGGCGCAGTTCAGCTAGTGCTCTCCGGCAATGTCGCACCGCAATTGCTTGCGACGACTATGTCGATGTCCACCTACGCGCGTAACGGCTCAACTTACGTTCTTCTTTCCCCTAAGGAGAATTTCCCGAACGCCACCTTCTTCCGCGCCAGTCCTTTGCTGCGCATACTGACTACGACCTCGATCCAGTCTGTCGCCACTGCCACCAAATATGGCGGCAAGGTGACCGCGCAGATCGGTCAGACGATGGTCAACGCCGCGCTGACCGAGGGTCTGCTCCCGAACTCGTTTGAGTTACAACAGAACTACCCGAACCCATTTAACGGTGCGACGGTCATCTCCTTCGCTCTGCCGACCAGCGGCGAGGTCTCTCTGGAGATCTTTAACGTGCTCGGTAAGGTCGTCTATCGTCGCAATGAATCGCTCGAGGCCGGCAGCCACCAGTTTAGCTGGGATGGTACCGCTCTGGATGGCTCCGATGTTGCCACAGGCGTCTACTACTATCGCCTGACCTCCCGCGACTTCACCGCGACGAAGAAGATGATGTACTTGAAATAGGGACACTGTCATCGCGAGGCCCGCGGCTCGTCGCCCTGAGCGAAGACGAAGGGTGACGAGACGCGGGCCGTCGCGATCTCTCTGAAATCATGTATCCCGCCATTCATGGTGGGCCAATTGAAAACCCGGCGCGTTTCGCAGTACTAGTAGAGCGAGAGCGCCGGGTTTGCTATTCTATGAGCGGCAGACGTCCCCGTCTGCCCTTCCCTCTATGTTCGATGACTTCTTTAGCATTGTCATTGCGAGAAATCGCGGCCACCACTCGTGTTACATCGCAATTCTCCCCTCCGCGATTTCGAAGCAACCCACCCGTCGCACATATCCATGAGAAACTTTGCTTCTGCACTCACGCTTCTATCAGCCCCCACAAAAAAAGCCCGCTCTCTCAAGCGGGCTTCACATCTCACTGGCAAAAACTTCTACTCTTCTTCCAGCGCCAGCATATCCAGATATCCCACCCCGCGCAACCCATAATAATTCTCCGCCTGCGCGTACACTTCATCCCGCAATGCTGCGTCGAGCGTGATGAACTTATATCCCGCCTCTTCCAACGCCGTCAGCAGTTCATCCAGATAGATCGCGTTCAGACGATTCGCCTGGAGCATCAGTATTTGCTTTATCTGGTGTCCCACCAGATCATTCGCCATCATCTCCGCCCGTTCCAGTTCATCGAACACGCTGTTGAAATACTCATCTCGCAACACCACGTACTGGAGCGAATCAAGTACCTTCCCCATTTTGCCCAGCGTGAAATTGTACATATGGTCATCCGGCACCACCGACGCGTGCGCCACCGCAGTCCCCTGCGCGGAAAGATACCCCTTCACTTGTCGCTTATCTTCCTTGGTCGCGCCATAGTGAAGATACGGGAATCTGAAGTATCTCCGCTTCTGCCCGAAACTCTCGAGCATCGTCTCCAGCTCCGCCTCCCCCGACGCTACCTCTTCGATGAACTTCTCGTACCCGATATCGTTGAGGTCTTCGTTATTGAACGTCATACTCCCGATCGCGTGACCATCGTTCAACCACTGCCCGATCAGGTCGTACTGGTTCTCCAGACTGGCGCCGACCACAAACCCCGCCGCCTTTACCTCGTGCTTTTTCAACGCCTGAAGTATCAAGAAATTGATCGCCTCGGGATTCACCTCGCCGAAAGCTTCCGCCGCCGGAAGTTCATTGAACGTGATCGCGATCGACTTGGTCGCCTTGACCGGTTTGGCCGGGGCATCATCCTGAGATTTCGCGGCTCCCGCCACGACCATCACCAGCGCCAGACTCAGAATTCCGATTTTCGCACGCATCATTCCACCTCGTGGATCATCACCAGATTCGACGGCACTGTTTTGCCGAATGGCGCGCCGCCGGTGATGATCACATGCTGTCCTTTGCTTGCCAGTTGGTATTTCCGGCTCACCGCATTCACTGACGAAACCAGCGCATGGAACGAACCGGGCTGCCGTACATATATCGGCCAAACCGACCGGATCAATGAGAGCTGTCGCATGACATTTTTGTCGGATGTGAGCGCCGCGATCGTCTGCCGCGGAAACAGGTTGGCGATCAGTTCGGCCGTAAACCCCGATGTGGTAAAGGCAAAAATCACGCGGATCACACTGTCGTCTGATATCGCCCCTACCATCCGGGAAACCAGATGCGGCTCAATGGTATCCGTCAGGTCGCGGACCATCAGGCCGGAGTTCACCTCCCGACGTTCCTCACTTGCCGTCAACACCGCCGCCATCATCCGCACGGTCTCCAGCGGATATTTCCCGGTAGCGGTCTCGGCAGACAACATCACCGCGTCCGCATGGTCAAAGACCGCCGTCGCGACATCGTTCACTTCCGCGCGGGTCGGCCGCGGTGAAAACCGCATCGACTCCAACATCTGCGTCGCGACTATTACCGGTTGACGGTGCAGATTCGCCAACTCAACTATCCGCTTCTGAAGGTTCGGCAGACGTTCCGGAGGCAACTCCACCCCCAGATCTCCGCGCGCGATCATCACGCCATCGGCTACATCCATGATCGATTCAAGCGATTCGATCGCCTCGCGCTTTTCGAGTTTCGCAATTATCCGCTGCTTCCCGCCATACTGCTTTATCAACTTGCGCGCGAGCAGTACATCATCCGCCGACCGCACAAACGACAGCGCGACAAAATCCGCGCCGCTCGACACCGCCGTCTTGACATCCTGCTTGTCTTTTGCGCCGATCGTAGGCATCTGCACGACTGAATCCGGCAGATTGATCCCCTTCGCCGGCAAGAGCACGCCCGGATTCAACACCGTCAACTGAACTTTGCCGTTTGAGCATTTCTCCGCTTTCAGCCCGATCGCGCCGTCGTCGATAAATACTCTTTCTCCCGGCTTTATCGACGCGATGATCTTCGGGTGATTCACCGCTATCTCGCCTCGCGCGAGATCACTCCCCGAAGTTGTCAGCGTAATTTTATCTCCCGCTTTCACCGGTAATTCGCCGGTGAATCGCGCCAGTCTTAACTTCGGACCGGAGATATCGAAGAGGATTCCGACCGGCCACCGGTGTGAACCGGTCGCTTTTCTGATTTGACGCACCGCTCGCGAAAAATCTTCGGTGCTTCCATGAGAGCAGTTTATGCGAAAAGCATTTACGCCTTCATCGACCATCCGACGGAGCAACCGCTCTGAACTGACCGCCGGACCATATGTCGCCAGTATTTTGGTTCGTTTCATGACCGCCAGTAACGCCGTTTGGCCGACGGAATCAACCAAAAAACCCCGCTCCAAGTGCCGAATATCACATTCGGGAAATCTTTTCCCCGGACCAGATTTTTATCTTGCAACGACTTACCCAACCCTCCTCTCAAAACTCCGCTTTTCTTACGGCCGACCCTTTCATTTCCACGTACAATGTCGTATATTGAGCCGGTCGAGTGGGAGACCTACCAAAAGATAAGGAGATCCCTGAGGGGTATTTCATTTATGCAGAACAAGAAGGTATTGATTGCCGTCAACAATATGATCTTTACCTCAAAGATCATGACCGTGCTTGACGGGATGGATGCCGAGGGCATTAAAGCCATTCGTTCAGACGAGATTTTCACCAAAGCGCAGGAACTTCGGCCGGATCTTATCATAATCGACCTCAACCTCAACGGGATTGAGGCGCCGTCGCTGATCAACAAACTCCGCTCCTATGGAGCGACCAAGTCGATCCCGATCGTTTGTTATTCGCCCCATGTCATGGCGGATCAGATGAAAGCCGCGCTCTCTGCGGGTGCCACCGAGGTGTTACCAAACTCCAAGATGACCTCCCGTATGAACCAGATCCTGGGAAAGTATATCAACAACTGAACGAACGGTTCTTTTTGCCGCTCGTCGCCAAAGCAAAGGACCGGGAGTTTTTCTCCCGGTTTTTTTTATATGCTGAGAATGCTTGAAATTCATCTCGAGGTCAATGACCTGGAGATTTCCGAGAAATTCTATGCCGCGCTCCTCCCTTATGCCCGCATCTCGCGATGGGATGATGGCTCCGCTGTTGCCTTCGTCCTCGAAGACGGCACCGCGTTCGGCCTCTGGCGCAAAGGGAAACGCGGCCTGTTCGATGGCCGCGGCGGCGAACATCTTCACTTCGCCTTCCAGATATCACTCGACGAGATCGACCTCTATCGCGAGAGACTCCACAACCTTGGCGTCGACCTCATCGAACATACCTGGCCCTCCGGCGACATGAGCCTCTACTTCTTCGACCCCGATGGCCACCAGGGGGAGTTTATGACCAAAGACTGGCTCACCCCATTCCGGTGATACTTCCCCTCTCCCTCTGGGAGAGGGTGCCTCGAAGAGGCGGGTGAGGGAACGATTCACCTCGTCAACTGTTACATCCGGTATCATTCGCTATGGGCAAGCGTTACCAAAAGGGACTCCATATCTTCCGTCGGGATCTTCGTCTCGACGACAACACTTCCCTGCGCTCCGCTCTGGAGTCCTCCAAACAGGTTATCCCCTGCTTCATCTTCGACCCCGCTCAAATTCGGAATAACCCATTTCGAGGCGATCATGCGCTCCAGTTCATGCTTGAATCGCTGGAGTCTCTGCGTAAGCAACTCGAATCCAAAGACGGCCGACTTTTTATCTTCGAGGGAGACCCGTCCGAAGTTGTCGAGCGACTGGTGCTCGAGCACCAGGTCGATGCCGTCTTCGTCAATCGCGACTATACGCCGTACAGTATTACCCGCAATAGTGCTATCGCTGATATATGTAGTCGCCATGGCATACCCTTCCTGCAACATGCTGACGCCCTTTTGACTGAACCGGAGGCGGTCCTCAAAGATGACGGCAGACCCTACACTATCTTCACACCGTTCTCCCGCCGCGCGAGAACCATGCTCGTCTCCGACCCTCAGCCAACCAACTTCAAGAACTTTTACAAAGGTGAGGTTGAGAATGATTCTCCCTCCCTGCTCTCCTCTGTGCTACCCGCGCGTAATTCAAATCTCTACACGCATGGCGGCTCGGAGGAAGCACATCGGCGACTCGCCAGTCTGGACAGATTTCAGAATTACGCTTCGACGCGAGATATTCCGTCTCTCGACTCCACCACCGGCCTTTCCGCCCATCTCAAATTCGGGACCATTTCGATTCGCCGTGTCTACCAGACAATTACATCCCGCTTCGGCGAGAGTCACTCTTTGATAAACGAGATCTACTGGCGCGATTTCTTCACCCATATCGCGTTTCATTTCTCGCATGTATTCAAAGGCGCCTTCCACACCAAGTACGATCAACTCCCCTGGTTGAACGACACCACCGCCTTCGACCGGTGGACCGCAGGCACCACCGGCTTTCCCATTGTCGATGCCGGCATGCGGCAACTCAACCAGACCGGCTTCATGCATAATCGTGTCCGCATGATCGCCGCGTCATTCCTCATCAAGGATCTGCATATCGACTGGCACTGGGGCGAAAAGTACTTCGCGCAGCATCTGTCCGACTACGACCCTGCTGTCAACAACGGCAACTGGCAGTGGGCCGCATCGACCGGGTGCGATGCCGCCCCCTATTTCCGCATCTTTAACCCCTGGCTCCAGCAGAAGAAATTCGACCCCGACTGCGCATACATTCACCGCTGGATCCCCGAACTTGCGCTGCTCTCACCGAAACAGATCCATTCGCTGTACGAATCTACTACAGTCACTCCGGGCTATCCGTCACCGATGGTCGACCATCGTATCGAGGCTGAACGCGCCAAGCAGATGTTCGCCTCGCTCACCCCAACCACGAAAGGTCCGTTATGACCCACGAGGAACGGCTCGCTCTCATCGAAAGCTACGGCCAGGCCTATCAAAAACTGACCGATGCAGTCGCGCGCTTTCCGCGCGACATGTGGCACTTCAAACCGGCTCCCAGTCGATGGTCCATCCATGAGATCATCATCCATCTCGCCGATTCAGAGGCCAACAGCTTCATTCGCGCGCGATGTTTCATCGCCGAGCCAGGCAAGACCGTCATGGCCTATGACCAGGATAAATGGGCGTCCGACCTGCGCTATGACCTGCAGGATACTGAAGGCGCGCTCGAGCTATTCAAATGGCTCCGCGAAATGACCTACCGGATCATCAAGGTGATTCCGGAATCCTACTGGGGAAGGACTGTCAATCATCCCGAGCATGGCGTCATGACCTTCGACCAGTGGCTGAAGATCTACGAGGATCATGTCCCTTTGCATATCAGCCAGATGCAGAAAAATTACGATATTTGGCTCTCGCGTCAGAAGTAACCGTTGGCGCGGCATAGCAGAGCAAGTCAGGCGCTCATATTCGCTTCGGATAAGAACTTGACAGTGGATAGTTATTGCCTATCTTTATGTGTTACCACCAAATCTCTGGTCAATCCGTTGCACCAGCAAAAGAGGACTTCCCGATTATGCGTCAGTTGATCACACTCGCGCTCGTGGTCTGTCTGGCCGGTTCCCTTTTGGCCGCGGCTGCGCAACAACAGCCCGCCATCTCCCGGCTCGACAACCTCTCACTCGATCCAACCTGGCAAACCGCCGAAATCGCCCAGGGTCGCTTTGTAGTTCCCGGTACTTCCGCGGAAGACAAAGCCGTGACTTTCATCTCCTCACGCCAGGATATCTTCAAACTGAATAACGCCGCACAGGAACTTCTCCTCACCCGGCAGGCGACCGACCAGCTCGGGCAGGAACATCTCCGTTTCCAGCAGACGTATCAAGGCCTGCGCGTCTGGGGCAAAGAGACCATCGTCCATTTCAAGGCTGACCAATCCATTCACCTGGTCGGCGGACAACTCATCCCCACGCCGTCACTAAGCATCAGTCCAACTGTTGACCAGTCCGCCGCGGAATCAACCGCGCGCGCTATCCTGAGCGACAGCCTCGGCTCCGCGCCAACGTCCGCGGAATCTGAACTGCTCATCTATCCTGACCGCGCCGGAGCATCGCATCTTGCATGGCTCGTCACCATCCGCGGTGACCAGTTCTCGCCGATTCGCTGGCGCGTTTTCGTTGATGCCATCACCGGCCGCGAGCTCTTCAAGTATAACGACATTCATTTCGATGGCCCCACTGTCGGCTCCGGCGTCGATGTGAATCTCAATGTCCGCACCTTGCAAACCTACCAGTTCGGCCCGGACTATAAACTGGTCGACGCTACCCGTCCGATGTATCAACCGCCCATCGGTAACTACGATGGCGTGGTTATCACCTATGACAATTACCTCGGCGGCGGTCCCATCACCACCGATCCGAACGACAATAATAATTTCAATGACAATACATCTTTGCGCGCCGCTGTCTCAGGACATTACTATTGCGGCCTCACTTATGACTACTTCGAGACAACGTTCAGCCGCAACAGTCTCGATGACAACGGCATGTCCATCATCTGTTCGGTCCATGACCCGACCTACACCAACAACGCCTTCTGGAACGGTATCTCGGTGAACTTCGCCGATGGCGACGGCACTACGTACAAACCATTCTCCGGCTCGCTTGATGTTGTCGCGCATGAATTGGCCCACGGCGTCACTGAGAATACCGCCAATCTTATCTACACATTCGAATCCGGCGCGCTCAATGAATCCTATTCCGATGTTTTCGGCGCCATGGTCGACCGCGATGATTGGCTGATGGGCGAAGAGATTCGCATCACGTCGCCGGGGTTCCTGCGCAATCTCGAGGACCCGCACACCGGCCCCAACCCCGCACGCTTCCCCTTCGGCTACCAGCCCGCGCACATGACTGAATTCGTCGTTCTCCCTATCAGCACTGACAATGGCGGTGTCCATATCAACTCCGGTATTCCGAATCGCGCGGCCTTCATCACCGCGACCGCCTCCAGCCGCGAAGCGATGGAGCAGATCTGGTACCGCACGTTGACCACGTACCTGACTCCAGGTTCATCACTCAATTTCTGGTCATCTATGACTGTTCAGTCCGCGGTTGACCTCTATGGCACGGGCTCGCCGGAACTCGCCGCAGTTGTTCTCGCCATGGATTCCGTCGGCTTCGGTCTTGTTTTTGCCAATCCAGCGGCAGTTTCGCCGATGATCGCGACCCTTGGCAATTCGACCGACACAACAGTGATCATTAAGAATTATCGTCCCGAGAGTGTAACTTGGACTTCCATCACCTCGGCTCAAGGGCATGTCTCTCTTTCCTCTTCTGGCCCAACGACGCTTCTGAGTGGAGACTCAGTCATCGTCACCGCCTCTGTCAATGCCGGCGCGCTGACCACCTGCGATCTCGGCCAGTACGAAGACACCATTGTCATGACCACCACCAATCCGTCCGCCCCGACCATCAAAGTGCCGGTCTCGATCCAGATCGGTTATCTGCCTGTCGGTCTGATGGAGCGCTCCGCCACCACCAATTGCCTGAACTTCACGCTCAATAACCGTCCGTCGGTGCATGATTTCGTGCGCGCGAGTGACGCCATCTCGAAATTCTCTTTGATCGTGACTCATCTCGATGGCGCGGATACCGCGATGTACCTTGACTTTTACGAAACTCCGACTTGGGCGACTATCGACAGTCTCGTCAGCGGCACGATCGGTTCCGATCAGACGCGTACTCTTCGCCTTGCCTCAAATAGCGGCAAAGTACAGGGGAAAGTGACCTATCAGTGGGAGCCGACGGATGCGGCCGGGTGCGGTTACATTCAGGCCGAGTACGCGCTCACCAACACTTGTCCCACACCTATTACCATTCAGTCAGGTGTCTTTGGGGATTTCGATGTCGCCTCGGCTGGTTCGAATCAATGTTATTACGACGCGACCAATAAACTGATCTATATCCAGGACCCTTCAAACACTATTGCGGCCGGTGTCGCTTTCCTGTCGTCCGGCAACCCGAAAAACATGCGCGCGGTCGACAACCCCACCTACGTCTGGGATGGTGTCTCGCCGCAGGCGATGTACCAACAGATGTTGCAGCCAACCAATGCCAATGGTTCGAGCAACACCGACTGGTCACTCCTGATGACTTTTGGTGACAATACGCTGAATCAGGGCGACACGGTGAAATACCGTATCGCGCTGATCTATTCCCCCGGCGGTTCCAGCGGCCTCGCGCCGATCCTCGCGCAGATCACTCCGCAATCATGCTGCATCGGCACGACCGGAAACGTCAACAAGTCAGTCTCGGAGACTCCTGATCTCTCCGACCTCTCACTCCTGATTTCATACTTGACGACCACTCCAAAACCAACCTTGCCTTGCGCGCCTGAGGCCAATATCAACGGCTCGGTGGTAGTGACACCGGATCTCTCCGACCTGTCGCTGATGATCGCGTACCTGACGACTACGCCGAAGCCGACATTACCAAACTGTCCGTGATTCTCACGTGAGCGTGGAGAGAACTTTCCCTCCCCTCACGTCACTCCGTCTAACGACAACGGCCGCTCACCCGAGCGGCCGTTTCATTTGACTTTTATATTAGAGTTTGCGCGGCAGACGTCCCCGTCTGCCCCCGTCTTCACATTTCACCGTCATTGCGAGGAGTGCAGGCGCAAAGCGCCAAGCGACGAAGCAACCTCTATTCTATCCTAAACCTTGCCGCCCCTATCGATGTCCCACTCGCGTCCACTACCCGCACTTCCCAGTTCCCCGCCATGCCATAAAGATTCTTCACCGACCAGGTCCGCCATGGCGACGCTTTCACCTGCAGATCAACCTGACACATCTCCTTGCCGTCATGCAGCCAAATGTGCGTCACTGTCGAGCCTTCCGCGGCTGCCCCCGTGATCTTGGACCAGCAATAAAGCTGGGGAGTCGTCGCGGCAAATGTCGAGTCCGCCCCCTGAGGCATCCGCTCGGTGATATTCGCACAGACTACTACTTCAGCGGAGAGCGCCGGCTTCTCATCCTGCGCATTAGCCGACACACCGAGAAGGGCTATTGCCACCATCAGACACATTGTGATTCTCATATTGATTCCCCGATTGGCTGATTCGTTTCAATGATTGATTACTGATAAGATAGGTAAGCGTACGTTCGTTTGTCAAGACCGCGGCAACGCCCACGTGTGACATGAAAAACAAAGTACTAGTGGGTTCTCCAGTAATCGTAATGCTGATCTGAAACAGTTTTCAGGGGAGGTTCGACCGCAAATCCCAGCGAAGGAAGATCATCCACGTATTCCTCTCGTGTCTGAAAGACAATTGCCCGACCATCCCGACAATTGAACCAAAACCAACTTGTATCAGTCCCTTCCGTTCGAGTCTCGAAATCCCATCGACTGGTCATGAACCCAACCACCAGACTGTCACCTGTCGCATATTGCCGAATGTCGTATAACTGCGGTTTGACCTCGGGGAATAACCCCTTATCTGGGTCATCTTCTTTTCCCAGTCCTTCCGTTTTGACTAAGCTGGCATAATCGACAACGTCCATCATTCTCATTTCGTACGGAAACATAAGAGGAGTACGGAATTCTTCAAATACCCCCGAACCCGCGTAGTAGTCGTTCCACTGATAGAGGGCGTACCCCTCGAGGGCGACCAGGAGGACATTCACTCCAACAACACAGCAAAGGGCCAGAGCCAAAGTCAGGGCGATCTTGAAAAGTAAACGAAACCGCCTTTTCTCCGGCGGGATCTTCTTCCATCGGTAATAGAGCGGTATTCCGATAAAACTGACAACCGTTCCTCCAATTAGCCCGATTGGAATTGCGATGATCGTCCAGAAAAGATGTACGAAAAGCGGCCCCATGTACCTTGCAATTCTCCCGAACAACTACAATAACGTTACGACCACACTATCTTTCAGTATCGGTCAGACAGTCCTTGGACTTAGCCACAAACCATCCCCGCGCGAAACCCGACACCCCACTATCTCCGCCCCCACCCCGTTCGGTCGGGTCTTGCTTCGAATCCCCCTGCCACCCTCTCACCCACACCCACCGATAGCCGCGTCCCGATTCGAAGTGTGACCCGACGGCTCTTCCCCCAATAAAAAGGCCCCGCTTTCGCGAAGCCTCATATATCATTCTGCGGAAGAGGGGACTCGAACCCCTACGGATTGCTCCACTACCCCCTCAAGATAGCGTGTCTACCAATTTCACCACTTCCGCGAAACTGTCAGATCAAAAGATCTACTGACCGCCACCTGCCGGTGGAGTTGTCGTCTGGTCTCCGCCGCCTTCAGCCGGAAGTCCACCCTGATTCGGCGTCACTCCCTGCTGCTGTTGCTGCTGCTGACGCTGCATCTCTTCCTGCGCCTGGCGGGTCACCGCCGACTCAGCACCCTCGGCCGGAACGCCAGTCACCGCCGCACGATCCTGCGCCGACATATACGCCAGCAGAATACACATTACCATGAACGCAACCGCCAATCCGGTGGTCGCTTTTGAAAGGAAGGTCGCCGCGCCACGGCCACCGAAGACCGCTGATGACAATCCGCCACCAAAAGCGGAGCCGGTCAAACCTTCACCTTTGCTTGACTGCATCAGCACCACCAGAATGAGTGCCAGACAGATCAACACGTGAATGACGATCAAAACTGGAAACAACGGACAACCTCCAACTACACTGCGTTTATGATCCTGATAAATTCGTCCGCCTTCAAACAGGCGCCGCCTACCAGGGCTCCATCAATATCTGCTTCAGACAGCAGTCCCGCGGCATTGTCACCTTTGACCGAACCGCCGTACAGGATCGGCAGATTCTCTGCCGCCGCACGATGACTGCTTGCGATCCGCTGACGAATAAACCGATGAACATCCTGCGCCATTTCCGGCGTGGCGGTTCGACCGGTCCCGATCGCCCAGACTGGCTCATACGCCAGCACAACGCGACCCAATTCAGCGTCACCGAACCCGGCCAGCACTCCATCAACCTGCGTTCCAACGATCTGTTCCGTGCGACCGGATTCGCGCTCGGCCAGTGTCTCTCCGATGCAAATAATCGGGGTAAGTCCTGAAGCAAGCGCAGTTTTGGCTTTGCGGTTTATCAAATCATCGGACTCGGCATGGTACTGCCGCCGTTCCGAGTGGCCCAGTATAACGAAGCTAACCCCAAGTGTCAAGAGCATCTGCGCCGAGATCTCCCCCGTATACGCCCCCTTCTCGTGCTCCGACATATCCTGCGCCCCCAGCCCTATATGACTCCCCTGCAACATATTACGGGCAATTCCTAAAGACGTGAATGGAGGACAGACCACCACCTCAACCCGGGGATTCCGCGATTCCCCCGCCAGCAACCCCTTCAACAACGATTCCGTCTCCGGAATCGTCCCGTTCATTTTCCAGTTACCGCAGATTATTTTTCGGCGCATCTCAGAACGTACCCACCTGCTGAAGATCCGTCAGCGCCGCCACGCCCGGCAGCTCTTTCCCCTCCAGGAACTCCAGCGATGCCCCGCCGCCCGTCGACACGTGTGTCAGCGAACCATCTAGGCCGGACTCCGCCACCGCCGCGGCGGAATCACCGCCGCCGACGATCGTCACCGCTCCCTTGCTCTGTGTCAGGTCGGCCAGCAGTTTCCCGATCGCGATCGTCCCCTTGGCAAATGGCGTATGCTCAAACACCCCCATCGGCCCATTCCAGACAATCGTCTTCGCATTGGATAATTCATCCTGGAAGAACATGATCGACTTCGGCCCGATGTCCAATCCCTTCCATCCATCCGGGATCTGATCCACCGGCACCACTTTCGTTTCCGCTGTGTCGCTTATCTCTTTCGCGATCACAACATCAACCGGAAACAGCAGCTTTACTTTCGCGGCCTGCGCTTTCGCCATGGTCTCACGCGCCAGATCGATCTTGTCTTTCTCGACCAGCGAATCTCCCACCTGGTAATTCATCGCTTTGGCGAACGTGAAGACCATTCCGCCGCCGATCACCAGGATATCAACCTTATCCAGCAGATTCTGGATGACATCGATCTTTCCGGATATCTTCGCGCCACCCAGTATGGCCGCAAATGGACGCTTCGGATTCGTTACCGCCGCGCCGAGATACTGAAGCTCTTTCTCCATCAGGAATCCCGCCACCGACTGCTTGATGAACTTTGTCACCCCTTCAGTCGAGGCGTGCGCCCGATGCGCCGAGCCGAACGCGTCGTTGACATAGATATCCGCCAGCGACGCCAGCTTTTTGGCGAACTCCGGATCGTTCTTTTCTTCTTCTTTATGGAAGCGAAGGTTCTCCAGCACCAATACATCGCCGTTTTTCATTTTGCCGACCATGTTCGATGCTTCCGGGCCGACACAATCCTCGGCGAACAGCACCGGCTTGCCGAGCAATTCCGCCAGATGATTCGCCACCGGACGGAGCGACATCTCCGGCACCGGCTTGCCGCCCGGACGACCCAAATGCGAGCAGGCGATCACGCGCCCGCCGTCGCTCAGGATCTTGTTGATCGTCGGCAATGCTTCGCGGATGCGACGGTCGTCGGTGATCCGGAGTTTCTCGTCGAACGGCACATTAAAGTCAACCCGCAAGAGCACTTTCTGCCCGCGGAAATTGACATCGCGTACGGATACCTTGTTCATATCTCCGTTCCTTCTCTCTTACATCATCCGGCCAAGCATGTCGACCATGCGTACTGAGAAACCCATCTCGTTGTCGTACCAGCCGAACACTTTCGCGAACCGGCCGTTGCACATCGTCAGACCCGAATCAAACACACAGCCGTGCGGATTGCCGACGATATCTACCGACACGATCGGCTCATCGCAATACTCCAGCGATTCCGCCAACGGTCCGGATGCCGCCGCTTTCTTGAACGCCGCGTTGATCTCGTCTTTGGTCGTATCCTTCTCCAACTCGACCGCCAGGTCAGTCACCGAGCAATCTGGAGTGGGGACGCGGATCGCGATCCCATCCAGTTTCCCCTTCATCGCCGGTATCACTTCGGCGATCGCCTTGGCCGCGCCGGTCGTGGTCGGAACCATCGACACCGCCGCCGCGCGGGCGCGACGAAGATCCTTGTGCGGAGAATCAACTATCCGCTGATCCGCCGTATAGGAGTGGATCGTGGTCATCAGGCCGCGCACGATCCCGAAATTATCCAACAACACCTTCACCATCGGCGCGAGGCAGTTGGTTGTGCATGATCCGATCGATATGATATGATGTCTGCTCTTATCGTAGGAGTCCCAGTTGACCCCGCGTACGAACGTCCCGTCATGCCCCTTCGCCGGAGCCGATATCAACACCTTCTTCGCGCCGGCCGCCAGGTGCTTCGACGCGCCTTCTTTGTCCGTGAACTTCCCCGTGCACTCCAGCACGATATCCGCGCCCAATTTCGCCCACGGAAGATTCGATGGATCCTTTTCCGCAGACACCGGGATCGTCTTCCCGTCAATCACCAGATTTCCGCCCTCGGCCCGGACTTCGCCTTTATAGCGACCGTGCACCGAGTCATACTTCAACAGATGCGCCAGGGTCGGAGCATCCGTTATATCATTCACGCCGACTATTTCAACATTTGTGCCGCGGGTGGCTTTATAGACCAACCGACCAATGCGCCCGAATCCATTGATACCGACTTTCATTCTATCCTCCTTAATCGTCTCGCTTATTTCCTGGGTGACTGGAAGAGATACTTCACGCCGACCGTGATCGTCAGCGCCTGGTAATCCTTCACTTCAAACAGATCATCAGAGAATTTGACCGGTAGATAATTGACATTCAGATCGAGCCCGACCACATCCGCTACCTGGTAATCCACTCCTCCGCCCAGCAAGTAACTGAACGAGGTCTTGGAATTACCGCTGACCACAAACGGGTCGGACGTAAACTGAATATCATGCCGACCATGATATATTCCCGCGCCCGCGGCCAGATACGGGAATACCTTCCCGTGTGAATCGCCCAGCGGGTAAAACTTCGCTTTCAACTGGATCGGATACAGCGTCAAACCGCCGACATACGTATCGCCGAATGAATCCTCGACCGTCACATCGCCGCGATTGACTATCCCCAGCGCCCCTTCTATCATGAACGCCGTGCTGACGCGGTACGCGAAAAATCCCTCAAAATAGAAACTGGCATCCTTGATATCCGCCGCGTAACGGGCGCCGCCCGATGAATCCTCTTTGGGCGGAAGATCCCCCATGTTGTTCCAGACTCCCAGACGTACACCCGCTTGGTGACTCCGACTGAATCCACCATGCTTCTCCGCGGCGCTTGGCTGCGCCTGAACTACACAGACCACGAGCAGGACTATCAAACAGACCAGAGATGTCAGCTTACCCAAAAAATACCTCTGCAATTTCATAGAGATCCGGATCAACCGTCTTTGTCGCGCGCGCCACTTCTGCCAGCGGAACCGTCTCTATCTTCGTCCCGCGTAACGCCGCCATCTTTCCAAACTCGCCTGCCCGGACCATTTCAACCGCGACTATCCCATACCGAGTCGCCAGCACTCTGTCATACGCGCTCGGCGAACCTCCCCGCTGAATATGCCCAAGACGAACGGCGCGACAATCAAATCCCGTCCGCGCGGCTATTGCTTCCGTTATCTTATCGGCTATTCCGCCCAGTCGAACATTCCCAAATTCATCTCTTTGTGCGTCGATTACCACCGGCATCGGCTCTCCCCCTTCCCGTTTCAACCGTGTCCCTTCCGCGACCACAATCACGGTAAAAACACCCCCCTTTTCATGCCGCGTCACGATCGACTGCACCACCCGCTCCAGATCAACCGGAAACTCCGGGAGCAGGATCATCGATGCCCCACCCGCGATCCCTGACTCCAGCGCGATCCATCCCGCGTCGCGCCCCATCACTTCTACCACAAAAACGCGATTATGTGCCTCCGCCGTCGTACGAATTCGGTCGATAGCCTCGGCTGCCACATTCACTGCCGTATCGAATCCAAATGTCCTATCCGTTCCCCAGACATTGTTGTCAATCGTCTTTGGAACTGCTACCAGCTTCACGCCATCCTGGTGGAGTTTCGATGCTACCCCAAGCGTGTCGACACCGCCGATCACGATCAGTGCGTCGAGCTGATGTTTCTCCATATTTCGCTTTATCTGAGCCGGTCCATCCGGAAGTTTACAGGGGTTACTGCGCGAAGTCTTAAGGATCGTTCCCCCCATCGACAGGATATTGGCTACATCCTGGGTGGTCAGTGGCGAAACTGCCGCGTCACCCAAAAGCCCCTTCCATCCGTCGCGAATCCCGCAAAACGTGTAACCGTAGCGATATACCCCTTTGTGGACGATTGCCCGGACCACAGCGTTCAACCCGGGACAGTCGCCGCCGCCTGTCAAAACGCCTATTTTCATTGCATCCTTACCTTGCTAAGTACCTATCTGATATACGTCCACACGCCAAAACTGTCAAGATAATACGCCCCCGCGTTGTTCCTGTGACAATCTGACGCGGAAGTAACCGAAGAATGCGATGTGACCGAAGAACCTAGGGGAGTAAATACAGAACCTGATGTCGATAATCAAAGACGACTTTGTAACTCCGCAATATCCCGTTTCCGATATTCCCGTCCACCACCACCGAACCACTTATCCCCGATGTTCCTGCGGATATAACTGCCGGTATCTCTTTCAGCTTGAATTCCCCAACCCGCAACTCGGCGATTCGTACCATCCGGCTCTCCACATCCCCGCCGATCCCGCCAATTCTCCGCCCCTCCCCAACCTCGATTCGCGGCAACGTGTCCAGCTTATTCTTCTCTACGAAAGGCCCATGCAGAATCAGCCCCATCGCGTTCCCCAGATCTATTAGGAATCGTCCGTGAATCCCATTCACCGATGCTTCCACAGTCGGCACCTGCATCGTCAGATCGAACGGGATCGCGTACCCATTCTGTGGCGCGACAAAATGCTCCGGATCATACACCGTCACCACTTCTCTCAGCGGGTCTATTGTGGTCGGGAACTGAGACAGAAAGTCATACCCAACCACTCCGCCAAACGGCAGCGAATCATTCCTCACCACATTTAGCCCCGTCAGATCCATCAACCCGCCGATCTGGTCGAACAGCGTGATGTCACCTATCGCCACTGAGTCTGACTTCACCAATTTTACTTCGACAAATCCTCCCACTCCGCGCGCGGGCATTGTCCCGACCTCCGGGAGTTCCATCGCTCCCACTACTTCTGAATTGAAGATCGTCGCTGACGCTCCCGAATCCAGTATCAGCCGCACCCGCTTTTTCCCATTGATCGTCGCCGTTACGTAGATATGCCCGTTTTCATAGGTGAACGGAATCATGACTGAGTCAATGCCCACCGGCAACGAACGGTGTGCGCTCCCCGGTTGCGCGAAGATCGCGCCATCCACCGGTACATTGAATTGAGCCGAGTCGATCACCCAATCGATCGCCAGCGGCACCCCTATCGCCACCGAACTCTGCCGGAAAGGTATCGGCACACTCTGCACCACCACTGTTTCGTCGAAAGAGATGATCGTCTTGATATTATCCAGCTTCGATATCTGCATCACCCGCTCCCCCGTCTCCGCGTTGTACAGCACCCGTAGCGTATCTTTGTTCTGCGGATAAAACTCCACCAGCGGGTACGCGACGCCATCGATAACTGAGTCTTTTACGTACGCCGCGCTTCCCGCCATCCTTCCCGGCACAACATGCGAATACGTCTCAGTGTACAGCGTCTTGATCAACTCTGCCTCTTCGAATCCGCTTATACGCGACACCCGGCCATTCAGGTCGGTCTGCCAACCTGTCATACCGTCATACCCCTGCTTGATTGAGAACTGCGGAAACGTCAACTCGTAGTAGATGCGATCAGGCGGAACCACCACCTGCACGAATCTCCCCTTCAAACCGTTCATCGTGACTTCCCCTGTCGCCCGAAAAGAAGTCATCGTGCTGACTGTCCTGAGTCCTTCCTCACCCCCCACCGACTTGATCAACAGCGAATCAAGATCCATTGACAGGACGGATTGACATCCAAAAAAGAAAGTCGCGAGAAGTGTGAGCAGTTTCATTAGAACCAGTGGTATTCCGAGGCAATGATCATCCCGACAAACACCCAGACCATCAGCAGCGATGTCCCTCCGTAGCTGACAAACGGCAGCGGCAACCCGGTCACCGGCATCATCCCCAGCACCATCCCGATATTGACGACAAACTGGAAGAATAACACCGCCGTGCACCCGATCACCACGAACGACGCGAACCGAGATCGACATCGAACAGCTATGCGTAAACATCGATAGAAAGCAAATGTGAACAACCCTATCACCACCAGCGACCCGAGCAGACCGAATTCCTCACCCAGGACTGAGAAGATGAAGTCGGTATGCCGCTCCGGCAAAAAATCAAGCCGCGCCTGTGACCCTTCCAGATACCCTTTCCCGACTATTCCACCGGAACCGATCGCTATCTTCGACTGAATGATCTGGTACCCCGCCCCGCGCGGATCATGCCCCGGATCGAGAAATGTCAGGATGCGATTCTTCTGGTAATCCTCAAGCTTCTCCCAGATGAATGGTGTCACCATCCCGAATCCCAGATTCACCAGCATGATGAAGATCGCCAGCACTATGCCCGGCCTTAGCACTGCCAAAAAGATCATCAACGCCACCAGGTATATCGCCCAGGAGAGCCAATAGTACGCCGCCACCATCGAGATGAACGGCGACATGATCAATATCAAATACCACGGCGACAGTCCCGACCAGAACCAGAGCGCGATCAGTATGACCGGAAAGATCAGCGAGCTCCCCAGATCCGGCTGCTTCAGGATCAGCATCATCGGTACCGCTATTAATATCGCCGAGACCGCCAGTCTTCGCTTGGATGCCACCGGTAGTCTCGTATACGCGAAAAACCGCGCCAGCGTGAGAAGTACCGCCAATTTTGCCAGATCCGACGGCGAGAAACTTACTGGTCCGAAATCAAACCACCGGGTTGCTCCAAGTCGTGTATGTCCAAATACCAGGACTGCCGCCAGGAGCACCACCGCGATGATATACATCGCGTATGCGCCGCCATCGAATATCCTTTGCGGCAAATGCAGCACTACGAGGAACGCTCCGAACGCTATCACCAGCCACATCATCTGGCGCAGATAAAACGACTGACGGTACGGATCGTCGACATTGTGCTGGGAGGAATAGACGGTGGCGATGCCGATGATCGACAATGCCAAAAACGTGCCGATCAGCTTCCAATCCAGCTCTCTGTAGCGGATCCGGTGTATCATCGCGAGGCCACCGTGGTCGAATCAGACTTCACCTGCGCCACCGGCTCCGGAGGCTCCAGCAAGCCGAGCTTTTTCTTCATATAGGTCTCGATCACTCGCCCCACCACCGGTGCGGCGATCTCAGAACCATGTCCCGCGTTCTCTACTACCGCGCAGACTACGATCTCCGGGCTCTCTATCGGCGCAAACCCGACGAACAGCGCGTGGTCATTCCCGTGCGGGTTCTGCGATGTCCCCGTCTTTCCGCAAACCGAATACAAGTTATTCTTCAATCGGCGCGCGGTTCCCCGTCCCCCTTCCACTACCAATCGCAACCCTTCGCGCAATGTCCCCAGCGTCTGTTGACTGAACGGCAGCGTAAACGCCAACTCCGGCTGAACTGTGACTTCTTCCCCATTCGGCTTGGTTATCTTTTTGACGAGATGAGGGCGATACACTCTCCCCCAATTCGCCAGACCACAATAAAACTGCGCCAGTTGCAGCGGAGTCACTAGAATCTCACCCTGCCCTATCGCCGTATTCAGCACCAGCGCTTTGGTCCAGCCGTTCTTGCCGTACCGCTTGTCGTAATATTTGCTGTTCGGATTCAGTCCCTTGAATTCATTGGGCAGATCCACCCCTGAAGGCTTCCCGAAGCCACAGAGATCGTAGTATCGGCTCAGTTGGTCGACACCAACCCGTAGCCCGAGCTGGTAAAAATAGACGTCGCACGACATCTCAACCGCGTGCACCCCGGTGGTTGAACCGTGACCCTTTTTCTCCCAGCACTTGAAAAACCGGTTTCCGTACTGGTATCCGCCGATGCACGATTTCGGGAACACCGTCGAGGCGTCGATCACGCCTGTCTCCAATCCGGCGCCGAGCGTCAACAACTTCGCCGTCGAACCCGGCGGATACAACCCATTCAACGGACGATTCAATAGCGGGCGGCTCGAATCCTCCTGGATCGTCTTCCAGACCGAGTCTGTTATTACTCCCGAGAAGACATTCGGGTCGAATCCCGGCGATGATGTCATCGCCAGCACTTCGCCGGTTCGCGGATCGATCGCCACCACCGCGCCTGGCCGATTGATGAATGAATCTACCGTTTTCCCGTCCGGACCAAAAAACTTCCGCACGGCGAACGAATCCAAAGCATGAATTGCCGCAAGCTGAACATCATTGTCGATTGTCAGCGTCAGATCGCTCCCGGGAACCGGTTTCACCCGTTCTTTCCCCGCGTACGGCCCAAGCACTTCCCCCAACGCGGTCACTTCAATGAAATCCGTCCCCTCCACACCGCGCAGCACTTGATCGTATTGTTTCTCAACCCCCTTTTTCCCGATCGTACTCCCCATCCGGTAACCCGCGTCTGGATTCCGCTCCAACTCCTTCTCGGAGACCTCACCAACATGGCCGGTGAACGCCTCCGCCCGAAGGTCTACTCCGTATTCCCGTACGCGGTCGAGCGTATAGTTGACTCCGGGGAACTCCTGTCCCTGCTCCTCAAGAACCGCTACGATCTCAAACGGGATATCGCGATACACCGGCGCCGGCTGATACGGACTCGCCTGGTTCTTCCGGATCTTCTTCCGTAGAGTCAGCGTGTCGGTCTCCAGCAATTCTGAGAGATGCGGGACGGTCCGCCCCTTCTTCTCTTCTGCCGGCACAACTGAGAGTGTATAGGACGGTCTATTCCCGATGATCACCCGCCCTTCGCGATCATAGACCACTCCCCGTTTCGCCTCGATAGGCACCACGCGGATCCGGTTGTTCTCCGCCAGCTGGTACATCTCGCTATGGTCGATTATCTGGAGTTTCACGAGGCGCGCGGCCATCACCAGGAAGGCGCCAAAGATCAGCACGAGCGCGATGCGCTCGCGGCCCGCCATGGAAAATGTCTGCCGATCCATTCGCCTGTTATCCTACATCGAACGGGAGCGTCGTCCCGTAGTGGTACTCTGCCTGAACACGTAAAACGCTGATGCTACCAGCGCGCTGTACAGCGTGCCGGTCAGCGCAAACCGCCATATCTGATACACTATCTCTTCCGGCTGGATGATAAATATCGAGACAATATTGTGCACCGCCACCCCGGCGATTATCAGCGACAACCGCGCCAGCGGTGAATCCAGGTTCAACCGCTCCCGCGCGTGATACGCCCCGACCGCCAGGATCACCATCACCAGGGTCTGCCACCCCATCGTAGCCGGCATAAGCGCCGCCGCGACGATCCCCACCGCGAACGCGAACCAGACCGCGTCGGTCTCCGACTGATGGAGCGCCACCGCCACGACCAGCATCATCGGTAGATTGATCGTCACTCCCAAAATATCTGTCGCGCCGCTCAGTATCGCCTGGTGGAACGCGACCAATACCAAGAGGAATACCGCCTGGATGTACTTCATCTCCCCTTCGCCCTCAGCACAAACAGTTCATCCAGCGAATTGAAGTCCGAGGCCGGCGCGAGGCGCACTATCAGGAATGGCTCCTGCTTTGGTCGTTCCACCGCTATCACCGTCCCTACGACCAATCCCGGCGGATAGACCCCGCCCAACCCCGATGACAGTATCAGATCCCCCTGCTTCACATCCCCCTGCGACGGAATATTGTCAACTATCAGCCCCTGCGATGGGACATACTTGGCGATTCCCATTTCCCGGCTTTCCGCCACCCGCACCGCCACCCGATTGGTCGGATCCGTCAATAACTGGATCGTACAATGCGTCTCGGTCAGCGAACTGACCCGCCCGAGCAATCCTTCCTCGTTGATGATCGGCTCATTGAGCGTCACACCGTCCATCATCCCGCGATTGATCACCGCCGCCACCGGCAGTCGATTCCCAACTACCGCCATCACCTTTGCGGGGAGGAGCGTGTATCCTATGGGAGGCTCAAAACCGAGGATCGAGCGAAGACGTATATTCTCGCGCCCCGCCTCTTCCAGAAGCGTCACGCGGATAGAAGCATCGACCAATGACTCACGAAGTTTCTGATTCTCTTCGTGAACACTGGTCAGATCGTTGATGGCATTCTTGACGCGAACAAATGGGTAGTAGATCGAATTCAACGCCGCTTCGCTGAGGAATCCACTGACCCCCAGCGTGGGAATGAGAAGTACGGTGATGGCCAGCGCCACAACCACAAAATGAGCAGAACGGCCCTTCGCAAAGAGGCCGGGTATCCAGGTCATATCAGTTTGGCGTCCCTGCCCTACCGTCGGATGTTTAGTCTACATTATCGATCAGCGACAACACATCTCCCGGCGAGCTTACCTGCATCAGCCGTTGACGATTCTCTTCCGACTTCATGAGGAACGACAACCGCGCCATCACATTCAAATGCGCGCCAACTGCGTCCTCCGGAGCCGCGATCAGGAAAAACAGGTTGACCGGCCGATGGTCCATCGCCTCGAAATCGATCCCCTTGGCACTCCGACCAAATGCGATGACGATCCCTTTGGCGGCCCGGGTCTTCGCGTGCGGAAACGCTACCCCATACCCGACCCCGGTGGTCACCAGATTCTCACGCTCGCGAACATCGTTCAACAACTCGTCGCGGTTCTTGATCATGGTCGAGCCGCCCGCCAGCTCCACCAACTCTTCGATCACTCCCGCCTTCGTGGTCGACTTGAGATTGAACGTGATCAGATTCTCATCGCAAAACTTTGACAGCTTCATCCCAACTCTATCCTTTTCCGAGGCTCTTCGCCTCGTCTACCAACAGAACAGGGACTCCGTCAACCACCGGATAACTCAACCTGCACGCCGCGCACTCAAGCCGGTTCTCGCCCTCGCGATAAACCAGGCTCCCCTTGCACTGCGGGCAGGCCAGCTTCTCCAATAAGTTCTTCGGCAATCCCATCAAATTCCTTTCTATCGTTCCTCGAAAACACCCATCCGACGGTACTTTTCGAGGCGCTCTTTCAACAGAACCTCAAGCGGTTTCTGCATCAAAACCTTGAGCGTGGTCGCCAATTCAGCCTTCACCAGCCGGGCCGCTTCTTCCGGGTCATTATGCGCCCCACCCGGTGGCTCCGGGATGATCCGGTCGATTATCCCCAGGGCCAGAAGGTCTTCCGCGGTCGGCTTTAACGCCTCCGCCGCGTCAGGCGCCTTGGCGGCATCCCGCCACAAGATCGCCGCGCATCCTTCCGGGGATATCACCGAATACCACGAATGCTCCAACATCAAGACCTGATCGCCGATCCCGATCCCCAGCGCTCCACCCGATGCTCCCTCGCCGATGATCACCACCACGATCGGGACCTTCAACTCGAACATCACCTGGATATTCTTCGCGATCGCCTCGGCCTGGCCGCGCTCTTCCGCCCCGATACCGGGAAATGCCCCCGGCGTATCTATCAGAATGACTATGGGAAGTTTGAACTTGTCTGCCAGCGCGAACAACCGACGCGCTTTCCGATACCCCTCCGGATGAGCCATCCCGAAATTCCGCGCCAGCTTCTGCTTGGTGTCCCGCCCCTTTTGCTGGCCGACCACTACCACCTGAATCCCGTCGAGCGTGGCGAAACCGCCAACCATCGCTTTATCATCAGCGAAATACCGGTCCCCGTGCAACTCGATAAAATCAGTGCACATCAGGTTGATATAGTCGAGGGTGTATGGACGTTTTGGGTGACGGGAGATTTGCACCCGCTGCCAGCGGGTCAACCCGGAGTAGATATCACTGCGGAGCCGTTCGAGTTTCTTCTCGAGCGAAGCTATCTCGCCGGAAAGTTCAATATTCTCCCCGGCCGAGAAGTCCTTCATATCCGAGATCTTCTTCTCGAGCTCCTGAATCGGGCGTTCGAATTCTAAGTAGGATCCGTCTGCCATCTTTACCTGCTGTTTTGTAGCCATAAAATAATCACCGGCCCTGACCCGGACGATTTCGCCCGGACCTGGACTGGCTGGCCATAAAGATATGGAACCCACCGAAAATAACAACCATAAAAAGAACCAGGCCGGTGAAGACTAACCGCCTGTTCCAGAAGTACATAGCCACGGCAAACCCGCCAAACAGCACCGACAGCAGCCAGAACACCCAGACCACCATCCGTGGAGACATCCCCGCCATCGACAGATAGTGAAACAGATGACGCCTGTCCGCCCGCATCACATTCCTCCCGCTCATTAATCTCCGCAGGGTCGAAACACCTGTCTCCATCAACGGCACTCCCAGGGCCAGCAACGGAAGATACAACGCCGCGGCGGTATATGACTTCAACGGCACCATCAACGAGAGCACCGCAAAATAATACCCTATTTGTAGCGAACCCGAATCCCCCAGAAATATCTTCGCCGGATAACGATTGAATATCAAAAACGCCGGCAGAAATCCTATCAACGCAAACGCGAACACCAGCGCGACTCCGATCGAGTACAGCGACCCGACGACCGCCATCGTTATCACCCCTACTAGCGACACTCCCGCCGCCAATCCATCCAACCCATCGATCAGATTAATACTATTCGTGAGACCGATCACCCAGAGCACCGACAGAATGATCGACCAATCACCCAGCGACACCTGTCCATAGAACGGAATAGAAAGTGGATCGATCTTCAATCCTCCGGCAAACAGTATCATCCCCGCCGCCGCCTGCGCTCCAAGTTTCAACCAGGCCGACAATGGCCGAAGATCATCTATCAACCCCACCAGATATATCACCAGCGCGCCACCCAGCAGGTACGGTATCTGAGGTGCCAACTCTCCCAACAACTCAGGAGCGAAAAGAAATCCAGCCCCAACTGCCCCCCACACGGCCATTAACAGCGCGGTCCCACCCATCAATGGCACCGGCGTTTTGTGACGTTTATGTTTTCCGGGAAAATCGAGTAATCGGTATCTATGCCCAAGCCGGATCAGGATCGGCACCAGCAGAATCCCCAGCGCGAACGCCACACCGACAAATATCGCTCCCTGCGCTATCGTCATGCCGTTCTCTTCCTCCCCGGCAGCAGACAGACCAGCAGGAAATTCAGCATCAGTATCGCTGGAAGGATTATCAGCGCGAATCCGGTCGGTTGATGTTTCAGAAAGTAGCGCCAGACCGACTGATGATGGTGCCACGCCCGGAACACTTTCCCGCCTTCCGCGCCGCTCCCCCACCCATGCACCGCCCCCGCTTCCGGTACGAAGATATTCTGACGTTTATGCAGATATGCGCGGTACGACAGATCGGTATCCTCCATGTACAGGAAGAACCGTTCGTCGAATCCTTTCAGCGCCTGAAATAATCTGCGGGATATCCCCATCGCCGTCGCCGACACGGCGGGCACGATCGTCACATCACTGTAATCAGGGAGCGTGTAAACAGTCGCTTTCGAACTCAGTTTCTCCCATATCAGACTCCCCATTACCGAGCCGCGCGAAAAAAGCAGATTGGTCACTGTCGGGAAATTCCGGCAGTTCGCTTGGAATGATCTATCAGAATTTCTCAACCGCATTGTTGCCAGCCCGACATGCTGGTATCTCTGCATCGCCGCAAGCAGGCGCGTTACTGAGCCGGGATCGAGCACGCAATCCGGATTGAGAAAGAGCAGCCACTCTCCCCTCGCCTTCGATACCCCGACATTGCACGCCGCAGCGAATCCCCGATTCTTATCCAATTGAATTAGGCTGGCCTCGGGACAGATCTTCGCGACCACCGCCGCAATCTCGTCGGTAGATCCGTTGTCAACGATGATGATCTCTTGATCTATCTCCGGCGCAGCGTCCGGTAGTGAGCGAAGGCATTCGATCAACGGCCCCGCCGAATTACACGTAACGATGATTATGGATAGACTGTCAGACTCTGCCACACTGCACGGCTCAGTTGAATTTGCCGAACATCGCTCGTATGCGAAGCAACCAGACCATCCAGATCGCTTCGCGCACTATCCGCTTGGACATCTTCGATGTCCCCGCGACCCGATCCACGAAAATGATCGGGATCTCTTTGATGCGGAACTTCTTCTTCCATGCCCGCATCGACATCTCTATCTGGAACGAATATCCGGATGACCGCACGTCGTCAAGGTCTATCGCCTCGAGCACTTCCCGACGGAAACATTTGAACCCGCCGGTCGCGTCTCTGAGCGGCAACCCGGTTATCACCCGGGTATACGCATTGGCGTAATACGACAACAACAGACGCGACATCGGCCAGTTGATGACATTCACTCCCGAAATATAGCGCGACCCGATCACCAGATCATGGTTCTGTATCTCGCGCAGAAAGTCGCGGATATACTCAGGCCCGTGCGAAAAATCCGCGTCCATCTCGAAAATGAAATCAAACTTCTGCTCGATCGCCCATTTGAATCCGGCGATATACGCGCGCCCCAACCCTTCCTTTTTCTCCCGGTGCAGCACATGCACCTTGGATTCCTGCGACGCCAGGCGGTCCGCGATCTCCCCCGTCCCGTCGGGCGAATTGTCATCCACGATCAACACATTGATCCGCGGGTCCATCGGTAATACCGCGTGAACGATCTTCTCGATATTGTCCCGTTCGTTGTAGGTGGGGAAAATGATCAGTGCGCGTTGCGTATGAGCCATGCTGTCTGTCCTATGCCCGTTTTGTCATCCGACGTTTCGTTTCATGGAAGCCAATAATACCCACTATGTACAATGATGTCAACCAGGTCACCCACTTGCCGGTCGCGTACCGCGATGACTCGTATGTGAATGTCACCTCGCGGCTCCCCGCCGGTACCGCTACCGCCCGGAATGCCCCGTACGACCGCAACAACTCCGCCGGCTTCCCATCCACCATCGGATGCCACGAATCGTAATAGACATCGGTCAAGATCAGCAGTTTGTTCGAGCTGGTCTGTACCCCAACCGCCACCGAATCCACCCCATGATAGATCACCCAGGCGGAATCCCCGGGAGCAAACTCCGGAGAGATCGCCATCCCCGGCTCCTTCTCCAGGTAGGTCATCTGCCGAAGGTCCTCCACCCCGTTCAACACCTGCGGATAGATATCCTTGCGGTCGGGAACGACTTTGTACTGCCCGACCAGATAGGCCCGCGGATACGCGTTCGGATTCTCCCAGACCTGCTGAGTCCGATCCGACACCCGCGCAACCGAGGGTTGCGGCCCGAAGAACCCATCCGGCATCCGTTGGTCTGCCGGCGTGATATAGAACCCCATCCCTGCCAGATTCAGGAATCGCGGATTGTACGGACGTTCCTGATTCTGCAGGGTTGTCAACTGCGGGCCACCCAGCAGATCGTCGTACCACCGAAGCTGGTTGCCGTGATAGCCGGTCACCACTTCGATCCCGTGATACGGCAGTACGTCATCCTGTATCTTGGTCAGATTGAGCACCCGGCGGTTCTCCGCGTTCTCCTTGAGATAGTTCACCACCGGATTCGGACCCCAGATCGTGTTCGGATCAAACGTATCAATGAACCGCCCGTTGAATCTCATCCCTTCAAGCATCGGCACAAACAGCAGCGCCACCAGAATGCCGGTCCCGGCTTTCCCTGACCGGAACATCCAGATGCAGACCGCCGCGATCGTGACAAACAGAAACGCGAACCAGGCTCCCGTCTGTATCTGCGGAAGATTCATATACGCCAGGTCGAGCTTGCTCACCCCTTTCTGGATCATCTCGCTCGGTGCTTCACTGTAGAAGATAGATGTCCAGAATGACAGCATCCCCTTCCCTGCCGCCGAAAAAGCCAATGCCAACAACAGCGAAAACGCCGGGAATCCCAGCAGATAGTAATTCAACTTCTTCTCGCGCTCCGGCGATTCCTGACGCTTATCCATGAAATACTGCAGGGTCATCCCAGCCACCAGCGCCATTGAGAAACTGAATACAAACATGATCGTCGAAGGCGCGCGTAACGATTTCACCAATGGCACGAGATAGTAGAAGATATAAAAGACCGGCGTCGACCCTCCCAGCGCGTACAATAGCGCGAAAAATGCCAGCCCGGCGAAGAAGTATATCTCCTTCCGCCGCACAAACAACATCCCCATCAAACCGATGAAAAAGACCGATACGCAGATCGATTCGGAATTATCCTTGAAATAGTTCTTCCCCCAGTAATACGCCTTCCCATCCTTGTCCGCGGTCCCGGCGAACTCCGGAAGCACCAGCGAGGCCGCTTCCTCGGCATGCATCGACCACGACGTCGCCCAGTCCCACCCCCGCTTCGAATCCGCGCGCGGCGAAAACTCCGTCGTGTACTGATACCCCGGATAAAACTGGATCGCCGACAACAAAACGCCAATCACTACCGCATACACGACCAACGAACCGGTCGTCGCGATCGGCCTCAAATTCTTATCCTTGAGATACATCAGGACGAGTCTGTACACCGTATAGAGGGCCATCGACCAGAGCGCGTAATACGCCAACTGCACGTGCGGCGTCAGGATGATCAACCCGATCACCAACCCAAGTATCGTGCTGTTGAGGAATGGCCGACGCTCGAGCGTCCGGTCAAGAAACAGCATCGCCAGTGGGAAAAGCGCGGTCACATACATCTTACCGTCATGCCCCGGCGACACCATCGAAACAAGATACGCTGCGAACATATACCCGATTGCTGAAAAGAGCGAGGCTACCTTCGACAGTTTGAACTGCCGCGCGCAGAGATACATGAAGATCCCCGCCAGGTAGATATGCAGTACCAGCACCATCCCCAAAAACCGATGCGTATCCATGAAGAACTTGATCACTGAGAGCGGATAGAAAATATCCCCGTGAAACGCGTCGATATACGGCATCCCGCCAAAGATGTACGGATTCCAGACCGGTATCGAACCATGCTCATTGAAATAGTTGACTATGAATGATCGGAAAAACATCCCCGCTTGGATCGTATCGGAGCTATCCAGCATCTTGTCCGAGAAAATGAACTCACCGAACAGCGTCACCAGCCCGATCAGGATCACCAGGAACATCACCGGCACAAACCAGCGCGACCCTTCAAAATCAAACGATGAACTGCGGGCGGCCCGGGGTGCCCCCGCCGGCCTGGCTTTCTTAACCATCGATCGGCTCCTGTAGGCTGTGTAAGGTCATAGAGATATCTGGTCCGGGGAGAACATACGCAACCGGGCCATTTCCGGCAACTGATTTGTCTTTTGGGGGTTATACCGAAAATCAGGACTTTGGATTATTCCCGGAATGACTCTTTACTTCGTCCAATATCTGCTTCGTTTTCTTCCGAAGATCCGCCAGCTCTTCCTTCATTGCCGCCTGCCCCTCAGACATAAATCCGAGCATGAAAAGGCTGAGCCCCAAAAACGCGAGCAAGATCACCAGGTACAGCCACTGACGTTGCCCGACCCCCATCACATACCGTTCATAGACCGCGTAGACACCAACCAGAAACGCGCCAAACAGCAGTATCGCGCCAGTCAGTCCAAAGTAGAGAAGCGGTTTTCGCGCGAATGTTATCTGGAACTTCACCGCCAGCATATCCAGCACCCCTATCGGAATGCGGAATATCGAAAACTTGCTTTTCCCCCACTTCCGCTCGTAGAGGCTGATCTTTTCCTCAGCCACCCGATACCCTTCGTTCGCCGCCAACACCACCAGATAGCGATGCCAGTCTTTGCGCAGGAATATCGACTCCACTACCTCGCGGCGAAACGCCTTCACCGAATTGAGATCATGCACATTGAGATTAAAGAGCCATCGGCTGAATGAATTATAAACCGTCGAGACAAAGCGCTTGTTGTATTTCCCCTGCTTCCAACCGGTACAGATATCCGCGCCATCCGCTAGTGGCGCCACCAAAGCCGGGATATCTTCGGGGAGATACTGAAGATCCGCCGGATAGAATACAAACACATCACCACTCGCCACCGCAAACCCGGTCTGCAAAGCTTCAGTCAACCCGCGATTCCGGTGATGTACCCCCAATTTGACATAGGGAAACCTCTTCTGATTCTCGATAATCTTCCGCTGGGTGCCGTCGCTTGAGCCATCATCGACATACACCAGCTCGACATCAAACGGCGCCGCCTGGCGCATCTTGTCAAACTGCTGACAGAACTCATCGATATTCCCCTCCTCATTCATCGCCGGAACTATCACTGATACTTTGAATGGATATCGTTCTGCCACGTTGTTCTGCCCTGATTGATGTGATTCTTCGGACCGCGACCGACGCCATCCTTATATGCGGCTAGCCGGTCGACGTTCCTTGCATCGGAAGATATCCCAAAGAGTTGAGCCCGTCAAGCCGGACCTTTGACACCGCTTGCGTGGCATACATCCTCGTCTGCCCAATCCATTTGCGTGGCAGACGTCCTCGTCTGCCCGATCCATTTGCGCGGCGGACGTCCTCGTCTGCCCGCCTCACTTTTTATGCAACTCCCCACCCCACTTCCGGTATAATCCCCATCACCGGGCACATTCGACACCAACACCAAAGGATTCACCCATGTGGCGCACCACCACACGTCCTCTCATTCTGTTTGCGCTGATTATTGCGACCTTCATCGCCTGCGGCCAGGAACAGCAAGCCCAGCCACAATTGCTTGCCGATATCGGTATAGCGGAGTTCACTGACTCGACCCTCGACTATCCGCCGATGCGTTATGCCGATGGTCAGCTTACCATCAACGACCGCTGCCCCGTCCGCAAAGTCCCCCTCAACCGGCGCCTCTCACCACTCTTCGTGAATGGCAAACCGCTCGGCTTCTGCTGAACTCCCTGCCAGAAGGTCTTCGTGGAAGACCCCTCACGCTACTTGACTGAACTCGGCCTGACTGTCACGTCACACTTGGACAGCACCAGCCACGCCATGCTCGACTCCGCGCATTGCATAGTGATGAACTATGAATCATTCCTCTTTGCGACCTATGACGAAATGAACACCTTCAGGGCAAACCCGACCAAGTACTGCGGCCCGTTGACCGACCCGGTGACATTACAGCGCTTTATCCCCGCTACCACCTCACCGCATCTGGTCCATAACAACCACACGTACTATTTCTGGTCTGATTCCTCGCGCACGATGTTCGAGATGATGCCCGAGATGTACGCGCAACCGCACCACAAAATGCGCCCCAAACCCGACTCCACTTCCACTTCTACAACGCCGGGCTAACGATCACCGTACCCCACCATTTATGGTGGGCTTCACAAGGTAGAAATTGAGCGGCAGACGTCCCCGTCTGCCCTTCAGCATTCTCCCATTCTCCCGTTCTACCGTTCTACCGTTCCGGCGGGTCTTGCTTCGAATCCGACAGGCACCTCTTCTCGCTTTCTTCTGCGATATCGATACCTCGATTCGAAGTGTGACCCGCCGGTTTCTTTCTTTCCGACGACCGCCCCCCTTGACATCCTCCCCCCAAACCCTATCTTAAATCACTGAATAGTGCCCCTTTTTGACCACATTGCGTGGAAGGATCGACTATGCGCGCCCGTATCTTTGCACTCTTTATCGTGCTCACCACCTCATCTCTCTTTGCCCAGTACCCCGAAACAAAGAAAGAACCGGTTACCGACACATACCATGGTGTCTCAGTCACCGAAAACTACCGCTGGCTGGAGAATTTCGATGATCCCGCGGTCAAAGACTGGCTGGTCAAACAGAATGAGTATACGCAGGAGTGGCTCGAGCAGATTCCGGAGCGCAAAGCTATCGCGGAGGAGCTGTCGCGCATCTATTCGCAGGAGACCGTCAGCTATTACTCGCTGACCTACCTCAAAGGGATGCTGTATGCCCTCAAAAGTCAGCCCCCCAAACAACAGCCGTTCATAGTTGCGATCACCGATCCGCAGAACCTGAGTTCCGAACGAGTCGTCATTGACCAGAACCTGATTGATACCACCGGCCAGACCGCCATAGATTTCTACTGCCCGTCGCAGGATGGCCGCCTTATCGCTGTCTCGCTCTCCTACCGCGGGAGTGAGGATGGCACGCTGTTTATCTTTGATGTCGCCACCGGCGAGAAACTCTCCGACTCGATTCCGCGGGTCACATTCCCGACCGCTGGCGGTTCGGTTGCCTGGAATGCCGATGGCTCCGGCTTCTATTACACTCGCTATCCGCAACCCGGTGAACGCCCAGAATCGGACATGCACTTCTACCAGCAAGTCTATTACCACAAGTTGGGGACACCCTTCTCCGCAGATGTCTATCAAGTGGGCAAAGAGTTCCCCCGCATCGCCGAGATCGTCTTAGAGACCTCGCATGACGGCAAACATTTCCTCGCGACAGTCGAGAATGGCGATGGCGGCGAGTATGAACACTTCCTCTGCGCCCCCGATGGCCAGTGGTCACGCATCACCAAACTCTCCGACCGGATCACCAAGGCATCATTCGGCCTCGACAACGCGCTCTATCTTCTCTCTCTGAAAGACACCCCCAAAGGCCAACTGCTTCGCATGTCCCTCACACAGACGGAGCTTTCGACCACTCGCCCGATCATTCCCGAAGGCGAACATGTCATCAACGATTTTCTCCCCACCGCTTCGCGTGTGTATGTCGTCGAGCAAATGGGCGGACCGACCGGAATAAAAGTGTATGACCTCGACGGTAAAGAACTTCCCAAGGTCCCAACCGCGCCTGTTGCGTCGGTTGGATCTCCAGTCTGGCTCGATGCTGACCGCATCCTCTATAACGAACAGACCTATCTGACTCCCTCCGTCTGGAAGCAGTACGACCCTGCCTCTAATGTAGTGACTCCCACCCCGATGCAGAACACTTCGCTCGTCAATTTCGAGGATGCCGAGGTTATTCGCGAGTTCGCGATATCAAAAGACGGCACCAAGGTCCCCTTGAATATCATTCGCAAAAAAGGAACCAAACTCGATGGCTCCAATCCGACCATCCTTTATGCCTACGGCGGCTATGGCGTCAACCTCACTCCCGGATTCTCCGAGCGCAATCGCCTCTGGCTCGACATGGGGGGAGTCTATGTGGTCGCCAATCTTCGCGGCGGCGGTGAATATGGCGAGGACTGGCATCTGCAGGGGAATCTGACCAAAAAGCAAAATGTCTTCGATGATTTCGCCGCGGCCGCGCTATGGCTCATCGCCAATAGCTACACCAATCCCACGAAACTTGCTATCGAGGGCGGATCCAATGGCGGACTTCTCATGGGCGCGGCGCTCACGCAACATCCGGAACTTTATCGCGCGGTCATTGCCCGTGTCGGTATCTACGACATGCTTCGCGTGGAACTTCATTCCAATGGCGCCTTTAACGTCACCGAATTCGGCACCGTCAAAGACCCCGATCAATTTAAAGCGTTGTATGGCTATTCACCCTACCACAATGTGCGTAATGGCGTCGCCTATCCGGCTGTCTTTCTCACCGCAGGTGACCACGATGGCCGCGTTGATCCCTACCAATCGCGCAAGATGGCCACGCGCTTGCAGGAAGCGACTTCATCTGAACATCCGGTCTTGCTGCGCACGAGTTCAACCTCCGGCCACGGCATCGGCTCATCCCTGGACGATCGCATCGCGCTCGAAACCGATGTCCTCTCATTTCTCGTGAAGGAGCTAGGCATCACCTATCCAGCGCATCACTAGCCAAAACTCGCGATTGATGCATTCGTGTAGGTGGCGTGAAGAAACCGGGTTAGGCCGTTCCGTCAGGTCCTGGCGCTCGCCTATGAACAATTGCACTGAGCGTAGTCGAAGTGCACACCTTGTTTACACGCGAGCGCGAGACCTGACGGAATCATCTGTCAATGATATGCTAAGGGTCGAAGCCCGATTTTCGTTACCTGCGCGGCAGACGTCCCCGTCTGCCCGCCACCGATTTCGCTGCAATGTTCCGGCGGGTCTTGCTTCGAAGCCTATTGCCAGTTACCTCCCTTTCATTCTGCGGTAGCCGCGCATCGCTTCGAAGTGTGACCCGCCGGAATCTCAACCCACTCTTCCCTCCCCTTACCCCTTCCCCCCCTTACAGTTACTCCTAACCCACACGTCTCCCCCCTCTGACACCCCAATTTTCCGTTGCCTAAATACATCCCCGCCACTAAACTACACAGACTTTTCGCCGAATACATTCAGTATGACGGCTGTTGCAGAAAAAGGAATTTCCTCAGTGGGATTTTTTGACGTCCTCTCGAACGACATCGGAATCGATCTCGGGACAGCCAACACTCTTGTCTATGTCCGCAATCAGGGCATCGTCCTCAACGAACCCTCCGTCGTCGCTGTCGAAAAAAGCACCGGCAAAGTGCTTGCTATCGGCTCCGCGGCGAAAGAGATGATGGGACGTACCCCCGGCGGTATCGACGCTGTCCGCCCCCTCAAGGATGGCGTGATCGCTGATTTCGAGATCTCCGAAAAACTGATCGCCGATTTCCTTCGCCGCGTGGTGAAGCACAAATATCTGATGAAACCCCGCGTCGTTATCTCCGTCCCCTCCGGTATCACCGAGGTGGAGAAACGCGCCGTCCGCGACTCCGCCGAAAATGCCGGCGCTCGCGAGGTCTACCTCTTGCAGGAACCGATGGCGGCCGCTATCGGCGTCGGCCTCCCCGTCGACCAGCCGACCGGACAGATGGTCATCGATATCGGCGGCGGTACCTCCGAGATCGCGGTCATCGCCCTCTCCGGTATCGTTAACGATACCTCCATCCGCGTCGCGGGTGACGAATTCAACGAAGCGATCATCAACTACCTGAAGAAAAATTACAACCTGCTCATCGGCGAACTGACCGCCGAAGATATCAAGATCAAGATCGGCTCCGCTTTCCCGCTCGAGAAAGAACTCTCGCTCGAGGTCCGCGGTCGCGATCTGGTCGCGGGTGTCCCGAAGAATCTGAAAATATCCTCCGTGCAGATCCGCGAGGCGTTGGCCGAGACCGTCGACATCATCGTCGAAGCGGTCCGCCAGACGCTCGAGCAGACTCCGCCGGAATTGGCCTCCGATATTCTGGAACGTGGAATCGTCCTGACCGGCGGCGGCGCGCTGTTGCGCGGCCTCGACAAACGCCTCCGTCAGGAAACCAACCTCCCGGTCAACGTCGCCGAGGATCCGCTCACCTGCGTGGTCCGTGGTGCCGGACGGGTCCTTGACGAATTCCCGAAATATCAGAAGGTGCTCGAAAAGAGCCGCAAAGACTGACCCCCTCACCCACCGCAACTTCCAGCCGGATACTCACCTATCCGGCTTTTTTATTGCCTCCCGCCCCCCGATTAATCTTTTTCCCCCCTAAACGGTCCAAAGGTCAGATACGCTGAAATGACACATGGAAACGAAGAGACAATCCGCCGTTTGGCGGAACAGGCACGCTCGGGCAACCGGGCCGCGTTTTCTGAACTGGTGAACTTACTTATGAACCCGATAGTCGCCCTGACCCACAAAATGACCGGAAGCCGCGAAGTCGCCCTCGACCTCGCCCAGGACTCTTTCATCTCCGCTTGGCAGAATATCGGGTCATTCCGCGGCGACGCCAAATTCGAGTCCTGGCTCTACCGTATCGCCGTCAACAAATCGTTACACTATCTCAACTCCGCCGCGACCAAGACCTCCGCGCCCTTGGAAGGAACCGAGCTCGAAGCGAACGATTCGCCCGAGACCGATCTCTCCCGCGCCGAACTGCGGCAGAACGTTCTTTTCTTCATGCAGCAACTTCCGGAACAACAGCGGCTCGTGTTTGAACTCCGCTTCTACAAACAATATCAGTTCGAAGAGATCGCCGAGATCACCGGCAAAGCATTGGGGACCGTTAAAACACTCTACCGCGAGGCGATCAAAAAACTGCGCGTCACAGCTACCGAGAAAGGGTGGCGGTCATGACCTGCCAACAGATTAGAGAAGAACTCGACCTCTCCTTTGGCGTCGAAGAGTACTCCGCGGAGATTAAGGCTCACCTGGCGACCTGCGAAGACTGCCGCGCCTACGCCGCGGAGCTTTTCTCCCTCACCGCGTCGCTCGGCGATGACTCCGCTTTCGCCACGAACATCTTCGAATCGAACAAAATCGGATGGGCAGTCGAAGACGCTATGAACCGTCAGGCCAAACCGAAACCGATTTGGACCAGCCGCATCCGCTATATCGCGGCCGCCGCGGTGGTTGTATTGGCCGCGGCGATCGGTGTCGACCAGTATCGGCGCAATATCGCTGTCGATATCCCGACCACCAAAGACACCACCCAACTCGCTATGACCGACACTAACCTCTTGCCGAGCACAACGCTCGATATGACTGATACCGAACTCGAACAGATGTTACTCGACTATTCCACGCTCGATGATAACGCCGCCAGCGAGGTCCTGCAGAATCTCACCGATGAAGAGATGCAGTACCTCGAGAAGAATTTCGATGTGGGAGAATTACTCTAATGAAACGCATGATACCGATATCAATACTCCTGCTGCTGCTCGTTGGCCTGTTTGTCACGCCGTCGATCGCCCAGCAGCAACAACCGCCGCAGGCTCCCCCCGGCCAGGGTGTGGGCGAGGATGATCCCGATGATCTTTTGCCCGGCGAACCGCCCATGCCGTTCGATGAGCCGATGCCCGAACGACGTGGCCGTCAGTTCCAGCAATTCCGGATGCAGAAGATGATCGAGATGCTGCAACTCGACGAAAAACAGCAGAAGATCATGCGCGACCTTTTTGATAACGAAATGAATGAACTTCAGCAGATTGAACGCGAGTCCCGCACGTTGACTGACCAACTGGTACCACTGGTCAAGAAACGGACCCGGGATGAAAAACAGATCAGCGCAATTCTTTCGCAGCTCGATGATCTGGACGCGCGACGGGACCAGTTGCGCCTGAAGTTCAAGGCTGAGGCGGATAAATCGCTCACCGTCGTACAGCGCGCCAAACTGCGTATCTTCCTGCAACGCTTCGAGCGCCAGATGATCCAGAAAGTGCGCGGCATGCCCGGTCGTCCCGGACCCCGCGGTCCGATGAATCCGCCCCGTGGCCATGATGACTCTGATAACAATTGATGTAACCGCTGTCGAAGGATTTGCGCGGCAAACGTCCTCGTCTGCCCGCACTTCTCGAAACGCAGAAAGAAGGCTTAGATGAAAAAGGCACTACTACTCACCACGGCACTGCTGCTTTTGATCGGCGTCGCCGTCTACGCCGGCCCCGGCAAGTGCGTCAAAACCTGCCAGGCCAACTGTGAAATGGGCTCCGGCCCCGGCATGGGACAAGGGATGGGGCACGGCATGGCTCCCCGCGCCAAAGCCGGACGCGGCATGCGCGGCCCCGGTATGATGGGAGGCGGCGATGGCGCCCAGCGCCTTCTGATGCTCGCTGACAAACTCGAACTGACCGATGCACAGCAGTTCAAGATTCAGGAAATGATGACCTCATTCCGTCTCGAGCAGATCGACCGTCGCGCCGCCCTGCAGAAATCGCAGGTGAAGATGGCCGACCTTCGTCGCAACGACAAAGCGTCCGAGACTCAGGTCTTCGCCGCTATGGATGAACTGGCGAAACTGCGCCTCGACATGCAGAAAGCTCAGTATCGCCATCGCGAGGCGATGCAGAATGTCCTGACCGACAAACAGAAAAACCAACTGAAAGAGATGCGCATGGATCGCATGCAGGGCATGGGTCGTATGCAGGGCATGGGCCGCATGGACGGCATGCACCGCAACTGGGGCAACATGGACGATATGGATGACATGTTTGACATGGACGATCTGGATGCTCCCGAACCTCCGGAAGCTCCCGAAGCGCCTGAGGCTCCTGAGGCCCCCGGCACCCCCCGCAGCAACTAGGGATAACCTGTAGGTCGAAACCCCTGCCGGCGAAGCCGGTGCGCGAAGCGCAGGTTTCGACACTTACGGACATTGTAGGGCGGGTCCGTCTTCGAACCCGCCTTCTTTATTTCGACAGACTGCGAATTCATATTGAGACCATCGATAAGCCCACCGCCTCATTCCGCGTAGCCTGCCCCGGACCTGATCCGGGGGCGGGAATCCAGCTTGATTTCTTAGCCTCCCACTCCCCCCTTGCTGCGCCCACCAATTCTCCGTATCATCGATTACGACACCGGGGTTGCAGAATGACTAATGACAAACAAGCCCAGCTACAAGCGCTGAGAGACAAATGGTACCCCATCGGCCACGCCTTCAACGCGGGACTAGCATTCTTCTTCTATGTCATACTTCGCAAGGATAACGGCTCACCTCCAGCCTATCTTGACCAGATGCAACCACTGGACATCGCCCTCATGGTTTGCGCAGGGCTTTGTGCCATGATCGGAGCATCGATAATTGGTGTAACAATGTTTCGATGTGCCGACTGGTCGCGATTTCTCATTCTTGACCCAGGCGGACTTCGGCTCAAATATTTCAGAGCCTATCTCTACTTGGCCATAGCTATCGCCTTGATCGAAATTGTGCTTTTTTTCCTGCGCTGATATTCCCCTCCTGTCGGCACGGCATTCATCCGGTATTGTCATTGCGAGAAATCGCGGCCACCACCCGGGTTACAACACAACTTCCCCCTCCGCGATTTCAAAGCAACCCCCTAAATCTCTCTCCTCATCCCGCCACGTACATCTCAAACCAATGGGATATATCAAATTATTTTGCGCGCCGCAGGTTCCCGTCTTCCCGCTTCAATCACCAAACCCCCTTCCATCCACCGCATCATGCCGCGCAGGCGGGCATCCAGCTTGATTTTTCTGCTACCCCACTCCCCCCTTGCCCCTCCCCCGCATTTCCCGTACCTTTGTTTTGGAGATTCAAGCAGTGAACTTAACACTCTTCATTTTCTATGCATCATTGGCAGGTTCCATCCCGCTCGACTCAATTGTAAAGGAGACTTTTCCTTCATCAAATCCCCGCTGCATCCGATTTGAGGAGACACCTCAGCAACTTCTGCCTGGTGTCAGGTTCTTGGTGGTCGATACCAGTTGCATAACAGTTGCACCAAGGTCCGCCGACTTCCCTCCTGCCCGGATGGCAGTGGACTCTCTTGGTGGCGTGTACAGGCTCTTTGCCGACGTTGAAGCCGAATTCAATCGCCTGGTGCTTTCGCAAGAAGTTACCGTTACCCTTGCAACTGCAGACAGCATTGCCAGACTTTTTCTTGAAACAGCAATTCTCTATGATCCCTTTGGATATCACTATGCCACGAATGCTGACTCGTTTGTCAAGTTACAGGTACGTCTCGGCAAAGAAGGAATTACCGGTAACGACACACTGAGCCGCTCTGAAATAAAAAGGCAGCTGGAAATGCTGCCAGATACTCTCAGCAATGGATGGCTCGAGTACCGTGCGAGACTGCATCGCTGGTTCATCGATTACTACATTTGGTTCGAAACTGATGGCCGCCTGATGAAATACAGTGTCTCAATATCCGACAAGGGCGAGTGTACCGTCGAGGAGGCAAAAACTCTTGGGGAGAAAATAGGCAATTATCGGAAGGTTCAGTTGTAACCGGCCCAATGCCTCAACCACGCACACACGGTATTGTCATTGCGAGAAATCGCGGCCACCACTCGTGTTACAACGCAACTTCCCCCTCCGCGATTTCGAAGCAACCTGTTGCCCAATCCCTTAAAACTCCATATCCTTTGTTCGGAGAACAATGACTCGGGAGGCGATTTTCGCTCAAACCTCGACGGCAAATCATTAATATGAACGAACTAGTTAGCAATGACCCCTTTCTGAAATTCTTCCTCTTGGTAGTTGTCGCGGTAGCTGGAAACTACCTATTCGGGATCATCTGGTGGTTGCGCGACGGACCGGACAAACTCGCCTTCTGGATGGGTGGCTTCTGGATTGACCGTTCCAAGTCGCTGTGTGTCAAGTGCGGGATCTTCCTCCTGGAAATCGCCGCTTTCTCTATCGTGGTGCTGATCGGGTTCACGTTTATATCGATACATTATAGAAGTCAATTTGCGGATGTTCATCCAGGGTTGTCCAAAGCTGAATTGTCGAGAGTCGTAGACATCCCATACTCCGTTGATACAACTCAAGCAGGTTATGAGGTATGGGAGTACGACGTGCCGAGCCTCTTTGCTGAACGCCCTCGCTGCTTCTTTGGTCTGGGAGACACTGTAGTGCTCCGATTTGCATGGGAACCGATAGACACTACTCTGCCCGGTTATTCTGCTGTGAAGTAGCATCATGCGCCCTATTTCCCTTCTCCCTCTGGGAGAAGGTGTCGCGAGGCGACGGATGAGGGACTATGCGAATATGCGCGGCAGACGTCCTCGTCTGCCCGCACAATTCGAATGTAGGGCGGGTCCGTCTTCGAACCCGCCTTTTCTCATGAATGTCATTGCGAGAAATCGCAGCCACCACTCTCGTAACAACACAATTCCCCCCTCCGCGATTTCGAAGCAACCCCCATAAATCTCCCTCTTCATCACGCCCCGTCCGTCTCAAACCACCGGGATACACCTGCATGCTTTTGCGCGGCAGACGTCCCCGTCTGCCCGACTCAAAAAGGAATCTGCTCCCCCACCCCCCTCCCCCCCAACCACTTACACTTTTCTTCCCCCTCCCCTTGACACCGCCCCACAATCCGCTATTTTCCCGCCAGCTAAAAAAACCAAACCTTTTTAAGTGATCCCGCGAGGTCACAAAAGGACACCGAATGCCCCTGTCAGATAAGTCTGATCTGCTGCTGGATGACACCAAGATCCAGCGGGCGCTCACCCGCATTGCGCACGAGATCCTCGAGCACAATTCCGGCGCCGAGTCGCTCGCTATCATTGGCATCCTCACCCGCGGCGCGTTTCTCGCCAAACGGATCGCCGCCACTATCGAAAAACTCGAAGGAGTCAAGGTCCCGGTCGGCCTGATGGATATCAGCCTCTACCGCGACGATGTCCGCTCCAAACATGACCAGCCGATCGTCCAGCGCACCGATATCCTCTTCGATGTCGCCGGACGGAATATCATCCTGGTCGATGATGTTCTCTTTACCGGCCGCACTATCCGCGCCGCGCTCGACCAGATCATCGATTTCGGCCGCCCCAAAACTATCCAGCTCGCCGTCCTCGTCGACCGCGGCCACCGCGAGCTCCCCATCAAAGCGGATTATGTCGGCGTCAACATCCCGACCGCAAAATCCGACCAGGTTGTGCTCGAAGTGAAAGAAAAAGAAGGGACCGACCGCGTTTTCGTCGTCAAAAATCACGACAAAGCGGCGAAACCGTCCAAATCGACCAAAGCCACCAAGTCATCCGCTGGAAAGAAAGGGAAAAGCAAATGAGCCAGCTCTCCTCCCGACATCTTTTGCAGCTCGAAGGCGCGCCGAAATCCGATATCGACCTGATCCTCGATACCGCCGAATCATTCCGCGAGGTCCTCGACCGCGAAGTCAAAAAGCTCCCGACCCTGCGCGGCATCACGGTGCTGAATCTGTTCTATGAACCTTCCACCCGCACGCGCATTTCGTTCGAACTGGCCGAGAAACGTCTCTCCGCCGACACCGTCAGCTTCTCCCCTTCCACCTCATCGGTGAAAAAAGGTGAATCGCTCCGCGACACGGTGCAGAATATCGAAGCGATGAAGATCGACATGGTGGTCGTACGCCACGCCTCCGTCGGCGCGCCATACTATCTCACGCAGTGCATGGAAGCCAACATTATCAATGCCGGCGATGGCACCCACGAGCATCCGACACAGGGGCTGCTCGACATGTTCACTATCCGCCGCAAATACGGCAAACTGAAAGGGCTGCGTGTGGTGCTCGTCGGCGATGTCAAACATTCCCGCGTCACTCGCTCCAATATCTGGGGACTCAAAACAATGGGCGCCTCGGTCGCCGTCTGCGGCCCGCAGACCCTGCTGCCGATGGAGGTCGAGAAGTTCGGCGTCGATGTCTACACTGATCTCGATGAAGCCCTCGATGGCGCCGATGTCGTCAACATCATGCGCATCCAACTCGAGCGCCAGCAGGCCGGCCTTTTCCCTTCTCAGCGTGAATACACCAACCTCTTTGGCCTGACCAAAGAACGCTTGAGACGCTTGAACAAAAACTACACGATCATGCACCCCGGCCCGATGAACCGCGGCGTGGAGATCACCTCCGAGGTCGCCGACAGCGATCGCTCGGTCATCCTGGAACAAGTCACCAATGGACAGGCGGTCCGCATGGCAGTCCTCTACCTGCTCTCCGGTCGCAAAGAAGAAGGGGGTGCGGCATGAGCAGCAAGAAATTCGATTTCGTCATCACCGGCGGCCGCATCCTCGACCCGGAAATGGGCTTCGGCACCGAAGGCCACGTCTTCATCAAAGACGGTGTCATTAGCTCTGTCGAAAAAGATTCCGCCGAAATGCAGCGGACCATCAAGGCCGCCGACAAATCCCAGGTCATCGATGCCAAGGGGAAACTGGTAGTCCCCGGACTAATCGATATCCATGTCCACCTCCGCGAACCCGGTCGCGAAGATGAAGAGACCATCGAATCTGGCTGTCAGGCCGCCGCGGCCGGTGGTTTCACCGGAATCTGCTGTATGCCGAACACCACGCCGCGCATCGACAACCAGGAGACGGTCAAATTCGTGCAGGATCGCGCTGCCAACGCCTCCGCGCGTGTGTATGTCGCCGGCGCTATTACCAAGAATATCGATGGCAAGGAACTCTCCGAGATCGGCGATCTGGTGAAGATGGGATGTATCGCCATCACCGATGATGGCCACTATGTCCAGAACCCGGACATCATGCGCCGCGCGCTGGAATACTCCAAGATGTTCAATCTGGTCGTGATGCAGCACGCCGAGGATCAATACCTCGTCGGCAATGGCGTGATGAATGAATCGTTCGAATCAACCCGCCTCGGTCTGCGCGGCTCACCTGCTGTCGCCGAAGAGATCGCGGTCTTGCGCGATATCGCCCTCTGCCGCCTCACCGGCGCACGGCTCCATATCCAGCATATCTCGACTCGTCGCGCTATCGACGCTATTCGTCAGGCGAAGCGTGAAGGCGTCAATGTCACCACTGAGGCCTGCCCGCATCATTTCGCGCTCAACGACACCGAGATCGGCAAAGCCTACAACACCAATCTCAAAGTCAACCCGCCGATCCGCACCGAGGATGACCGGATGGCGGTTATCGAAGGATTGGTCGATGGAACCATCGACTGCATCGCATCGGATCATGCCCCGCACTCCGCTGAAGAGAAGGACTGCGAGTATGACCAGGCGCCGTCGGGGATGATCGGCCTCGAGACGACTCTCGGTCTGGTGAAAACCTGTCTGATTGATAAGGGCTATCTCGACTGGACCGATGCTATTCGCAAGATGTCATCCAACCCCGCGCGCATTTTCGGCGTGCAGGGCGGGACACTGAAGAAAGGCTCGGTGGCGGATATTACGATCATTGATCCGGAGAAGAAATGGACGGTGAAAGGCGACAAGTTCCGCTCGAAATCGAACAACTCTCCGTTCATCGGCTGGAAGCTGACGGGGCAGGTCTACAAAACGATCCTTGCAGGAAGGATAGTCTTCGAGCAGTAGCCGTACTACTGGCGGAAAAATAGATAGATGGTCATTGCGAGGCCCGCTACTCGTCGCCCTGAGCGTAGTCGAAGGGTGACGATTGCCGAGGGCCGTTGCAATCTCCTGCTAATTTGAGCGGCAGACCTCCCGGTCTGCCGTAGTCACTTACAACTCATTCCCACCAACTGGCGTGAACATCAATTGAACTGTGTAATCAACATCATTCTTGGCTTCAGTGACTTTCGGCAACACATTCTTGTCACTTCGTATCTGCACTCCGTCCTCTATGAGAATCCTCAGCCGGTATTTGCCGGGCGGCACCTCGGCTGTCTCCTGGAACGAACTTGAAACCGCCTGCGCCGCGATCACCCCCCCTACCCAGAGAGGCGGCGTTTCAGTGTCTTCCTCGTCTTCCAAAACTGCCTCGATCCTCCCGTAGGCATGGGAGGTCCCCAATAGCGGGTCATATACCGGGTAGAAGTCCCTGACGTTTATTGCACCTTGCATATCAAGATGCATCGAGCCCCCACTCACTTCGATGACCGCGGTCACCTTCCTCCATACGCTCACTACTCCGGACTGGTCATCCGAGACGTCATTTGCCTGTACGAGATGATTTGCCGTCACACCAAAACTGTACTCTATGCCTGAATTGCTCATTTGGTGCCTTGAGTCAAGGGCCACGTGGCTAACTGCTCCCTCATCGGATTCACATGGACCGGACAGTCCAGTGAAACTCCCACTGCTTGGACCCAGTAGCGGCAACATGACCGTATCTGCTCGTGAAAGCGAGTCACACCACTCATAAACGATCGGCGGTGATTCAGATCTCCAAATTACCACGTAATGCCTGTAATAGTACTCCATGGTGTGCTCAAGTATTCTCACCGCGGCATCCGATACCACGCTAGGCGCTATCGTCATTGAGTCCAGCAGAACACCATTCTTCAGTGCCTCGACATGTATACCGACTCGCGCCGCTGTTCCATCCGCGGTGATCTCGGTCATCAACACTCCATCAGCGCCGGTTACCCCTTGGTCCGGAGAGGCAGACCCGTTTTGCACGAGGATATTGATATCGACACCCTGTGCGTCCGTCACCACACCGGCAGGTGAATGCCGGATTAACTTGACTGTCAGCGCCTCCGGCTGCGAGACGTTCAGCACACTCGCAATATTCAGTTGCAGTTCAAATGTCCCCAGGCACGGCAGACACAACTCAGTCCGCTCGGAAACGCTTCCCGTGTACAGTGGAGAATACGCGTTGTAACATAAGATATCGAGATCCGTGGCCGACAGCTCGTTGTACTTCACCTCCTGCCCCTCTATCATCCGGCTTTTTTCTGTCGAGAACACTGGCGGCGAATTGACATCCAGATCGAATAACTGCGGCAGATCGTCAACGTACGCGGCTTCGATCGCCGAGATCCCATTGCCATTGAGATCGTAACGGGAATAGTCATATGGGTCTGCGCCTCCGATCCGGTTATTCTCATGATTCTTGAATTCGGCGAACCAAAGCGCAAGATCCTTTTCGTCAAACGTGTTGTCGGAGCCGGCCATACCCGATGCCCCCGCGACATCAAACAGCGCAAGACGTACCGGCGCGTTGGATTCGTCCGCATCAAGCGAGAGTACCGCGCGATACGCGTCGATCACACCCGGCATCACTGGGTCAAAAGGATTGTAGGCGTTGATAATGATAGTCTTGAGTTCCTGCAAAGAGAGCAACGGCTTGATATTCCACAAGTACGCCGCGAGACCCGTGACTTGGGGTGTCGCCATCGATGTCCCGTCGTAGAGCGCCCGCGTAACGCCCCCGATCAAGCGGCACATCATCGTATCCAAGCCCGGGTCATCCATCAAACAGGGCGCACAGACATCTTCACCCACTGCGCGCACAGCCGATGGCGCACTGGAGAATCCCGATAAATTCCCCAACGTATCGGAACTACCGACGACGACTACATTGTTCAGGACGGTGGCGGCGGAGGGGAGCGCAGTAGTAATGATCTGGAAATAATCGTCGAGGGCCTTACGAATGTCCACTGCGATCACTTCCGGCACCATTTGGCCGGGAGATGCGTATGCCGCCGCAAGATTCCAGGGCAGACTATATTGTGATAGTCTCGAGTCATCCAGCGCCGATCCGTTGTTACCTGCGGCGGCGAACATGAGAAAGTTGGATTGACGGCTTGCGACCAGACCGCGCCAGGTGATTGCATCGAGCGCTCGCTCAACCTTGCTGCGCTGGCTCATCAATTGGTTGTACGCCAGTGACGTCGACACAAGACAGGGCTCGGTCGGGAGCGATTGCGCAATCTCCGACATGATCTCATTCCATCCCAGGCCCCCAATATGGAGAGATAGCACCGATATATCCTGCGAAGCCCCAGGATGGACCCCAGTGGAACCGCTGTTGTCGAACGAGGCCGCGATCGTTCCGGCGACATGGAAACCATGGTTCCCGCTCACGAACCCATTTGGACCTGTGGCCGCAACAGAGATCACCCCGTTTCCTGCGATAAAACTCTGGGACGGGATCTCAGAAATCGGAGTGGATGAACCGTACGCATCCGGCACTAGTATCTTAACCTGCTGTGCGTTCCTCGCTGCTAGTGCTTGCACATGCCACGCCGCCGGCATGCGCATTTTCCTCAGATGTCGAATCGTCCACAACGGCCTTTGCGGTATGATGGAAACCGATCCTTGTCCCGAAACCTGGGCCGCCTGTCCGGCAAACAGAAACATGAACGCCCCTGTCCCTACTAAATCAGCGCCAATACTGTCTGCCTCTTCTCGAGTCGCCTGTTCGGGGATGCGCAGTGATACAGAGAAAGTTGCCGTGTCATAGAAAGTGATGACCGCCGATGCCACCGTGAGGGCGTTATTCACCGTCTCGACACTCGCCGTCGGATTGAGGATCCCGTTCAGTCTGGTCCTCATGAAACCATCACTGTCAATCTTGTCTGCCGGAGCTGGATGTGCCTCAACTACCTCCAGAACCTTGGCCGCCGTATCCGTCGCGTTCCCCTGTATCTGCGCTAATCCACCGGTATCCAGCACCACCGGATTATCCGGCGGCTTAGGTGCTATTGGATTGTCATCTGAGGAACATGCCAGCCCGATGACCAGCAGAATGAGAACTACACCAATGCCTGAACGTAATGACTCCATGATGGTCAGCCTCTATTTATTGGTACTGTGCGTCTGGGGATAGAAAGTGCGAGTTGAGTGGATAATATACTAAATTAGTCCAAATTGTCAATCCCCCCGCCGTCAGGCAAGCTCCCGCCGGCCAGTCCTGTCGTTCCGTCGGGTCTTGCTTCGAAGCCGACTGCCACTGCTCAATCTTCGTTACAGCGCTATCCGCGCCGCGTTTCGAAGTGTGAGAGAACGTCTTCTCGTGGCTGTATGATAGAACGTTGCGTCGGGTCTTGCTTCGAAGCCGACTGCCACCACACTATCATCTTTCCTGCGATAGTCGCGCACCGCTTCGAAATGTGACCCGACGCTCCTTCTCTTCACAAACTCCAATCTCCACCAATACAGAAAAAACCGCCGGGGGGAGCGACCCGGCGGCCTTAATACACTATCCTATAGCAGAAGGGGAGGAGTTGTCACCCAGCTCACTAAGAGCTGTTCATCCGGCTGTTAGCCCGGATGATACCCCATACCGCGCAACCCCAGTGCCCACCCGACCACAATCGTAACCCCCTTACCACCAACCAGTTGACCCACTGGGTAAAAAATCCCGTTGAAAAACCCAAAAGATTGTATAGACTCCTCCCTATACGTAGCCGCGACCGCCCACAAATATTAAAGCCGCCGGTAGGGTAGTTGAACCGACGGCTTGTGGAGGAACCAAAATACAGTAGCAGTTGCGCTACGAGTTGATCAGGGTGGATCAACGTTTGTATGTCGAACTATCTCGCGTCTAGCGCTCGCCTCTCAGTCTGCGCAGATACGCCGGGATAGTGCGATCTATCTCTGAAAAATCCGGCACGCGATGTTTGCTCGCGTTGCCGTGTCCATTTCCATTCCCATTTCCGTTACCGTTTCCATTGCCGTTACCGCGACCGAAGGTCGTCTCCGGCTTGTATTCCGGCACCGATGGCGCCACCGCCATCTCTTCTTCCACTTCCTCAACCGGACCCGTCACGCCTTCACCGTCCATCGGCGCGTAGTAATTCGGCGCGTCATACGCCGGCTGTGCCGGAGGCATCTGCGGCACTGCGGGAGCGGTCGGCTCGGATGGCGGATTCATCGTTCCCTGCGTGAACAATGTCATCTCCTGCGCCGGCATTGGCTGCGCCACCGGACGAACCGGTTCCGCCTTCTTTTCTTCCACCACCGGCTGCTTCGCTTTCGGCATTTCATCGCCGAGACCGGTCGCGATCACCGTCACGCGCATTTCATCATTCATCGTCGGGTCGATCACAGCGCCGAAAATGATATTCGCGTCGTCGCCCGCCTCTTCGTAGATCAGCGACGTCGCCGTATTGACATCAAACAGCGTCATATCTTCGCCACCGGTGACATTGATCAGCACACCGCGCGCGCCGCGGATCGACACATCACCCAACAACGGCGATGAGATCGCCTCGCGCGCCGCTTCACTCGCTTTGTCCTCTCCCTTCCCCGAACCGGTCCCCATCAGTGCGTCACCCATTTCGCGCATCACCGTGCGCACATCGGCGAAATCGCAGTTGATCAATCCAGGGATCGTGATCAGGTCGGAGATACCCTTCGTCGCCTGGTGCAATACCTCGTCCGCTGTCGCGAACGCGTCCGCCAGCGTCGTCTTCTTGTCGACTATCGACAACAACCGCTCATTCGGGATCGTGATGAGCGTATCAACTTTGCTTTTCAATTCCGCCAGCCCGGACTCGGCGCGGGTCATGCGCGGCTTCCCTTCGAACTTGAACGGCGTCGTCACGATCGCCACCGTCAACGCTCCCGACAATTTGGCCAACTCAGCCACTGCCGGCGCGGCCCCTGTCCCGGTGCCGCCACCCATCCCGGCCGTGATAAAGACCAGATTCGGCGTGCCGATCTCGCGCATCACCTCGGCGCGCGATTCATCCACCGCCTTGCGGCCCACATCCGGATTCGCCCCGGCGCCGAGACCATTCGTGATCTCCCGCCCGATCTGAATTTTCTTTTCCGACAACGACTGATCCAGCACCTGCGCGTCGGTATTGATGGCGATGAATTCCACGCCCCGCAGATTGTTCTGGATCATCCGGTTGATCGCGTTGCCGCCCCCTCCGCCCACACCCACTACCTTGATGTTGGCGTAGCCGACATAATCAGCCGCCAGGTTGAATTGATGCTTGTTCTCCAACATGCTTGGTTCCTCTCTACCTCTAACCTGATTCCTGTTTCCTAAAATTGTTTCGTGATCCAGCTCTCGATCCGCTTCCACCACCCTTTGACGGCGCTTCCCGAGATAGCTGCGTTCGCCTCGTTGGCGAATCCGTATAACAACAGTCCGTGCGCGGTTGCGAATCGGACCGTATTCAGTTCATCCGGTATATGCGTAAATCCTTTGACCTGGCCGAGCCGCACCGGCACATCGAACAACTGCTCCGCCAACTCAACCGTCCCCGGCAACATCGCGCCGCCACCGGTCAACACCATTCCCGCCGCGATATTGTCACTCCGTCCGATCTTCTTCAACTCGCGCGCGACCAGCGAAAGTATCTCTTCCATCCGCGGCTCGATGATCGAGGCCAGCACGTTGCGCGATATCTCCCGGCTCCCCTTCCCCGCGATCCCCGTCACCACCACCATCTCTTCCGGGTCGACCATCGAGGCCAGCGCCGCGCCGTATCCCAGCTTCAGCTCTTCCGCCTGGTCGAGTGTTGTCCGAAGTCCTATCGCGATATCGTTCGTCACATTCCGTGATCCCAATGGTATCGCCGCGGTCGACCGAATCGCGCCGTCATAGAACAGTGCCATATTGGTGATATCACCGCCGATATCAATCACCACCGCGCCGGTCGTCATCTCACGTTGCGTCAGATGGATCGTCGCCAGCCCCAGCGACTCCAGCACGATATGGTCTATTCCCAGTCGGCAGCGTTCCAGCGCGCGGTAGATATTCCGCGCAGTCGTCACCGAGGCCGTCACGATGTGCGCTTCTACTTCCAGTCGCACGCCCGACATCCCGGTCGGATCCTTCACCCCGGTCTGGTCATCCACCGAAAAATCCTGCGGGATCACATGGATGATCTCACGGTCGACCGGTATCGCCACTGTGCGCGCCGCCTCGATCGCCTTCTGCACATCCATCGGCGTCACTTCTTTATCCGAGCGGCTCACTCCCACCACACCATGGCTGTTGATCGAGCGGACATGCTCTCCGGCGATGCCAACCGTCACTCTGTCTATCACTGTGCCGGAGACCATCTGCGCGTCCTCGACCGCCTTCTGGATCGAGCGCACCGTCTTGTCCATGTCGACCACCACACCGCGGCGCAATCCCTCCGCCGGTGAGATACCATGTCCGATCACATAGATCCCGCCATGCTCATCCCGCTCACCCACGAGCGCGACCACCTTGGTCGTTCCGATATCCAGCGCCGCTATGATCTTTTCATCAGCCACGGGTGGCGCCTTTCGCTGGAGCTTTTCCGCTCGTGCTTTTCTTCGATGGCGTCGACTTGCCGTTTTTCACGCCGGACGATTTTGACTTCGTTCCGCTGCTCGTCTTCTTTTTGCTCGAAATTGAGTTGCTCTTTTTCGAAGTCGTCTTCTTCGTCGCCGAATTCGTCGTGCCGCTTTTCACCGCAGGCTTTTTCACCGCGGCGGGCGCCGGTGCGGCCTTCTTCGCGGCCAGTTCGTTTGCTATCGATGCCTGCAGCATGTCCGCATCGTCAAAGATCGCCGCCTTGTCGTTCACTTCCGATGTATCTATCACCGGCTTCTCTTTCGGCGGAGTATACCCCTGACGGATTATCAGGTCGGTGTAGGTCAGGTCGAACGAGGTCACGCTGTCCGTCTCCGGGCGGAATGTCATCATGAACTGGTCGAACGCGATATATCTGTCCAGGAACTCTTCCGACCGCATCTTCAACCGATATGCCTTGTTCGCCAGCACCAGCGTGACATACTCGGTCCGGCTCAGATCGATCTCTTCGATATCCGCGTAGAGTCTTGGCTCGGTCTCTTTCAGTCGACGCATCTGATTCAGTATCTGCATCACTCGCCCGTCCGGCGGGAACTCATGCAGCCGTTTGACCGTTACTCCTGTGAACAGTGGCGCGTTCCAGTCTATCCCCTGCAGTTCGCACGGCACCACACGGCCGGATTCTTCCAGCCCGTACATGACCCCAGTTTTGATATCCAGCAGATAGCAGACCGGCTCAAGTTCATTGGTGGTAATGCGGAGAGAATTCGGCAGCTTGTAATCGATATCAACCCTGGTAATTCCACGGCGCGTCATCAGCGCGTCCGCCAGGCTGTCGACCGGCTGGAAGAGGATCGGCTTCGTCGCCTTCAGTCCAAGATCCTCCACCTTCCGCACTTTCTCGCCGTTGATCGTCACCGCGTTCAGCCGACAGATATCCGTGTACTGTACCAACGCCACTGCGGTTGCGCCGCACAGAATGATCATTCCCAACAGTACACGAACTTCTTTGCTGAACATGACGAGCTTCCCTGCTCACGACTCTCTTAGAGAGCCTTGATCTTCTCCACGATCAGATGTTTGATGTAAGTGATCGAACCCGCGCCGATCGTGATGATCACATCTCCCTGCTGCGCCATCTTTCCGATCGCCTCCAGCGCGTTCTCCTTTACGCCGACATACTGGAACTGCTTCGCGCCGCTTTTCTCCGCCTCGCGCTTGATCAACTCCGAGGTCACCCCCGGCACCGGCACTTCGCGCGCTGGATAGATATCCGTCAGGATCACCTGATCCGCTATCGACAGCGCCTGCGCGAACTCCTTCGCGAACTGCTGTGTCCGGCTGAACAGATGCGGCTGGAAGACCGCTACTATCCGGCGGTCCGGATAGACATCTTTGGCCGCACTCAACGTCGCCTTTATCTCCGTCGGGTGATGCGCGTAATCATCTATCACCAGAATACGATTCACCTCGGCTATCTGCTCGAACCGACGTCCTACTCCGCGGAACTCTCTCAGCGCGTCCGCTATCGGCGCGAATGGCACATCCAATTCGCGGCAGGCCGCGATCGCCGCCAGCGAGTTCGCTACATTGTGTTTCCCCGGCACGCGCAGGATGATATCTCCCAGCAAATCTGTCTTGTGATAGACCGAGAACATGGTCCGGTGCGGTTCCAGTCGGATATCGACCGCGCGATAATCCGCGTCATTACTGAACCCGAAAGTCGCGTATGGGCGGCTGATCTTCTCGCGGAACGACGCGATATTCGGGTCATCCGCCGAGATTATTGCAGACCCATAAAACGGCACGCGATTGATATAGGTCAGGAATGACCCCAACAGATCTTCCATCCCGTTGTAGCATTCCAGATGATCCGGCTCGACATTCAGCACCACCGCCATCGATGGAAACATCGCCAGGAACGACTTGTCATATTCATCTGCCTCGGCGACGAGATAATCTCCCGTCCCCAACGCCGCGCCTGTTCCCAACTCCGCCACCACGCCGCCGACAATCAGCGTCGGCATCAGGTTCGCGTGTTGCAGGATCCGCCCTATCATCGAGGTTGTCGTGGTCTTCCCATGCGTCCCTGCCACGCCGATTGAGAACTTCAGCCGCATCAACTCGCCCAACATCTCCGCGCGCTTGATCACCGGGATCCCCCGATGTCGCGCCTCGACCACTTCCGGATTACTCGGGTTGATCGCCGATGATATCACCACCACGTCGATCCCCTCGACATTCTCCGCCACATGCGCGTGCTGGATCTTTATCCCGATCTTTGCCAGGTACTCGGTCATTTCGCTCGGTGTGCTGTCTGAGCCGGACACCTGGTACCCCAGGTTGACCAATATCTCCGCGATCCCGGACATCCCCGCGCCGCCGATCCCGACGAAGTGCAATTTCTTGAATCGACCGAACATTACTTTATCACTCTGAAACCGGTTAACGGCCTTGGTTACTGTCATTTCTGTGGTCATCTATCGCTCCCGGCTGAACTGCCCGAGTTAGGAGGTTAACAATGTCGTTGGCGATGATATCTACAGCCGGACTTTTCTTCGCGTTCATCTGGCGCATCGTCTCACGCATCCGCGCCGCTTTTCCCGAACTGACCAGCGCGACCGCTTCACTCAACGGCTCACGCGATGCCAGCTCATTCTCATCAATCACGGTTGCGTATCCCTGACGCGCGAATTCCTCCGCGTTTTTCCGCTGATGGTCCCCCGCCGCGTGCGGATACGGGATCAGCACCGATGGCAGCGCGCATGCTTCAAGCTCCGCGAGCGTTATCGCCCCCGCTCGCGCGATCGCGACATCCGCCGCCGCGTACACCAGCTCCATGCGTGACTCAAACGGGAAGAGGGCGTGACTTTTTGCCTTTGCACCCGCCGCGTCGGATACTTCCGTGTAATCCCTCTTGCCCGTCTGCCACACCAATTGATACCCCTCAGGCACTTTCGCATTCTGCAATCCGTGCAGTACCGCCTGATTGATACTCCGCGCCCCCTGGCTTCCCCCGATGACCAGGATCGTTTTTTTGTTCGGATCCAGCCCGAACGCTCTCAACGCGTCTTCTCTATTCCCCTTTGAAATAATCGCACGCACTGGATTCCCGGTGACGATCATCTCTCCACTCGTCTTGAGCAGCTCCGCCGCTTTGCCGAAGCCGAGATAGATCCGCGTCGCGTGTGGCGCCAGTTGACGCGTCGTCACTCCCGGGAAAGAGTTCTGTTCTTGCAGCACCGTCGTTATCTTCTGTCCGGTCGCCGCTCGAAGCACCGGCCAGGAGACATATCCGCCGGTCCCGACCACCACATGCGGACGGAACGACTTCACCAGCGACCGCGCCTTCAACATCGCGCTGACTACCAAGAACGGCACCGCCAGATTCGACAAGGTCAATGACCGCGCGATCCCGCGAATGTTTATCAGATGTAGCGGATACCCCAGGGTCTCCCGCACGCGATACTCTATCCCGCGCTTTGTCCCGACAAAGATGATCTCAACCGCCATCTTTGGAGAGAGCAACTCCTTCACTCTATCCGCGATCGCGATCGCGGGATACAGGTGTCCGCCCGTGCCGCCGCCGGCGAATATCAAACGCGCCGTGGTCATGCGCGCACCGTCCGTCGTGACAGATTAAGCAGTACCGCGATTCCCAAACTCGAAAACAACAGCGATGACCCGCCATACGAAATGAACGGCAGCGGAAGCCCCGTCACCGGAAGGATCGCCGTTACCACGCCGATATTCACCGCCATATTGATGAAGAGCGCCCAGGTGGTCCCGGCCGCCATCAGATATCCAAACCTGTCCGGCTGTGCCGCCGCTATCTTGAATCCGCGCCACAGCATGAAAAACAGTCCGACCAAAAGGATTACCAGCCCAACGAATCCAATCTCTTCTCCAGTCGCGCTGAAGATGAAATCGGTATGCGGGTACGGCAGGAAAAACAGCTTCTGTCTCCCCTCGCCCAATCCCGTTCCCAAGAGTCCACCCGCGCCCAACGTCAGCGCGGACTGCTTCACCTGATAGCTCCCCTGCAACGGATCAACCACCGCCGCGATATGATCCAGAATGCGCGCCTTCTTGTAGCCTATCACGAATACTACAAAAGATGCTGTCGCCACCAGCGGCAACGCCGCCGCCATGATATGTTTGATGCGCAATCCCGCGAGGAAGAATATCCCGAGCGCGGTGAAGAACACCAGGATCGTCATCCCGAGATTCGGCTCCAACAAGATCAATCCCAACCCGGCGCCAAGCAGTGGCCCATACGGCAGCATCAACTGGCGAACTGAATTGATATCCCGCTTCGGATTCGACAACGAAAACGCCAGATAATAGATCGTGACGAACTTGAATAGCTCCGATGGCTGCAACGTCATCGGCCCAAGCATCAGCCAGCGATGCGCCCCGTTACGGGCTGGCATAATGAAAACCAGAGCCAGCAGCAGAAACGTGACGAACAGCGCCGGCACAGACAGCGCCGCCCACTTTTGCAGATCCAACCGAAACACGACGAACATCATGATCAGCGACGCGATCATCCAGACCGCCTGCTGTTTTAGAAAATGGAAATGTGAACCGAAACGACCGTCCGCCATGATCGATGACGTCGAGTAGACCATGATCAGCCCGAACGCGACTATCCCCAGATAAAGGAAAAGCAGCGTTTCATCAAAACGGGATTTAGCGACCGACTGACTCACTCTTCTTCTTTCCATTTTTCAGCGAAGCAACCGTCTGTTTGAAGACCTGCCCGCGGTGTTCAAAATTCTCGAACATATCAAAACTGGAGCACCCCGGCGACAACAGCACCGACTCTCCCGGATGCGCCATCTCAAATCCTTTATGCACCGCCTCTTCGAGCGTGGCGGCAAACGACACGGGGAATGCTTTCCCCAGATCGTTGAATATCTTCTCGCGCGACTCTCCTATAGCTATCACACCTTTGATCACCGGCTTTCCCGCCTCGATGACCGGCGTATACGGCGCCCCTTTGTGACGACCGCCCATGATGATGTAGGTCGGCGTCCGCATCGACCGGAGCGCCACCACCACCGAATCAACATTCGTCGCCTTTGAATCATTGATGAACGTGATCCCCGCCACCACACCCGCTTTCTCGAGCCGGTGTTCCACTCCGGGGAACGACCTCAATGCCTGCGCCATCGCCGCGGTCGGTACATCCAAGGTCATCGCTAATGCGATCGCCGCAGCCGCGTTCTGTAGATTATGCGGCCCCTGAATCGTTATCTCGTCAACCGCTATCACTCGGGATTCGCGTCCCTTGAACCGTATCCAGAGCGCGCCATCCCGCACGAAGGTATTCGCCGACGCGTCATCCTTTATCGAGAACTGCAGCCGCGTCGCTTGTGTCGGCGCCGGATCGGTCATCAGGATCTCATCATCCCGGTTGATGATGAAATAGTCATCCGGCCCCTGATTCTCCGTGATGCGGTATTTTGCCTTTTTGTATCCGTCCATCGATCCGTGACGATCCAGATGGTCCGGCGTAATATTCAGGATCGCGCACGCGTTCGGCCGAAAATCCGCCACTGTCTCAAGCTGGAAACTGGACACTTCCACCACCGCCACGCCATTCTCCGGTACCTGATCCGCCACGTCGGTGAACGCCACGCCGATATTCCCACACACGAACGTCGGGATACCCGCCGCCTTGAAAACTTCGCCGGTCAGTGCCGTCGTGGTCGTCTTTCCGTTCGTACCGGTTATCGCGACGATCTTCCCTTTGCAGAACCATGCCGCGAATTCAAGTTCCGAGAAGATCGGGATATTCGACGTGCGCGCGCGTTTCAGTATCTCCAGCGACAACGGCACACCGGGCGACACCACCAGGTAATCGCAACCCAGCAGGCGATCCGTATGACCGCCCGTCTCGAACTCGATCCCTTCTTTCCGCAGTCGACTGATCGGCTCGGTCAACAATTCGGCGCGGGCGTTATCCGAGATGAACGGCTTCCCCCCTTTGCGCTTGGCCAGGACCGCCGATGCCACGCCGGAGCGCGCCATCCCGATTATGCCGACCTGTCTGCCTCGTATCTTCTCTTCTAACGTCATCGTATTTTCAGCGTCGCGAGCGTCAACAACGCGCACAACGCCCCCATGATCCAGAACCGGATCACCACTTTGTTTTCATGCCAGCCGGAAAGCTCGAAATGATGATGCAACGGCGCCATCTTGAACACCCGCTTCCCGCCGCGATATCGATATGACAACACTTGGATGATCACCGAAAGCGCGGTCGCCACGAACACGCCTCCAACCACCACCAGCAACAATTCCTTCTTTAGCAGAATCCCAATCGCTCCCAGCGCTCCACCCAGCGCCAGCGAACCGGTATCCCCCATGAAGACCTGCGCCGGATGCGAATTGAACCAGAGGAACCCCAGCGCTGACCCAAGCACCGCCCCGCAAAACACCGTCAACTCCCCTGTCCCCGGCAGGTAATCTATCTGCAGATAATTCGAATAATCCAATCGACCCGTCACGTACACGATCGCCGTGAACGCCATAAAGCAGATCCCGATCAACCCGATCGCCAATCCATCCAGACCATCCGCCAGGTTCACCGCGTTTGAGGTCCCCGTCAGCACAAACACGATCCACGGGATATACATGATCCCCAGATTCAGCACGAAATTCTTGAAGAACGGTATCGAGGTCGTCCCATCGTATCTCCCCTCCGGCGACAGGTAAACCAGCGAGAGCGCGAAGATCACTCCCAATATTATCTGCCCCGCGAATTTCTTTCGTGCGACCAATCCGGACTTCTGCTTTTTTATCGCCTTGAAGTAATCATCCAGATACCCCAGCCCGCCGAGCCAGACCGTCACCAGCAGACACATCAGCACATAGAAATTGCTGAGATTCGCCCAGAGCAGGGTCGGCACGATTATCCCGGTCAGGATGATTATCCCGCCCATCGTTGGCGTGCCCGCTTTTTTCTTATGACTCTGCGGACCATCGACGCGTATCTCTTCGCCGATCTGCTTCTTCTGAAGCCACTTGATGAAGATCGGCCCGAACACCAGACATATCAAAAGCGCGGTGATTGTCGCCCCCGCAGTCCTGAACGTGATATACCGGAACAGATTGAATCCGGTGAAATACTCGGTCAACGGTACCAGGAAGTGGTAGAACATTAGTGCGCCCCTCCCTCACCGGTGAAGGCGTTGAACACTTTCTCCAGACCGACTCCTCGCGATCCCTTGATATAAACCAGATCCCCCTGCTTGAACTTTCCTTGCAGTGCCGCGGCCGCGGACGTCGCGTCACCGAAATGCAGCAACTTCTCTTTGCTCACTCCGGCATCTAACACCGCCGCGATTATCGACTTGGCGAGTGACCCGACACCAACCGCCAGATCAAATCTCTGTTGCGCCAAAAGCGCGCCGATCTGACGGTGATATTCCTGCGCCTGTGCCCCCAACTCCAGCATATCGCCGAGGATGATTATCTTCCGTGCGGAAGTCTCCATCGCCGCGAATGACTTCAGTCCAAGTCGCACCGACTCCGGATTCGCGTTGTAACAATCGACAATGAACTTCACGCCGCGATGTGTCACCGCTTGCCCCCGCATCGGCGCCGTCACAAACTGGATCGACTCGGTATCGATCGAATCAAAACTGTACCCCAGCGTCCGCGCCACGGCATAACCGGTCAACAGATTGTAAACCTGATGTTCCCCGAACAGTGGCAGACGGAACCGGTGTCCCTCGACCGTCACGATCGCCGTGCCATCGCTCTGGCGCTGCACCTTCTCCGGCTCAAAGGTCGCCGGATGAGTCATGCCGAACGTCACGTAGTTGTCGCGATAGAGCTTTATCTCGCGCGTCAGCACCGGATCATCGCCGTTGATGATCACCTGTACATCCGGCGAAGAACTCGCCACCATCTCCAGCTTTGCGCGCGCCACTCCCTCGAGCGAACCGAGGAACTCCAAGTGCGATGCCCCGATATTCGTTATCACCGCCACATCCGGCCGGACTATCTGCGTCAACTTGGTCATCTCGCCCGGATGCGATATCCCCATCTCCAGCACCGCCACTCGCGTCTCTTTCGGCATCGCGAATATCGCCAGCGGCATCCCGTACAAATTGTTCAAATTCCCCGAAGAGCGGTAGACATCCTTGTCTACGACGCTCAACAGGGAGTAGGTGATCTCTTTGGTTGTTGTCTTGCCATTGGAGCCGGTGATACCGACCACTTTCGCGCCGGTCTGGTCGCGATACTGCCGCGCCAGCGACATCATCGCCTCGTGGCTGTTCTGCACCATCACCACCGCGACATCCGGCCCGACCGAGGAATTCTCGTACGAAACTTCCGTCATCAACCCCGCCGCGCCGCGCTCGATCGCCTGCGCGATGAAGTCATGCCCGTCGACCCGTTCGCCCCGCAATGCAATGAACAACTCGCCCGCCTTAAGCGTGCGACTGTCTATGGAGACACCCGCAAACGCGCGCTCTCCATAGCTGGCGGACTTCAATGTCCCGCCCGTCATCCGTGCAAGCTGATCAAATCGCAAACTGATCAACGTCCCTCGGTGGCCAATACGCCGGTATACCCGAGCCCTTCGAGCGCCCGCTTTGCTTCGGTCGCGTCGTCGAACTCATGTTTCACTCCCTGAATCTCCTGGTACCGCTCGGCTCCCTTGCCGGCCAGCAATACCACATCTCCCGGTCGCGCCATCGCCACGATCGCTTTGATCGCCGCGCGCCGGTCGATATGTATCTCGTAATTGTGCCCTTTCAGTCCGGGCTTGATATTCTCGATTATCTCCTGCGGATCCTCGGTCCTCGGATTGTCCGATGTCACGATCACAAAGTCCGCGAAACTCGTTGCCGCCGTCCCCATCAACGGTCGCTTCCCTTTATCCCTGTCCCCGCCGCACCCGAACATCAGCAACAATCGCCCGCGCTTCATTACACCGCGCGAAGCTTCACACAGTCTCTCTATCGCGTCCGGCGTATGTGCGTAATCGACATACACCGCGAACGGCTGACCCATCTCCACATAATTGAACCGCCCCGGGATCGGCGTCGCCTCTTCCAGGCCCTTCACCACTGTATCCAGATCGATCCCGCTCGCCAGTCCGCCGGCCGCCGCCGCCAGGGCGTTCATCAGATTGAATTGCCCCGGCAACATGAACGATACCGTCCGTGTCCCCATCGGCGTCACGAGGTCGAAGATAGTTCGGTCGGGCTTTATCTCGTAATCTCCGGCGTACACATCCGCCTGCTTGTTCGAAAGCGAATAGGCGATGAACGGTCCCTGCAATTCGCCGAACAATTGGTGAAACTCCGGCACATCCAGATTGATCACCGCGTAGCTCATCGGGCCGGACAGCTTCTGCACCAGCATCGCCTTCGCCTGATAATAATCTTCCATCGTCCCATGAAAATCGAGATGATCCCGCGTCAGGTTAGTGTAGACCGCCACTCGATAATTGATATTATCCACTCGGTGCAAGGCCAGCGCGTGCGAAGACGTCTCTATCACCGCGTTCACGCAGTTATTCTTCCGCATCAAAAACAGTAATCTCTGCATATCCAGCGACTCCGGCGTCGTGCGATACGCCACGAACTGCTCTTCGCCGGTGTCATACACGAGCGAGGTCACCAGTCCGACTTTCTTGCCGCGCGCTTCCAGTATCTTTTTTATCAGATTGCAGGTTGTCGTTTTGCCGTTTGTCCCGGTGACGCCACACACTTTTAGACGCATTCCGGGATAGCCGTAAAATCGTGCCGATACATCCGCCATCGCCTTTCGGATATCCGGCACCTTCACATGGATCGCCACTCCCTCCGCGCCGTCGCGTTCCCCCATCACCGCCACCGCGCCGTTTTCCAGCGCCTGCGGGACATACGTGTAGCCATCCTCTTTGAACCCCTTCACCGCCAGGAACAGCGACCCCGGACGGATCTGCCGCGAATCATACTCGAGATTTTCGATATCGACCTCACCGTTCCCGGTGATGATCGCTCCCTCAACCTCTGCCACCAACTCGTGTAGTTTCATGCGTCCTTTAGATCGGCTGACACTCAACCTGCAATGGAACTGCGGGGTCGAATGGTTCGCCTGCTGCAATGGAGGTGGAGACAACACGTCCCGTCCCCCGGATATGGAATTTCGCGCCAACGTGCGTCAACAGCGCGCTTACTTTCTTTACCGGTAATCCCGTCAGGTCGGGCATCCGCATCACACTGTCGGTGGGATTGGTGACGAGGGCGACTACTTCGTCGCCCTCATCTACTTTTCGGTCGGGCGGAGGGAATTGCCAGACTACCGTCCCCTCATCGGCGGTGGTACGCAATTTGATCCCTCGCACATCCGCGAGCTGTGTTGCAGCTTCAAGATCCCGACCGACAAAATTCGGCAGGTCCACCGTTACCCGCACTCGTCCTGACCTCGCCGCCAGCGTCCTTTCCGGCAGCGTTATCAGGTCAGGATTTAGCACCGCGTATCGTTCTACTATGCGACGGAACGTCGGCCCCGAGGTCAAGCCGCCATAATGCATCGGCTGCGGATCGATCAATATCACCGCCCCCGCCACCGTCGGATTCTCATAGGGGAAAAAGCCGCCGAACGTCGCCGCGTATTTATTCTGGAAATACCGCCCCGTCTCCAGATCCGGCAACTGCGCCGTCCCGGTCTTCCCCGCGATCTCCACCATCTTCGAATTCACCGCCTTTGCAGTCCCCTTCTCCACCACGCCGCGCATGAATGCACGCAGCGAATCGAGTCCCTTGTCGACCACGCGATGCAATACTTCGCGCTTCTGCTCCTCCACTACATACCCTTGGTCATCTACATACCCGAGGATCAATCGCGGACGAAGCAGATCGCCGTCATTTGCCACCACCCCTATTGCCGAGGCCAACTGCAGCGGCGTCACCGCCACCGCGTGCCCCATCGCCAACTGCGACACTGTAAAATCATTCCATTTCGGCGGCGTAAAGAGCTGTCCCGAGGCCTCGCCCGGTAAACCGCATTTCAACCGCTTCCCAAATCCAAACTTCTTATAGACATCAAACATCTCTTCCGGGTCGACCGTGATCGCGTACTTGGCTATGCCGATATTTGAAGAGACCTCGATGATCTCCCGGAAATTCATCAGCCCATGCCGCTTGTCGTCGTGAAGCACCCGCTTGCCGACCTTCCACGCGCCATTCTCACAGTCGATCAGCGAACTGTAATTGACATCCCGTCTGTCCAGCACCCCAGCCGCCGTGAATATCTTGAAGACCGACCCCGGCTCGTATTGATCGCTAATGGCGCGCAACTTGGTCGGCTTCTCCGGATCCTTCTCTAAAGGATCATAGTGCGCCATCGCGAGGATATCCCCGTTCCGCGTGTCGATGAACACCGCCATCCCCTGCTTGGCGTTAAAGCTGTCCACCGCGTGCTGCAATTCCGACTCGACGATATCCTGCAACCGCCAATCCACCGTCAGCACTACCGACTTCCCTGGCGTCGGCTTGACCAGCGCCGCTTCTTCCACTCGATAGGTCTTGCGCAATCCATCCCGGCGGATATCCGCGTATCCTCCCTTACCGGTCAGCATCGAGTCGTACGCCAACTCAAATCCGGATTGCCCGATATTATCAATATCCGTGAATCCAAGTATCTGCTTGCCGACCAGCCCGAGCGGATATGCTCGATGGCTATCTTCTCGCAAGTGCAGACCCGGAGGATTGTCCGCCGCTATCTGCTTTGCCTCTTCATCCGCCAGGCGACGTTTTATCCAACGGAACTTCCGCGGCTCCAACTTGAACTTTTCTATCGCCTCGGATCGCGTCATTCCGCCGATCTTTGCCAAATACGTCGCCACCGAATCCAACTCTGCCAGATCATTCGGCCAGGCGTACAGCGACGATACGATCACATTCTTCGCCACCAGCGAACCATACCGGTCATAGATCATCCCGCGCTCTGCCGGGATTGGGATCGTCCCCGTTGATTGCTTCTCCACTATTGCCGCGTACTTGTCGCCGAGATACAACTGAAGATGAGCCAGCCGTCCCACCGCCACGAGGAAGAAAAAGATCACCAGCGCGAAGATCACGCGAAGACGAATATTCTCCTGCCGCGTCCGTGTCATCGGATATCCTCCCGACTGGCGATGGAATCGAATTTGAGCGGTCGAAGTTCATTTGAGCGGGCACTCGCCTCGCTCATCACCGGCATGAAATCAGCCACCCGCTTGATCGAGGACATCACTTCCGCGAACTCATCCGTGCTGTCCCGCTGCACCGGCTTCTGGCTCTGCATCTGGATCGTGAACAGACGGTCCGCCGCGATCGGCTCAAGCCCCAGTGATTCCGCCGCGCAAACCGCGATACGCGTCGCGCGCGTCAAACCGGCGATATCCATCTGCGCCTTCTTCGTCTCATCCAGCATCAACGCGCTCTGTGCCTTGAGCGCGTCCACTTCCTGTACCAGGTGGATCACCTGTACGCGCTGCCATATATGTATGCACGCTACCAGCAACAACAACGTGCTGACGACCGCCAGCCCGAAATACCGGTGCTGCCTGATCCGCGTCAGGAACCCCTGTTGAAACTCGACTGTCTCTTTGAATTTCCGTACCGAATCGGCCATCTTACACCCTCTCCCCCACACGGAGCTTGGCCGAGCGCGCGCGCGAATTCGCCGCGATCTCCGCCTCGTCCGGCTCGATCGGTTTTTTGGTGATCAACTTCAAGGTCGGCGTCCGGTCGCATGTGCAGATCGGTAACCGCGGCGGACAGACACATGGCGGATTCGCCTTCTGCTGCATGAACCGCTTCACTATGCGGTCCTCGAGCGAATGATACGAGATCACCGCCAGACGTCCCCCCGGCGCGAGAAGATCATACGCCGCCGGAAGAACCGCCTCCAATTGCTCCAGCTCGCGATTCACCGCGATACGGATCGCCTGAAAAACGCGCGCGATCGATTTGACCTGGTGGGGGGGATGTATGACCGAGGATATGACTGAAGCTAGCTGCGTGGTGGTCCGAATCATCTCTCGCTGTCTTTCCTTGACGATCGCTCTGGCCAACCGGGCGGCCTGCTGCTCTTCTCCGTACGAGCGCAATATCTCGGTCAATTGTCGCTCGCTGCTCCGCTGTATCAGGTCCGCCGCCGTCACTCCTGTGGACGGGTCCATCCGCATATCCAGCGGACCTTCCTGTCGAAACGAGAACCCGCGCGACGCATCATCGATCTGCCTCGACGACACCCCCAGATCCAAAAGGATCCCGGTAAACGCGCTCTCCGAAAACTGCTTCGCCACTTCGGCCAGATCGCCGAACGAAGCCTGAATGAATTGATATGATTGTGTGAAGTGAGACAGTTCTGAAGTTGCTCTGCGGATCGCCTCGGGATCGCGGTCGATCCCGTACAACCTCGCGCCGTCGCCCAACGCCGCGGCCAGCCTCTTCAGGTGACCTCCGCCCCCCGCGGTCAGATCGAGATAAGCACCGTTCGACCCTGTGATCAGTAACGAGACCACGACATCAGCCAACACCGGCTGATGATACTCATCAGGTACGCTCGCGGTCATCGCCCATGAACAATCGTTCCGCTACTTCCTCGTAACTGCGGGTGTACTGCTGCTTGTAGTACTGGTAGCGCTCAGGATTCCAAATCTCTACCCAACGGTTCACACCGATCACCAACAGCTCTTTCTTTAATCCCGCTTCCGCCAGCAAATGCGACGGCACCAGGATGCGCCCGTTCTTGTCCGGCGACACCACACTGGCCGCCGCGTAGAACTCGCGACTGAAGAACCGGAAGTCTTTCTGTGTGAAACTGAGCGATGCCAGGCGATTCTGTATCTCTGCCCACTCCGACTCCGGGTAGAGCGTCAAACAGCCATCCAGACCTTTGGTCAGGATGATGTTGCCGTCTAACAGTGCCTCCTCAGACAGCCCCTTGACCGACCGCAGCTTGGCAGGCAATGCAAAACGCCCCTTGTCATCGAGGGTCGTTTGGTACTGTCCATAAAAGCCGGTCAAGAGATTTCCTCCACTTTGAGCCACTGTAACCCAGAACCGCCTAATTTTATCACTTTTCTCCCACCACTGTCAAGACATTTCTTCCCCTTCATTAGAAAAAAGTTCAACCTTAAACCTTTATCTGACAGCGAGAAATAACCGATTGAAAACGTAAAACCGGCGAACCGGTTGCCACTTACCACCCAACGCCGGTTTACTAGTTATCTACAATTTTTCCGGCCGCACTTCCAGAGAACTGTGGACAGCCTCCCCCACTCTGTGGACAGTAATGGCTTCCCCTCAACGATCTCACCTCAGACCGTCATGTGGATAACTCCGCAATCTATTTGAATTAAATGGGTTAATAACAGCTTCACCGACTCGCTGACTCCCCAATCGGTCGGCAGACCGCATGCACTCTAGTGTCGCGGATTCAACCTGAAACAGGGGTACACGGTGAAGAGAGAGGCTTTGATTTTCTTGTTCGTGCTGGTCACGGGAGCGACCGGCACCATGGCAACGACCCTTACGATCGATCCGCAATCTGCACTCCCTCTAAGCGCGCAGAAGATTTTTGAATATGAGAATTGGCCGACCATCAGTCTCGGCCAGAACGGCTCATTCGCCGCTCAACAATTCTTGATCGAGTTGCATGATCAGGAATCCGCCTCTGATATTCAGATCACGTCCGCGAATCAACTGATGATCGGTGAGATATCATTTGTCGATGATCTCCCTACCACCGATGCCAACTCGTACGATCTCTCCATCATCCGCCAGGGGTATCCATCTCTCTCTCAGCCCGGCATCGTCATCGGCGAACAAACTGACTATGGCAAACGCTATGCTGAGATTATTCTCTTCCCCTATTCAATTTCAGATGGCCAGATATTCCTGAATGAAAGTATTACTGTGACCGTCAATGGTCGTGATCTCTTGCAGAGCGAACTACTCTCCATCGACGACGATCGTTCTACTCAGATTGCCTCGGCCTCCACCGATATCATCTCGCCGAACTACTTGATCATCACGTCCGAGTCGCTCAAGTCGGCGCTCGAGCCGCTCAAGCAGTACCGTATTGCGACCGGCTACAACGTCCAGGTAGTCACGGTCGAAAGCATCTACGGCTCAACTTCCGGCGTCGACCATGCGGAGCAGGTCCGCGAGTTCCTCAAGCTTCACTTCGCCACCCCCGGCGGATATCTACTTCTTGCGGGCGATGAAACGGTCGTCCCGATACGCCTCGCCTATCACTACACGAACCATAGCGACACTGCCATTTCGCCCGTCAACCTGCAGATCTGCGACCTCTACTTCGCCGACCTGACCGGCAACTGGGATCGCGACCACGATGGCACTTTCGGCGAGCGTCTCGATGATGCCGCCGACATTACCCCCGAACTCAATGTCGGGCGGCTTCCCTTCAATCGCGCCGAGGATTTCCTCGCCTATACCAACAAACTGATCGGCTACGAAACCAACCCGGGCGCGGACCGCTCCTGGCTCACTCGCTCGATCTTCTACTCTTCCGACCAGATGCGCGACCTTAACGAGGGCCAGCATAATCAGATCGCGACCGCGTTTCCCGAGACTTTTCTTCTCGACACCATCTCAGCGGTTGAGGCTGAGCGCGGCGATGACCCCGCTCCCTCCAACCTTTCTCCCGCCGAGCTTGCGCCCGTCACTGAGCATGGCTTCGGCATCGTGAATATCATCGCGCACGGACGCTCTGATGGCTTCGTCCTCAAATCCGCCAACTACAACGAATGGCCCAAGACCATCATGCTGACCGAACCGGTCGGTGGTCACGGGTATCTTGATGACATAACTTCCGAAGGCAAACCAGCCTTCTATTATTCGCTCGCCTGCGACAACACGCAGTTCGATTGCGACCAACCTTATTTCGGCCAGACCGCCCCCAACCTCTCGCAGGCGCTCCTCGCCGACCCGCATGGCGCGATCGGCTTTGTCGGTCATTCCCGATGGGGATGGGTCGGCTCAAGCTACCTTCTGCAAGAGGCATTCTTTGATTCACTCTTTGCCCATCCGGATCGCCCGGCTGTGCAGGCGATGTATGGCGCCAAAGCCGCCATCTACTACTATCGCGACCTGGTCTATGGATTGAATTACTTGGGTGATCCCGCCCTGAGAATCTACCAGTCCATCCCACTCACCCCCACTATCACAAGTGAGCCGGGCAACCCACAGTCTGTGATTGTCACCGCTAATGGCCAGCCGCTCCCCGACTGCCATCTCATCCTGTCGCTTGCCGACAGTAATCTTGAGACATCGATCACCGACCAATCCGGACGCGCGACTTTTGTCACGCCGCTCAGCCCGTCATTCATCTATTCCATTGCGGCGGTCAAACCCGGCTTCACGACCAACCGTAGTTATCTCTCCGGTTCGATTGTCACCGATGTCGACGACAATGCCATATTGCCAACGCACTTCACGCTCGGGCAGAATTACCCGAACCCGTTCAACCCGAACACCCAGATCCGTTTCACCCTCCCGACCAGAGCCGATGTCTCACTGACTATCTACAACCTGCTCGGGCAGATTGTGGCGACACCGGTGGACCAGGAATTGGCCGCCGGAGAACATATCGTCAATTGGAGTGCTGGAAGTAACGCGGCTGGAGTCTATCTCTATCGATTGACTGCGGGAGAATTCTCTGAAACGAAAAAGATGATCCTGCTCAAGTAGCCTTGCGGCCCGACAGCAGATACGCCGGTATAACGCCGACCAGAAGTAGCAGTCCGGTCAGCCAGAGCATCGGCCAGAGATAGATAGGTGTCTGTTTCGCCAGGTAACGATACATCGACCTGTGCGATTCCCACTTCATTCTGAACGGATACCGCCGCGTTGATCCCCCCACATAATGCTCTATTACCGCACCGGGATAATACAGCAACCTGTATTCGGCGTCGCTGACCCGTTTGCAGAAATCGACATCGTTGAAGAATATGGGAAACCGTTCATCAAACCTCCCCACTTTCTCAATCACCTCTCGACGAATCAACAACGCCGCCCCCATCGGCTGGTCTACCTCCAGTTCGGTCTCATGATCGAACCATCCCATCTTCCATCCCCCGAACAGCTTGCTCTGCGGGAATATCTCAGACAGAAAAAACAGCTTGAACCAGACATGCCGCAATTGCGGAAACGCCCGCGCCGATCGCTGTGTCACTCCGTCAAACCCGACAAACTTCGGCCCAATGACGCCAATGTTCTTCTCCCCCTCGATCCGCTTCAACAACGCCTCGACCGCCCCACTCCGCACTCGAATATCCTGATTCAACAGCAGAATATTCTCTCCCTTGGATACCTCTATCCCCTGATTCACCGCCTTCGCAAACCCGAGATTGCTGCCATTCTCTATCAAGATGATCGATGGAAATTCCTTTGCGATGAACTCCGCCGATCCGTCTGTTGAACCGTTGTCTATTGCGATCACTTCCTGCGAGGTGGACTGAAGATCCGCCATCAATGTCCGCAGACAATCCGGAAGGAACTTCATCCCTTCCCAGACGATCAGCACCACTGACACCTTCGGTCTGATCACTTCAATCTCCCCAGCAAATCCGCGTACTGCTTCGCCTTGTTCGTCCAGGCATGCTCTGCCGCGTACTCCGGAAGTGGTCTTATCGCCAGATCTCCCGCGCTCCACCGTTCCACGAGCGACGTCAGATAATTCACCCCCTCAACCTGATTATTCTCCCGCAGAACAAAATGCTCCGCCTTCTCTATCTGCCGCGCTAATTCGCCCGTCGGCGATGCATACGCCAGTATCGGTCTTCCCGAGGCCAGCATATCAAAGACCCGCGAGGTGGTCGCCCCCGCCAGATGTCCCGCCAGCGATGCGTACATCAGCGAACATTGGGACAGTATCTTCACCGTCTCTCCACGTGGCTTCAAGCCGTACGCCTTAACCGATTCTACCAACCCATATTTCTCCGCGAGGCTCGTCAGCCACTCCTTATCTGTGTCCCCCACCTGCAGAAACTCGATCTGCTCTCGTCGAACTCGTCCCTGTTCAATCGCGCAACTCACGATCTGAAACAAAGGCTCCAGAGGCATCTCATCGGAGTAAGTCCCCAACAGCCCTATCGAAAACTTCTGCTTATTCTCCGGCAATCCCCACGCTCGTGCGACCTCGGCATCAAACCCATTCGAGATCACTTCGTCACTCCCCATATATTCCGCCACCGCGCGATTGACCCCGACTATCACCGACGCGTTCTGCTGTATCTCCTTCTTCAGCGCTATCCCCCGCTCGACCATTCTTGGCTGACTGTACGCCGTCTCAATCGGCGCCACCGACCAGAGGTCCCGGAGATCCGCCACCCACTTTAACCCGCACTCGCGCGCCAGTCGCATCCCGACCAGATGCGCCGAGATCGGCGGCGAGGTCGAAACGATCGCGTCATACGGATTTTTCTCATGCAACCGTTTCCCCAATCTCACCGCCGCGTTCACCCACCCTATCTTTGAATCTGGGAAGAGCGATTCCCCTACCTTCGCTCCTCGCGCGATCGTCTTCGGATTCACCTCCCGTATCCCCAGCATATACATCAATCGCTGCGGATCCCGACTCCCCGCCCGATGCACTTTCTTCAGATCTAGTCCTTCCAGCAGCTCCGGCGCGTACTTCCGATACGCCACCGGCTTGACCGTCAAGATCTCGCAGTCCCATCCGTACGATGGCAGATGCTTGAATAGATTCAGCGGACGGCTCACTCCCGCCAATCCTAACGGTGGAAAATAGTAGCAGACCAACAGCACGCGCGGCATCGCTACTTCGTCCTCTTCAATTCGCGCATCACTGCCACCACCCGCCCGACATTCTCCTCGAACACCGCGCTCTTTTTTATCCGCTCAAGATTATTGCGCCGCATCTCATCAAGATCATCCGGCGACGCGATAATCTTCCGTATCTGGTCCCTCAACTGGCGTTCATCTGGAAGGTCATACACGAACCCATGTCCGACCCCCAGCCACTCTTTCACTCCCGGGATATTCGGCGCCACCGGCACCAATCCTATCCCCATCGCCTCTATCAATGAGACCGGCGATGAATCCGTCGACGCCGCCGACAGATAGACATCATGCATCGCGAACAGCTTCATCAGGTCGGGCCGCTCCAGCCGGTCGTAGAACTTTATCCCGCTCGTGAATGTCTGGTCGACCATCAGCCGGAACAGCCCTGCCTCCGGCCCGAACGACGGAAACGTTATGGTCACCTCTCCACTCTGCACCAACGGCGCCAGCGCTCTCAGAATGAACTCATTATTGTAGACCGGCGCGTGCATCCGTGGCACCAGTATCCGCAGCGGTTTTCCACGTGAATAATCTGTTTTGTGGAAAGTCAGGTACTTCCGCTCGATCCCCCACGGCACCACCATTGACCGTCTTACCGGCATAATCTGTTCCGCCTCGGCCACCAGATGATCCGAATCCCCGATCACTACATCCGCGTCCGACAGCGCGTACGCCGTCTTGCGCCGGTGGAATATCGACTTCTTCGGCACCACCAGAATATCCGATCCCCAGATATGCGTCACTATCGGCGCGTATTTTTTCGCCCCGGCCAACGCCGCCGTGAATCCATACCCCGACACGTAGTGCGGATTGATTACGTCCGGCTGAAACCGTTTTATCACGGCGTTCACCTCGGTCGATGCCAGCACATAGTACAGCGACCTGAACGGCCCGCGCCTGCGCAGTTGATGATAGGTTATCCTTCCCTGTTCGAGTGACGCGATCAGGACAAAGCACCCTTGCCGCCGCAATTCCGCTGCGTAGCGCTCCGTATGAAACGACGCTACATCCGCCAGCAACAGCACCCGCAACCGCTCGGACATCAGAATATCCTCCCGAGCATGCTCTTCTTCACAAACAAGGGATACGCCACCGACCGTCCCCCCCACTTCTCTTTGTAAACCTTCACCCCCTCCGCGTCCGGCGGAGTCGCCCCCATATTGAGAAACCGCACACCCTCCTTATGCAGCTCTCGCGCGGCAGTATAGGTCATCAACTGATTCGCCTTGAGTGATGTAAACTTCTTATCAAAATATATCTGCCAATTCAACGCGGTGTCGTTTTCGATGAAATAGATATGGGATGCTACCGGCTCCCCATTTTTATTCACATAATACCAGCGCACGCGATCATCTCTCGCCGCCAGTGCCGCCAGCGCGCCAAAAAATTTATCCGGATACTTCTGCGCCCTCGCATGCCGCGATTCCGTCGCTTTCATCAGGTCAAGGAATCCTTGCATGTCCTGCTTCGCGTCGAAATCGACTACCGTCACTCCCTCCCGCTCTGCTTTTCGAATCTCCGACCGAAGTGTCCCGTCCGGCGGCTCCCACCCCTCGGTCAATTCTATCAGATGTGTACTCTGCATCTCGACCGACATCCGCACCATTTCACCCAACTCCCTGAAATAGTCCGAGAGGTAGACACGGGCGTAGCCATACTTCAACATCGCCGCCAGCAGCATCTCCTGGCTGTCGAGCATTGTCTTTCTATTGTCTGGGCGAATTATCCGAAGATACAACCCATCTGGCCCTGCCTGGAAACGCATGAATGGCTTCCCGCGAAACTCCAGCCCCGGCAACATGGCGACTATCCCCCCATTCTCCTCCATCACCCATACCACGACCCGACCGCCAACCGTCTCCCATAGCCGAAGAAACGGCAGCGAGCCAAGCAGAGTTCTGGATTGGAGCAGGGCCGACGATTCCGACGGCAGCTCCTCCGCCATCAGACGTTCGATCTTCATCGGTTATTGATCAACAGGATCTTACCGCGCGCCGATACTCCGGTCGCGTCGGTCAGCACAAAGATATAGACGCCGGATGACACCATCTCCCCCTTGTCATTCCGGCCATCCCATGAATTGGTATTGATATTGTCGCGCACGACCACGCCCGTCAGGTCATGGATCGTCACCATATACGGGCGCGAGAAATTGAACGACACCTTGTCATCAGCGTCATCCATCACGCACGGATTCGGATAGGCGAACACCGAATCCAGCGACGCGGTCGGCTCCCCGACCTCGGATAACAGCACCGATATCCCGGTACTCGTCCCGAAATAGACATCCCCCGTGAATCTGTCCACCGTCACCGACCGCACATCGTTGCTCACCAGCCCCGAATTGAATGTCGTGTACGTAGTGAACTGTCCGCTGTTCCGGTCACGTCGCGCCGCGCCATCTTTGGTCGCCACATACATATTCCCCCGCCCATCGAAATCGATATCCGTCACATCCGAACTTATCCCCTGCGGCAGTTCGACATCGACAAAGAAATCTATCCCGAGATCATACCACGATATTCCGAAATTTGTCCCGACATACAACTGCCCATCCGGCGAAAACCGCACACACCGTATCGCGTTCGATTTAAGGAATCGATTCTCTTTGGTATAATGAGCGACCGAAATGTAGTCATCCGTGAACCAGTCCCCCGTCCCCGCGTTCTGACACCAGTATATCCCGCCCCCTTCGGTCCCGACCACTAGGTTCCCTGTCGTGCAATCGATAGAGGTTACAAATGTATCCACCAAACCCTGCGGTGTGCCGATCGAATCCCACGCCGATGGCTCATCCGCTTCATCTATCCTGCAGAACGCGATCGGATGCCCGTTTAACGCGCGATAACAAGACACAAACAGATATTCTCCATCCGTCGCTATCCCCGGCACCACCACATACGAGCGCCCCCGCACGCCATCGTTGTTGCCGCGCATCGTCGAGTTATTCTCATCGAAGTTTTTGATTGAATCGCCGATTATCCGCCACATCCCGTTGCCAAATGTCCCTATCCAGAAATTCCCTGCGGAATCAACATTCGCTGTATTTGCCCCATCCGAGGCTCCCGGCTGGAATGGCTGACTCCACGTCTCATTCATGTACAGCCCGATTTGCTGCGGCCCCATCGCCGACGCTAGTTCCGCATACCGATTGACCGCCACATCCCGTACATTCACTCCCGGCGCGCCGGTGTACGCATATTGCGCGAAACTCCCCGACTGATTCTGATATATCCCCCGATTCACCAGATCAACCCAGCGATACCCGCCCGTATTCAGTCCACTCATCATATTCTGGCTGGGAAGTCCCGCCAGATTCAGCCGCGTGTTCGCGCCGTTCTTCACGATCGCCAGTCCGCCACTGTAATACATGAAGAGGGTGTCATTCTCAACCTTGAGGTCATTGAATGTGGAATCCATCCCCACACTCAACTCGGTAAAGAGCGTGTCGCCGATCTCTCTATCCAGCCGGAACGCCGAACGGTCCGTCGCCACAAAAACGTCCGATTCAAACAACGCCAAACGGTTCATCGCGCCACTCCCCAACTGCGGGAAATCATCCGGCCCGAACACGGTCCAGTTCGCCGGCGCTTTCAGCGCCACCGGATTACTTTTGTCCGCCACCGCCAACCCCGCCGAGGTCGCCAACCAGATCGAGTCACCGTCGATCGCAATATCCTTCACTTCCGCCCCCGGATTCAGAACGCCGAACTGCGTGTATGAATCCTCGATCTGCCCGCCATCTTCGGTCTTGGAGAAAAGCACCAGTCCCTTGGCCGTCCCCGCCCACAGCATATCGCCATCATCCGCCAGCGCGTAAATCTGGAATGGCTTCCCGTCATTGTCATAGAATGGATAAATCTCCGCCCCATCCGGCGACATCATCGCCAATCGCCCCATCCCCGCGACCCAAAGACGCTCCTCCGCGTCCTTGATCATATCATATATCGAGGTCGTCCCCAGTCCATTCAGATTGGTAAACATATGTGGGGTCGATGTCGGATCCGATGCTACCACCAATCCCCCCGATGCCGCTATATAAACCGAATCATCGATCAGCTTCATCCGGTTGACATCCGAAAACGATGTCAGCGTGACCCACCGGTCCTCCGCCGCGACATCGCTGAACGCCAGGCCGACGAATGCGATGAGAACTAACGCGATCTGCGTCGATATTTTGAAAGCGCCCATATCCCGACCAAGATAAACAATAGCGAAAGCATTGTCACGAACGCGATTCGCCCAGCGATATCCCCATGCCGGGTGAAGAAACTGGTCTCCTCCAGCAGGTTGATCTTTCCCGTCAGGGCCGCCACCGCGTTCACCGGCAGATTTTCCCGGATCCTCCCGTATGGATCCACCACATAGGTCAGCCCGCTGTTCGCCGCGCGCGCCATCCAGACCCGGTTCTCTACCGCCCGGGTGACAAACATCCGGCTGTGCATATGGATCCCGACCGAAGTCCCGAACCAGGTGTCATTTGTTATACCCACTATGAAGTTCGCGCCATCCAATATCATCCGGCGCGTCACCTCCGGGAAGGTCGACTCAAAGCAGATTAACACTCCGTACTGCGCGTCCGGCAGTGTGAACAGATGGAACGAATCCCCCGGATAGAAATCCGACCACCACTCCACCCCCATATCCTGAATGAATTTCAGATGCTCGAATATTACCTTCGGCCGCATGAACGGCATATACTGCTGGTACGGCACCTGCTCCGAGAACGGCACCAGCTTCACCTTGTCATACCGCTGGTCGATCCTCCCCTCCGGATTGAACTGGTAGCAGGAATTATAATAGCGGATCTCGTTATTGACCGTCCCCGACCCGATCGCCCCAACCAGATGATATTTCCCCGTCTCCTTGGCCGTCGCCTGAACCATCCTGTTACAACGGCGGTCCGTCGCGACATAACATGGCACCGCGCTCTCCGGCCATACCACCAATTTCACCGGCTCCGTAATAGTCCGGCTCAGCGAATCATACAGCTTTGCGCTATATCCCTCGTTCTCCAGCTCCCACTTGATATCCAGTGGCACAGACCCCTGCAACATCGCCACCGGATATTTCCCCTCTTTTGGATACGCCTCAAACGAAGCCCACCCCGTCGCGATCAACAAAACAACCAGTACAATCGCGCCAAAGGCTGCGGTCATCCGCCGTTCCGCCGACAACTCCTTCCGGAATACTTGCCAGACCAGCACATTCCCGAAAACAACTAACAGCGACAACCCATGCACCCCTATCACCGACACTATCTGCAAAATGTACAGGTAGTACGACTGCGTGTAGCCTATCTGCGACCAGGGGAACGCTATCTGCCCAAGCGTCCGGAAATACTCCAGCCCGACCCACAGAAACGGTATCGCCGCCATCCCGACCCAAGGCCGTATTCGATACAGCGCCGAAAACGCCACCAGTATCGCGGTGTAGTAAAACGCGACGATCGTCATCGCCGCCAGTGTGCCGGGGAAAGTGACCGGGAATATCCAGTACAGCGTGAATACCATCAGGAAGAAGCTGTAGAAATACGACGCGGTGAATGCCTCCCGCCCCTTCAGCTTGCTGATTATCCAGAGTGGCCGGATCAGCGAGATCCACGCGAGAAATCCGAAGATGCCGGGGTAATATGCCAGCGACAGCAAAAACGCCCAGACCATCAACTCTAGTCTGCGTTTACGAATCTCGATTTCTGGCGGAAGAAGAAACCGTTTGAGCTTGGTCAACAGCGAGGTCAGAATCCTATCCTCTGATGATAAGTGACTTGCCCGTCATTTCCTTTGGCTGCGGCAGCCCCATGATATCGAGAACGGTCGGCGCGATATCGGCGAGAATCCCTCCCTCACGAAGGCGTATCGATGGCCCCTGTGTCGTCTGGTCGAACGGCATCAATACGCCGCCATCACCTACCGGACGGTGCCCCAACTGGCCTGTCGGATCATACAGAATGCACGGCACCAGATTGGTCGTGTGCGCCGTCCATGGTCCGCCCGTAGCCGGATCGATCATCATCTCGGCATTGCCGTGATCCGCGGTCACGATCGCCACGCCACCCACCGAGCGCACTGCTTCCAGCAATCGCCCAAGCTGTGTGTCGACCGCTTCCACCGCGGTCTTGGCCGCCTGGAATGACCCCGTATGCCCCACCATATCGCAGTTCGCGTAATTTATCAGCATGAACCCGTACTCGCCGGACTGGATCCGTCGAATACAGTTATCCGTCACTTCCGGAGCGGACATCTCCGGCTGAAGATCATACGTCGCCACCTTCGGCGACGCTATCATATCCCGATCCTCACCAGGATACGGATCCTCTATCCCGCCATTGAAGAAAAACGTCACGTGCGCGTACTTCTCGGTCTCCGCCGTGCGGAATTGCTTTATCCCATGTTTCGACAGCACCGCGCCGAGGATATTCCGCAACCGTATCGGGTGAAACGCCACTTTCGCCTCGAACATCTTCGTGTCGAAATTGGTCATCGTTATCAATTCGATCTTCGGCGTCCCCGGATGCGGATACCCTTTTATCTCATGCCCCAACAGCATGTACGAAAGTTGTCGCGCGCGATCCGACCGGAAATTGAACATGATCGCCACATCCCGCTCATGCAACCGCCCCGCCTCCGGATCCCCCAGGTCGATCACTGCTGGAATGACGAACTCATCCGTCACTTTGTTGATATACGATGCCTGAAGCACCGCGATCGGGTCCGGGAATTTCGGCCCCTCGCCATACATGATCGCGCGGTATGCTTTATCCGTTCTCTCCCACCGACGGTCTCGGTCCATCCCGTAATATCGCCCGCCGATCGTCGAGAACTTCCCCAATCCTATCTCTTTGAATTTCGCCAGTATCTCGGCGACATATTTCTGTCCCGAGGTCGGCGGCGTGTCACGTCCATCCGTGAACGCGTGCAGATACAAGTGCTCCACCCCTTTGTGCTTCGCCATCTCGGTCAACGCGTACAGATGATTTAGCGATGAATGCACACATCCGTCCGAGACCAGCCCGAACAGATGCACCGCGCGTCCTTCTTGCGCCACGCGCTCCATCGCGGCGGAGAAGACCTCGTTGTCGAAGAATTCTCCGTCCTCTATCGCTTTATCGATGCGGGTGATATCCTGATAGACTACTCTCCCCGCGCCAAGATTCAAATGCCCTACTTCGCTGTTCCCCATCTGGCCGACCGGCAATCCCACCGATGGCCCCGAGCCATCGATCTTGGTGAACGCGCAGTTCTTGATGAGTCGATTGTATGTCGGCTTGTGCGCCGCCGACACCGCGTTATCCGGTGTTGAGTCGCGAAGGCCGAATCCATCCAGTATGCAAAGCAGAACGAGCATGCGTTTATATCAGTCTGACTTTTCTCTCGCCCGGGACTATCTCGCCGATCCGATACGCCGTCTCGCCGGCCCGGGACAAACTATCCATTATACTATCGGCGTCCGACGCCTTAACTACCAGCACATACCCGATCCCCATATTAAACGCGGAATAAATATCGTTTTCGTCCAAATTCCCCACTCTCCCCAGATAGCTACAGAGCGGAAGTACCGGCCAGCTCCCCTTTGTCACCGACGCGTCGCACCCTTCCGGCAATATCCGGTTCAGATTCCCCGGTAACCCGCCGCCGGTGATATGTGCCATCCCGTGAATGTCGTACTTTTCGATAAGCGGGAAGATCAGTGGCGCGTAGCACCGATGTACCTTCATCAACGCTTCCGCGATCGTCATCTTCAGCTCCGGCACAAAGTCATCGACCTTATGCTTGGCAATATCAAACGCCACCTTCCGCGCCAGACTGTAGCCATTCGTATGCAGTCCATTCGAGGTTAACCCGATACAGACATCCCCCACTTTGATAGTCGACCCATTGATCACCTTCTGCTTGTCGACCATCCCGACAATAAACCCGGCGATATCGTATTCACCTGCCTGATAGAAATCCGGCATCTCCGCCGTCTCTCCGCCTATCAGCGCCATCCCTGCATTCGTGCAACCACGCGCCAACCCTGCGACAATATCCGCGACTGTCGAAACTTCAAGTTTCCCTGTCGCGATATAATCCAGAAAGAACAGCCCGCGCGCCCCATGCACCAGGATATCATTGACGCAGTGATTGACCAGATCTTCGCCGACCGTGTCATGTTTGCCGGTCATGAAGGCGAGTTTCAGCTTGGTCCCGACACCATCCGCCGATGATACCAGCACCGGCTCGGTCATACCGGCGAGGGGAAGTTTATAGAATCCGCCGAATGATCCGATTTCGGAGAGGACATTGGGGCCGAAAGTAGCTTTGGCCAGTTTTTTGATGCGTTCGACCGCTGCTTCGCCGGCCTTAACATCAACGCCTGCTTGGGCGTACGTCATCTTGTTGGGGGAAGTATGCTCTGCCATAGCCCGCAATCTACCGTGCGCGCCGACCTAAGTCAACATCGGATAGAGAGATGGCTTAAGCCCGGTAGGTCAGGAACCTTGCTCGCACTTGTAGGTCAGGAACCTTGCTCGCCGAAGGCGAGTCGCGAAGCGAGTTCCTGACACCCATCGTGAAAACCGATCTTCCATTTCAACCTATAATCATAGACCATGCACCGCCTCATTCCGCGGAGCCTGCCCCGGACATGATCCGGGGGCGGGAGTCCAGTTTTCTTGTTCCTTGAGCGGTAGACGTCCCCGTCTGCCCGCTACCCCCCGGGAACTAGTTTAACATTAAACTGTTCTACCTTGCAGAAAACATTAACACAAGCGAGGTATCACATGATCACGCTCCGCAGATCAGAAGACAGGGGGCAGGCCAACTACGGATGGCTCGACACGAAGTACACCTTCTCCTTCTCCGGATATTTCGACCGGAACCATATGCACTTCCGCGCGCTCCGCGTCATCAACGATGACAAGGTCGCCGGCGGCGGCGGTTTCCCGGAACACGACCATGACAACATGGAGATCATCACGTACGTCACCGCGGGCGCACTGGAGCATGGCGACTCCATGGGGAATGGCTCGGTCATCGAGCGCGGCGATGTCCAGCGGATGTCCGCCGGCTCCGGCATCACCCACTCCGAGTTCAACCACTCGCCGCAAAAGCCGGTGAAGCTTCTGCAGATCTGGCTGTTCCCGGAGAAGAAAGATATCGAGCCGAGCTACGAGCAGAAGCATTTCTCCGATGACGCCAAGCGGAACCGTCTGCTTGAGATCGTCTCCGGCTCGCCGACCAATGGCGCGATGAAGATGCATCAGGATGCGACGCTCTACGCTTCCATCCTCGAGACCGGCCAGACCGTGACCCACACGCTCAAACCCGGACGTTACGGATGGCTGCAGATGATCTCGGGAAATGTCACTCTGAACGGCGTCGACCTGAAAGCCGGTGATGGCGCCGCTATCTCCCCCGACGCGCAGTCGGTTGACGGCGGCTCAGTCACTGCCGAAACATCGCTGACCATCACCGCCAGCGACACCGCGGAGTTCCTGCTCTTCGACCTGGCGTAGAATAACTGTAGGGCGGGTCCGTCCTCGAACCCGCCAATTCAGTAATTGAGCGGCAGACGTACCCGTCTGCCGCTTCTTTATACTCTTTCGCACTCCCCCCAACATTTTTGGCCCCTCCCCCCTCTTTATCTTCAGCAATAATCTATCAACACTCTCTCCCCGCTATCACATCACACGCCTTCTACCCGTCACCCTTCAACCATGTTCCGACTTTTAGACACTTCGCGTGTATAATCTCACAAATGATGAGAACTTCAAACCAACATGTGATCGACAGACCTCCTCGTCTGCCATACAGCCAAGATATGAGCGGCAGACGTCCTCGTCTGCCGATTACCAACTTCTATTGTTGACAAACACGCTCTCTCTTTGCATACCTGCATCTATGAAACGCGCCGCGTTGTACATTGCGGTCATGGCCTTGCCGCTGTCGTTCTACGGATGTCGCCCGTACGATGAAGGCGTCGGCGAGGCTCCTCGCGCTCCTTCTGGTGGTGCGGGCAAATGGCAGGTCGTCTGGGTCGATCCGCAGATCCTTGAATCCGGCACCAACTTCACGCTCATCCGCTCCTCGCGGCTTGATTCCGTCGCGGTAGAAAAAAATATCGATTACACCCCCGGCAATACACCGTCGGTCATGTTCCATATCGAAACATCCTGCAATGTCACTGTCGAACTTCTCGACTCAAAAGACCAGCGGCTCAACCGCCTCCTCTCAAAACGGCTCGGCGAAGGGCATTACAAAGTTTCGTTCGATGAACGCGGCGTCAAGCCGGGCGTCTACAGCCTCAAAGCGTCCTACTGCGGACGGACCGTCAAAAAAACCTTTGCTATCACCCGCTAACTCATTCCCGCGTCTATTTTTCAGATAATTAGAAAATTCCTCGTCACTTTGCTGGAATAGTATCGGTATCCGCCGATATATGGGATACTTCCCCCTTTCGGGGGACGACTGAAGTGGAGCTCGCGACAAGGATGAGGAGTAACTGATGCCTACTATATTGGTAGTAGACGATAAAGATTCGATGCGCAACATGTTGACCCAGACCCTCACTGAAGAGGGGTACCGGGTCGACGCCGCCGAGGACGGCAAAAAGGCTCTTGATCTCGTTCGCAACAAGTCGTACGACCTGGTGCTGACCGACCTCAAAATGCCCAACATCGATGGCCTCGAGCTGCTCAGCTCGGTCAAGGAGATCGATGATGAAACCTCTGTTATCGTGATGACCGCTTACGGCACCATCGAGGATGCCGTCAACGCCATGAAGCGCGGCGCCTACGATTTCATCACCAAACCATTCGACACCGAGCACCTCTGCGTCATGGTCAACCGTGCGCTGGAGAATCGACGCATGCAGGCCGAGAACAGTCTGCTTCGCGAAGAACTTCTCGCCGGCCACGGCCTCGACAATATCATTGGCAAAAATGAATCGATGAAAGAACTCTCGGTCCTGGTGCAGAAAGTCGCCAAGTCCGACGCGTCCGTTCTGCTCCAGGGTGAATCCGGCACCGGCAAAGAACTTTTCGCCCGCGCCATTCATACGCTCTCCAATCGGAAGAATGGCCCCTATATCGCCATCAATTGCGCCGCTATCCCGCATGAACTACTCGAGAACGAACTCTTCGGTTCCGAGAAAGGCGCCTTCACCGGCGCGCATGCCCGCAAGATGGGGAAATTCGAGATCGCCAATGGCGGCACCGTTTTTCTCGACGAGATCGGTGATATGGATATCTCCCTGCAGGCGAAACTCCTGCGCGTTTTGCAGTTGAAGAATTTTGAGAGACTCGGCGGAACCAAGACTGTCGATGTCGATGTCCGCGTTATCGCCGCCACCAATATGGATCTGCAGGAACTTATCACGGCCAAGAAATTCCGCGAAGACCTCTACTATCGCCTCTCGGTCTTCCCGCTCAGTATCCCGCCGCTGCGGGAACGTCGTGACGATGTCCCCGCGCTGGCCGATTTCTTCATCGACAAGTACTGCCGTGAACTGAAAAAGCCTATCAAGTCGATGACCCGCGAGGCGGTCTCGCTTATCGAGCGCTATCACTGGCCCGGCAATGTCCGCGAACTGGAAAATACCATGGAGCGCGCGGTCATTCTCGCCGAGGGGAAGAAGATCACGCCGGAACATCTGGCCATCCGCCTCCAGCGAACCGATGAGATCCAGTTGCGCGATGGCGCCGGGTTGAAAGAGATCGGCGCGATGGCTCAGGCGCGCGCGGAAAAATCGACTATCCTGCGCATCCTCAAACAGGTCCGCGGCAACAAACGGAAATGCGCCCAGATCCTGAAGATCGATTACACGACGCTGTTCGATAAGATCAAAAAATACGGTATCGAGGAAGAACTGAACGAGCAGTACGCGATGGCTCGCGACGACAATTAGATTTTTCGAGATCAGATCTCAGGGGGAGTCCAAAGGGAGGATCGAGGAAGGCCGAGGGTTTCGGGGCGACCGGGGGGATCGGGGAGGGATTCCGCGATGCCATTGACTAAAGACTTCTTGGGAGGAAATCAGGGGAGATCGTAAGACCCGCCTTTCGGCGGGTCTTTCTTTTTGTCCAAGCATTCCCACATTCCGCCAACGCAGCTCTTGCTATAAATCCTTGTTACTGCCACCGCCTCATTCCGCGTAGGCGGGAATCCAGCTCTGTTGCTTTGCCATCCTCACATCACACTACGGTACCCCACCAACTATGGTGGGCTTCACAAGCGTACCCAACTCGGGCTGAGCGTAGTCGAAGCCCGAAATTCATTCTATTCGTTGCGTCAGGTCCTGCCATCGCCATGACTATTCGCCGGGCTTCGACTACGCTCAGCCCGTCGAATCATCGGCCGCTATCTTTCAAATGCGCGATGGTGTGACCTGACGCCCCTCTGCACCGCAAAACCCCCGATACTGTCATCACGAGCCTCGCCTGCGTTGTAGCAACGTGTTCGTCGCGAGTTTTCGAGGCGAGGTGTCGCGATCTCATTTTCACTTCTTCCCCGCCGCGTACGCCTTGATCACCTTCACATTCTGCGCGATCAACTTGTCCAACACCTTCATATCAATATCCTCAAGGCTCTTGATATACAGGCACCCCTTCCCCGTCTTATGCTTCCCCAGCTTCTTCATCATCTCGGGCGATTCTTTTTGTGTCAGAACATAGAGCGTCAGCGCCGCCTTGCGCGGCGAAAACCCGATTATCAGCCACTCCAACTCCCGCCCGCTCGCATACTTCAGTTTGATATTCCCAAACCCGACTATCGAATCCCCCCACATTTTCGGCTGGGCTTTGGTGTGCTTTTTCATCAGCGCGATGATCTGTTTGCACTCTTTGCGACGGATCGGGTCCTCCACCGCGTCGATAAACGCCGCGACACTTGCCTTGGTCTCTTTGGTTTTCAGCTCTGCCATTTTCTCTTCCTGTGGTGAGACTACTTGATCTTTGATTGATACCGTTTCCTGGTGTACGCCACTGACTGCGTCACCAGTTCCTCAAGAACTTTGACATCGACATCTGCCAGCCGTTTGATATACAAGCAGACCTTGCCAGTGGAGTGCTTCCCCAGCCGCTTCATCAACTCAGGCTTTTCTTTCCCGGTCATGACATACAGCGTCAACGCCGCCTTGCGCGGCGAGAACGCGACAATCGGCCAATCCAAAACGCTCCCATCCGCATAAGGTAGATTCACCGACCCGAATCCGATGATATTCTCTCCCCACATCATCGGCTTCTCCCCGGTGATCCTTTTCATCATGGCCGTTACCGCTTTGCTATCTGCTCGCCGTTGTTCATGCTCTATCGCATCGATGAACTTCGTGACACTTGCCTTGGTTGGTCTGGTTTTCGCCTCAGCCACGTTTGCCTCACTGATAGGACTGATTATGATGTAATGTCTCTGTCTGGATATGGACAATATACGCCTACGATGCGATTCGGCAAGTCCAGGATGTTGGGATCTGAGATTGGACTCGTGCAGGGGCCTGGAAATGGGCTAATATTGGGGAATGAATTTGGGCTTCGACTACGCTCAGCCCAATTCTCAAGTTAGCGAAGTCTTTGTAGGTCGGGTTGAGCGGTTAATCCAAACTGCGCTACCATCTCAGCCACCCCCCTCAGCGAAACCCGACATCTTTGCCCAACCGGCACCCATTGCGCGGCAGACCTCTCGGTCTGCCCGACCCATCACACACAGGGCAGACGAGGACGTCTGCCGTTCAAATCATCCCCCTAACACCTTCCCCCATCATCACTTACCCCACACCCAGGTCCACTTTCCTATTGACAATCACTCATGAATTCACGTTATTACCCGACAATGTAGCTAACGGCGTCCGGCCAATGGTCGGGGCTTCCGACCGAGAAACCAGACCGGCTGCCACTGTGTGAGTGTAAGAAGGTATGGAAAGTCCGCTAGTCAGTCGAAATGTTCTGATGCTCAATCAGAATTACGAACCATTATCTATCTGCTCCGCTCGACGCGCCATCATTCTTCTTTTCCAGGGTAAAGCTGAGATGATTGAGACCGCCGATGGCCTCAAACTACGGTCCGTCAATTCCGCCTGGCCGCTCCCGTCGATCGTCCGCCTCTGGTCGTACAAAAAAGTCCCCTATAAACGGATCATGCTGACACGGAAGAATATCCTTCTTCGCGATGGCCACCGCTGCCAGTACTGCGGTATCACCAAAGGCCCCATGACCGTCGACCATGTCATCCCCAAAATGCACAAAGGGGCCGACACGTGGGAAAACCTCGTCTGCGCCTGCGTGAAATGCAACAATCGCAAAGGGGACCGGACCCCCGAGCAAGCCGGCATGACTCTGCTGAAACGCCCGACCCGCCCGAGCCATATTCATTTCATCCAGCGATACATCGGCGTCTCCGACCACCGCTGGAGGCAATACCTGTTTATGGATTGATGACTCACTACTTTCACAAAGGGATTCTATGCGCTTATTCATTTGCCTCTCCGTCTTTTTTCTGTCATTCTCAACTCTCCTTGCGGCCGAACCAACTCCCGAACAGCAATTCTGCGACGCTTGGGCTAAGTACAGATCTTCACCGACAAGCGAAAATGCCATGGTTCTTTGTAAGATGTTGGAAGGTGACCTGAACGAGGGAATGCTTCAAGCTGACTCTAATTGCCTCATGTTTCTCCAGGAGGATCTAATGATAGTGGGCTATGAGTTGATGTCCGGAAACACCAGCGCCTTTCCCCTTGTCTTACGTTTGATGCAATTCATACATGGTATTGATAGAGAGGCGAATCTCGACGGGATCGGACACTACGCGCGCATGAATCCCAACCACTATTTGTCATCCTACCTCGAGAATCCTGCCGATTCAAGTGTGCTGGACGACGCATTGGTCCGCGTCTTTTCTTCGTTTTACGTCGACGAAGGCTTTGTGCTCTATGAATTGCGCAAGCGACTTGAGTCACTCAGCGCGGTAACAGACACACGGCTGAAAACCCATCGCGATCGATGCGTACAGATTCTCGAACAGCTAGTTGAGCAGAAGACCAAGGATCGATAAGACTTCTCTACCGACTCTGTCCCAGCCCCAGCTTCTTGCACAACTTCGCCAGCGTCTTTTGCTCCGCCTGCGATAAGACCGCCATCTCCTGCTCGACAATCGACGCATGTTTCGGGAATATCCGCGCGATCAGCTTTCTCCCCGCGTCGGTCAGCGAGATATTCCAGACCCGGCCATCGGCCTCATCTTTCACCCGACGCACCAGCGCCGATTTCTCCAGATTATCGATCACCATCGTGAGATTGCCGGAGGTCTTGAGGATTTTCGATGCCAGCTCTTTCTGGCAAAGCGGCCCGAGATGATAGAGCGCTTCGAGCACGCCGAACTGACTGATCGTCAACCCCAGTTCATCGAGATATTTATGAATGCGCGATGTCGCCGATTCGGTCCCCCGCACGAGCACCGTGTATGTCGCAAGCGCCTGCCCGGCCCTCCCTGCCGGTCTTCTCGCCATCATATCAGTCTTCTTCGTTGCCGCCCGTGTCATAGCCATTTCACCTTTCCCTCCCTGCTACTATAACAGTGATCGGCGGGAAAAGGTTAATGTTAAACTATGAAAAGTGAGATAGCCCCTCCTTGTAGGTCGAAACCCCTGCCCCGAAGGGGTGCGCGAAGCGCAGGTTTCGACTGCTACTCTGATCGGTCTTTCGTATGCCCGATTCGTACCACCGCCCACCCCATGCCCACCAACCCGGCATTACGCAAGCCGCTTCCAAGTGTCTGCAAAAGGTCAGGTACCGGGAGAACAGCTACTACCAGATTCACCACGATGCCAAACAAGAACAGCCATGCAGTCCAGGCGGGCAGGACTGCCGCGCGCATCGTTGCATACCCGAACAGGAGACCACCAATCACCATTAGTCCGCCATGCAATGTATAGACCCAACCCATTTCAGACCAAAGTGCTTCATACGTCGCCGAATGGATTGCCAGAGCTTCGAGCGTCGAATGACTGAAGTAGATAAACGCAAAACCATAGACCAGCGCGCCGAACATACCAAACAATGATATGCGTGGACGTTGCGCAGCGTACAATCCTATGACCACCGCGGGAAGTGGCAGAAACGCGACATAGTTGAGCCAGAGTTGGGTCACGGAGAATCCAGACTGAACCCATTCGATGATATCAGTCAAGGTGTGGAGCGCCGGGAACAGCATGGCACTCCACCCGATTATCTGTCGTGTCCTCTTATCCATCGCTCCCTTTGCCGTCTCTTACCGCGCTGCACCTCGGCGCGTGCGCCAATACCACGCTACCACGAATAAGATAACTCCTGCTACTCCATAGCTCAAGGCGTTGCTGTAGCCCCGCAAGTCGTGACCTGCGGCAGTATTGGTCAGTCCAAACGTATTGACGGCTCCATGAAACAGTGTCGCTATAACCACGCTCCCTCGTGTCCCCGCGGCGAGAACAGTCAGGATCATCGAAAGCGCCACGGTATATCCAATGTACGGTAGGAATGGGCCGCCATACTGCGGCATGGTCGGCATGTAAAAGAGCGGCAGGTGCCAGAATGCCCAGAGCACCCCGACTATCACGGACCCGCCGAGTGCGCCGAAGCGGGGCACCAGCCGCGGCAACGCGAATCCTCGCCAGCCAATTTCCTCTCCAGCCACCAGCACGAAGACTATCAAGCCGAGCATGGAGATAGGCTGAAAGACGATCTCCCCGGATCCTCCCAGACTTTGCTCCAGATAGCTTCGGAACAAGGTGATCGGCAGTGGGAGAGACAGAGCTGCTAAGTACCAGCCGGGTGATATACGCCAGTCGGTCATACGTCGAAAGAACGCGCGCCTCTCCATCGGCGTGTCGCACGCGGCGACCACTCCAGCCGCGAACGCGGGACCGCAAAGTGCCAAGAGACTTGCCGGAATCGAGATCGCCGCCAGTGGCAAAAGTGACCAGGTGAAAAGATAGGAAAGGAAGAAAAAGCTCGTAAGCGGAAATCTGCGAATCTGATTCACCACAAAAACTGCCGGACTGTTCATACCATCACTCCCATTGGCTGCCGCCCGGCGCGATGACCACCCGTTGCTGTAAAGTGAGTTGCCGATCAAAATACTCACTTGAGCGACATTGTCAAGCCAACCCACTTAAGGATGCAGCATCACCTCAAGTATGATCCACTCAATCTGCGCGGCAGACGTCCCCGTCTGCCCTGATTCAAGCCTCGGGCAGAGCAGGAGCTCTGCCACGCAGAACATCCCCGTCATCGCGAGGAGCATGCGAACGGAGAGAGCGGCGCCTGCCCCCGCGAAGGCGGGGACGAAGCAGCCCTCACACGCGCAATTTCGAAGCACCCGCTTTACCCTCTCTTCTCATTTTGCGTTGCACATTTCAACCTTATCGGACAAGCTCCGCGTTCGCCCAAAATAATAATTGACAATACGTATCCATGATACGTATTCTTAGTAATAGCTGTGTGGAGGGTGGGAACGGAAAAGTGTATCCCCCGGGCTCGGTCACGATTGCGTTCGCGAATTGATACCATACGACTAATCTCAAATCGCTTATGACTACGGTAACGCGGCGCGACTGCGGCCGCAGGAGGGATCATGCGTCAATCGTTAATCACTCGCCACTATGTTCTTCTCGTCGTCTTCGCCAGCCTGATCGCGGTTGGCACAACGGCCACATCACAGGACTTTCAGCATCCTGACGACATCTATTGGGACAACAGCATCTCACCGTCACTCCTGGGAGTGAATGGGAAGATCTCCTCGGCCGTCGTCTACAATGGCTCCCTGATCATCGCCGGACAGTTCTCGGTCGCTGGTAATATCATGGCAAAGAACATCGCGGCCTGGAATGGTTCCACTTGGGCATCTCTGGGCGAAGGTCTCGACGGAAATGTCTATGATTTTGCGGTCTCAGAGTTATTCGTGTACGACAACAAACTGATAGCAACCGGTTGGTTCACTGCTTCCGGCACTACTCCCTTGAAATATATAGCCGCTTGGGATGGTTCAAGCTGGTCGGCCTTGGGAGGTGGTTTGTCGCGTCCGGCCACAGCGCTTGCGGTATACAATGGGCGCCTCGTCGTCAACAATTTCGAGATTGGTGGCATCAGTTCGATCGGCGCCTGGGATGGGACGTCGTGGGCACGCCTCGACACCGGCAATTGGGCCTGGGATGAATACCCAGCGGAGATTCATGCCCTCGTTGTCTTCGATGGCCTACTATGGGCCGGGGGTCAGTTTGATACCGCAAATGGCCTCCCCGCGCGCAACATCGCGGTCTGGAATGACACCGTCTGGTCAACTGCCGCGTACGGCCTTAACGGTAGCGTAAACGCCTTCTCCATTTACGGCTCGGAGCTTGTGGCGGCAGGTCGCATCACCTTAGTCGACAGTGTGATGACCTGGGGATTCGCCAGATGGAACGGAACCTCCTGGTCTGCTGTGGGAATGTCCCAATATTATCCGACTTGCGTCGCCACGTTCAATGACTCGCTCTTCGCCTATATAGATAATATTGGGACATTCGTTTGGAATGGGAGTACTTGGTCGCACGTTTCTCCCAAAGATGAACTTAGAATTCGCGGGATGTTCGTCTACAACAACCAACTACTAGGTATGGCCCGTAGTAGCCCGCATCCACTGGTCTCCTGGAGTGGCAGTTCCTGGGTCCCGTTTGAGTCGTATGGCATGGGATTCAGCGCGCCTATTTCCTGCTATCAAGTTTATGATGGTAAGCTCTATGCCGGAGGAGCCTTCACCTCTATCAATGGCGTCAATGCCAGCCATATCGCTCAATGGGACGGAAACAACTGGTCGGGCGTTGGTAAGGGAATGAACGGCCAGATCTATTCAATGACCATCTACAATAACCAACTGATCGCGGGCGGAGTCTTTGATTCCGCGGGAGGAGTGGCGGCGAGAAACATCGCCGCTTGGGACGGTAGCACGTGGTCACCGGTGGCATCCGGACCGACCGATGACACAGCTCTCATTCCCGAAGGATTCGCGCTCCAGGTATACGGCAACAATCTGATCATGGCCGGAGAGGCTGATATCGATATCGGTGATTCCATCCTTATCTGTTCATGGAATGGGTCGGTCTGGACCTCGCTCGGTCGGTTCAGAGATCCGAATTATAATGGCATTGCCGGAATCTATGCACTTACGGTTCATGACGGGAAGCTTATCGCTGGCGGGATGTTCGAGCAGGCCGCCGGCGTGGATGCAGACAACATCGCTGCCTGGGATGGCGTTTCATGGTCTGCTCTGGGCAATGGATTCTCCGGTACTGTCTCGGTTCTGGGGGAGCTTGATGGCCAGCTCGTTGCCAACAACAGTGGTGCCATCTCACGATGGAACGGCTCCTCTTGGTCACCGATAGTCACCACCAAGTTTGGTACAGGTTACGGATACGTCACCGATTTTGGCACCTACAATAACTCCCTCATCATCGGTGGCTACTTTGACACTATCAACGGCATCGCCGCCAACGGCATTATCGAGTGGAATGGACACACCTGGAAGACTCTCGGCTCTGGCATCGGCGGCGGCTTTAACCCCTCCGTGTCGGCGTTAGCAGAATATGATGGTGCGTTGGTTGCCGGAGGGAATTTTACCATCGCCGGCGGCAAACCCGCCGCCTTCGCCGCGACCTGGTATCCAACCCCGACCGATGTTGATGATGATCAGGCCAACGGACTCCCCGAGTCATTCGCTTTACAGCAAAACTATCCGAATCCGTTCAACCCGAGCACGCGAATCCAGTTCACCGTGCCGTCGCGGTCTCATGTGACGGTCGAGATCATTAATCTTCTCGGCCAATCTGTTCGTCGATTAGTCGATGAAATTCGGCCTGCCGGGACCTACACTACTACCTGGAATGGTAAGGACAGCGATGGGAAGCCTGTTGCCACTGGCGTTTACATGTACCGCCTGACGGCAGGAGAATTCACCGAGACGAAGAAGATGGTGCTGATCAAGTAGCAGTTCACTCGATTAGGATACGATGGATGTGCAAGGCGGCCCATAGATCTCTATGGGCCGCCTTCATTTTTCCCTTCTCCCCTTGGGACAAAGGAGCCCCGCGAAGGCGAGGGCCGGATGAGGAACATTACGATGTGCGCGGCAGACATCCCCGTCTGCCCGGTGCGATGCCTCGGGCAGAGCAGGAGCTCTGCCGCGCAAGACATCACCGTCAGTGCGAGGAGCATGCGAGCGGAGCAAGCGGCGCCTGCCCCCGCGAAGGCGGGGACGAAGCAACCCCTTCCTCACTTGACTTCATAATTACAATCTCCTACAGTGTGGAAGTTACTATCTGGGTTTGAATGAAAGCGTCTGCACCAAAAAACGGCCGTACGATTGGCGCAGTCGAGGGAGCAGGTCATGAGCAAATCTCACCAGCATGAAATTATGAAGCGAAGAAATCATAACTGGGTAAGAGTTGTGATGGTTCTCATAGTTGGCATCGCTGCTGTCTTAAGCACTGGATGCCCACCGTCAGATTGGCAACCTCTGTTCTTTGATGTTGAAGGTCGACTCGCAACCACCGCTATGGTCAAACCGGATGGATGCGGACTTGAGTTACGCTTTCATGCGGATTACGGTATGCGCAGAAGTATCGATACCGTTAGAGTCTTTGTCGAAGCCCGGCTTATGGAGAAAAACCTTGATATCAGATTTGATCCGTCTAAACTGAAACTACTTATTGGTCAGTACGAGCCCCCATTAATCGGAGATACAGGTACTCTCGTTCCAGAGAAGGGGAGCAGTCGTCAGAAATTGTCCAATAGCGGATCGCAAAAAAGGCAATGTTTCATTTTCGTGGGAATTACGGACCGTAACGGCCGACGACCTCCCGCGCCATACCCTTCCGGAGAGGTACCCTTTCAGATTATCCTTGACGGGTTCGCATTGTGCAATGGCATCCCTGCCATCTGCGATACGTTGGATGGTTGTCTAAGGTGCTTTGGCTACACCCCGAGTTCATGATTTGAGCGGCAGACGTCCCCGTCTGCCCTGAATCAAGCCCCGGGCAGAGCAGGAGCTCTGCCGCGCAAAACATTCCTGACCTACAATTCTTTCCTTCTCCCCTGGGAGAAGGTACTCGAAGGGCGGATGGGGGTCTTCTACGTCGGCTGACTCCGTAACAATTCCAACACTTCCTGATAATCCCCCGGCACTCCCGCCTCGCACACCAGCTCCTCCCCCGTCTCCGGATGTTTCAACGCCAGCCGGCACGCGTGCAGCGCCTGATGATCCAATATCGAGAGTATCTTCCGCGCGAGCAGACGCTCCGGCGCGAATATCCCCCGCACCCACTTCTCCCGTCCGCCATACTCCGGATCTCCCAGCACCGGATGTCCCACGTGCGCGAAATGCACGCGAATCTGGTGTGTCCGACCGGTCTGCAAATTCACTTCATGCAGTTCCACCGAGCGGAAACGCTCCTTGAGCTGGTACTCGGTCACCGCCGGTTTGCCGCTCTCGACTATCGCCATCTTGGTCCGTTCGTTCGGCGACCGCCCGATCGGCAGGTCGATCTTCCCCTTCTGTTTCGGCATATGCCCGCAGATGATCGCCAGGTAAGTCCGCTTGATCTCGCGGTCCGCCAGCATCGCCTGAAGTTTCACCAGCGTTTCTTCCTGCTTCGCGATCAGCAGCAGCCCCGAAGTATTCTTGTCCAGTCGATGCACTATCCCCGGCCGATGTCCCCCTTTTGACTCCGGCAGTGACTTGAAATGATGCACCAGCGCGTTCGCTAATGTCCCCGCGGAGTTCCCCGCCGCCGGATACATCACCATCCCGACCGGCTTGTTTATCACCGCGAGATAATCATCCTCATACACGATATCCAGCGGGATCGCCTCGGCGCGCAGATGGGTTACAGGCGGAAGCGGTATCAGGATCGTGACCGTCTCACCCCCTTTGAGCTGATACCGCGAAGGCTGCGCTTTCCCGTCGACCAGGATTTCCGCGTCGTCGATCAGTTTCTGCACCCTGCTGCGCGACAGCTTGAGTTCTTCCTGCGCCGCCACCCAGCTATCCAGACGTGTGGATGCCGCATCCTCGGGGACAGTCACGGTCAACGTGCGACGTTCCGATTTTCCTGACGACCCGCTCATTCCGGTTTGTCCACTGTTGGGATCAATCTCTCACTCAACTTGGCGAACTGCGCGATAGATATTTCTTCCGCGCGGCAATTCTCCGCGAGGTTAAGCTCCGCGAGGATGATCTTCAGCCGCGCGACATCGGCGATGATATTCGGCACCAGATTATTGACCAATGTTTTTCTCCGTTGGGTGAATGCCGCGCGCACCACTTTTTCCATTTTCTCCAGATCGAACTTCGGCACCACCGGCCAGGGCTCCAATTTTATCACTGCGCTGACGACTTCGGGGGGCGGCGTGAAGGCGTGCTGTGGGACATCAAAACAGTACGTCGCGTCATAATGTATCTGCGTGAAGATCCCCAGCGGCGACCAGTCTTTGCTTCCGGGCGAGCCGGTGATGCGCCACGCCATTTCGCGCTGGACCATGAAGACCGCCATCTGGATCCGGTCGAAATACCGAATGCACCAATCGATTATCGGCGAGGTGATATTATACGGGAGATTCCCCACCAGCACGAACCTGTCCAGATCATAGTCTTCGGGATGAAACGCGAGGAAATCTTTGTTCAGCAGGGTGGTGTTCGGATATTTGTCGAGCATCCGCTCGAGAGGATTTATGAGATCGCGGTCGAACTCGACCGCCCAGAGATTCGCGCCGGATTCGGCGAGCGGCAGTGTCAGCATCCCTTTGCCGGGGCCGACCTCGAGAATCGTCTGATCCGCTTTCGGGCTGATCAGGTCGACCATCCGGGTGACGATCTTCTCCGATGTCAGGAAATGCTGGCCGAGCCGCTTCTTCGCATGGTACTCCGCCATATCATCCGCCAAATGTCTCCACCATCCGGTAGAGTTTGCGGCAGGTCCGATCCGTTACCCGGACCACTTCCGCTTTGGTTATCCCACGCAGAGTGGCGAGCGTCTCCGCGACAAACGACACATACGCCGGCATATTTGTTTTTCCACGGTGCGGCACCGGCGTAAGGTACGGCGCGTCCGTTTCCAGAATTATCTTGTCCAGCGGCACTTGTTTCGCCATCTCCGCCATTCCCGCCTTTGGGAATGTTATCACGCCACCGACCGACACGACAAAGCCGAGATCAAACACTCTATCCGCGTCATCCGCGTTGCCGGGGAAACAGTGAAAGACGCCCCCCGGGATTTTCTTCGCGTATGGCTTGATTATCTCGAGCGTATCCTCGAATGCCTCCCGCGTATGTATCACGACCGGCATCTGAAGTTCGACCGCCAGGTCGAGCTGCTGGCCAAATGCCCGCTTCTGTACCGGGCGCGGCGACATATCGCGATAGTAATCCAATCCTATCTCCCCGATCGCCTGAATCTTCTCCCGCTTTGCCAGCTCTTTCAGTCGTGCCAATGCCTGTGCCGTGCAGGTTGTCGCGTCATGTGGATGTATCCCCACTGTGCCGTACACCATCGCATGCGCCGCGGCCAGCTTGACGACATTCTCGGATGACTCCATATCCGCGCCGATCGTCACAATAGTATCCACTCCCGCCGCTTTCGCCTGCGTCAGGAGTGGTTCAACTTCGTTATTGTAGACGCGTGAATCGAGATGACAGTGTGAGTCTATCATCAGCCTACTTTGGCGCCGGGCGCCGCGATACCGTCCGGACGGACCAGCACCAGATGTTTGCCTGCCTTTGCCGCCAGCAACATCCCGCGCGATTCCACTCCCCGGATCACTGCCGGCTTGAGATTGGTCACCACGATGATATAGGTTCCGATTATCTGTTCGGGGGAATAATGCTCCGCGATCCCGGCGATGATCTGTCGCTGTTCAGTGCCGATATCGATCTGCAGTTTCAAGAGTTTGCTCGCCCCTTCCACTTTTTCGGCGAAAAGCACCTGCGCGACGCGGAGATCCGCCTTTTGGAAATCAGCGATATCCAGCAGGCTGTCATCGTTCGGCGCAAGCTCCGGCTTTTTCACTTCCGGCTTTTCTTTGAGCGCCGATGGCGTGAACGTCCCTTCGATACGCGGGAAGATCGGCTGGTCGATACTGATCATCGTCCCCGGCACCAGGTCGAAGAACTCTCGCGCGTTCCGCAGGGTCAGAGTGGAATCATCCAGTCCGAGCACCTCGCGGATCTCTGTCATCTTGCGCGGCATCACCGGATAAAGGATGATCGAGACGATCCGAAGCACTTCACAGCAGGCATAGAGCACCCCTCCCTGTTTGTCCGATTCGCCCGCCTTGCGCAACTGCCATGGCGCGGTATCATTGAAAAATTTGTTCGCCGCACGCACCAGGTTGAGCGCGTCAGCGATCGCGTTGCTCAACCGGAAATGCTTGATATGTGAATACGCCGCGTCCGGCAACTGCTCGGTCAACAGCATCAACTGTTCCAGCCCCTCGATATTCCGATACGGCTCCGGCAATTTCCCGCCGAAATCCGCCATGATCATCTTGGTGACGCGCGAGACAAGATTTCCTAGGTCGTTCGCCAGATCCGAATTGTACTGCGTCACAAACCTCTTTGCCTGAACATCGCCGTCTATCCCGAACGGATACTGTGTCAACAGGAGATACCGTGTTCCGTCCGGCCCGAACTGCGCGACCATGTCGTTCGGGTCGATGATATTGCCGAGCGTCTTCGACATCTTCTCACCATCCACCGTAAAGAACCCGTGGATGTAGATCGTGTTCGGCAATTTCAAACCTGCCGCCATCAGCATGGCCGGCCAGTACAAGGTATGGAACTTGAGGATATCTTTCCCTATCAGGTGAACGACTTCCCCTTCATCCCACCAGAGATTGAACGACTTCGGGTCATCCCCATATCCAATTCCGGTGATATAGTTCGACAGCGCGTCCACCCAGACATACGCCACCTGCGTCCGGTCGAACGACAACGGTATTCCCCACTTCACCCGTTCGCGCGAGACCGAGAAATCCGGTACATCCTGTCCGATCAATCCGAGCACTTCGTTGCGGCGTTCTTCCGGAAGTATCTGCAGCTCTCCCGTCTCGATCATCGATTTGATCTTCTGGACATAGGCGGAGAGGCGGAAGAAATAGTTTTTCTCCCGCAGTTTTTCCGGAGCGCGTTTGTGATCCGGACAGAGACCATCGACCAGATCCTTCTCGGTCAGGAATTTCTCGCAGCCGGTGCAGTACAGCCCTTCATAGTAGCTGGAATAGATAACCTCGCGACCATCCGGGAGCCGCGCGCCGCGCATGACATCGAGGATCTTGTGCACACCCTTGACATGCCGTTCATCGGTCGTCCGGATGAAATGATCATACTCAATATCCAGGTTCTTCCAGGCGATCTTGAACTGCTGGGAGGTCTTATCGCAGAACTCCTGCGGCGAAAGCCCGGCCGCTTCAGCGGCTTCGGCCACCTTTGTCCCATGTTCGTCGGTCCCGGTCATGAAGAACGTGTCGCGTCCTTGCAGACGATGAAACCGCGCTATCAGATCGGCGGCTATCGAGCAGTAGGCATGACCGATATGAGGGCGGTCATTCACATAGTAGATCGGGGTCGTTATATAGAATGGTTGTGGCACCGGTAACTTCTCTCTCTTTATTCTCTCTCGGCGTCGTCGAGGTTTCTCAATTCTTCCTTGTCATGCTGATCCATCGGCTCTTCCATCCCGGCCATCTGCGCCGCGTGAGCGGCTCCCTTGCCCGATGGCAACCTGTCGACCGAGATCAGTTCATCCGCTTTCGCGCGAACCGGTATGCCATCCTCAGGCATGATCACCATCTCCTCATGGAAATAGTCTATCCGTTGCAGCAATCCGGAACCGGCCTTGGTCGTGACGATAGCGCCAACCGGCGGGAATTTCTTCTTGGTTTCGATATACCCATCCACTTCGTACCGCAAACAGCAGAGGAGCCGTCCACAGTTGCCGGATATCTTGGATGGATTCAGCGACAGATCCTGCTCGCGCGCATGGCTGGTCGATATCGGCGCGAAATCCCGGATGAAGGTATTGCAGCATTGACGCTGCCCACAGATGCCGTACCCGTCGTTGCGGCGAGCTTCATCCCGCACCCCTATCTGCCGCAACTCAATTCGCGTCCGGAAGCGCGACGCCAGGTCGCGCACCAGCGCGCGGAAATCCACCCGGTGATCCGCCGTAAAGAAGAACGTTATCTTGTTCCCGTCAAACTGGCACTCCACATCGACCACCTTCATCGGCAGCCCATGTTTCCGTATCAGTTGGTAGAACTCCTTGCGGCAATCCAGCTCCCGGCGGACCAGGTCTTCGCGACGCACCCGGTCCTCTTTGCCGGCAGGGCGAAGGATCGAGCGCGGACGGTTACTCTCGCCGAACTTGACCGGCTTCTCGATCAGCTTGGAGAGCAGACCGATATCTTCCCCCTGCTCCGCCTGCACGATGACATACTCGCGAAGTTTGAGGGTATGATGATAACTATTGTAAAAGTACTCTTTGCGGGAGCCTTTGAATTCGACCAGATAAATCTCGGCCATCGCCGTGTTTCTCCCTTGGGAAAACTGAGTCGCGCCCGGCTACCGGGCTGTCCGAAGCGCCGCGCCAAGCCTAAGCGAGAGAGCGGCTACCGAAGGCTGAATATGCACGTTGCGCTGAAGGTCAGCAAGTGTGTTTTTGATCGCCGTCGTCATCGCCGGAGCCACCTCCGGGTCGACAAATGGCTGCGAAAGTCGCTTGATATCCGCAGCGTAATCCAGATTGATGATCTGCGTCTCATCCCCCGTCACCGCGTAATTCGCGCAGTCGCGAATAAGCGACCCCCAGAACAAAAAGACCGCTTCCGCCGCGCCTCTGTCCTGAATGAATTCCAGCGCGCGCGAGACTGCCTCCGGTCCTGGCTCCAGAATAAGCGTCTTGAACAGCAGGAACCCCGTCGCCCGTTGCGAAAGCTCCTCATTCTCCTCATCCGAGGCCAGCTCCACCGCCCGCCCGACATTCCCGTCTGTCACCTTGGCGAAAAGCAGCGCCTTCTCCTGGGCAATGCCGTACTTGGTCGCGAGATATTTCGCGCAGACCTCCGTATTGGTCCGTTCCAGTCGTATCAACTGCGAACGGGAACGAATGGTCGGTAACAGGTTCTCCGCTTTCTCCGCGGTCAGGATCATCACGGTGTCGGAGGGCGGTTCTTCGATCAGCTTGAGCAGCGCGTCCGCCGAGGCATGTAGCATTTTCTCCATTTGATAAAACAGCGCGACGCGCGTCTCCTGCTTATCCCCTTTGAGTGAGAGGCGCTTTTTCACTTCGCGCGCCATATCGATCGGGACGGTCAACTGCGAACTCGAAGTCAGTATCGCGAATGGCTCCGCCCGCTTGATATCGAGCGATTCATTCGTCAGATCGATCCCCTCTTTAAGATCTTTGTGCGAAGGGATCGGGAGAACTATCTGCAGCAGACCGGCATTGAGCGTCGCAATCTGGTGACAACTGGGACATTCCCCGCACGGCACCAGTACACCATCCAACTCCTTCCGATTCGGGCAATTGAGCAACGCCGCGAATGACAGCGCCAACGGCCAATGCCCCAATCCTTCCTTACCTGAGAATAGATAGGTTGAGGCTACCCGTCCCGATGCTACGGAGCGAGAAAGCAGTTCCCATGCTTTCGGTTGGATCTGTCGAATGTCAGAAAGTATCAAGTCGGATCCAGTCCGCCGGGTTGAGCGACTGTTTCCCCCGGCGCAGTTCGAATTTCACCAATCCTTCGGCATTCGCGGTCCCCACAATCTCCCCCGCCCGCACCACTTGGTCGGTCAGGACAGATATCTTGCCCAGGCCGGCGTACGTGGTGTAATGCTCGTTATCGTGATTGATAATAACGAAATTGCCGTAGCCGCGCAAATTCCCCGTATAGGCGACCTGTCCGGCCGCCACGGATGTGACATTCCCTGCCGGATCACCCTGAATGGTTATCCCTGGCGCGAAGGATTTCAACTTGGTAATTGGATCGGTCGAGCCGCCATAGCGCACGGTAATCGTGCCTTTGAACGGCGCGCGCAGCGCCCCCTGCAGGGTCGCGAAATCAACCGTCGGCTCGTACTGCGTTTCCGGAGATTCTTCCGCCTGCTTTTTCTGCCTGGCTTCAAGTCGAGCGACGATCGCTTCCATCTCCTTGGCCGCCTGCTGAAGCATCAATATCCGGTCGGCCTCTTCCTTCTTCAACTCGACGAGCTTGTCGAGTGCTTTCTCCTGCTTCTGTTTGCGCGACTGCTCCAGCGCCACGGTCGATTCTCGACGCTTTTTCTGCTTGGTCACTTTCCCTTGCTGATTGGAGAGCTTCTCCAATTCCTGCATCGACTGGTCGAAAAACTGTGAGGCCTGCGCCAGATTCCCCTGCTCAAAATTCACCAGCGCGGTGAGATAGATCATTTTCCGATTGGTCTGATACTCCGTCGAGGGATGATTCACCAGATCGGCCGACAGCCGCGGATTGGTCAAGTAAAACTGCCGGAGCGATCCAAGAAACCGCCGCCGTGTCAGGTCGAGCGTCTGCTGACGAGAACCGAACTGCGACTCCGCCTCTTTGATATTCTTCTGCAACCGCGTCAGATCGCGATTCAGTTTGGTCAGCGTCTGCTGTTCCTTGGCCAGACGTTTATCGTAATCGGTCAGCGCCTTTTGAACGCGCGACTCCTCCTGGCGGAGCGAGTCAAGTTTCTGTCGCGACCGGCTCACGTCCTTCTGGATCTTCTCCAGCTCTTTGCGCTGCTGCTTGACATCCTCGGATTCCTGCGCCATTGCGGAGAACGCCGACAGGGCAACGAGTGCCATCAGCATCAGGATGTAGCGCGCCGTTTTCATTTGAGTAGCTTGCGAACACCTAGCAGGCCGGAGATCGCCCCCAGCAGGGCCGCCGCGAGACAGAAATAGAGGATCAGCATCCCCGATGGCAGCACCACCGGAAACTGGGTGAACTCAAACTTGGAATGAGCGTACCAGACTACCACCCACCCGAATAGAGCGGAGAGCCCCGCCAAGAGAAATCCCTCGAGCAAAAATGGCGCGGCAACAAACAACTTCCCCGCCCCCATCAGAATCATCTGGTGGAATCCCATTCCGCGCGCACGCGTCATCAGGCGGATCGAGTTCGACGATGTTATCACCGCCGTAAGCAATATGATCAACCCTATCCCCCAGCCAACTGTGCTGACCACCGACCGCGTGTGTTCCGCCTTCACCAGCCAGTCGCGGCTGTAGAGAACATCCTCTACGCCGTCCATCGCGGTTATCTGTTGCTCGATATGCAGCATTTCGGCGGCGTTAAGTGCCTCTGGTTTTAGAGTCAGCACCAGCGAGCGTGGCAGCGGATTAAGTGAATCATACCCCACCAGCAGATCAAGCCCGACCATCCGCGCCAGTTCTTCCCGTGCCTGCTCCTTGGTTATCTGTTGCAGAGAAGCCACCCCGCCGATACTCTGCACCCTGTTCGACAGAGCCGTCACCGACGTATCCGCCACTGACTCCGCGATGAATACTTCCATTCGCAATTGCTGAAGCAGGTCGGCATAAAACTTGTCAGTTGAAAGCGCCGTCACCCAGAAGATATTGAAGAGAAGAAATATCAGGGTCAGCGACAATAGCGAGCCGAGCGCGACCCCCGGATGGCGGACTATCGCTTTCGCCGACTCTTTCAGCACAAATCTGCCACGCGTCATTTCAACATCCCTCCCGCTATCTCATAGGTCGTACTGTTGGGGATATCGATAGGCGGCTTTTCCGAGGTCAGCATGATGAGCGACCGTCCCGACCGCGACGCCTGCACCAGGTAGTCCAGCACTCGCAAATAGGTTTTGGCGTCCAGTCCGGCCGAGGGTTCATCGATGATCATCAACGGCTGATAGGCGATGGAGGCCCGCGCGATCTGCACCAGCATATTCTCGACGCGCGTCAATGAGGATGGGTACTGCCCAGCATGGTTCAAAAGCGAAAACTCCCCCAGTATCTTGAGCATCCGTTCCCGTTGAAGTTCCGGTCGCTCTCCGGCGATGATCGCCGGCATGACGATATTCTCCGCGACCGTCAATGACGGCACCAGGCTGAATGGCCCCCCCACGCCGCCGATCTTTCGCCGGATCCGCCTCAACTGCCGCCCGGATGGCCGGACAAACTGCTCGCCGAACAGCTCTATAGTGCCACTCAATGGATGTTGGAGCCCCAAAAGAAGCTCAAAAAGAGTGGTCTTGCCGGAGCCGGCCCCGCCGATAATAACAGCAGAGCGCCCCGCCTCCAGCGTAAATGACAGCCCCGCAAACAGCTCTTCCCCGCGCTGGGTGCGGACCTGGATATTGGATAGGTGTACGAGCGTTCCTTGCACAGTTTTCGACCTTCAGCGCGCCGGTTTGACAATTGCATCGGCTATCCGTACTTTGGCGCGTATAACTTGAAATCTTGTACCCGTATGGATAGTAAAAAAGCGATGAATACAGGACAAACTAAAAACCGCCGCCACTTGAACTCCCCAATAGTGACTCTTTTCTGTCTCCTTCTCCTTGCGACAGGGCTGCAGGCGCAGGACTGGAAAGCGTCCAAGTTCCCGATCGAAGAGACCATCACCGGCATGCATTTCCCCACCCCGTCACTGGGGTATCTGGTCACGTCAGGCGGGAAATACGGCATCACCCGCGATGGCGGTAAATACTGGGACCTGTACACCATTGCAGGCGCCCGCGCGCTTGAAGATGTCTATTTCAAGTCAAAAGATACTGGCCTGGCGGTTGGACGTTTTGGTCAGATATATCGAACTGTCGATGGCACTAAACAGTGGGAAGACCGCAGTATCAAAGACACGACCGTCTGGATCACCAGCGCCGTTTTCCTGAATGACACTATCGCTCTGGCGACCGGCCTCAAGCCATCGGAGAACCTCTCCGGCGTGCTCTATCGCAGTACCGATGGCGGCAAGAAGTGGGAGAAATCGGCGGTCACCGGCATGGGGTTCGGCGAACTCTGTCTCGCTAAAGGACTGCCCGTCTGTTTTCAGTCCTTTGGTCGTCTCAATTACTCGACCGACAAAGGCGCCACCTGGCAGTTTTTGACTACGGTCAGCGGCAAAGCCGGCCGCGCCACCGCCTTCTACAACAATACGGGAATCATCTGCGGCAATGAGGTCATGTGCGCCTTCTCCCGCGATCGTGGCAAAACCTGGACCACAGTCCCGCTTGAAGGCGACGCCGCTCTTACCTCCGCGGTGCTGGTTGATGATTCACTCGGTTATGTGGGTGGGACCGGCGGACATCTGATGGTGACCAGAGACGGCGGCAAAACGTGGAAGAAAGATGGCCCCCTGCCGCAACCGGTGGATATTGCCAAATTAACTATCGCGGGCGACAAGCTGTTTGTCGGGGCCGCGAATGGATTCGTTTTCTATCGGCCGTTACCTAAAAAGTAAATGGCGGACTCAGTCCGCTCTGGTCATTGATTTCAGTCGGGATATCTCGGTCGGTGTTAACAGCCGCCACTCGCCGGTTTTCATGCCGCGCGTCGTTATCCCGGCAAACTCGACCCGTCGAAGTTTCTGCACCGGAAATCCCACTGCCTTGCAAAGCTGCTTTACCTCGCGCTTGCGTCCTTCATGCAGTGTTAGTCGGAGTCGCGTCGCTTTCTTAACGAATCCAAGGATATCGACTCTCGCCTTGCCGATCGCGCCATCCTCCAGACGGATTCCTTTATGGATCTGATCGGCCGCCATCTTGGTGAATTCTCCCTCGACCAGCGCTTCGTACACTTTGGTAACTTCGAACTTCGGGTGCGCCAGTCGGTACGCTAGTTCACCGTCGTTGGTCAGCAACAACACCCCTTCGGTATCATAGTCCAGCCGTCCGACCGGATAGACCCTATGTTCCAGCTTCTTGAGGAAATGCGTAACCGTTTTGCGCTTGAACGGATCCGACAGGGTCGTCATCACCATCGGCGGCTTGTTGAGTACAACGTACACCTGCCGTTGCACCGGACGAACTTCGACCCCATCCACCTTGACGACATCGGTCGTCTCATCGATGATGGTGCCGACTTTCTCGATCGTATGGTCGTTGAGGGTGACAAGACCTTCGGCGATCAATCCCTCCGCCCCACGCCGGGAGGTCACCCCGCACATGGACAGGTACTTGTTGATACGAATCACAGTTGCTCCAGTTGATTGAAGATACGGAAAAGCAGGCCCGAAGTAAAGGGGCTACTCGGTCTTGTCCGTTGGCTCGCTGTCGCCGGCGGTTACCGTGCGCTCGAGCGCGTCTTCTGTATCCGACTGGAAAGCCGACTCGTCGTGTGGATCATCGTTGATGGAGAACCGGCGTCCCGCGACTTCGCGTACAGTCTCCGACAACAACCCGGCGTCCAACGGGCGGTCCTCGGCGTACTGCGACGGATCGTACGTTCCATCAGCGACATTCAGCTTCGCCTCAATAGCCGAAGCTGATTCATCAGTGAGGTCCAATTCGGTCTGTTCACGGGCCTGGGCCGCGGCGAGCATTTCCTCGATCTCCGACATTCTCGGCAGAGCATCGAGGCTGGCCAGTCCAAAGAACTTCAGGAACTCATCGGTCGTGCCGTACTGCAGTGGCTTCCCCACTGTTTTGGCTCGTCCGACAATCGTGACCATATTTTTTTCCATCATATTCTGCAACACGCCATCGGAGGCAACGCCGCGAATATGCTCTATTTCGGTTTTGGTCACCGGCTGTTTGTAGGCGACGATCGCCACAGTTTCAAGGGCGGCCCGCGTCAGCCGCATCTTTCGACGGCGCGTGAACAGCTCCTCGACATAGCCGATGTAGTCAGGGAGAATATGATACTGGAACCCGCCGGCGATCTCGCGAATGCGGAACGCGCTGCCGGTCTCCATATAGCGATTGTTGAGCGTCGCCACCGCTTCGTTTATCTTCGAGGGAGTCGCGGTCTCCAGAAGTTGCGATATCCGTTTGGCCGGGAGTGGCTCCGGCGACGCCAGCACTAATGCTTCGACGATCGAGGCGAGTTGGCTGCTGTCGCTCACACCGCCTCCGCTTGCTCGCTCATCGCCGTCACTTCGACCAGGTCGAGATTTTCGGTCGGTATCGGCACATGATAGTATTCGCCGCGATACAGCCGTATCTCGGTGAAAGGCGCCGCCTGCATGATGCTGATGCGACGCGTCCGCGCCAGTTCGAGGATGGCGATGAATGTCACTACCGCCACGATCCGCTTCTGCGACTGCTCGAACAATTCGATAAACGGCGCGTACTCTCTATCCTGTAACGCCAGCAGAACCGACTTGATGCGATCCTCGATAGTGATCTCTTCGACGATCACTTCGTGCACCACTTCTTCATGGCGCGTTGACATCACGGCCTTGAACGCCGAGACCAGGTCAAACAAGGTTGTCGCGGGACTGAGATCGACCTTCCCTTTCACCTCGCCCAATAGCGGCGGCGGCACAAAAGTGGTCTCCTCCAGCAGCGCGCGGTCGCGCAGGATATCGCCCGCCTCTTTGTACTTCTTGTACTCGAGGAGCGCCATGATCAGTTCTTCGCGCGGATCCTCTTCTTCCGGATCATTCTCATCGCGCGGAAGAAGTAACCGCGCCTTGATATGGATCAAGGTCGCCGCCATCAGGATGAACTCACCGGCCACCTCAAGATTGAGATTCCGCATGATATCGAGATAGCTCAGGTACTGTTGCGTGATGCGCGAGATCGGAATATCATAAATATCCACCTCCTCTTTCTTGATGAGAAAGAGCAGCAAATCCATCGGACCGTTGAAAACGTCCAGATCGACCCGGTAGTCGGTGGTTGAATTGGTAAGGGTCTGTTCCATCTATTTCTTCTTTCGGTAGTTCATTTTCATCCGCTCGCGCACTTTCTCCATGACGTTCTGCGCGCGGGAACGGGCGCGTTCCGCGCCGGTGGTCAGGATATCCCAAACGCGATCTGGATGTTTCACCAGGTCAGTGCGACGGGCGCGTATCGGTCGCAGTGCCTCATTCAGGTTGTGCGCCAGCTTCATCTTGCAGTCAACACAGCCCAATTCACCGGTGCGACAGGGCGGCGCGATCTCCTCAGCGTGCGTCGGCGTGTACACTCGATGCAACAGGTAGACTGGACATTTGTCCGGATTACCGGGATCCCCCTTGCGAAGTTTGTTTGGATCGGTGAAGAACGTCTTCAGCCGTTTAGTCGTCTGCTCGTCGGTGAACTCGATAGGAATATGATTGTCGTATGACTTCGACATCTTCCGCGCGTCGGAGCCGAGAATCAACGGTATCTCGGTGAACAGAGCTTCCGGTTCGTTGAACGTTTTTCCGTAGATCAGATTGAATCGTTTGGCGAGATCATTCGCCAGCCAGATATGTTTCTCCTGATCTTTGCCGACCGGAACTTTGTTCGCGTTGTAAAGACAGATATCTGCGGCCTGAAGCACCGGATAGCCAAGAAACCCATACGTGTCGAGTTGATCTTTCTTCTCGATATAGGTAGGGAGCCGTGTCAAAGTCGGCACGGTGATCAGCATCGAAAAGATCAGATGCAATTCCGCATGCTCTTTGACATCAGACTGAATAAAAATCGCGGCCTTCTCCGGGTCGAGCCCGGCGGCGAGCCAATCGACCGCCATCTGGAAAACGCGCTCTTTAAGTTTCGAGGTGTCTTCGTACTCGCCGGTGAGGGAATGCCAGTCGACGATACAGCAGAACATATGATACTTGTCCTGCAGGGTGACCCAGTTGCGGAGCGCCCCTTCAAGATTGCCAACATGAAGAGCGCCAGACGGTTGCATACCTGAAAGGATAGTCTCGCGGCGTGCGCTGGTCGCTTCGGTTGGCTGCGTCTTGGTCTCTGTAGTCGTCGTCATAGCAGTTACTTTTATACCTGTAAGGGGCAAATGGTACCCTTAGACGTTGTGTAAATCAAATAAAAACAGACGCTTGAGAGCGGATTTTTTGGCTCTGGATGTGGATAAGTTGTTGTGGTATTTGACGCGCATCAGGCCACGGTGTGAATCGTGACCTGACGTCAAAAGTCTGCGTCGCAGACATCCTCGTCTGCAGGTCTTCTACTGCGCTTCGTTCTGGTCGGGTGGATACTGCACGTTGATCTGCGGCCACTCGATCTTCAGTCGCGCCGGAATGATCGGCCCATAGTCCGAAATTCGTAACATATTTTGCGCGCTCCGGCTGCCCGCCGTGATATTGAAGTCGTTGTCCATCGCGACCGTGTAGTAGTAGAAATTCTCGACATCATCGAACAACTCAATATCCATCGTCGTCGCCCAGGCGCCGGGATAATGGATCACATCACTGCCGCCATCATAGGTGGCTGTCTCGGTGATATCCCATCCTTCGTAGATCAGCGCGTTGATCACCAGCGTCGCGTGCTTCTGGTTGGCATCGACCGATCCAAGATACTGGAAGAAGCGCATCAAGCCGGGATTGGTTGAATCATAGATCGGTAGATCACCGCCGCCCGTCCATGTGTAGTCGTATGTTATCTCTCCCGGGACATCGACCCACTGCCCAGCGCCACCGACCGCCCAATCGGCGGTCGCGTCCTTCTCGAAGAAAAACGGCGTGATCGGTTTGAACGGAGTCTCCCCGGGCTCATCACGATGCGAATGGATATCGGCGCGAATCCGAATGTTGTAATTGTTGGTTAGTTTGAGCGTGCCATCCTCTTCGCGCGTCTGTGTGAATGTCCCCTCCCACTGCGAGATATTGACGATATTGCTCTTCCGGAAATCGGATCCGTCAGTCCCCTTAGACTGCACGATCACCGGCCCCATCGAGCCGGGTCCACGCAGCGGGAGCTGGCACTTGATGACCGTCGGCGTCCATGAGGCGATAGTGAGCGGCGTGCCATCGACGGTTACCTGTCCGTTCGGGCCGGGATCCTCTCCGAAAATCCCATTGATCGTCAGCGTATCAGTCGCGGCGTAGAGATCAAGGAACTGAATACTTGGCGCCAATAATCCGAAATTCGATGACCCCGGATGATACCTCATCCGCGAAGAGAATGTATTGATATCGTCACCTCCCGGCTGGATATGGAAATTCCGGCTCTGCAGATCGGCGAAAACTTTTGCGACATCGAACGGCCGCTGTTTGGGATTTTCTCGCGGAAATGCTTTGTTCGCGCCGAGGAACCTATCAAAAAGGAACTCCGCGGCATAACATCCACCTTTGCAGTCGAGGGTGGCATCCCATCCGAAATAGGCCGCGCCGCCTTTAGCCTGGATCGCGTTGCGGAAGGCGGGAACCGAATCCGAGGCGCAGGCGGTGATGATCACCATCCCGTTCGGCGCCAGATTCCCCCAATAATGCGAAATGAATCGCGACGTGATCCCATAATGAGCTTCGGCGACCGCTAGTCCGGCCGCGTTCGTGTCCTTCGTCGCGACCAGTAAACAAAGACGGTTATTGCGCAGGTCATCGGCGTAGTTGGGCGCGTTAGCCGCGGTCGCCACGGTCGATGACCAGATCCCGTAATCATGGACATTGGTGCGAAGCAGGCCGTCGCCGCCATGCCCGACATAAAAGATCACCCCCTCGCCGCCGACAGTGCGCAGTTGCTCGATCGTGGCGCCACTCCCGGCATTGACATACCCGTTCGCGGAAAGCCAATTGCGCAGGCGATTGGTCGTGGGACCCGCCGATTGAAAGGCCGATCCTACGGTCTGAATAACCCTATACCTCGCTGAACCGGGAAGATCTTCGTAGGCCGCGACATCGGCAGTCGCGGGATTTCCATAGCGTCGATCTATCTCTTCACGGCTAAGTGGAGGTGCCTCGGGAATTGGAATAGACGGCAGCGTTTCGCCAGGGAGCGAATCATCCAGTTCGCCGAAACTCGCGCCGACGATAAACATCACGCCATCGTTGAACAAGGCAAAGACATTGTTCCCCGATGGAGAAATTCCGACCGTGTCGAATTCCGGCCGCCCCTGCATATAGGTCATGATCTGCTGATTGCGAGTCGCCACTGGAAGTCCATTGAGCGTATTCAACTGATTCTCGACCGCCGTCACCGCCGCCATGCGGGTGGTTGGATCCATTAATCCGGTATCCGCCGGACAAGGTTGAAGGGTAACGTTCGGAATGGTCAAGTAGCCGATCAACATCGCAAGGTCGGTCAGGTCGATCGTCCCGGTCCCGGAGATATTCGCCGCCTCTGGGCAGGGCAAGGTTACATTCGGGATCGTCAGATAGCCGATCAGCATGGCGAGATCGGTCAGATCGATCCCACCGCTGTTACTGACATTCCCACGTGTCCCGACACAGCACTGGGCGTTGGTATCTGTTGGGACGATGAGGGTGAGACAAAGGCCACAGAGGAGGAAGATGAATAACGGTCTGATGGCGGTTCGCACAGTAGGCTCCTGGTCGGTTAGAGTTGAGACGGCAAAAACAGGGATGCGGTCCATCCCGCGACGCTAAAATATACCTAATTGACCGATTTAGTCAAGAAGAGGAGTTCAGTGGACGGCAAGTTGAAGGACCGCGACCTATTTGAGCGGCAGACGTCCCCGTCTGCCCTAAAAACTGTTCCGTCAGGTCCTAGCGCGCCAAACTTCACAAGCAGACTCTCGCCTCTCAGCACGCGAGCGCGAGACCTGACGGCTCTGCTCAATAAAGGAAGAGGCTTCGACTCCGCTCAGCCAGAAGACACACAAATGCGGTTTTCTTCACATCCAATCGGGCTGAGCGTAGTCGAAGCCCGAAGTAAGCAAACCCATTTGAGCGGCAGACGTCCCCGTCTGCCCTGACTGGAGTGCGAAGACCGGGCAGAGCAGGAGCTCTGCCGCGCAAATCAGCAACCTACGGTTTACAATTCCGGCAGGGAGATAACCCCTCCGCAATACCGTCTTCACGCGTCGAAAAACGACGAAGGTTGTGTGGCTTGGTATCATCCACCGATTCACAACCGGGGCGGTGCAGTCGGTGCGATGACATATTCGCGAGATAGTACTCTTCCCGTTCGTACGACAATCCAAACAGTGCGCGCTTCGATTCGATCGCTCGCTTCTGCGCGTCGATCAAATGACGGACTTCGGCGCGACGACTGTCATTGTCATTGAACAGATAAACATACGCCAACCCGGAATCGACGATCGCTTGATTGACAAACAAGGTGTCATCGACGTACAGGTAGCCGAGCAATCGGCCATACTTGTCGCGGCGGGTGTCGGCATATTCGACCTTCGCGGGACGATTTTTGGTCAGGCGGCCCAAAAGCTCGCGGGCCTCGTCATGGAATCGCTCGCCATTCTCGGGAGTGTCGATAGAGAGCAAGCGGAGCTTGTCACCGCCGGTCAGTTCGACCGTGTCGCCATCGATAACCTTTTTCACCGTGAAGCGGGTTGATTCGCGCGCAGGACGGTCATGCCCGACTTGCTCGACATACCGGTATGATACGGCAGAGACAACGATCAACCCGGCGACCAGCCAGGTCAGTTTGCGTAGTTTTTTCCCTTTTCTACGCGAGCGCGCCATTCACCCTCACCTCTGACCATCCATGACTTGTCGGCACCAGTTCCACCAATGTCTCCACCTTTTGCTTCAACTCCTCAAAATGGGTGATCAGGATCATCTGCGGGAAATGCCGCCGCAGAGACATCAGTCCCTGCACCACCAGATCGCGGCGGGATTCATCCTGCGACCCGAAAACCTCATCGAGCATCACGAACGAGCGCTCCATCCCGGCCGACTCGGTCAAGGCTTGCGAAATCGCCAGCCTGAGGCAGAGATTGGCGAGGTCGGTCTCGCCGCCGGAAAAGCGGTCGATGCCGTAGAACTGCCCCATGTCATTCAGCTGGATCTGGTACTCCTCATCCAGCGACACTAAACTATATCGGCCATCGGTCATGTCAGCTAATAACTGGCCGGTCAATTCGGCCAGGCGGGGACGGATGCGGGCGATAAGATGTTTCTTGAACTCCGCCAACAGACGGGCCAGTGTCTCCGACCGGAACTGCTGAATCCGGCTCTGCTCCATCTCCTGCGCGGTTCTGGCGAACTGCTCAAGCTGTTGCTCGGCGAACTGGATCTCCTGGTTCGCCATGTCGCGAGCATGGGATGTTTTGAGCAGAGTCTCTTTCGCCGAATCGAACGCAGCCTGCGCGGCCTGCCAGTCCCGGGTCGCCTGGTCGAGCGCGGTTGGGTCAAAGCCGATTTTGGAGATCGTATCGCGAACACCGGCCATCTCGGTCCGGAGCTCGGCCAGCTTGCGGTCGGTTTCGCTCAAGTCTGACTCAACCTGCGGCTGACGTTCGAGCCGCCCCCTGACCTGCTGGACTTTCGCCTCGACCTGCTCAAGCCGCGCCAACTCGGTCTGGACTTGGGAGAACCTTGCGGGGTCGAATGCGCCATCCCCAAGTTGCGCGAGTTGGTTGCCGGCGAACCAGAGTTGCGATTCGGCGGCGGCTTTCTTTTGTGTCAGCGATTCCTGTTCGGATTCCAACTTCAGTTTCTGGCCGGTCAGGTCCGCGGCCGCTTTGGCGAGACGCTCCAGTTCGGTTGACCTCGATTCGGCGGATTGACGCATCTCCGCAAGCTCGGTCATCTGCTGTTCGATCTGGTCATGTTCGGCGCGGACCGCGGCCAGTTCATCGGACAGATGTTGCCGGACCTGGTCGAGGTCATGCGCAGAAAGCGGACGGAGACATCTGTCGCAAATCGGTTCGCTGTCGAGCTCGGATAGCGACTCCGCCTGTTTGGCAAGTTTTCGGACTACGCTGTTCAACTGGTCGCGTTGCGTGGTCAGTTGGACGGAGCGATCGCGAATCGTGCTCAACTCGGTTCGCGCCTGTTCGAGTTGGCGCGGGATATCCGGCGGAAGTTCGCCGAGTTGATGGTCGACCTGCGCCAGCAGATCGGCGGTCCGGCTCAACTGATCGATGCAGGTGACAAGGTCGCGTTGGGCCGAATCGAGCTGTTGCTTGGTTTGGGTCCGGAGCGATTCGGTTTGCTGAAGTTGCCGTAATCGGCTCAACTCGTCGCGCGTTTCGGGCAGTCCGGAGACCTCGGATTCGAGCGCCGGAAGGCCTGCTCGGTCGGCGGTCAGGCTGTCTAATTCGGCGCTGATCTTGGCGCGGGAGTCGGCGAGCATTGCCTCGGAGCGGGCCATGCCGGCAAGCTCGTTTTCAGAGCGGGAGCAGGCATCTTTTCGCTCCTGCTGCTCCCGGAGCAGGGCCGTCTTTTCGGCCAGAATTCGGGCCGACTCCTGTTGTGCTCCGGTGGCTGTGGCGACCTGATTCTCATGGCCTGTTTGCTGCTCCCGAAGCATGGTCACCCGTTGCGCCAGAGACTCCCGCGAGCCGGCCTGCTCCTGCAGGAGCCTGAGCTTGTCGGACATCTGCCGCGAGCTTTCTTTCGCCGCGGCGATCGCCCGGTCGACCCGTTCGATCCCGAGCATCCCGGCCAGATGTTCGCGCCGTTTGGACGGCTGCAGATCGGTCAGCGCGTTGAGCTCCTGTTGACGCGCGAGGAACGAGGTGAGGAAGCCGCGCCAGTCCAGACCGAGCAGCGTTTCGATATACCCGCGCGTTTCGGCGATGCCGATCGACTCCGATGCTCCCGCGCGGTAGAGCTCGACTTCGGCGCGTTCGGACTTGCCGACCAATCGCCTGATCAAGCGGAAGCTCTCCCCTTTCAGTTCGAACGCCAATTCGACGGAGCATGGATCCGACGGCGCGGCAAACGCGGCCTTGATCTCTTCCTTGCCGGATCGCGCGACCTGATGTCCGTAGAGCGCCCAGGAGATCGCTTCGACGATACTCGACTTGCCGGAACCGTTCGGCCCGATGATCCCGATCATCTGGTCCGGGAGCGTGATACCGGCGCGTTTGATGACCCGGTAGTTGGTGATATCCACAGATTGGAGGCGCATGACGAGCAATGACCACTCTTTCAGAATCCAAGTCAATAACGTTTCGACTGTCGGGTTCGGGAGTTTGGCGGATACCGATCATCGGATGGCGTCGCGCGTCGAAAGGTCGGTGTGGATAGATATATAATGTGGGTAGACGGTGGATAGGTGGGAGCGGGGGCAGGCGAATCGGGCAGAGCAGGAGCTCTGCCGCGCAAACAATCGGGCAGACGCATAATTGAGCGGCAGACGTCCCCGTCTGCCCTGACGAGGGAGCGAAGACCGGGCAGAGCGGGAGCTCTGCCGCGCAAAGAGTCGGGCAGACGCATAATTGAGCGGCAGACGTCCCCGTCTGCCCTGACCGCTTCACCGTCTTTGAAATGCTGAGCCGAGGTCGGTTTCAACCGGAACGAGTCCAGTGCTCCCATCTCGCCAAGTGGCAGCGCTTGACCATTTCCAATCAACTTCAGCGCTAACCAATCCCGCTTTCACTGGGTTCTGGTGTATGTAGCTCAGCTTGGTCCGGAACTGCTCCTCGTTGCGGAGCATGAAATCGTCAAATCGAGGCTGCCAAAGCGCAAATCGACCATTAAGGGTGAGTTCCGACAGAGTCGTCGTATCGGCCAAGGCGCGGATCCGACGGGAGCTTAGACTCTTGAAAGCCTGCATAAAGGTTGATAGTCGCGACATGTCATCAAGGGCTACAATCGCATGGAAGTGACTGGGCATGAGCACCCAGCCGAAGCAACGTGCATCAAAGTACTCTAATGTTTCCACAAATTGCGCGAGAACCGCCGCACCGTGCTCCGGCTTAGAGAATATTCTTTTCCGTCCCAACGCAGTCGTTGTCACGAATACCAAGCCTGGCTCCGGCAAGTCCAAACGTCTCCTTACGACCATTTCGCACCTCGTTGAAAGGGGTTTTGGGTCCTTCTGACCAAGGTCTGTGGTGCGGCTGACAGGTGCTGTCAGTAAAAATGTGGGGCATTGCGTTCAAAAGCGGACTTTTGCGCCGGGCAGAGCGGGAGCTCTGCCGCGCAAACAATCGGGCAGACGCATAGTTGAGCGGCAGACGTCCCCGTCTGCCCTGACGAGGGAGCGAAGACCGGGCAGAGCAGGAGCTCTGCCGCGCAAGTAATCGGGCAGAGCAGGAGCTCTGCCGCGCAAGTAATCGGGCAGAGCAGGAGCTCTGCCGCGCAAATCAAGGACGCAACGGGGCTGAGATGGGTGCGTGCTCCCAAGTGCCGCGGTAGAAGCACGCGGCAGGGTACCGTACTTTGGCGTACTTCTCCTCCGCTTGCGCCCTAAAGAGCGCTGCCCTGCAGGGTGTGAAAATGTGGAAAATGTTGAAGAATAAGGTATTGACAAAAAATGGGAAAAGATTACCTTACTGGCTGAGTGTGTGTAATGTCTCGGCTGGTTCGAGAGCCAAATTGTAACCGACCGCGACACCGATTCCTTTCTTAATCAGACGAACGAATGATAACTATCTCGGGCCCCCTCAGCAGGGCGGCACCGCGTTGATGGTGACGTATGTCATTATTGACAGAGTAACCCTGCAGATCCGAGTTATCGTCATTTGATCGTTCCTGCGTCTACCGCTTCTATCCACTATTTACTGCAACAACAACAGTAACATGAAACCCATAGTGGATAACATTCAGGAGGTATCGATCAGTTCTTACCTGGATCGAGCATTCAGAAGCGACTCAAATTTTCACATTGCTATATACTTAGGAGTGACTCCCCAGTAGGGCAGTTCCGAACCGGAGGCTCCTGACTCCAAGATGGGAATACAACATGAATTCGAGGCCTGAAGTTAGGATCTCACATTTCCCTAGACACAATGAGATTATGGAGAGCGTCCATATGGCCGATATAGCGGTTAGGCCGTGCTCCGGACTTCAGAAGGCGAGTTCACCTATTCCTTTTTTAAGGAGGAATTAAATGTTAAAAAGACTGTTAACCGCGGTATTCGTTCTGGGGCTCTTCATGCTCCTGAGCGGTACAGCATTTTCCGGTCCAACTACCTCGGATGTAACATCCAGACCGCTCCCGCAAGGGACGACGGTCGGTGATGTGAGCCTTTCGCAGTATGTTGGTCCATCTAACCGTCCTGCCTATCCCAACAAAGAGGCAGTCACTCCCAGTTCCCGCCCAACTCTACCGGGAACCATGGGGACTGACACCACTGAGTGCGGATATGAGGCCTACATGGTTAATGGGGCGTACGTCTGGACGTTCCGAAACAACAGCAATACCAGCTCTGTTTCGACGCGTTTTGACGGCCCCTCCTACCCGAATTACGTTCGAGAGGTGACGGGTACTTACGTCTGGGTCTACCAGATCAAAGACGACCCGAGTGCTCCGAATGGAACCGCGGTAGCGCGAATCACCGTGTTTGACGACGTGGCCGGTTTGCCCGGCGCGGTCCTGCACCAGGAAGACTATGTCCTCCCGGTTCACGGCACGTTGCTCGCCTACACGTACTTCCCGTTCTCAACTCCGGTGACGGCGAACGGCAGCTATCACATAGCTATCAGCGCCGCGCCGAGCTCCGAGCCGTTTGACTCGCTTCGCATTATCTCTGACGATGCCGGCGATGTCGGCTCGACCGAGACGGTCACTCAGCGTACGTCCTGGAATTATCTTGGTACCTGGTACACCGGTGCGGCGTATTGGGCTCCGGATACTTTCGATCCTAACTTTGATATCGTGTCGGAGAACTGCCAGTACTACACTGAGTGCTACTGGGAAATCTCTCCCCTGACGTCCGTGTCGCTGTACACGATGCCTGGTCCGGCGATCGCCGGCGCGGGTGGCGCGCAGCGTATGGGCTTTGCGCAGCGTTTCGTGGCCGCCGGCCCCGAGACTCTGAAGACCGTCACTTTCTATCACTACGACTTCTCTGGTTCTTCTCCGGGCGTGTATTACTCGGCCGGTTCGACGAACTATCCGAAGATCCAGGTGTGGTCAGATGACGGCGCTGGTAACCCTGATTGGGCTGCCGGTCCGCTGGCGACAGTGAACCTCGCTCCTGGTATCGGGCTGTTCCCACAGACCGGTTTGGCGGCGAGTGGCTTTAACTACGTCGACGTTGACTTCTCGTCGCTCAACCTTGTCATGCTTGGCCCCTATCACCTGTCGGCCGAAATGGCAAGCAATGTTGCGGCGGATGGCCGTCTGTTGATGTGCGTTTCGAACGAGCCGACGACCGACTTCTCGGGCGCGTCGACTCAGTACACCCTCCCCGGCAACGAGTGGGCCCGCACGGGTATCCACCCGGTCTGGAATGGTGTTTCCGGATTGCCGGAAGTTGGTTTCCTGATCGAAGCCTATCTGTGTAAGGACGAGTTCTCGCAGTGCGAGACCCAGCTCTCCTACACGGTTGGCACTTCGACCGGCTTCAACGTGCCGTTAAACTTCGCTGCTCAGTTCTCTGGTCAGCAGGTGAACCGCATCGAGAAGATCCGTGTCGAAGCGATCGACCCAGTGTTGTTTGGTGAGAATGGCGGTAGCCCGACGATGGATATCGTAGTGTGGACGGCCACACCGAGCGGTCCTGGCGCGGAAATCGCCCGTTTCAATATTCCGACCATCACCTACTACCCTGGGCAGACGGAATTGGTAATCCCTGGTGGACTGCAGGTTCTCGGCGACTTCTTTGCGGGTTACGAGAATACCTCTGCGGTCAAGTATCCGACCAACTACTGGTACTATGGTACTGAGCGGAATCTGGGTCCCCTGGTTCGCGGCGGCGCCTGGTACTACTCAGTCGGTGCGGCAACGTGGCGTAATCTTTCGGCCATTACCGGTCAGATCGATAACGCGGTGATCGAGGTGGACTTCTGCTCAATTCCACCGACTGGCTGGGCCTGCGGCGCGGCGGATGACTATCCGACCAACGCTCATGACTACGGTCGTACCGGTCACTCCAACGTCAGCCTCTCTGACGCATATTGCGACCTGAACAATGTCTGGAAATATACGGATCCTGGATTCGGTAGCACGTCGGCTGGTGGCGGCGCCATCACCTTCAACGCTCCGATCATCTATGATACGTTTGTGGTCATGGTTCAGAACTCGAAGCTCAATATCCTCAACCTGATTGATGGCACCGTGTTGGCGACCTTCTCAGGTAACGTCGCTCCGTACTACATGGCGGTATCGCTGGTTCGCTCGACTCCGACGATCGCTACGATCGACGTGGCCGGCACCCCGACCCTCGTCATGTTCTATGGTGGTGGTAGCTCGATGATGGCTGTTAAGATGGAAGCTGGATTCCCGGCATTGTGGGATCTGCGTTCCGCTAACGCCGCGGCCAAGGGTTATGTGGCTGGCGAAGTTGGTTCCGGTTTCACGAACTACACCGCTCCGGTCGTTGTCGGCCAGACCGTGTATTTCGGCACCGGTACTTCCAAGATCGTGGCCGCTAATGCCGAAACTGGTAACTTCATTTGGAGCACCACGCTGATCTCGACGCCGGTTCGTAACCTGGCGTACGATGGCACGCAGTTGTACGCGGCGACCATCGCGGCTCCGCCGGCTATTGCCGACGGTGACGTGTATGCGCTCGACCCGGGCACTGGCGCCATCAATTGGCAGTTGTCGACGGCCGGTGGCTACTTCGGTACCACGGTTGACGGCTCTACCAACGAGACGTTTGCCGATCAGCTCGCCGTTCACAACGGTGAAGTGTTCGCGGTCTCCGCGTACTTCACGCCGGTGTTCGACGATGAAGGTATTCTGTACAACATTGACGCTCTGACGGGTAACCTGAAGTGGACCTCTGCCACTCAGCATATCTATCAGGGCGGTGGTCTGACAGTTGGTCCGAACGTGTTGGTCGACGCGGGTCGCATCATCGTTCCGGGCGGCTCGACCTGGACCTCCACTCCTCTGGGTGGAACAATGATCGCCCATAACCGCTTCACCGGTTCCATCGCGTGGATCAGTGATGCCGGTCCGGCGAAGACCACTGGTAGCAACCTGTCGAACGGGTTCATGACCTGCGAGCCGGGTGAAGCTTCCCAGATCTACATTTGGAACTCTGACGGTTACCTGTCGTGCTTCAACGGCGACGACGGTAACGAGATCTTCCATCGTCGTTTGGACTACCTGTCACTCGGCTTCAACAGCCAGGGTGCTGGTGGCGCCATTGCGGCTGATGGTAAGGTTGTGTTCGGCACGTTCGCCGGCGAACTGTATATGTTCGACAAGGGCGCCGATCGCGGCCGCCTTGAGATCATCGACTACACGCCGACGACACCGGTATCTTTCGGCAACGCTGTGAGCTTGCTGGTACCGCTGCCGGATATCTACACCAACACTGGTTGCGCTCCGGTCTCCGGAAACATGATCATCACCGACGCCCCGAACGGCTCGATTGGTCCTGGCGCCCAGAAGTGGTCTGATATCGACGTGTCCGAGCGTGCGGCTTCCATCGCCGACCAGATCACCTCCCGCGCGGTCAAGGCCTTCAAGGGCGCTGGCCTCGTGACGGTGACTGACGAGACGACGGTAGACGTTTCCTCGACCCGTACGCTGAATCGCGCTGCCGCGGCAGTGCCGGTTTGGTTGAACAACCCGGCGGTGACCGCGATCGTGGTCAACCCGGGCGATACGTTTGACGTCGTTCTCGACGTTAACCAGAGCATCCTGCCGCGTGGACCGAACAAAGTCTACATCCAGTTCGACACCGACGATCCGGACTTCTTCGTGAACAACGTGACCGAAGATCCTGAAGTGTTGGCGACGCTGGTAGGCGGTTGCTTGATCGATACCACACACCTCCATTTTGGCGCCGGCTCTGCGAACCTGCAGACCGTGGCCAACTCTGGTCGTCTGGGTACCGGTGACTGGAACCCGACCCCGGGTAACTTTGACATCCTGGGTGACGCGGTTTCGTTCTATCAGGGCACGTACGTGTACGCGGTATCGCGTAGCCGTGTGGCTCTGAACTCTCAGGACTGGTGGAGTGGCGGTGGCGAGGCTGATTCATGGATCTCCATGCAGGCCGACCCGAACCGTTGCAATGATGATTGCAAGCCCGCTCTCCAGACTGGCGTCTCTCTCGGTTCGATCTCTGCCGACGGTATCACGTACACCCCGCTGACCGGTAACCTGGTCTGCAAGGACTACATTGACTCCGTCCTCATTTACGATCCGGATGGCGCCGGCGCGGCGGCCTGGAACTGGCTGAACTTTGAAACGGCGTTCTTCGATGCCGACTCAACGATGGGTCTGTATGTGTCGACGAGCACGTTCGGTGCGGTTGATGTTCCGGCTCCGTACGAAATGCTGAACGACGTTACCGTCGAAGTTATGAAGGTGAAGACCCGCAACCTTCAGCAGCTTGATAACTGGAAATTCGGCGTTGGTATTGACTATGACGTCGTCAACCCTGACACCTCCGGTATCGACCGTAACATTTCGACGGTCTGGACCTGGGGCGCGGACGTAACCACGAACGCGAAGGTTTGGGGTATTGTGAAGTTGCCGTTTGGTTCCGGTTGCGCCGGCGATATCTATACGCCTCTTAAGAACGTGAAGGCGTTGGCTCGCGCGCAGTCCATGACTACTCCGACCACCAACACGACGGCTCGTGGTAACGGTTTCGTGGATTCGTCCTACTTCTGGATGAGCCAGCCGATCGGCGGTTCGTCACAGGGTAGCATGCACTCCGCGGACGACCAGGATATGTTTGCGACCTTTGTCGAGAAGAGCTTCGCGGCCGGCGGCGATTCCGTCCAGTTCGCGCTCGCCCACTTCGCGATGGTCGTCAACACTCCGAGCAGCTCTGCTAACTACGCTCCGCTGGCCACCCTGCTGAACAAGTGGGTTGGATTCGGTCGTGGTGACATCAATAATGACGGCGCGGTCAACCTCGCTGACATTATTGCTTTGGCTGATAACGTTGCCGGCTCTGGTCCGGGCGCCATTCCGTTCGCTCACCTCGGTGACGTGAACAATGACGGCTCGATCAACTCGGCCGACGTCACTTACCTGGTGAACTACTACTTCCACTATGGCCCGTGCCCGGTGGGAGCGTTCATCATCCAGTAAGCGATGTAACGTAAATCAGACCGCTGATTGACGCGGGAGGCGAAAGCCTCCCGCGTTTTTTATTGCGCCCTCACGGGAGAAGACGGCGGCGGGTCACACCTCGAAGCGGGGCGCGGATATCGGCGATCAAAACGAAGAGGGTGGCGGTCGGCTTCGAGGCAAGACCCGCCGCAACGGATACAGGTGCAGGCTCAAGAGAGAGATCGCGACGGTTTGCCGCGGAGGGTTTCGGTTGAGATGTGCGGGTGGTGCAGGCAAACCTCGCGATGACAGGGGCAGCAGTGACGACAGGAGTGGTGGAAGGTAGTTGATGCAAGTGGACTGAGCGACGACGGAGATGGCAGGGAGTAGTCAATGTAAGTGGCCTGAACGGAGTCGAAGGCCAGTTGTTTTGGGAGTAGGTATGCGCTGTGGTCGGGCTTCGACTACGCTCAGCCCGATTAGGACGACGCCTTACCAGTGGGAGTGGTGATACTGATGTTCGAGGGGGCGATTGGCAATAGATCGAGTGTAATTGTTCTGAAGAGTTGAGGAGGCTTTGACTCTGCTTAGCCAGAGGACTCGCGAGCGCCAATTGGCCTGAGCGGAGTCGAAGGCCAAACTACACATCTGCCCTTAACCGTTGTTCTCGGAATCGAAGCAAGACCCGCCGCAACGTTTCAAGCCGTCCCAGTCGATTCCCAGTTTTTTCCTGTTTCGATGGCGGGGTTGGGTGTATACTCTGGACGATGGAACGAGAACAGAATCCCGACCAGAACATGCATAGCGACAACGCTCGCCGCGCACATGGGTCCGCGAGTCAGGCTGAGCTTCAGGCGCAGATACTGACGCCGTTGCTGGGAGACCTCTTTCAGGTCGACGCGATCTATCCGCATGACGGCAAGTGGGTGGTCAGCCTGACATATCGCTATGAACGGGCGAAGTCGGTCAAACATCTCAAGGAACGGCTCAGACTGGCGGGGTATCGGTTCACCCTGGTGGAGAATCCGGACGGGCCGCTACTTCTGACGATGGATCCGAAACGACATCTGCATATTCCTCCGCTCAATGTCATGCTGTTTGTCGCGACGCTGCTATCGGTGTATGTGGTGCCGTTGTATATCCGGTTTGGAACGTGGGAGGCGACCAAAGCGGCGATGGCACGCGGTGAAGGAGTGGTCTTTGCGCTGGCGATAACTTCGATATTGCTGGTACATGAGATGGGGCACTTTGTGGCGAGTCGGCGGCGACATATCGCAACCTCGTGGCCGTACTTCTTGCCGGCGCCGAATCTGTTCGGGACATTTGGCGCGGTGATAAAATCGCGGTCGCCATTCTGGAACCGTCGCGACCTGATGGAGGTCGGCGCGGCCGGGCCGATCTTCGGGTGGATAGTGGCGATAGGGTGGCTGGCGATCGGATTCGCACAGACGAAGATCGTGATGGTGTCGAACCTTCAGTTGGGAGATCTGGCGTGGTCGCTGACCGGGGAGTCGATTCTCTTTCGATTTCTCGCGTTGTTGCAGGTAGGCGCGGCGCCGGATGGATATACGTATGTCCTTTCGGAAGCGGCGTTCGCCGGATGGGCCGGGTTACTAGTGACGGCGATAAATCTGCTGCCGATAGGACAGCTCGATGGCGGGCATATCACGTACAGCCTGGTGCGGAGACGTCAGGCGATACTGGGATGGTTCGCGGTGGTCTGCCTGGCGTTGTTGGGATTTCAGTCGATGATGTGGTGGTTGTTCGCGGCGCTCGGGATGGTGTTCGGGGTGGCGCATCCGCCGACGATCCAGGATGAAAAGCCGTTGACGCGAACGGCGCGATGGATGGGAGTGATCGCGCTGATAATTCTGCTGTTGTCGTTTACGCCGGTACCGATTCAGACTTGAGGACCGAGTCGAGGATAGCGATATCCTCGTCGCGTCCGTACAATTCCCGGAAATCAATCAATCCAGCTCTGAGGACATCGAGGAAGATGTCGACCAATTTCGGGTCGAACTGTCGTCCGCGATTGATGATCAATTCGCGGAGGGCGATCGCGAGCGTTGCGCCTTTGCGGTAGGGACGATCGGAGAGGATAGCGTCGAACGTATCGACGACGGCGAGGAGCCTTCCCTCGATAGGGATCTCTTCTCCGGCAAGGCCATTGGGATAGCCGGTCCCATCGTAGCGTTCGTGGTGCGCGGCGATATACGGGAGCGACGGTTTGAAGAGTTCAATATCGCGGACGATGCGGAGACCGACATTCGGGTGGTTGAGCATCTTCTCGCGCTCTTCATCGGTGAGGCGATCCGGTTTGTTGAGGATGGAATCGGGAACGCCGATCTTGCCGATGTCGTGGAGGGTGCATCCAACGATAAGATGGTTGATGCGGGTTTCGGACCAGCCCATAAAACGAGCGACGCGCTCGGCAAGTTTGATGACGCGGTCGGTGTGACCGGCGGTGTAGTTATCCCGGGCTTCGATAGCGTTGGCCAGCGCGCGGATAGCCTGCAGATACGAGGTCTGCAGATTGTGGTAAAGCATGTTGTTGGCGATGGCCGAGCCGGCGGAGTTGGTGAGGATGGTGAGAACATCCATCTGCCCCGGGCTGATGCGATAGAAGCGGTCGAAGAGGACCAGGTTGACGACACCGTGCAGTTTTCTCCGGATATAGATCGGGCTGGAGATGACGGTCTGGGTCATAGGGACGCCATCGCGCAAGATCGGTTCACTGATGATACGCGGTTCGCAGACACGGCGACCGGCGAATCCGGTGATACGGGATTCATCGAGAACGAGGTGCGACAGCTCGGCGTCATCGGCGATATGCAGGCGACGGGTGACCTCTCCGGTGAGCGGTTCAATCTCCAGCACCGCGACGGCGGCGGCGGAGAACTCGGTCTTGGCGGAGGTCATGACCATCTGCAGGTACTTATCAATCTCAACACCGATAGAGATGGCGCTGGCGGCTTTGAGGAACTCCACCTGTCCGCGGAGGCGGAGGTTATCGCGCATGACGCGCTGGTGAGCGAGCCCGCGCTTGATGGTCGCTTTGAGTATTTCCAGTTTGAACGGCTTCACGAGGAAATCATAGGCACCCTGTTTTAGGACCGCGACCGCTGTCTGCAGGGTCGGGTGGGCGGTCATCAGGATAACGACGACATCGTTCTGGTAGGTTTTCGCGGCCTGGAGAATATCGATGCCGGAGACATCGGACATCATCAGGTCGGTGAGGATCAGGTCGACTGGGTTGTTGCGCAGATGGACGAGGGCTTCCTGCGGCGACGAAAAGGTGACGACCTCGTACTTTTCGTCGAGGAGCGTTTCCTGCACGATATCACAGATGTACTGCTCGTCATCAACGATAAGAAGGCGAGCGGTGGTGGCAGGTATCATGAAGTCCTCTGTTACAATGCTACGTCCTTCCAGTTTTCGGCTCTGGGAGCGGAAAGTCCAGTCGCGGGAGAGTTATTGTTTAGAAATTGCGCTTGGCAAAATGCGATTAATCGGGATCAGGAGCGCGTAAGCGCTATCATATTGTCGGCGAGGTAGGACGAGCGAACCAAGGGGCCGGAGAAAACGGTTGGTATTCCGGCACGTACGGCGAATTCGCGGAGCTGATCGAATTCATCAGGAGGCAGATAGCGTACGACCGGGTGATGATTCGCGGACGGCGCGAGATACTGGCCGATCGTCAATAGTGAAACAGCGGAGGCGGCGAGATCATCGAATAGTTGTTTCAATTCATCCGTTGTTTCACCGAGTCCGACCATGATGCCGGATTTGACCCATATCCCTTTTCTGTCGCGAGCCGCGGAGAGAACCGCGAGAGACTGCTGATAATTCGCCGCGGGACGAACGGAGGGATAGAGGCGCGGGACGGTCTCGACATTATGATTGAAGACATCAGGCTGACGTTGTAAAACCACTTCAAGAGCTTGTAGGTTGCCGCGGAAATCGGGCGTGAGAACTTCGATGGTAGCGTTGGGGAGAACGTCGCGAACGCGGATGATGCATTCGGCGAATTGCGCGGCGCCGCCGTCGGCGAGATCATCGCGGGTGACGGATGTTATGACGACATGACGCAACTGCATGCGCGAGGCGGCTTCGGCGACACGAGTTGGCTCAGTCGGATCAACAGCCGAAGGAATGCCGGGAGTAACATCGCAGAAGCGACAATTACGCGTACATTTGGGGCCAAGGATGAGAAAGACCGCGGTGCCCCGATTAAAGCATTCGCCGCGATTGGGACAGTTGGCTTCCTGACAGACAGTTTGGAGTCCGAGGTCGGAGAGGAGTCGACTGATACGGGAGAACTCGGTGCCGGCGAACGGCTTGACCGTCAGCCAGGCGGGTTTGCGTTGCGTGGGTCCCGGGGTCGTCATGGTGTTCAAATCCTGCACAGTCGCATCTCCCTTGTCGTCGCCTAAGTGACGTTCCGGCAAGGGGTATCAAGTATACGCAAAATCTAACGATAATCAAGGGAAAGAAGGCATACATCGCGAAGGAGAGCCAATGCGTAACCGGTCAATCATCGCCGGCTGTGTCATGCTGATCCTGGCATCGTCGTTAGTTGCGGCGCCACGCCAGACGGGAACGATCCAGCGCGCGCAGATCGATAAATTCATTACGCTTCAACCGGGTCATCTGACGCCGTCATTCACGGCGGCGGAAGTTTGCACCGCGGCGAGCGTTGATGAGATCATCTACCAGATGAATGGCTGGGTGAGTGGCAACGAATTGTACAAGGCGTTGATCGATCCGGCCGGCGACTGCAACGCGCCGTATCCGTATTTGGTCGGCGGGATCAATATGCCGATGTATTTCAGCGCGGCGACCTCGATCACCGTATCGGTGGATGTTGAGGAAGCGGTGGTCCTGACCGGGAACTGCAAAGTGCCCGGGAATATGCTGGCGATATCGTCGGACTACACGCTCTCCGTGCCGGCGGCGGGATATTACAATCTCTGGATCCCGCTTGATTCGCCAATAGCGGTGACCGAGCCATTCTTCGCGGGGTTCTTTATCGGTTCAACAGTCAGTGTCAGTTCCGCGGTGCTGATCGATTCGATCCAGTTGCCGTGCTACTCCTACAATATCTGGGATACCACCGTTGGATTTGTGGATCTCTGCAATTTTCCTCCGGAGTTCGGTCCGGAGTACAATTTCCCAGGACGACTGGTGATGGAAGCATACGGCACGACCGGTGGCTCCGGCGGCAATCAACCGGCTCCGGAAGTCGCGATCCTCTACCCTGCCGACGGCAAGGTGCTGAACGGATCGACCGAGGTCTGGGCGCAGGAGTTGTCCGGGTCATCGATCATCGACTATGTGTCGTTCCAGTATTTCCGCAATGGAGTCTGGACGGAATTCGGTCGCGATTATGACGGCACCGCGCCTCTGCGCAGTGGCGTGGCGGCCGCCGAAGCCGGAAATGGATTCAGTGTGAATTGGAATTTCTCATCGATCCCAGAGGGAGCGGTGACCATTCGGGCGCGCGCGGTCGATACGCTGGGGCGGGAAGCATCGGCGGAGATCAGCGCGACCTTGGAGCCGACACCGCCGGTGGCGCGAATCATTTCTCCTGATCCGGGGGATGACTTCTGCTCGCCGGTTTCATTCCTGATGCAGACGACGGATGAGAATCTTACAGGAGTACAGGTATATCGCCATGACGCGTCGCTGAATTACACTGCCGGTCTGACGACACTTCACCAGCAGATGCTGGGTGACGCCAACGGCAACGGTTCTGACGGGAACTCGATCGCGAACGGCGAATTTGGCAACTACTATTCTGCGCCGGCAGTCGGGTCGATCGCGATGAAGAAATGGGCGGATAGAGGTTTTACTTCGATCACGCGATCCGGATTCACCAATCTGACGATGTTACAGGTAGCGGAATCGCTCGCGGTGTTGTTCCAGACGCGGGCGGATCATGGGACCTACGACGAGAAGTTTTTTGCCGGGATAAAGCAGTGGGCGTATGCGAAGGGGGACGAGTTTGATTTCGATCTGCTACGCTCGCCGAACTACTGGCAGATCCGTACCTGGGTGGAGGATGAAGAGCGGGTGGTGATGCTCGGGCTCGGCGGCACACCTGCCTACTGGGTGGCGGTGGAAGGGTTTATCGAATGGGAGCAGCCGGACGGCAGTTACAAGATAGTAGTGGCGAATCCGATCAACAGCGGCGCTCCGCAGACCACGCCGATCCGAGTGAATGGCGCGGTGAGTGAGATATATATCAACGGAAGCTGGCACGCGATAGATATCGCGGTGTCGATGATCGCGAAAACATGGGCGCCGACGCGCGAACCGGTGGGGCTGGATATCAACGGCGCGAACGGTTGGGCGGTCAATTGGACGCCGGAGGGATTGACGGAAGATAATCTCTATTTCTTCCGCTCGACGGCGATTGACGCGACCAGTCTCGAGGGATACGACGCGGTTTTGGCGCGGTACAATTGCGCGGGGACCTTCGATCCGGGAGATTACACCGGAGACAGCCAAGTGGATCTGAGCGATCTGGCGCGGTTGATCTCGTTCCTGACGAACAACGGCCAACCGCCGGTGGGTGGGGCGGGTCGGGCCGACGCGAATTGCGATGGCGTGATCAATATCGGGGATGTGGTGTACTACATGAATTACATGTTGGGGAATGCCGGGGCGCCGTGTTATTGAGAGTATGAGTAGCTGATGAAAAGCCCTGCCGGAAGGCGGGGCTTTTTTGTTGGGTGAGAGGGCGGCGGGTCACACTTCGAAGCCGGCCGCTGATATCGGCAAATAGAAGCGGAAGGACGGCGACAGTCGGCTTCGAAGCAAGACCCGCCGCAACAGGACTAGGGGGCGGGGTTGGAACCGGCAGACGAGGACGTCTGCCGCTCACATAGCTTCGTAAGCGTTGTTATTTGCGGGCGGCGGAGGCCCGGAGGGCGCGTTTCGCGATCTCGGGAGTAATGCCGCAGATGGCGACGAGGGTGTCGACGACTTCATCGAGATGTTCCAGCCAGGTTTTGTCAGGATATTTCAGGCGGAGGTTGTCGATGAGGTCATCGGCGATAGTGGCGATGTATTCGGCGTATTTCTGTCGCTTGCCGACCTGCAGGAAGGGGATGATGTATTTCTTCGCGAGGAAGGTGGCGAACATCAGGCCGAGAGAGCCGAGGATGCTGAGGAAGGAATCGGCGGAGATGAAGGTGGGTTGCATGGTATTTCCTGTTGGTTGAAAGTTGGAAGGGAATGGGTTGCTTAAGAATCGAGGATAGGCCATCAGGTCTCGCGTTCGCGCAATTGAGATGCAAGAATGGATTTGTGAAGTTGGGCGAGCGCTAGGCTTACCCTCGCGGAGACGGTGGACCTGCCGTAACTTGTTCGTATTTGGGCTTCGACTACGCTCAGCCCAATTGGTCAAGGGATCGCGACGGTTTGCCAGAAAGAGTCAATTTGAGATGTTTGGGCAGTACAGGCAAACCTCGCGATGACAGGGTTATTTGGATTCGGACAGACGGGGACGTCTGCCGCTCAAGTACGTCGTGCAACTTGGGGCAGACGGGGATGCCTACCTCGCACATCAGAGTCAGAGAGCAGACAGGAAGAAGCTGGATTCCCGCCTGCGCGGAATGATGCGGTGGCAGTTGTCCGAAAGCCTCAGTTAAGTAGGCGAGACGAGTGACGCTCAGAGAGATCAATATTCCATCACTTACCATTCAAGTTGCCAAGTGGGGGTGGTGGGGATTTTGAGACGTTGACGCAAGATGGTGCCATCAGCGCGGGTGATAGTAATCTCGTACTTCGTGCCGGAAGGATTCAACAGATCAGACGGAATCAGGTCGAGGTAGAAGTAGCCGTTGGCATCTGTCGTAGTGGAAGTCGTGAATGGTGAGATGACCAGTGAGTTGTGACGGACAACGCCGGATGGGATGGACGCGGAGACCTTGGCCCCGGATTCGGGTAGGCCACTGACTGCGTATAGAAATCCGTAAAGGCGGCAGAGGTTCGGAGCGGAAGGCTGGCCCGGGTCGAAATGATAGCCGGAGAGAGTGGCGGAGATGGAGCCAGCGACCGCAATGGTGTCGGTTGAGGCGAAAATGTAATTGGGGGCACTCGGGATGAGAACGGCGGGGCCGGGATCGAGATGAACGGTGGCGCGACCGAGGTTGTCGGTTTCAACAAGCGCGAGCAACGCGGACTGGTCGAGATTGCGGACAGTGATTTGCGCGCCGGGAATAACCTGGTCGGTGGTGGTGTCGATCACGGTCAGCATGACGGAATAGGCGCCGGTACCGGCGCAATTACCACCTCCCCCCTCTCCCCCGATGCCCGCGCGGAGAAAGGTGACGAGCGAGCTGTCATTATCCAACGACGCATTCAAGCTGCTCATATCAACCAGCAATGATTCCGAAATGCCGCCGTGCAGTTTGCCGGAGCCGTGGAGGTAGATATCCTGCTGACCTCCCGCGATGGAGAGTCCGGCAGAGTTGGAGCCGGTGATATCAATTCCGGTACCGGTGCCGAGGATCTGCATCGCCATGCCCGCGGCATTGGTATTGCGGATGAAAACGGAGCCGGCGCCTTCGTAGGAACCATCGACGACGAGTCGACCGAGACGCAAAGTCTGGCCGCCGGTGTTATCGAGCATGGTTTCGAGATTGTCGGCCGCGGTCTGGTCGCCGGAGATCTGCGCGAGGTTGATCGCTTTGTTGTCGGCACAGGTATCGCCGATCTTCGCGCGGTCAGCGAGGGTTGGCTCGAGGATGAAGGAGAACGCGAACCCCTGGTCGAGGCGGGCGGAGCTGGGACCATCGAGCGTATCAACGGCGATCAAAATACCGGAGTAGGTGCCGGAGCGAGGCGAGGAGCCATCAATATCGGCAACCTCTTTGGTCCATCGGTAGCCTTTGCGCCCCGACGTGCCGAGGGTAATGGCGCGGATCTCGGTGGACGCGGCGGTGTAACTTGCGGCGAAAAGCGAATCGCCGGTGGGAGAAAAGATCATCACGAAAAACGAATCGGCGAGCGCGAAATTGCCAACTGTGTCGGTGACAAAAAAGGTGAGGGTAAGTGAGTCCTCGGCATTTCCGGCGCCGGTGTTATTGGTGACGATGGGGGTGGCGTGAGCGCACGGGAAGATGAGAATCAGCGAGAGAATAGTCAGAAGATATTTCATGGTCACTCCAGATGAGTTCAGAAGTCAGAGTCTTCGGCGGCGGGTGGGGGTGGATGATGTGGTGATGGTTGAGTACCAGGCTTGCATGGAGATGAGGTAGGTGCCGACGCCATCCTCGGTCCAGGTGACGGGAAGGTCGTTGACACTGTCAAAGCTATGGTCGCCGGAATAGCCGACGTCGTAGGAGATTCGCGGGGTTCCTTCGTGGTGGTTTGTCGCTAGTGTGTAGGTTGTGCCATTTGTCAGCATCTGAGCGATCGGTCCTGAGCTAACCCATGTCGCAGTGGCACTGGCGGTGTAGACCCAGACGGCGGTATCGAGGCGGTTCTGGATGCCGTTGTTGCACGAGTAGAGCGCGACATCGACAGTGTCACTATTGCCGGTGAGCGTGCGGAGATGAACACGGAAGGAGTCGACCCGTTGGTTGGCGCCCGCGGTATAGCGGTAGTTGGCGTTGCCATTGGCGTAACATCGGATGGACGCGACTGCGAGCGAAGAAGCACCGGCGTTACTGTAGCCAAATGACGGGTCAATGCGGATCGGAAAGCGGGACTTGGCGAGGAAATCAGAGGGGACGGTGATGGTGAAAAATGAATCGATGCGCAGATCGCACCAGATGGAAGAACCATCGGCATCGAACGCGCGGGGGCGTGGGATGTGCAGCACCTTCTCCCCTGTTTTTCTATAGATGGCGTAGGAGCCAATGATAGAGTCGGGGCGGGAGTGGCCTTCGGCGAGTTCTTCTTTGGACAGTTCCGGCTGATAAAACGCAATCAAGTTCTGCAGTTTGACCGGGAAGCGATAGGCGGTGATGGTCGTTGGGGAATCGAGGATGATCTCCCACTCGAGGGAGTGGTCATCGCGAAGATAGAGCAGGTGGCGGGTGGAGTTGTCTGATGGGAACCAGAGGGCATCGGAGGAACTGACGCGGCACTCTTTGGGGGAGTAGGGTCGGAGTGAATCGGCGAGCAATATCGTTATCGCGCCTCCGGCGGAATCGTAGAGAGAAAGTGTCGGTTTGAATGTTTGGTCCCGCAAATCGCCCAGAGTCGCATGGAGAGAATCTCGCAGTGTAAAGGTCGCGGCGATGAGGCTATTCCCAGATGTGCGAGAGTCACGGTGAATGGTCGTCTGCGCGAATATGGAAGATGTAGTCAGAATGATAACAAGCAAGAGGCGGGTCATTGGTCTGGGTCTCCCTCGTTTTCGGTGACGCCGTTCATGGGAAGGAGACGCTCGCGGGCAGAGTTGACTTGATGCATCGGATCTGCTTTATCAGACACGACCGGGTCGATGCGGTGGCGGAGATCGACGAGCCGGACGAAATCGCAGAGTTTCACATCCTCGGAGCGGTCAATCAAACCGGTGAGATAAATGTCAATCAGCAGGTCGAGCTTGTCGAGGTTGACCAGAGGGTTGACGACTTTGAAAGAGGTACCAGCCATGCTACTCCCCCATTTCGGTGATGAAGAGGTGGACGAGAACGGGGGAATCGAGGTCGGCATCGTGCGCGATGGAAAATGCGGAGTTAGTTTCGTGGCCGATGAGAAAGACGGAGTCCGCAGAGCGCGGGCGTATGATGATATGCGGCGCGGAGATGATCGACGGCAATGGGTTGCCGCGATGGTCGGTCAGTTGGGAGAATTCGACTTTTTGCGCGGAGTCGCCGATATCGGCAGTGCTGAAAAAGATCTCACCGGTGGCGGTGGGTGATTCATAGAGAAGCAGATCGAGTTCACCGAGGGTTGGTCTCCCCCAGACAGAGAAGTCATGGATGATCCAACATCGGTGAGAGGTAACACGTTCAAGCGAGGACATGGGTGGATTCCTATCTGACGGTTGGGGATTTGGGTGACAACAGAGGCGGGCGGAAGGATTTGAGGAGTCTTTCGGCGCGCGCGGCGTGAGTGACGGCGAGAGATTCCCAGGCGAGGGCGATCTTATCGAGTGAGCGACCGGAGGCAAGCTCACGCGCGGCGGCGGCGCGACAGACGATCTCAAGCGCGAGAGACCGTGCGGCGGCATTCAGTGTCGGATCGGCGCCAAACTGTTTGTCGGGGTCGATCTCGCGTTCGATGAGACCATTGGCTTCGGCGATGGCGGCGTTGAGGAGGTCATCGGAATAGGGCGCGTACAGCGGCGTGAAGTCGAGCAGAACGGATTCGGAATCCGCGATGGAGCCGGACGGGAGCCGTCGAAGCTCTCCCCTGTCGGCATTGAGGGAGTAGTCGGAGCCTTCGTGGTAGAGCGTGAACGGCTCGAACCAAACGGTAACCGAGGTGTCGGACGAAAGATCTCCGCCGGGTTTGATGGCGAGTGAGTTGTTATGGCTGTCGAACGTGTAATCGACATTCGGCTGATAGATACGGCCGAGTGATGAATTGGAGGCGACCAAGAGCGACTCGGCGACAATCGGTGAGTTGGAGAGTTGAACGGGAGAATCAGTGAGCGTGAGTTGCAGACGTGTGAGGATGTTGGCGCGGCGGGATTTTACCCGCAATGACAATGGGTCGACTGCGCCGCCATGGAATCGTTGCCAGTCGATCCCGGAAAAGCGGAAGGGCTGATCGGTGACGGTTTCGGCGGTCGGGGCGTTGGCGATCAGGTAGGGACGGAGATGGTCGAGGGTGACGTATGACATAGTGCTACCTCCGGACGATGAACGTTTGCAGCTCAGAGACAGCCGAAATCTGCGAGCCGATCGGGCCGGTGGTGAATCCAGAGTTGACTTCGATCTTGATCCAGTAGCGGATCTGATTAGTGACGATCCGTTTCTGCCAGTCAAGCGGAATAGACTGATAATCAGGCCAAAGAGCGATGCGCGCGGGGGTTGAGTCGAAGTTAGATTGGCCGCTACTCGGTGTGAACGGCACCCAAAGGAAGCCATTCCAGAAGCTGAAAGTGACGGTTCCACCGCTCCCCACTGGTGAGAGTACGGCGTGCAGATAGCGGAAGCGGGAGTTCATGCCTACATAAAGAGCATCTCCGGGATTTTTGAAGAGCGCGCCGGAGGCGGGGTGTGAAATATCGGACTCGGTCAGGTCAGACGCGGCGGCAGTTCTGTCGATGTAGGTTCCCGCGCCGTGATTGTAGAGGATGACGGAATCAAAGAGATCGGCACGCGGGTCGAGTGGCGCGGGAGTTGACCAGTCGCCGGATCTTCGGGAGGAAAACATGAGGCGACGTTGCTCATAGTTGAATCCGCGCAGCCAGAGGATGGTCGGGATGCCGTTGCGGAAGACGACTTGCGGCGATTGCTGGACGGTTGCTTCGAGCGTGGCCGCGGCGCCCCAGGTGAGGCCATCGAATTCACGTACGCGAAAGGCGGAGTCATTGTAAGCGACAGCGATCCGGCCATTGGGACCAAGGGCAGCATCAATTTGATGACTGAATCCGGAGAGACCGGAGGCGATGATGTATTCATCAGACCAGATCGCGGTTGAGTACGGCATGGCGCGAGAAACGATCTTGGTGGAGCCGTAGGCGATAATAGCGTGGAGTGTTTCGGCGGTGGCGATCAGCTTGGCGGTGAGTTGTGACGCGCCGGCTGAGAGCGTCTCCCCTGGGTCGGTCGGTCCGGAACCCCAGGTGGCGCCGGAATCGGTCGAAGATTTCAGTTGAATGAACCAGTTGCCGTTGTCCAGACGATTGAACGCGAGCCAGAGTGTGCCGGTGGAGTCGATAACGAGTGAGGGGTTGAGGGTTGAGTGCGCGTTGTAGACGGTGACCGGATCGCCGATGGTCCATGTGCCGTCTGCGTAAGATAACGCGCGGGATTTGAGCGTGACGCCATCGGAATCGAGAAAGGCGATATGGATGGAGCAATCGTCGGCGATGCAGCAGTCATACGAAAGGTCGGCGATATCGGTGGCGATAGTGATGGGAGTTGACCAGGTGGAGGCGCCGGAGTTGCGCCATCGCATCGCGAGGTGACCGGCGACATCGAGATAAAGCGCGACGAGCCGTCCGGCATAGGGTCCGAATGGCAGGCGCAGGAGCCGTTGGCCGGTGGCATGGCCGAGAGGATAGAGGGCGGCGGTGTCGGAGAGTTTGGTGAGCATAGGGGGTGCTTCTGTTGTGAGTTTGGGATCGCGACGGCTTGCCGGTGAGATTCGCGTTGAGATGATCGTGTGGTGCCGGCAAGCCTCGCGATGACAGGTATGACTTATAGTATCGGGCAGACGAGGACGTCTGCCGCGCACATCAAGCGCGTGTTAGAAGACGGTGTCGAGGATGACGGCGGCTTCTTTGACGACCTTGGCGTACGAGACGGCTTCGGAAATAACAGCTTCCTCGAACCGCTGCTCGATCACCTTGTCATATTCGATCATCAGCGGCTGCGCGATGACCTCTTCGATGGCGAAGCGGTTGTCGAGTCCGATGATATAATCGGTGGGGACTTCATCGGAGCGGATGAGAGTCGAGCCGAGCGGCGAGATCAGATCGCCTTGTTGCTGGAAGCGGTAGCCGATGAGCGGATCTTTGAATTCGCTCAGGTTGAGAATCGTTTTCAGTTTGTCGATGTGGCAGACAAGGGTGGTCATTTCGAAGGGCGCGAACTGTGACCAGAGGCTGACCAAGTCGCCGTAGGCTAGCGTGCCGGTGGCGGCGGCATTGACGACGCGCGCGGAATTGGAGTTGCCATCGCCATTGATGAGCGTATTGACGATCATCCCGATCTTGTCGGTTTGCATCTTAAAGCCGATGTACCAGAGCAAAACGCGGAATTGCGCGGTCGAGCGGTGGCGGAGCGAACGGTAGGAAGTTTTGAGGGTCAGGCCGAAATCCGCGACGGTGATGGCGTGCGTCTGTTCGGTGACGATCAGTTGCGGGATCTCGGCGCCTTCGCCAACGGGACGGAGCGCGAATTTCTTGTCGCTCGACGTATCGATGAAGAACGGCGTGTAGCGGTTGGAGTTGATGACGGTGGAGGAAGCGATGAGGCGGCTCAGTTCCGGACGCATCTGCTGTCCCTTCTTGATCTCACGCAACATGAACTCGGGCATCAGCGCGGGAGCTTTCTGATAGAACTGCTCGACGGTGGTCGGGCGTTTGCCGCCAAGTCGGACACCGGCGAGGGCGAGCTGGCGCTCGAAAGCATCGATGGGCGCACCGACCGGAGAGGGATCGTATTCATCGGTTTCGAGCAGTTCGGAGAGAGTCATGCCGCGGGATTCAGCTTCGAGATAGGTGTCGCGGGAGATATCGAGCGACGCGGCGCGGGTGAGGTCGAGGTTGCTGGTCGGTTCATGAGTGGCGCGATTGAGATTTGCCAGGGCGGCAGAAGAGAGGAAGGAGTTGAAGTCCATGGGGGTTCCTTGGGAAGGGAGGTTGATGTGGGTTTGGGTTGTTCGAAATTGGGCTTCGACTACGCTCAGCCCAATTGATCAAGGGATCGCGACGGTTTGCTGCGGAGATTTCGGTTGAGATGTTCGGGAAGTGCAGGCAAACCTCGCGATGACAGGTGTTGCGTTGTGTTCGGGCAGACGAGGACGTCTGCCGCGCAAATTGTCGAAGCTCGCGATGACGGGAATGCTAGTTTAGCAGGATCAGGCAGTCGGTGGTGCCGTTGATGTCGATGACGGTGCCGCGAGCGATATTGCCACCGGCCGGGTCATAGGCGGCGAGGACCGGTGCTTGTTTCACAGTGCCGGCGGTTCCGCCAACGACACGATTGCCGATGGATGGCACTGTCGCGGAAACGGCCAGGCGGCAGATACCGCCGATCTGGACAGTGGCGACACGTTTGCCATTGTCGTTGTCGGTGAGTGTCAGCGCGATAAGTTTGCCGAGAAGCTGGCCGCTGTTGGTGATGGGACCGATCTCGGAGTTACCGGTCAGCATAACGGGCTGGCCGAGGTGGAGATCTTTGAGGTCATCGACGGTGGCGGTCTGGTGGATCTTGAAGGAGGCGAAGACGGGGGCGATGGATTCGAGATTGTGGTCGCGGATGGACATGGGGGATTTTCCTTGTGATGGCCCACCATAAATGGTGGGGTACGGTGGTGATTGGGTTGTTCGAATTTGGGCTTCGACTACGCTCAGCCCAATTGATCAGTAGAGATCGCGACGGTTTGCCGCGGAGAGTTCGGTTGAGATGATCGAGTAGTGCCGGCAAACCTCGCGATGACAGACATCAAGCTGTCTCACAGGCAGACGAGGACGTCTGCCGCGCAGATGTAATCGGGCTGAGCGCAGTCGAAGCCCACGCGATCATTGACCCACTTTCAACGGTGGGAGGGTGTTGGGGAAGTGGTCGCGGAAGATGGCGGAGGTGCGGCGGTAGCAGGCAATCAATTCTTCGGCGGACATAGTGGAGAGTGAATTGATGATCTCAGCCAGGGCATCGTGGCGGGCGCGGGAGTTGTCGGCGATGGCGATCGCTTTGAGCAGACCGGCAATTCGCGCGCGGTAATCAGCACGGAGGAGATTCAGGTCATGCTCGAGTTGTTGCACAGACCGCTTAAAGGCATGATGGCTCTCTTTTTCGTGTGTGAGTTGCCGGAGATGTTCGCCAGCGGCGCGGAGCCAGGTGGCGAGTGAGTCGAAATCGATAGATGGGAGATCCCGGGAGCAGAGCTGGTCGGCCAGGCGCGCTCCCTCATCGGGATCGAAACTGTTACGGTTGTCGTTGGGCACGGGTTCTCTCCTGTGTGGGGTCAGAGACGAGGTATTCGATACGGGCGAGGCGGGAGTCGATGGAGGTTGAGAAGCGGTAGAATTCTTCTTTGTTGACGACTCCCTCTTTGAGGAGGATCTCGACAACCCCCAGTTTTTTGTCGAGCGCCGCGACCGAGGCGGACTCAGCTTTGGCAGCCAGCTCAACTTTGATTGACTGGATCGTCATGAAGTACGCGGCGGCGATGGAAAGCGCGATCATGAGCAGATTGAACAATTGACCGCTGAAGCGGAGGAGCCCATTCTCGGCCGGGTGACGGGCGGAGCGGCGCGTGGTGGGAGGAGGACTGGTCATAGATTCTCCTTGGAACGTGAGACGGGTCTGTCCGCACGGTAGAACAGGTAGCGAGGTTTCCCTTCGATCCGGATCGGTTGAATTCGTAGGACTCCCCCCTGCCTCTCCCCTACCTCGAGAGAAAGCGCGTTGTCACGCTGAGTCAGTTTAGCGGACCGCCAACTGAGTTGCATCTTGGGATCAACGGGGATGCGCATGGGCGGAAGGATCTGGTCGGCGACAAAGCGGGCTGAATGTCGGAAGCGCGCGATATCGAATTGGCGGATGATGAATTGCCTCGGCTGGTCGGTGTTGATATCCAAGAGCCAGTCATCGGAGTGAGACATGCGAGCGAGACGAAGGATCGGGATCTGCTGAGCATTGTGTTCGCGTGGCTGATAGAGGAATCGCCCGTTCGACTGAGTTTGGTCGATCAGATGTATCTCTACTCCCTCGCGGGTGGCGAGGTCATCGACCGCCTGCTGAATCTGCGGGCGCGTCACAAAGCGGGAACGAATGAAGCGGCAGTCCAGAGATTCTATCGGTTTTAGCAGGAGGCCGGTCTCCTGCTCTGAGAGTGGATAGAGAAACAGCGTCGCGCGATTGACCGCGGCATGGGCGCCGGAAAGGTAGCGTTCGAGTTGCGCGGAGGTGGAGCGTTCACGTCCGCGGTAGCCGACCAGACGCGCCAGACGGTCTCTGGATCCAAGTTCCAAGTCGGTGAGGTTGTCGAGTGGTAATGGTATTTCTTCGCCGGTGAGACGGGCGGCGACGAATCCATGCGGCAGATTTTTCAAGCGAATATCGATTCCCTCGTACCGGGGCGTGATGAGATAGCGAGTGGCGGGCGGGAGGTCATCCAGCGAGTCGATACGGAGCGGTTCATCGGCGCCGGATGCCTTGGTGATGGCGAGGTCGCGGGTGATGGAGGTGTCGGGGATGGCGCCCCGGTAGACGAGGGAAGTTTCGAGCACACGGTCGATCTGGCGGTAGTTGAAATGGCAGTCGGTCGGTTCACCATTGACGGCATAAGACTGCATCGGCTCATGGGGGCAGACTCGAATATCTTTGCCGCAGATGGAGCATTCGGGGAGACCGTAGACAAATCCGATAGAGCATTCTTTGTAAATGCCGGCATCGATATTATCGCGCAGAGTCTCCGCGCCTTCAGCGGACTTCAGCCAATAGAAATAGCTCTTGACCCAGTTGCGGCCATCCTGCGTGACGCAGAGGGCATGGAATGTTCGACCGATGGGAAGAAGGTCACGTCGATGTCCGACCAGAACGGGTGAGTCCACCAGAAGATCGGCCAGGCGGGGGTGTTCATCGGAGGGGAACCGTCCGCCATACGCGTTGGTCTGGTCGGAGAGGATGAACATGGCGCGGATATAGATATCAGCCTCCGTGACCGGGGTGGGTGGGTTGATCCGCTGGTTGATAAGCGGGACCAGGTCGGCGATGGGGAGGGGTGAATTGAGATCAAGTTGGGCGATGATACGCCCGCGGGAGTTTTTCATGCAAGCTCCTGAGTTTAGCGACTGCTTCTGCTAAAGGGAGCCAATTCAGAAGAGCTAATGGTTCGCTTCTATATTTGTGCAAGGGATTGCACTAGTGTTAAACAGGGGGGATAGTCTCGGTTTTTGGTGCGCTACCTATCGCATTATATATCACGAAGATACGGCGATTCGATTCGACCTCGACAGCCTTTGGCACCGGCTTTGCTTTAATAGGGTTCAGAACGAATTTATAACAGATAGTCTTCGGCAAAGGGCATAGGTATGAAGGTCTATCATCGGAACGAAAACGGCATCGGAAAGTGGATCGTCGCGGCGCTCGCGTTCCTGATCGTCATGTCGATCACGTTCGCGGATGTCTACGGTATCACGGTTCCGACCAAGCCGGGTGAAGGCAAAGGGAAAGATCCCAAGCCGAACCATGGCAAAAAGTATGATAAGACGGATAAGGACGGTCGAGGCCACAAGCCTGGTCCAACTCCGAATCCGAATCCAACGCCGACTCCCGAACCAGGTACGCTGGTGCTGATGGGGATCGGTTTGGGCGCGGCCGCAGTAGCGAGAAAGTTCAAATCTGAAAAATAAACCGTAAGAACACCCCAACCCTCCTCCTCCCTTTACGCCTCTCGAGATACCTTCCCTCGGGAGGCGTTTTCTTTGCGGTCGGCCCGGCATTTTGGGGCTTGCGCAACCTGCCGCAAGGAACCATCGTATCAGGAATATCAGCACACACCTAATTGGGAGTACGCGATGTTTGTAGGGATACTTCTGCTCGTTCTCGGCATACTGATCCTCTTGAGCCAGCTTGATATCATCGGTGGCAACTGGTGGGATTATTTCTGGCCGATCGCGATCATCCTGGTCGGAGCATCGATGATCTTCCGGCACACTCGCCGGGACAATCCTCCACAGCCGTAACCGTGGGCAATCACGCATTTTATTTTGATCCCGAGGGATCGGGCCTGACCGTTTTTCTCGGGCCGACCGAGGCCCGCGTAATGGAGCTTGCCTGGAAACATGGCGAGCTGACCGTCAAGAAGGCGCTGACCTTTCTCGGCGAAAACAAGCGGGCATACACGACGATCATGACAGTGATGGCGCGGCTGTATGAGAAGGGGATGTTGGCGCGAGAGAAAGATGGGCGGAATTTTGTGTACCGCCCCGCGATGGAGAGGGATGAGTTCATCCGGGAGCGGGTGAAGATGGTGCGGGAGAGTTTGAAGAGGAATTTTTAGGGGGATAATCGGGCTTCGACTCCGCTCAGCCCGATTAGCAGGACGGTATTACGTTGATGACCCTCACCCGCCCCTTCGGGGCACCCTCTCCCAGAGGGAGAGGGGAAAGATCTCACGGCCGACACGATCTTTGGGTCAAGAATGAATTATGACGAGATGTCGGGCTTCGACTCCGCTCAGCCCGATTTGGTAGACCAGAATGTCGAAACCTCACTTCGCGACCCCTTCGGGGCAAGGGTTTCGACCTACAATTCTGAGCGTGGTCGAAGCCTCTTCTACGGAAAGAAATGACGTTCAGGGCAGACGGGGACGTCTGCCGCTCAATTGTTCGGGCCTCCTTTGGGTTTCCGGGGATTCTGCCGATAATGCATCTATGCGATTTCCCTTTATACCGAGCGTAATTCTGACGGCAAGCATACTGCTCATCGCCCTGCCGATTTCGGCGCAGGTGGTCCGGTTGGCGGATGAGATCGAACTGCCCGTAGATGATGGCTGGGAGGTATTGGGGGATAGTAGTTCCTATCCGTTTCTGCTGATGTCCTCCGGCAAAGAGTCGGAGATGCTGATATTCAAGTCGACGCTTGAGTTGGAGGGGTCGATCGATAATCAGGCATCATTGAAAGCGTCGGTCGATCGCGTGATCGATTCGGTCATCCTGACTCTCCCCAATTCGAAACTGCTGACTTCGAGCGGCTACAACGACGGCGACAACGTCCGCTTTGTGCTGGAGTTCACTTCGCAGGATATGACGGAAGGGGCGATGGTGCGGCATCGGATGATGGGGGTGCTGTATCGTTTGAATAGCGGCGATCAGTATCTATTCACGCTCTGGGGGCGGGCCGGGTTTGAGGATTATCCGCAATTCGCAGAGGATCTGGCCGGGATGCAGCAGGATTTCCGGTTTGTGGGAAAACATGAGAAAGATGTCTTCCTGGCGCCGAAAAATCGGATGCTGACATTCGGCGTTCCCATATTGCTCATTATTGGTATTCTCTTCTTTGCGCGCTTTCGACAGAATCAGAAGGCGAAGATGAACGAGGTGAAGTCATCGCACTGGAAATGCGCGTGCGGGACGGAGAATCGTCATCTGGAGTCGGTCTGTACGTTCTGTGGACAGAGCCGTCAAGTCAGCCGAGTCGGCTAGTTTTTTTCCTGAAGTTCCAGCAGAACTCCGCCGGTGGAGGCGGGATGCACAAAGGCGATCTTCTCGCCATCGGCGCCGATACGCGGCGATTCATCGATCAATTTCAGACCAGCGGCTTTGAGCGCAGCGAGGCGGGCGTTGATATCATCCACATAGATGCAGATATGATGCAGTCCCTCCCCTTTGCGGGCGATAAATTTCGCGATGGGGGAATCCGGAGAAGTGGCCGCGACCAGTTCAATTCGTCCGCCGGGGTGCGGATGGCCTGCGGGAGCGGCAAACATGGCGACGCGAACCTTCTGGTCGGGAACCTCAACGATCGGTGCGGGCGCGAGTCCGGTGAGTTGCTGATAGAGGATGATCGCTTTTTCCAGATCGGCGACGGCGATGCCGACATGAGAGATGAGTGTATCGGACATATCAGTTGCCCGAGTCATCCTCTTCCTTGACCGCTTCCTCGTACGCTTTCTTCATCTTTTCCCACTCCTTTTGCGAATCGATATTGGAAAGCGTGGGGCGGATCCATTTGCCGTCCCAGAAGAACATGCGATATGCGTCGCGCATGCGGGTCTTGATCTTTTTGGGCCCTTCGAACAGGACCTCCACCAGGACATCGACAGAATCGCGGTCATGGAAGTAACACTCCTTCACTTCGATCCCCATAACGGTGTCAGCATCCATCTGCATATCTTTGGTCTGGAGGTACTCGTCGAACGACATCTTTTCGCGAAGATAAGGGAACTCGTTGTCGTAGAGGCCGGCTTTGTCCTTGTAGCGCCAGCGGGTGATGACCTCGGTAAGGGATTCCTGGACCGCGGCACGGTCATCGATCTCGGCGACAGGTTTGTCAGCCGTGCCGGTGTTGTCTCCGCCGGTGCATCCGATAAGAATGCCGATCACGAGACAGATGAAGGCGGTTCTACCCGCGCGCGCGATATTCTCCCCAGACAGAGCGAAATACATCAGATATCTCTCCTACCGTAGCATACTGTTCTACCGCTTCAAGCACCGGATAGACGACATTATCTTTCCCCTGCGCCGCGTCTCTGAGGTTGGCGAGAGCCGTGGCGACTTTGGCATTGTCCCGGTTCTTCCGGACCTTTTGTACCGCCTCAATCTGGCGACGTTCCAGCTCCGGGTCAACTTTTAAGACCGCGGGGATCTCCGAGCGGTCGGCTTTGAACTTATTGACGCCGACCACGATCTTTTCCTCTTTTTCGACCATCCGCTGGTGCTCATAGGCGGAGCGGGCCAGCTCATCGGCGAAGTAGCCGGATTCGATACAGCGGACAGAGCCGCCCAGCCGCTCAATGTGAGCCATCAGGTCGGTGATCTTCGCTTCGATAGCATCGGTCAGATGTTCGACCAGATATGATCCGCCAAGGGGGTCGGCGGAGTCGGCGACACCGGACTCAAAGCCCAGAATCTGCTGTGTGCGAAGGGCGATCTCAGCGGAGCGTTCGGTCGGTAGACCGAGGGCTTCATCAAATGAATTGGTATGCAGCGATTGCGTGCCGCCGAGAATGGCGGCGAGCGCCTGCATAGTGGTACGGACGATATTGTTTTCCGGCTGCTGAGCGGTGAGGGTTGAGCCACCGGTCTGCGTGTGGAAGCGAAGGAGCATGGAGCGGTCATCTTTGGCGCCGAACTGCTCTTTGACGATGCGCGCCCAGATACGTCGGGCGGCGCGGAATTTGGCGACCTCTTCGAACAGCTCGTTATGCGAGGCGAAAAAGAACGAGACGCGCGGGGCGAACTGGTCGATAGTCAGACCGGCATCAAACGCGGCCTTTACATAGGCGATGGCGTTGGAGAGCGTGAAGGCGACTTCCTGCGCGGCGGTGGCGCCAGCCTCGCGAATATGGTAGCCGGAAATTGAGATCGTGTTGTACTTCGGCAGATGCGTGTTGGCGTAGCCGAAAATATCGGTGATGATGCGCATCGAGCCGCCCGGCGGGAGAATGTATGTGCCGCGCGCGATGAACTCTTTGAGGATATCATTCTGCACTGTGCCGGAGAGTTTGTCCGGCGACACGTTTTGCTTCTTCCCTACCGCGATATACATCGCAAGTAATATCACCGCGGTTGAGTTGATAGTCATGGAAGTGGAGACTTTGTCGAGCGGGATTCCGTCGAAGAGTGTCTCCATATCGGCAAGGGAATCGATCGCGACACCGGTGCGGCCGACCTCACCGTGAGACATCGGATGATCAGAGTCAAAACCGATCTGGGTCGCGAGGTCGAAGGCGACAGAGAGGCCGGTCTGACCACGCTCGAGTAGATATTTGAAACGGCGATTGGTTTCGGCGGCGGTACCAAAGCCGGCATACTGGCGCATCGTCCAGAGTCGTCCGCGATACATATCGGGATAAATGCCGCGGGTGAACGGATATTCGCCCGGTTTGCCGAGAGGATGCGCGGGATGACTGGATTCATCGACCAGCGGCGGGATCGGGATGCCGGAAGTTGTTTTCTTCTGCTTGGTCATCCTTCGAACTCCACGAGCGTATCCGATTTTTCGACCGATTGACCAGCTTTGACTTTGATCTCCTTGACGATGCCATCGGTGCGGGCTTTGATGATGTTCTCCATCTTCATCGCTTCGATGATCAGCAGCGGCTGACCTTTGGCCACTCTCTCCCCCGGTTCAACACGAAGTTTGACGACAAGGCCGGGCATGGGGGCTTTGATGGATGTATCAGCGGCGACATGGTGGCCGATCCCGGCAGCTTTTCGCATGCGGGCAACAGCATGATCCTCGATGAAGGCGGGGATCTCGATCCCCTTCATGAAGATGGATCGTTCGCCATTGCCGCCGATGGAACGGACATCGACCTCGAGTGATTCATGCCCGATAAACAGGAGCGCGCGACTTTCGCCGAGCCACTGGTGCTGAACCTCGAACGCATGACCGTTGACCGTAGCGAAGAACTTTTCGGAACGATACTCGAGCTGGATATCGAATTCCTGGTTGTCAATTTCGACAGAGTAGCGGGGCATCAGCGACTCCCTCGGAATTGACGGAGATTGTTGACGCGATGCCAGACCGACCAGTTGGAGCTGTTGGTCTGCGGCTGTTCGACGACTGATATCTTCCGCTCACGGACGTAGGCATCGATGGCGACCGCGAGCGCGGCGCGTTCGCGGAGAAAATCGGTCAGGCGACGGTAGATATTGTCGGGGTACTCTTCTTCGAGGAAGCGGGTCGAAAGCGCGCCATCGATGAATTTCCTGTTATCCATGATGACGCGGTGGAAGCCGATGGTCGTTTCGACACCGGAGACGCGGTATTCTTCGAGCGCGCGTTTCATTCTATCGATAGCTTCGGTCCGGTCTTTCCCCCAGACCACCAACTTGGCGATCATCGGGTCGTAGTAGATCGGGATCTCGGAACCGACGACCACGCCGGAGTCGACACGCACGCCTGGCCCGGCCGGGATAACGTAACTTGAGAGCAGGCCGGTGGAGGGCATGAAATTGTTGTCGGGATCCTCGGCGTAGATGCGGCATTCGAGGGCATGGCCGCGGAGCTGGATATCTTCCTGGCGAAGAGTCAGTTTTTTCCCTTCGGCGACAGCGATCTGCTCTTTGACGAGGTCGATACCGGTGACCATTTCGGTGACAGGGTGTTCGACTTGGAGGCGGGTGTTGACCTCGAGGAAGTAGAAGTTGTTCTGCTCATCGACGAGGAACTCGACCGTCCCGGCACCAACATACCCGGAGGCACGGGCGATCTCCACCGCGGCAGTCCCCATCCGCTTGCGAAGTTCCGGCGTCATGATGGGGGATGGAGATTCTTCGATAACTTTCTGGTGGCGGCGCTGGATGGAGCATTCACGCTCGCCGAGATGGATGCAGTTCCCATGCTGATCACAGAGGATCTGGATCTCGATATGGCGGGGGCGGGCGAGATATTTTTCGATATAGACGCGGCTGTCACCGAAAGCGGATTTCGCTTCGGAGGCGGCGGACTGGAGCGCTTCCTCGAACTGGTCATCGGAGTTGACAACCCGCATCCCCTTCCCTCCACCACCGGCGGCGGCTTTAACGAGAATCGGGTAGCCGATCTTTTTGGCAGTCTCACGGGCAGAGGCAAGGTTGGTAACATCGATATTGGAACCCTGCACCAGCGGGAGTTTGGCTTTGATAGCGGTTTCGCGCGCCGCCAGTTTATCGCCCAACAGGCCAATCGTTTCAGGGCGGGGACCGATGAAGATGATCCCCTCTTTGACACACCGGGCGGCAAAAGCTTCGTTTTCGGAAACAAAGCCGTAGCCGGGATGGACGGCATCGGCGCCGGAAAGCTTGGCGGCATGAATCAGGGAGTCATGGACGAGGTAGCTCTGGTTGGAGGGTGCGGGGCCGATGCAGATAGCTTCGTCGGCCATGCGGACATGGAAGGCGGTTTTGTCCGCCTGGGAATACACCGCGACAGAGCGGATGCCGAGGTCGCGGCAGGCGCGAATCACTCGGACAGCTATCTCCCCTCGGTTGGCTATCAGTATTTTGCGAATGGTCTGGGTCATCTCTTTGGTATTCCCCGACTTGTGTCCCGGCGGGGGTACGGGGAAAGGTAGTAAGAAAGGTCGGGATTGACCAGAGGATTTTTGTGGAGGGGGTTAGGGGAGACGGGGACGTCTGCCGGGCAAAGGGATGTGTGGCGACAACGAACCGAAGTCTCTATTCAATCATCCGCGATTGGCAAGAGAGTCCAAACCGAGTTTGACGGAAACATCGGACGAAGTCGACTCTACCGGTTTTGAGATCGTAGACCGAGAGATCATCGCCTCTTGTACCAAGGTCTTTGTTGGCGTCAATGCCGATTATTAGTCGACCATCGGGAGTAATCTCAAACTCGCCGATGGGTTCCCAGCCATACGCGTGACATTCTGAAGGAAAGGTAATGGAGTCTGTGAAAGCCCGATGTGACACATCGAATACTTTCCATGAATAGTTGGCCGGCCCCCATTCTTGTTCTCCCGGCGATGATACGTACACTTTTCGACCGTCTTTAGAGATCTCAACTTCGCCTGTTCCGTCCGGAATCCACTCCTGAAAGACCACGGAATCAAGGTTCCGGTCATACATCGAAAACCGTCGATAGAATGCGAAGGCTTGCGACCCGTCATAATTGACGGCGAGCCCCCAATACCAAGTTATCTGACCCGGCATGCGTTTCCTGCCTATTTCATTGGGTGAAGACAATGAAACATAGAATAGCGTATCACCCCATTTCTGGAAGTACAGCATCTGACCGTCACCACTGAATTCAGCAACAATTGGCTCTATTGGGTAAACTGCCACCTGAGAGTAGTCATCTGTTCGAATGAGATGGAGTGAATCGCGGAGCACGGCAATATGCCGGCCATCGGGTGAGACAACCACGTTGGAGACGTTCTGCCAATCAAACTGCTTTTCGACCCCAAGGGTTGAGGCGTTCACAACCACCAACCATCCTGCCGCGACGTATAGCTTAGTTCCATCGGGAGAAACGGCCATTAGGCCAAATCCAATCTCCGTTTGAGGAAGCTCGAGGGTGACCGAGTCAATCTCTTTGGTCAGCGTGTGATACCGGAAGCAATTGTAATCACTTCCCTGGATCAGGGCATAAACGATGTAATCTTGAGGGGGGCTATTCTTTGATTCGTTCGGGCTATCGCAGGTCAACGCCAAGCTGGCCAGTAGTGCAACAATGATGAAAATGGAGCGCGGCATATATCCTCCCATTTTCAGAATAGAACGAATGGTGAGGCGGTTTTGTCAAGAGCCGTTTGTCTTTTGAGCCTTCAGGTCTCGCCCTCGCGCGATTGAGATGAGAGTTTAGCCTTGAGATGTTTGGCGAGGGCTAGGAGTTGACGGAACAGTTGGGGGCACCTGCTTGAAACAATTCGGGAAATGGTCTGCCTATTGACGATTCACGGTAACTTGTTCCGCGACAAGGGTAATGTCAGGAACCGGCTCCGCCGCCCTTCGGGCAAGGTTCCTGACCTACAAGCAATGCTCAGATTCTCGTCTGGAAAGGCCGATGCATCTACTACGATGTTGTAGTTGCCCTTTGGGGCTGAATCTGTCAGATTTGAGCTATCCATGAAAACAATACTCATTACCATACTGATCGCGCTGTTGAGTTCGGCAGTCTCTGCCCAGGATTCGACGCAACCATCGGATAACCTCTCCCCCGAAATGGCGGGGCTGGTCCATCTGATGGAATATCTCAATCTGTCGCCGGGGGATATCACCTATCGGTCGGATTACACGGAGCCGGATTCATTCCGACTCAAGATAGTCGCCGACCTGATGCGGTCGCCCCTTGAGATGATCCCCTACTCGAAGGAGATCCGGCAGGCGTGCGTGAAAGGACAGCCGGAGATCCTAGCGGGGATACTCTTTCAGGATCTCCAGGGGGAATACCAGACCAAGCGCGGGCGGGCGTATCCGCCGACCGCGGATGATCTGAAGGCGCAGTATGATCTCTACTACAGCAATTTCGCGATGAACCAGGTGCTGTCGCGGTCGGGGAATTATATCCATGTGGTTTTCCCGCGCTCGACCGAATCGGTGCTGGCCGGATTGACCGCCAAACAGAAGGCATTCCTGAGAAATGAGTTCAAGGAACTGCTGGTGACGCGCGTCGAGGAAGAGCTCCTCGGGGTGGAAGGATTGGACTCGCTGGAGAAAGCAGAAGAGAAGATAACGGATACGTTTGTGACCTTCGGCGCGCAGATCAACAGTGACCCGATACTGGCGGCGGGAATCAGCTACTTGCGAGAGATAATGCCGGAGCTGATGACGCTCAAAACGATCGCCGATTCAGGCGGGATACCGCGCGACAAACTGCTCAATTCGGTCGGTTATATTCCGGACAAAACGAATACCGAGAAATATCTGGGGAAACAGCAGGGGTGGCGAGTCGGCGGACCGGGACGGGATATCTATAGCGGAGATTTCAAATTCATTCTCGATATTGGCGGCGATGATATCTATGACCTGACTTATGACCCGGCGAATCCGCATCCGGTGATCATTATCGATCTCGCCGGAGATGACCAGTACAACGCAAAATCGGATTTTACGATAGCGTCGGGGTGCCTGTCGGTCGGGCTTCTACTGGATTTCGAAGGGAATGATCGATATTCCGGCAAATCGTTCGGTGTAGGCTCGGGATTTTTCGGCATGGGGTTGCTGTGGGATGGCGCCGGGAACGACTGGTATGATGGCGACACGCATGTACAGGGAGCGGGGACATACGGGATGGGGATCGTGATCGATGAGTCCGGACGGGATATTTATAATGGCGCGCTGCATGCGCAGGGGTTTGGATTTATCAAGGGGGCAGGGATCGTGTACGATTTCGATGGCTCTGATTCCTATTACGCCGGTGGGAAATACAAAGATGTCCTTCGGTATGATGACCATTACCTCTCGATGTCACAGGGGTTCGGGTACGGATTGCGTCCTTGGACCTCGGGCGGCTTGGGTTTCCTTATCGACCTGAAAGGGAATGATAACTACTTCTCGGATATATTTGCCCAGGGGACCAGTTACTGGTGGTCATTGGGGATGTTGTATGATTCGGCGGGGAATGACAATTACCAGTCATATCAGTACGCGCAGGGGGCGGCGACTCATATGACGCTCGGCATTCTGGTAGATGATTACGGGCATGATGTCTATTTCGGCAAGGGATTGATGCACGGGTGCGGGCATGATTATTCGTGCGGCATCCTGCTGGACCGTCACGGGAACGACACCTACACGGCATATGACCTTTCGCAGGGAGCCGGCTCAGCCAACGGTGCGGGACTGCTTTTGGATAACGAAGGGGATGACCGGTATTTCATCAAGAATCCGAAAAACACGCACGGGTTCGGCGATACGCGCCGGGATTTTGGGTCGATAGGTTTGTTGCTGGATCTGGCGGGCGCGGATCAGTATACCGGCAACGGCAAGGAGAACTCGTACTGGAAAACCGACTCGCGCTGGGGAGGCGGGATGGATATTGAGTTCTTCGCCAAAGACAGCACCGGGGTGAAGCCATGAAGAATGTGATAGCGATACTCTCCCTCATCCTGCTGTTTGTCTTCATAGGGAACACGGCGGATGCCCAGAATCTGTTGCAGAAGAAGATCGATTCGCTGTTTGTGATCGCGTCATCGGGGGAAGTGAAATTTCAGCCGATGGTGAAGCCGGCGGAGGATTCTATCGCCGCGATGGGAGCCGACGCTGTCCCGATACTGGTTGATAAGCTGGAGACAAAGTCGCCGCGTGAACGTCTGGCGATCATCAATATCCTGAAGAAGATCGGATCACCGGCGGTGCCGTATCTGTTGAAAGCATTAGGATTCACCAAAGGGCTGGTGGTCGAGCGAGTGGCCTGGGCGCTCGGAGATATCAAAGATACCGCGGCGGTGATAGGATTGCTCGGTGTGGCGAATCATCCGCGGTGGCAGGTGCGCGAGCAGTCCATCGGGTCGCTGGGGAGAATTGGTGACAGTCGCGCGGCAGACGCGGTGATAACGGCGCTGGAAGATAGTATCATGCTGGTACGCAAAGCGGCGACGGTCGCGGCCGGGCAACTGAAAGTACAGGGATCGGTGCCGAAGCTGGTGCATTTGCTGGGAGATTCGTTCTACGGCGTACGAATGACCGCGGCGTCATCGCTGGGGATGCTGGATACCGCGACGGTGTTGCAGACGATAATCGATTCGCTGGAATCGTCGAATCGGCAGGTAGGACATCTGGGATGCCAGGTGCTTGGACTGATGAAAACCGATACAGCTCTACATACGCTTATGGCGCAGGCGAAATCCGAAGACGCGAACCGTCGGGCGCACGCCGCGGTCGCGCTGGTGACGGCTGACCCGACTGATGTGTGTGATTTTCGCGCGCCCTTCCTCGCGTCCGAACCGGACCGTTTTACCCGCCTCAAAGTACAATCCGCTATTGAAGCCGTGACCAATGGACAAGCCGCGAAGTCTCAATGAGAAGCTGAGCGGCATGGCGCGGCTGGTCGCGACCTCTCCCTCGTCATCAAATAAGGCGAAGGAGAGTTCGGCGCGAGAGATACCGGAGCGCTATTCACGGATGGCGCGCGAACTTGGGGGCGAGTTGGTGGAGCATCCCGCGGGACGATTTGTCCTGGTCAAACGATTTTTCCCGACAGAGTATCGTCACGGTCAGGTGAAGTTGGACGAGACGCTGAACGCGACGATACATCCGCATTCGTCATTCACCGCTCTGGAGCGGGATGGCGATATCGATATCCGTCAAATCGTCTATTTCGACACCGAAACGACCGGCTTAGGCGGTGTGGGGATCGTGCCGTTTCTCATTGGGTGCGGTTCGGTGGTGGAGGGTGGATTTGAGGTCAGACAGTATCTCATACCGGATTATTCCGATGAAGCGGCGATGCTCGAGGTCTTGCAGACCGAGTTCGGGCCGGAGAAGTCTGTCGTTACCTACAATGGCGCGGCATTTGATATCCCGGTCGTAAGAGATAGATTGATAGTCAACCGGGTCGGGCGGGAGATGATCTATCGCGAGCATATCGACCTGCTGCATTCGGCGCGGAGATTGTTCAAACGTCGATTGAAAGAATGCAATCTCACGCATGTAGAGCGTCGGCTGTTTGAGTTTCATCGCGAGGATGATATCCCCGGGTATCTGGTACCATCGGTTTATTTCGAGTGGCTGTCGAGCGAGAAGCTGGATACCATGGCGGGAGTGCTGACACATAACCGGAATGATATTATCAGTCTCCATTTTCTGCTGAGTCATGTGGCGAACGCGTTTGCTACCGAGGGGGCGGTGCTAGACCAGACGGATGATCTTTATTCTCTCTCGCGCGTTTACCGTCGGAGAAACAAGAATCCACAGGTGCTCAATCTCTGCAAGCGGATCGCGGATGAGTCGACCGGCGAAGTGTCGCCGGAGATGCAGATGTTCCATGCGGCCGCGTTGAAGCGTACAGGTGACTGGGGAGAGGCGGTCGCCATTTGGCGCTCACTGTCAGGATCTGACAGTCGGGAGGGGTACCGGGCATCAGTCGAACTGGCGGTGTACTACGAGCATAAAGAGAAGAACTTCAGTAAAGCGATAGAATTCACCAAGCTCGCGCAGCAGCGTTGTCCCTACGGAGAGTCGGAAAAGGAACGGCTCCGCATCCGCCTGGAGCGACTATTCGACAACTTAGCCCGCTGAGTGCCAACTTCCCCTTCCTTTTCGCTTGACATAATGGATTCAACGTTCTATGTTAAGCTCGTAATCAAGCGTCTTTTCCGACAATATTCTCAGATTCTAAATAGAAGTAGATGACACCTCGGGGAACGATGAACTCGTGGTGGTCTGGCTGTTTGGTCGCGAAACAGAAACGGAAAGGGGTGGATAATGAGAATCCACAGATTGCTTCAGGTTGTAGCAGTGCTTCTTTGCATCGCGTTGCCTGCACGGGCGCAGCAATGCGGAGATGTCAATGGCAGTGGACAGATCGATATCGCGGACATTGCCTATCTTTTCAGCCATTTCTACTTCAATGCCTCACCATGGACGCCACGGATGGACATGGATGACCGGACAGGGGTCGCCCATGGCGACATTGTCAGGATAGTAGAGAACCTGTTCATTACCTACCCAAACGGTGTCTACGACTGTTCGCCATCGCAGACGTACAGTTTTGCTCCGTCGCCCAACGACACGCTTTTTATTCCGCGGCTAACCTCGGTGCCGGACGGCATCAATGAAGTTGTCCTGACGATCAGGGGTTCACTGCAACCGGGTGCCGCAGGTGTCTGTGTGTTTCTACAGATGATGCCCGGAAGCAACGGGGGCTTTCAATACGTTTCAAGCGGTGATTATTTCGAGAATGAGGGATTTGCGGCGGGGAATTATTGGAACTTGGACAGGACCAAGCCCAGTTATGGATTTGCCAAGTATCGGACAGAGGATGTTCTGGCGGGACAGCAGGACCTCCATTGGTTAAAGTTTGGCCGACTGACTCCCGGTTCGACCGGAGCCGATCTCATTCTGGTCGAGAATCAGATCGATCAGTTCCGTCGTATTTGCATCTCTCGCGGCGGCGATCTGGTGGTGCCAACGATCGTTTTTTACGAACACCAGTTCCCGCCGGATACGCTCAAGATGTCGGTCAGCAGTCTGACCTTTGACGGCGCGGCCGGGAAGATGGCGCGGGATACCTTCGACGTATCGTTCACTTCGAGTGGCACAGCCATCACTTTTGACCTAAGCGCCGCTGACTCGTGGGTTAAGATGCTCGGCCTTCCGGCCGGCAGTCTCACCACCCCGGTGACGTTCCAAGTGACCGCTGACGGCACGATGTTGCCGGAAGGGAACTACTTCAGCTCGATCCAGATTCAGAACGCGACCTCGCAGTTAGAGGTGGCGCTGCCGCAGGCAGACCTGCCTGTCGGTTTTGTGGTCGGGCCACCGATCAGCTACCCACCGGGAGATGTCAACTGCAACGGGGTTCTTGATCTGACTGACCTATCAATGATCATCGCGTATTTGCTGGGGGTGACCCAGTCGCTGCCGGTCTGCTATTAGCCGATTTCGGGGAGGGGCGGCGTGCCCCTCCCCTGTCTGAACAATCCCCCCGTATCTGCCTGCCCTTCGGGAACATGGACTCAATTAGTTAGCCAATCCGCCGATATACCCAATACCGGCGTATGGCGATGCAAACAGAGATATTTGCCAAGATCCTCAGCGACCACAAGGAGCTGACCTCCCTCCCCCAGACCCTGGCGGAGGTACTTCGCGTTACTCGCGAAGAGGACTCATCGTCGGCAGAACTTGCCAAAGTTCTGATGCATGATCCCGCGATGACCGCGAAGGTGTTGCGGATCGCCAATTCCCCCTATTACGGCGCCGGACGAAGCATATCCACGGTCACGCAAGCGGTAGTGACGCTGGGAATGCGGACCATCACGGCGCTGGCGCTGTCATCCTCGGTCTACAAGCTGGTCGGCGACTGGAAAACGCAGATAAACAGGACGCGGTTCTGGCGGCATTCGCTGGAAGTGGCGATCGGTTCGCGGATGATCTACGAAGCGCTGGGCAAAAAGCCATCAGAAGAAGCGTTTGTCGCCGGACTCCTGCATGATATCGGAATACTTGTTCTGGAAAACTCCTTCCCCGACCGTTACCGCCAGATATGGCAGCAGGTCCAGCAGGGAGAGAATCTGGTCGAGTTGGAAGAGAATCTCTGGGGAACCAACCACGCGCGTGTCGGGAAATTCCTGCTGGAGCAGTGGCATATTCCGGAGAGGATCTGCGAGGCGGTCGGGATGCACCATATGGTCTTCCCGCCCGATTCGGCGACGCGCAGTGAGATCGGGCTGAGCCAGGCGGTCAATCTGGCGAATCATATCTCCCGGTTCTCCATTGCCGAAGGGAAGCAGAAAGACCTCAGTTTCGCGCACGAGAACAAAGATACCATACGCATCTCGCTCGGGTTTACACCGGAAGCGCTGAACCGCATAGAAGAACAGTTGCCGACACGAACGATCGCCGAAGCCAAGTTCATGGAGATCGAGATCGGCTCGACGGAAGAGCTACTGGTGGAAGCGAACAGGATGCTGTTCGAGCAGTATATCACGACGGAGAATCTGCTTCGCGAGAACCGCCAGATGCAGCAGCAGATAGCACGCGACCAGATGAAGAAACTGGCGCTCGAATCGCTCAAGACGATCACCGCGACCTTCAATCATTACATGAATAACGCGACCGCGACCATTCTGGGCCGTGCCCAGTTGATTGAGTACGGTATCTCCAAAGGGACGATCCAGGATCAGACCGGACAGTTGCGCAGCGCAATGACGATCATCACCAATGGCGTGAATACGATCAGTTCGGTGATGGAAGAGTTGAAGAACCTCGCCAGTTTCGATACGACGGTCTACCACGCGGAGACCTACATTCTCGATATCGAAGCGAAATTGAAGAAGCAGCTTGAGAATATCGACCAGACGATCTCGAAAGAGCCGGTCGCTTAAGACAATCTGTCTCCTCCAAAATCAAAACAGCCGGTCAGATGACCGGCTGTTTCTTTTTGTGTATATGTATCGATCAGTACGATTATTTCGAGCCACTGATAGTGATGACAGTGTTCTGGCCGTTGATACTGAGAGAGTCGCTCGCTTTTCCAAGCTTGAACCAGGCCGATTTGGCGGTTCCCATGTCATCCAGCTTGAGCGGAAAATCGCTGTGAATATCCCCAAAGGTCGTTTTCGCCTTCACCATGAAATTGGACGCCTCCGGAATGGTGACATCGACATTACCGAAAGTCGTGGAGACCCAGGAATTCCCTCCGGGAGAATCGCTGAGCACGACAAAGATATTGCCGTTCTGGCTGGCCAGGTTGAACTGACCGGCAAGCTGTTCAGCGGATATCTGGCCGAATTTGTTGGTGGCGGAAAGTTTTCCCGAGATGTTGGTCAGGTCGATATTGGCATTGGCGTTCTCAACCGTCACGGTCCCCTTGATATTCTGCACGGAAAGCGGCGAGAACTGATTGATGGCGGTGAGGTTTCCGGAGAGACCATCGATCTCGATCGGGCCGAAGCTGTTGGTGATACGCATATCGCCGGTATGTTCGGAAACCGAGATATTGCCCGAGTTCCGAATAGTGGCGTTCCCGGTGCAATCTTCGAGTTCTATCTCGCTATACGAGTTCTGAATGTCGAATTGGCCGGAACATGCCTCGATTGAGATCGGGGCGTACGCGTTGCTGACGCGGAACGGGCCGCTGCAGCTTATCAATCCGATACCGCCCATGTTGCTGGTGACCTGGACGCCTCCCTTGATATCCTCCATCTCCACTTGCGAATACTCGGACGATGACTGAATGCCGCCGTTGAGATCACGGGCGCTGACAGAGCCAAACGCGCAGGTAACTTCGACCGGGTTCGACGACGGGAGCAGGATCTCCAGGCTGTTGCTGATAATGCGGCAACTCTCACCACTGCGATTCTGCGTCGGCGCGGTGGCAATGATCTGGTAGCCCGCGGGGGTGGTTTCGAGTTTCAGATCTATCTCGGAGAGTAGTCTCTTCTCCTGTGTACGGGAATCGGCGGAGATCTCGGCGGAAAGACGCGCGATGATCTGCTTGGAGGCGGAGCCGGTGATGGTCACTTCGCCCAACTGACTCTGGATGCGGATCGGGAGTTTCGGGTTGGTGACGGACAGAGTATCTTTGATCTCCTTGGAAGTCCCAGATCCGCCAAAAGAGAATGCATTAGGAAGATCATCCAGATCGATCACGACCGGAGCGGAAGCGGAAGGAGTACGGACCTTCACGGACTTCTTGATTTTCTCAGCCTTCTCAGCCTCTTTTTGCGCCTGCTTGGCCATCAACTCGGCCTCCTTCTGCAGGGCTTCAATCTTTTTCTCATCGATCTTCGGAATGGTAACGTAGGTGTAGTTATACCCATGCTCGATCTTAATCTCGGCCAGCAGTTCTTCGATCGCCTCAGAGAGGGCATCCTGGCTGGCGCGGACATTATCCAAGCGGTCGACCAGGTCATCCTGCAACAGGTCGTTGAGATTTTCCAGGTCTCGACGCAATGAGCCGACGACCTTCAGAATGCGGATCGGGAAGATCTCTTCGGAGTCCTCAATATAGGTCTCGATCTTATCTAGCTCTGTGACATGCATGGTGAGATCCTCAACCAGCTTGTTGCGATCTTTGACATACACCCTGTGGTCGAGATTGTAGCCGATCTTATCGAGCTTGTTCAGATATTTGATGATGGTCGGGGATTCGGATTCCGTGAGATACTCGTGGTAATCCGCGACCAGGGATTGGAGTTCGACGAGAATATCGGCGTATTCATCGGCGACCTCTTTTGATTCGCGGTCGAGGGTCGATTTTTTGCGCGCGCGATCCTCGAAAGAGGGGGTCGGCGGCGGAGCCGGTTGTGCCCAGACAAATGCCGGGACGACCATCGCGACGAAAAGGGCAATGACGAGCCCATTCTTGAATTGCCACTTGTTTGTACGCATGCTCATAGTACGCCCAGGTTTCCTTTATCTTCCATCGCCGGACCCGCTGTCCCAGGGGTGTTCGAATCCGGCCGCGGATACATGTTCCATCTGCTCCTGACTTTCGTCTCTACTTTGTACGGCGCCGGACAGTGCCAGTCGCCTGCATTCCTTTAGGTTACAGTACGTTTGGAGGAGGCGCAAAGTTGCGCCAAAGATTTGCGCGGCAGCCGATTAGATTCTGGCAACTAATTGCGCTGCAACTTACTGCCAGAATGCCGATACTAGAAAGAGCTTGCACGAGCGTCGCCGGGGGCGTATTATGTAGTGCCCTCACAATAAGTTACCTGCTTCCGGCAGGGCGTTCGGGGAGCCCGGTGTCCGGCCAATTAGGGCCGCACCAAATATCCAATCGCATAATGTGTGGTGATTGATGTTCGCGTTGAGAAAATACGTCCTCTGTCTACTTCTCTGCCCTCTCGCCGGGTATGCCTCAACATCGCTGACTGAACGGATCGACCAGCATCATCGGCAGGTGACTGTGCCGAATGCGGACAGTCGTGCGAATGACTTTGTCGTGACGTCATTCCAATTCGCCTCGCCCGATGCCGCGGATCTGCGGATATCGGAATTGACCTCTCCCGCCCATTTCACGCAGGATGCTTCGTCGCTCGCCAAAATGAAAAATGGCCAGTGGGTCGCGGTCTGGCAGGATGAACGAAATGGCGCCAACAAGATATTTCTGCAATTGGTTGATTCGCTCGGCGCGTTGGTCGGTAGTAATCAGTTGATGCTTGGTTCAGCCACCGGCGCGGAGTATGTCGAACCGAAAGTCGCGGTCGATACCGCAGGGCGGGTCTTTCTGTTCTATCGCGATAGAACCAACGGCCGTCTGTTCGGCACACGCTACACCAGCGCGCTGGCGGTTGATATCGCGCCATATCTCGTGAATGACACCACAAATGGCGCGTTCGCGGGACTGTACGATTTTGATATTTATCCCGATGGCCGCCTGGTGGTCGTCTGGGAGAATTATGATATCTCCGGCAACACGATCAAGATGCGGATATACTCGAATACGGGAACATCGGTGATCACGCCGACCACCGTGAACAGCGATGCCGCAAGCAACGCGCATTGGGCGCCCGAGGTAGCCGTGCAGCCAAACTCCGGCTATCTGATCGCGTGGGAAGATTACCGTTCGGTTGACCCGGATATCTATGTCCGTCAGTATACCGGCGCGGGAGCCGCGGTAGCTTCGGAGTTTACGATCGTCCCGCCGGCCTCGGCAGATTCACTGCAATTCACGCCGCAGGTTGTCTTTTCGACTCTGGGAGATTACACGATCGGGTGGATCGATCTGCGCAACGGACAGGAGATATATCTTCAGTCGTTCAATCCGACCACCGGATTGGTCGGAAGTAATGTGCTGGCGTCAAATGGCGGCGGAACACTGGCGGCGTGGGATATGGATCTGGCGATTGCGCCGAACAGCGAATTACTGGTTACCTGGGCAAGTTATGGCGCGGAGATAGGAATTGTTTCGCGACGTTTCTCAACCAGTCTCATTCCGTTGACCGGCGTGCAGGAATTGTATAGTCCGACGGTCGGACGTCGCTGGGCGCCCGCGACAAAATTCTTCTCGGCGAATCGATATGGATTTGTCTGGACGGAGTTCACTGATGAGGACGCGGATATTTCGCTCTTCCAGTTTGATACCCTCGGCGGGCAGTTGATGTTGTCGCCGCGCACCCTGAATGATGATGCGCAAGGCGCGCCGGCAAGTTCACCCTGTGTGATATCCGTCGGCGATTGGTATGATCTGGTGGTCTGGGCGGATAGACGGAATGACAACGGCGATATCTTTTCGCAACTGGTCGCGCATGATGCGACCGCGGTTGGACCACAGCGAAGACTGAATCTTGATAATGGCGCGAATCTTCAGTCGGAACCATCGGCGGCCGAGGGCGACACGGTCAACTTGGTTGTCTGGGTGGATGGCCGCGCGATAGCGGGAGTGCCGGGGCAGCGCGTATTCGCGCGGTATATGTCTGATTACAATGCCTCCAAGTCATCGGAATTTGCGGTGTCGGATTCAACACTTGGCGACGGGAAAACTTCGCCGCGAGCGGCGCTCGCGAAAACCGGGCGTGGATTGGTGGCATGGATAGACAGCCGCGGAGCATCGCCGCAGGTCTATGGTCGTTGGATGACATCGACCGGTCAGCGCGATGGCGCAGAATTCTTGATCTCATCGACAGCATCGGATAGCCAGATCGTGAAACTGTACGCACGCCGTGACGCGCAGAATCGATTTTATGTCTGCTGGCTCGACAATGGCCGCACCTCTCCCCGACTTCGCGGCGCATGGTATAACGCCGACAAGACGGCGGGTGGGACATTCGGCTATACATCCACAGTCGGCGGCGCGCAGATACATGATATCGCGGCGGCGATAAATGATTCCGGGCAGATCGGTCTGCTCTGGACAACTTCGGGGACCGCGACCAAAGAACTTTATCTGACGGTCATCAGTCGCGCGAGCGCGATCCTTCAGGCGGCGACACTGGTGACGGATAATATCGGATCCAATCCGAGCGAGCCGACGATCGATTTCGATGAACAGGGGTATGTCAACACCGGATGGGTAGACCGTCGCGGCGGGAGCCGCCAGGTCTATTATCGCATTTACTCCAATCTCTACGCGCCTTTGGCATCGAATCAGCCGTTTTCGGTGACAACGCCGGAGTATATGAGCGCGCCATCGATAGCGGCATCGCGGGGACGTCTCTGGGCGACCTGGGTTGACCCGCGCGCGACTGGCGCGGCGATCTGGGGGAATGTCTATCTCTATCTGCCGACCGATATCGAGGATGATGATCCGCGGGTGCCATCGGGATTTGCGCTCGAGCAGAATTATCCGAATCCGTTCAATCCATCGACTGAGATATCTTTCACGTTACCGAGCCGAACCGATGTTCGCCTGACCATCTACAATCTGTTGGGGCAGGAAGTGACGCGACTGGTTGATGGGATGATGTCAGCAGGGGAACATCGGGTACGTTGGGATGGCCGGAGTTCGGCGGGGGACGAAGTCGGGTCGGGGGTTTACTTCTATCGACTTGAGACCGGCGACTTCAGTTCGACAAAGAAGATGGCGCTGGTGCGGTAGGGGTTCTTAGGTTCTCCGTTGAATCGGGCTTCGACCCTGAGCATGAACTCAGGGCAGGCTCCGCTCAGCCCGATTCTTATGCGCGGCAAACGTCCCCGTTTGCCCGACCAGTAATCGCACTGAGCGTAGTCGAAGTGCGCTGCCGGCGATAGATTAATCCGATTCACTCCCGATAATTGATTGCTTCGCTTCACTCGCAATGACCCACGAACGTCATCACGAGCTTTGCTTCATCCGTTTGACAAAGCAAAGCGTCGTGATCTCAGTTTCTTCTACGTATAAGTGAGATCGCGACGCCTTGCCCTCGAAAGACTGTCTTGAGACGTTCGTTCACTGCCCGGCAAGGCTCGCGATGACAGTGAAGTCTGTATCCCAGCTTTCGCTGGGAAGAGGCGTTGCAGGGATTGCGATAATCTTAGATGGTCAGTTTTCGCTTTGTCATTAGAGGCGGGTTCGATGACGGACCCGCCCTACGATGTAGGATAAAAAATCGTCAGTGGGGCCAGATGAGGGCGCCGAGGTCCTGCAGTGAGTGCGCGATTATCCCCGGCCAGATCGAACCGGTCCGGATATACAGTATCGAGAAGAGCGCGCCGTAGATTGTGATCGCGATAAAGCCGGGCATCCCTTGATAGGCGTGGCAGGCGCCGAACGCGACCGCCGATATGATGGTCGGGATCACCCATGAGTTCATGCGTCCGACCAGGCGAAGGCGGGTCATCAGGTAGCCGCGAAACGCGGTCTCTTCGCAGACACCGGCGGTAATAGAAACCATCACCCAGACAACTTTCCCCATCGGATCCTGCGGAACCAGTAACATCACTTCACCGGGAAGCGGCATGCCGATCTGCCCGAGTATCCAGGCGACACCGGCGAGCAGAAGATTGGCGCCAAGCAGAAACGCGACTCCCCACGCGACATAGATACCACGGAATTTGGTGAAGCCGATACCGGCAAGCCCGGTCCCTTCAGTATAGACCGACCAATAGTTGATGCCGAAGATCACCCACTGGAATATGATGGTGGTGATCAGCAGGAACATCAGCATGAACGAATCGAGCGATTTGAGCAGTGAGGTGGGATCTTCGCCGGTGCCGAGAAGCGACGCGCCGGGATAGAGGATCAGCAGAATAGTGAGCGAAACCCAGGTCATGAGGACCGTGCGGAAATTCTGATTGCCGCTGGTCATCCGAAAGCCGTCCTCGGCGAGCGCGCGGGATTCGGCGGGGTTCGGGTAGACGGTTTCGCGAGAGAAAGGGTATTGGTCCAAGCGATCCTCTTTTGTCAGTTGCGCGGCAGAGCTCCTGCTCTGCCCGGGCTTATCTCTCTAGAAGGGCAGACGAGGACGTCTGCCGCTCAAAACTAAACCACGCCCCCTCCCTCTTCGAGTATACGCAAAAAGCGTGCAGACAGACAGTCTCGACGGTCAGGCGTAGTCAAAGTGACTCACGTGATACGGCTATCCCCTTATCCCCCAATTGGTTTGTGACGGGCATGTCCTTGTCGGACCCACCCCTCTCCCTCTTTTTGCGGGAAAACCAATGCCGGGTCATGTCGCCCAAATAGGAAGCGGCTTGCAGTCCGGCCAGGAGGAAGTTCATGGGGAATAGCAGAGTCATTTACCGCCACTGGATAACGTCTATCACGGCATCGCCGGCCGAATCAGAGAAGTCGGAATTCGCAGAACAGATCAATGAAGCGGTTCGCGCGGCGATCGAACAGCTCGAACCGAACGAACGGATCGTGATAGAGAGATACTATCTGCAGTTCGAAGAGATGTCTTCGATCGCGGACGGGATGGGGATATCGCTTGCGCGCGCGACAACTCTTCATCTGAGAGCGATAGGGAGACTTCGGAAACTGCTGGCGTCGTTCGCGAAAGAGAATTTCGGAATTGCGAAACGATCGGCAACACGGTGTCCGCTCTGCCGGTCGCCGTATCGCGCGGAGATCGATGAGCTGATTCGCGGGCGCGACCCACGCCGTCCGTGGCGGATACTGCTCCAACAATTGCGGCGCGAGTTCGGGATACGGGTACGGTCGTACCACGCGATCGTGTCACACCAACGTTTTCACTAATGGGAGAGAAATTCAATGCATCCAGACAAACCTGAAACGGCAGATGTCGCGAGCGAATTAGGGAGCCCGCACGAACATGTCCTGGCCGTGCGGATAACCTACGAGTTGAAGAACCGGCTCGACCAGTTGGCGCTCGATCTGGATAGGAACAACTCGGATATCGTGCGGATGGTGTTGCGGCTGGGGATTCCGCTTCTGGAATCGCTCTCTGAGGCAGAGCGGGAGGTGGTGCGGGAGTACACGGATATCTTCCGGCGATTGCGGAAGATGCGTTCGCCGCGGGATGTGTGAGTCTAGTAGATCTTGGCGCGTTTGAGGGCGCGGGCGAATTTGGATTCCGTCTGATGCTCGAACGGGATATCGAGCGAATGGAACAACTTGCGCAAATGGTCCTCGACTGTCTCGACGCGATCCATGTCGTGAAGTTCGACCTCGAGTTCGTAATCGACCGAACCATCGGTGTACATGGTTTTGTCGACCTCGAGCAGGTAGTTGTCGCCGCCGATGCGGAAGAGCTTCTTCTGGCGGACATTCTCGAACTGGATCAGTTTCGCGAGGTTCAATTCAGGGAACTGGCGCTTGATGAAATCGACCGGCATGATCTGCACGGACATCAGTTCCTCGCGCAGCCCGATGATCTCATACGCGACGCCGCGCGGGATCTCGGCCTCGATCTCCTGGCGCACGACTGCGGCGCCCTCGGTGGTCGGGATCGACTTGATCGTCACCAGGCCGCGCTTGTTTTCGGCGCGGACACGGAGTGCCCATCCGGCGCGGGCGAGCTGGCGATCCTCGGTATCGAAAAAGGCGTTGATATGGTGATCCTCGGACTCGATCTGCCCGAGATAGCCGATCAATTTTAGATAATCAGTGAATGACTCAAGCTTAAGCTTGATCTCGATCTCGAGGTGTCTGACGGCGTCGGTCATATGGGATAAGTACGGCTATTTTGAAGGATTCGACAACAAGAATCTGGAGGGAGTTTTGGGAGGGGAAATAAGCAGAACTGAGTTTGTCCGGATAGGGGGACGTCTATATTTGAGAGGCAGACGTCCCCGTTTGCCCTGAACAACGGGATTCGGGCTTCGACTCCGCTCAGCCCGAGTTGAGTGGGGCACAAAGTTAAGAAGCGAGCACTGCTTAAGAGTCCCACCATAAATGGTGGGGTACGGTGTTCAATAGAAAGTGCAGACTGAAATTCGCCGCCTCGAGCGAAGACGAGAGGCGAACCCAAGCTACTGCACTTTCCCCAGCTCTTTCAGTCGCAGGAGGCGGGGTTGTTCATCGCGAGCGAGCCATTGATCTTTCGACAACAGCTCATACGCTTTGGCGAAATATGGGGTCGCCTCATCGGTGCGGCCCTGCGCGAGCAGACATTCGGCGAGTTCCTCAAAGACGTAGCCATCCTGCTCTTCGCCGGACGCTTTCCATTCGGCTTCGAGATCCTGCTGCATTGCCAACGCGGTTTCCAGATCGCCCAACATGCGGTATGTTTTCGCGACACACCAGATGGCGATTCGCAACTGTGTCGGCTGATTCAGAGAATCGCGGATAGCGACTGCGCTGGTGAACGACTCCAGCGCGAGATCATATTTCTTCTGGTCGAAATAGTCCCATCCGATATTGTTGTAGAGCGAGCCGAGCCATTTGCGGGCTTTGGGGTCGGATGACTGCTCCGCCCACTCGAGCGCTTTTAGATTCCAGGGAAGTTTCTGGTCGGCAGGCGCGGCGATCGCGCACATATGCGCGGCATCGACGGCAAGATTGTCGAATCCGCCGATCTTGGCTTTCTCCCAGGCATCGGCAAAAAGCGGGAGCGCTTCATCCTGGCGTTTGGATGAATTGCGCACTCTCCCCCGCTCCAACAGATAGCGCACATACGCGCGAGGTCCGGCGGCAGGGAGCATGGTGTTGACGGTATCGAGCAACGCATCGGCCTCGGTGAATTTCTGCTGAAGGCCAAGTGTGCGGGCGATCTGCGTCAGCAGTTCGGCATGGTATCCGGTGTCATTGGCGGCGACCGCGGCTGGAATGAGCGCGCGGAAGGCGGTTTCGGTTTCGGCCGGTTTATCGAAATTCCAGAGGGAATCGAAATCAGGAAGGGATGGATTGTCTTGAGCGTTGGCCATGGCGGCGGCTCCCAGAATAGCTAAGATGAGCAGAAATCTCTTCATCATAGTGTTGTGTCCGTTTGAGGGTTGTAACGGGAATATAGAATAGTGGGGCGGAGAAGTCAACGATGAGAAGATGGGGATAAACACGCGAGTAAACGCTCAGACACAATTCCTAGTGTACATCTCCATTATTCAACTCTGTATTACATTTGTCAGTTCTCCCAAGTGCCGGCCCCTATATGAAAGGAGTCTGCACCATGACCACAGCCCGTCTTGCCACCACCGTCAAAGAAAATCCTTCCCTCACCACCAAACAACTGAACCGGATGCTCGCCCTCTCCCCCAATGACTTGCACTCGGGGCGCTATCGCACAATGCTCTACCGCTTCCTGTGCGATCAGATACCGATAATCTCCGCCTGTGTCTGGACCTGGGCACGCCTCTCCGCCGCGCCGGGGAGATTTTTGATTCTTTCGTCCGATGGTCAGGAAATCCCGGAGAAAGAATCAATCAGCGCCCCACTCGCGCGACTCAACCGTCTGTCCGAACGAATCATGAGGATGCCAAACTGTCACCACCTCGGCGTCGCTACGATGCTTCCCGATCTTTTCACTTCGCTTTATCGAGACGGCATATTTGGCGGATTTGTGACCATGCTTCCTGATGCAACCGGAGTCGATCAATTTGTGCCGGTCGACGCGGTACATCTCCGTGGCGAACAAACCGCGCGCGGACCTCAACTTGTGTATGACAACGGCGAGATCACGCTTCCGCTGGATCGCGCGGATTTCCGGTATGTCGCGTTGGCGAATACGATATCCGAGCCGTTCGGGAGGTCGATCCTCCATCCGGTGCCGTTCATTTCTTTTATCGAACAGCAGTTGATACGGGATCTTCAGCGCGCGCAACATAACGCCGGTTACAGCCGCCTGCATGTCAAGATAACGCCGCCGGAGCGGATGGCCGGGGAATCGGACAACGCGTACACTGACCGGATAAATAAGTATTTCGACGCGACGGTCTCGATGATCCGCGAGTGCGAAGTGGATGACAACCCGGTCACCTGGGATAATGTGACGATCGATTATATCGGGCCGGAGACCGCGCGCGGAGTGACCAATAGCTGGTTTATCAATCATCGCGCGCTGATCGAGGATATCTGCGCCGGAACTAACCTCGCGCCATTCCTGCTCGGCTACTCATACGGCGCCACTACGACCTGGTCGGATTTCAAATTCGATATCGTGATGCGTCAGGTCCGCTCGGTGCAGGCACAGGTGGCGGACTTTCTTGAATGGATCGGAAATATCGAACTGGCGCTGGGTGGATTTGATGTCAGGTGCCGGTTTGAATTCGACAATACCTTCGCCTATCAGGCGGCGGATTCTATCGGGATAGAGTCGAAGCGGGTGGACAATCTGCTCAGGCTGTTCCAGGCCGGTCTGATCGATGAATCAGTTGCCCGCGAGCGCGCATGCCGGATGATATAGTGCCGCCGGTAGAAAATGTCTGGCTCGACGGCGTGCTGGATATTCCATCGTTCGCGACGAAGATACTCGGCATCTCACTGCACGATGGCCAGCGGCAATGGCTCGCGAACTCGGTCAGGCGGGAGAATATCCTGGTGACGGGGAATCGCTGGGGGAAGTCGTTTGTCTCGGCGGTGAAACTTCTGCACCACGCGGTCTATAGATATCGAGACCGGAAGTACGACAGCGCCGATCGTTACCGAGCGGCGGTGGTCTCTATTACGCAAAATCAGGCGGACCTGGTTTTGCTGCATGCCTTACGGCTGATATATCGTTCGGCATGGATGAAGCCGCTGGTTCAATCGGTCCTGCATACGCCGTTTCTCCAGATCACGCTGACGAATGGCGCGACGATTGAAGCGCGCACTACCCAGAACCGCGGGGATTATCTGCTCGGAAATGATTATGACTTTGTCGTCTATGACGAAGTCGCATTTGACCCGAACGCGGAACATGTCGTGGAAGAGGTGTTGATGATGCGCCTTGCGGATCGCGAAGGGACGCTTGATCTCGTTTCGACACCGAACGGCAAAAACTGGCTGTACCGTCGGGCGAATGAGATTGTCGACGGGAAACGGCCGGGCTATTGCCAGCGCGGCGACAGCCGGGATAATGAACATATCTCGCGGGAGTATCTGGACGAACGGGTGCGGTACTTTTCCGAGACGCGACTGAAGCAGAACATTCTTGGCGAATTTGTCGATTCCGGCGGTGAGGTGATCCCGGGGAGGGATATCGATGCCGCGCTCGCGCGGATGCGCATGCTTCCGCCGATAGATGATCTCACGGGGTGTCGCTTTATTTCCGGTTGGGATCTGGCGCGGAAGAGAACAGCGACAGTTGGGATCACGATCTGTGTTCACGAAGGTATCGCGCGAATTGTGAAACTGGAACGGCTCAGGATGTTCGACTGGCCGGTGATACTTGAGAAGATACGGAAACGACAGATGGAGTTTCCGGGTGAACTGCTTATCGACGCGACCGGACTTGGGGATGTGATACTTCAACAGCTTGATGATGTCAAACCGACGGGAGTGATCTTCACACCGATGAACAAAGCTGAACTGCTCACCAATGTTGAGCTGATGCATGCCCGTGGTCTCGTCGCCTATGATCGCTGGGAGTTGCCGGATGGCCCGGGGAGAACGTGGTCATTGGAGGATGAACTTCGCTCAGCGCGGTGGGATGACAATAACGAGTGCGATGCGTTGATGGCGTTGGCGCTGGCGTTGCGACCTCTGGCGACACGGGCGGCGGCGATCGTAATGCCGAGGGTAGGGCGCGCATAGTCCCTCTTTCCCCTTGACACCGACCCATGCACTCCATATCTTAGCCGTAGATAATCATCCCTTCACCGTATCGAATCGAACCTCACACGATTCGTTTTTTCTCGTACAACATATGCGTATAGCCCCACTGGCTTCCTCATGGCCGTTCTGCGTGGCATGAAGCACGTAAAGGAGGAGACCTATGGAAAGGAGGTTTTCCTGAGGATTTGGCCGGATCCCCTCCAGGCAGATTCAAAGGAGAACAAACCGAGGAAGAGACCATGCGGTGTCCGGTCGTCTGTCCGGGCCGGTAGAAGCATGGATCGACCGCGCCATTGATCGAGCCAGCTTCCGGATGGCCTCCCCGGCCGACTCCGGCGCACACGCTCACCTATCAGTCGGCTGCTCACGGATGACGTGGTCGATGAGGAAGGTTTGGCGAAACCATCGAGTTTCGCTCGGGACAGATTCGCAATATGAACGGGCCTGACTTCGCTGCGGCGGAGTCAGGTTTTTGTTTGGTAGCATCGACTTACTCCCCAGACTGTTGTTTCTCCCCCATAATCCGATCCTGAATCGAAGAGACTCCAGGGCATGAAATCCTTTCCCTCCGGTGCAATTGCTGCACAAATTTCCAGTTAACCTATTGTCTCCCAATAGTATTGGAGAAGGCCGGCGGCGACCGGCCGTTCAAGGCATCCCGCTTGCATTTCTGTCGGCGAACGAAATGGAAGCGAGGCTAGGTGCCATGAAAGTGAAATTCACGCTGACGATGGATGATGTAGTGGTCGAGGACAAATGCATCGACCAGATCATCATGGACTGGGAGACGGAGATAGACCAGCAGAAGATCCTGGAGGTCTCTCACCAGTGGATCACCACGCAGAATTTCCTGACCCAGCGGATGGTCGGCCTGACCCGCGTTGGGGAATCATCGCTCACCATTGAACCGCTCGAAGAAACCTGAGGTGATTGCCGGGCATGACTGACTACATAGCCACGGTGGGTGCGGCCGTGACAGCGACAGTCGAAAACCTCGCGTCACTGTTGTATCCACTGAAGACCCTCATTGAGACTCATTTCGGCCCGAACGGCCTTCTCGCGACTTACATTGTCGCAGCCGTCCTGGGCTTTCTGCTTGTCTGGAAATTGGTCCAGCTCGCGTTCGCCGCGCTCAAGTACGTGGTGATACCTTCGCTCGTGCTGGCATTTTTGGCGACGCTATTTCTTCCCTATACGTTTGCCACTGTTCTTCCCTTTACGGTGGCGGGCTGTTCGCTGGTTTTGCTGTTCAAAGGCTGAGCCATCAGACTATTGGATTTCTCCAAGATTTTCTCTCTGAAATTCGCTTGAGCCGAAGATCGACGACCGGATAATTCCGCGTCCATCAACAGGATAGTGATCTTCTCCCCGTCCGGCCCGCGCCTTGCACTACTCCCTCTGAAACAGAACCTGCATCTCGGGAACGACCATGGACGAAGCTAAAAAATGTATCAACTGCCACCGCGAACTGGTGCAGCGCAATGGTACCTGGATCTGTCAGCAGTGCAATACGCAGCTCGACGCCGTCCTCGATGGCGTCATTGAAGGGGTCGAAAGCGATGAGTATGTTTTCATCGAATGCCCCGGCGCGACACTGTACGAACCTGGGACGAACAACGTCATCCGCGGCGTGAAGTTCGTCAACGAAAATGACCCGTTCATGGGCCATCGAATAATTGTCGATCCGGTCTACGCGCCGACCCATACGAAACGTCGCCGGATAAAGCGAGAAGCGCTCGGCAAGATCCGCCGTTGCCAGGGATGTCAGGATTACACGATCCGGATGCGTCGCCCGGAAGGGCCGGATTTCTATATTCCTTCGCACAAACATCCGGGCCGCACGAAACTGAAATCAGTCACGCCACGGTCGACGGAGTGACACTGTTCGTCTCCGGACGGTAACCTTCTCAATCCAAACGAAACTTCTGAACGCTTCAGTTCGTACCTTGGGTATCAACTGAAGCGTTATCATTTGGAGAGAGGTACCGATGAGGCGAATACTTTTATCCCTCAGTCTGCTTGCATTGATCGCGGTGGCGGCGATCCCGGCCAGCGCCGATGACTGGAATTTCTTCAGCTCAGGTCGACATGAAAAAGGCTCGGGGAAACTCGAGACCGAAGAACGGTCGCTTGACGCGTTCACCCGTATTGAGTCAAGTCTTGGCGTGGATATCGATATAGTGATCGGTACACCGCAGAAGGTCACGCTGACATTCGATGACAATCTGCTGGACAATATCCGGATGAGAGTGCATGGCAAAACGCTGGATATCGATTCGCGCGGATCATTCTCGACGAATGAGAATTGCCGGATAGAGATAACGGTGGCCTCGTTGGAGGAAGTTGATATCTCCGGCTCCGGTGAGATCACGATTACCAATCTCGACAGCAAAGAGTTTACGTTCAATCTGTCCGGTTCCGGCTCGCTGGAAGCATCGGGAAAGGTCGACCAGCTGTTCATTGAGTTGAGCGGCTCGGGAGATGTCGACACACGCGACCTGATCGCGCAGGATGTCGAGGTTGAGATCTCCGGCTCGGGGAATGCCGTGGTGTACGCGGCAGGCTCGCTGGATGGAGATATCTCCGGCAGTGGCAATATCCGGTATGTCAGCCAGCCGGCGCATCTGTCGACCAGCGTAACTGGTTCAGGGACGATCAAAGCATCCAAGAGATGATCATCGCACACGGATCGTGTGGTGGTAAGGCGACGGTGAATGCGAATTCACCGTCGTTTTTTTTGTTCGGCGCCGGCGTTCTTCAGGTCCTCAAATATGGAGTCGGTTTGGCGAATTTCGCACCCGAATTCGGGAATAGAAAGACGTCGTGACTGGCATGAGATGAGGGCCCGTGCGCGGGCATTTCACATTCGCTGCAAATCGCCACTATCCCATTGCCTATCAACGGGATAAATAGGGATTTTATGTTGCGTTTTGATTTAACAAATGGTATCTTTGAGGGTTATACAAGGGAAGGATTAAGAGGCAAGTTCCCGTGTCCGGAAATCTGAAAAAACAGCCCAAACCGGTTTCCGGCGCGATCGAGGCGGCGATGAGCGCGCTCGGCCTTGGCCCCACCTATAATGGCTGGATGGTGGTGCAGAAATGGCCGGAATTAGTTGGTGAGAATATCTCCCGACGCGCCAAAGCTTTTCGTTTTGCCGATGGCGTCTTGTATGTCGCTGTCCCGGATGCCGCGTGGCGGCAGAATCTCGCCATGGAGCTTGAATCGATCATCCGTCAGATCAGAACCTACCCCTACGGTAGAGTTGTCAAAGAGATCAGACTCGTCGCGAACGAGAGAGGAATGTAAGCGCAATGGCCACTGAGATCGACGAAGTCGTCAAAAAGAAAAAGAAAAACGGCAAAGAAGCTGAGATCGAGAACGGCGGCAACGGCAACGGTCATAACGGTAGTTACGATGCTTCCAGTATTACCGTCCTGAAGGGTCTCGAAGCGGTCCGCCGTCGACCGGCCATGTATATCGGCGATGTCAGCCAGCGTGGCTTGCATCATATGATCTACGAGGTGGTTGACAACTCCATCGACGAAGCAATGGCCGGCTATTGCGACAAAGTCGTGGTCGAGATCAACAAGGATAATTCCATCACCGTTTCAGATAACGGCCGCGGTATTCCGGTTGAGATCCACCCCGAGCAGAAGGTTTCCGCGCTCGAAGTGGTGATGTGCACGCTGCACGCCGGCGGTAAGTTCGACCATGATTCATACAAGGTCTCCGGCGGTCTGCATGGTGTCGGCGTTTCAGTGGTAAACGCCCTCTCCGAGTGGTGCTGGGTCGAGGTTCAGCGCGACGGCGAACTCTGGAAACAGGAATTCAAACGCGGCATTCCCGAATACAAAGCCAAGAAAGTCGGCGCGTCAAAGAAAACCGGGACCAAGACCTGCTTTTTGGCCGATGATGAGATATTCACCAAAGTCGAGTATAAGTTTGATATTGTTTCATCCCGCCTCCGCGAGCTGGCGTTCCTCAACCAGGGGATCACGATAGAGTTGAAGGATCACAGGACGGGGAAAGAAGAAGAGTATCACTACAAGGGCGGGCTGTCGGCATTCGTCAGTTACCTGAACGAAAACAAAGCCGCGCTCTTCAACAAGCCGATCCATTTCCAGCGCGCGAAAGATGATGTCGAGATAGAGATCGCACTGCAATACAACGACGGTTATTCCGAGTCGGTCTACTCGTACGTCAACAATATCAACACGATCGAGGGCGGCACGCACCTGACGGGATTCCGCACCGCGCTGACCCGTTCGATCAATACCTACGCGACGAAGAACAACCTCCTGAAGAAAGACTCGGTCCAGTTGACCGGTGACGATTCCAAGGAGGGATTGACCGCGGTCGTATCGGTACGTGTGCGTGACCCCCAGTTCGAGGGGCAGACCAAAACCAAGCTCGGCAACTCCGAAGTTAAAGGAACGGTCGAGTCGGTGACGAACGAGTTCCTCAATGAGTTCTTTGAGGAGAATCCATCGACCGCCAAGCGGATAGTCGAGAAGATGGTGCTTGCGGCGACCGCGCGTGAGGCCGCACGTAAGGCCAAAGAATTGACGCGTCGCAAAACCGCGCTCGACTCCGCCTCGCTCCCCGGCAAGCTGGCGGATTGCTCGCTCCGTGACCCGGAGTCATGCGAGATATATATCGTCGAGGGAGACTCGGCCGGTGGCTCCGCCAAGCAGGGGCGCGACCGTCGCTTCCAGGCGATCCTGCCGTTGAAGGGAAAGATCCTCAATGTCGAGAAGGCGCGCATGGATAAGATCCTCTCGAACGAAGAGATCCGGACCATGATCACCGCGCTCGGCTGCGGTATCGGCGAGGATTTCGACGCCAGCAAAGTCCGCTACCACAAGATCATTATCATGACTGACGCGGATATCGATGGTTCGCATATCCGGACGTTGATCCTGACGTTCTTCTTCCGGCATATGCGCGAACTGGTCGACCTGGGGCATGTCTATATCGCCCAGCCTCCGCTCTATCGTCTGCGCCATGGCAAGCAGGAATTCCACGCCTACTCCGACCAGGAGAAGGAGAAGATACTCAAGCAGATGCCGTCATCGGGTGTGTCGATCCAGCGCTACAAAGGTCTTGGTGAGATGAATCCTGAGCAACTCTGGAAAACCACGATGGATCCGGAGGCCCGCACACTGTTGCAGGTGACGCTCGAAGAGGGCGCCGCGGCGGAGAATCTGTTTACGGTACTGATGGGGAGCGAGATCGAGCCGCGCCGTCGGTTCATCCAGGAGAACGCGCAGTACGTGCGGAATCTGGATGTGTAGATCTTTACGACATTGAATTGACTGACAAAGCCCACCGAATGGTGGGCTTTTTTGTTACACGGATTCGGTCACGAATTCTGCCGACAGCCCCTACTGCAGGGCCAGCATAGCTTCGTCACGGGAGTCGTAGCTCTCGAAGACCCGGAGCAGTTGCGTGACGTTCAACAGATCCTCGACATTGGTGATGTTGGCCAGCACGAACTTCCCTCCCGCGCGCGTCGCCGCCATGTGGGCCGCCACGAGCGCGCCGATCCCGGCTGAGTTCATTCGCTCGACATCGTGCAGATCGACTATGAACCGATTCTTGTTGAGCGACAGGTAATACTGCACGCGCCCGAGGAATGAGGTGAGTTGGTCGCCGGCAATGAGCTTGCCGGACAGTTCTACAGTGACGATGTCACCTGAGAGGGAATCCCTCTGTTTCATGAGACACCTTCTTTCCCGGCGTGGTGATGAGTCTTGTACCTTATGGTAATTGAGGTACGGAAGGGACGGGATACAGGTTTCAGAGAAATTGTGAAGTTCGGTTAAGATGAAATCGTGATTGCCCGAAAAAGAACACCCCGCCCCGGCGGGGTGTTGGTCAAGATGAGTTTCAGCAAATCGTTAATCGGTCAAAGGCAGTCCGGCAGAATTGGCGTTGGGGTGATCGTCAGATAGCCGATGAGCATCGACAGATCGGTCAGATCGATAGTGCCGGTGCCGCTGACATTTGCCTCTAGCGGACATGGCAATACGGGAGTCGGCGTGATGGTCAAATAGCCGATCAACATCGAGAGGTCCGTGAGATCAGGTGCTTCGATCACACTCCCATTGACATTGCCTGTTTTGCCGACGCAACAGCAGGCATCGCCAACGCCATCGCCATTGGCATCATCCTGGTCCGGGTTATACACCAATGGGCAGTTGTCGTTGGCAAGAGCTACATAACCAGCGCCACACGAGCCAGCGAACTGGGCTGAGTCTGAAGGACACCCGCAGTTGTCTTCGTCAATATCGCTGTAGCAAGTGATGGATGTGAAGATGGAAACTACGCCATTGGCGCCTATAATGCCAACCTCTCCCGTACCGCCACGATACTCCGCGGACACTCCTGCCCATCCGACCAGTCCGCCCCCTCCTTCGCCAGCCCAGCCTTCGTTGCCGCCATCGCCGCCGTGTGTCCATGTTGCGGTCGCTGATTTGGTTCCGGCCAGAACGAATCTTCGACCGCCCGCTGAAGCAGAGCCGTACGAACCTCCGTTTGCCCTCAGGAGGCCAAGCGAAACGAGCGAGTCGTACACCACCAGCACGGTTCCGCCATTGCCACCATTCCCGCCGCCTCCCCCTCCACCCCCACCGCCACCCATGTCAAAATAATTGAAAGGCAGGTAGTAATGCACTTTCTCGCCATCCGCTCCATTGTCACCTGTATTCCCCGAGGCACCGTCAGCATGGATGAGACCCAGGTTGTCGAGCGTGCGCGCGTAGACGCGGACATAGCCGCCACCCTTGCCACCCGCGCCGCCATCGCCGCCTCTGCCGCCATCAGCAATGTTCGAGACAAGTACATCTTGGGCGGGACCGCCGCCGCCGCCGCCGCCGCCGCCAGAGCCGCCGGTACCAGCGCCAGATATTCCACTCAGTCCGGGTAAGCCGTTGCCGCCTGTCGCTCCGGGTATTAGAGTCACACCAGAGATATGCCCACCCGCACCGCCTGTTCCGCCGGGGCCACCGGCGCCACCTGAGCTTGAGTCTGTGATGGTGCCATAATTGGTCAATGTACCGCTCACGCGAATGATATGGCCATTCGTGTAGATTGTGACGCCGGGGTCGACGGTGAGATTGGTGAAGTTCATCTCATTCGAGAGATAGATGTTGTTGCTCACGACCCAGGCTCCGTCGACGCCTGTTCCAAATAGTGGCTGTGCGATCGCGTGCACGCCGGAGAGGACCAGAATGGTCAGCGTCAAAGCAGCGAATCGGATGGCGAGCCTAGGCCGCGCAGCGGGTATGAGTTGAGAGATTGGTTGATAGAACATAACGCGCCCTTTCGCAGATCACAGGTGAACTGCCTCAGCAATTCGTCCGGGCGATAGGATGACATGGCAAGAGGGGCCGGATAGGATCGGTCCGCGTGACGAAACGGATTGCTGGGATAGCCTTAAGATGTCACAAATATACCAGATTAAAGACAATATTGTCAATATTTATCTGGACGATCCAGGCACAGAAAAGCCGCCCGAGGGGGCGGCTTTGTGATGCTCTGGAGAAGCTATAGGAGCTGTTCAGGCGCCCTTTTGCTCCTTGTACTGGTCGGTGATCTCTACGGGCAACCTGGCAATTGCGGTTTAGGCGATTGCGTGAAATAGGCTACCAGTTGAGAGAGATCCGAAAGAGTGATACCCGCGTAACCGTCAGCGTACGTCTCATATGGGCATGGGAGAGTTTCGTTGTAGGAACCCGTGAGGATCGTTATGAGAATGCTCAGGTCAGTCAGGTCAAGGGTCTGACTCTGGTTGAAATCGCCGGTCGTTCCGACGCAACAGCAGGCATCCCCGATGCCGTCACCGGTGATGTCGGCCTGATCAGGATTGTAACGGTAAGGGCAGTTGTCTACACCATCGTAGAGGGCGTCGACATCGTGATCTGGTTGCCAAAAGGCGATACCTCTCGACTGCTTGCCTCCCGCCATCGATATCTGACCTCCCGCGACCAAACGGCCCAGGTATTCGGTCATAGTTGCACCGTTCGGCAGATCAAAACCTGATCCCATTTGGTGCCATGCCTGCCCGTCGAATCCAGCGATGAATTTGCAGGAGTCTGGGCCATCGGTCACGGTAAAGGAGCCAAAAGTGATCAGATGTTTTCCGTACCTGCCCATCTTCTGCATTTGGAAACCGACAGCACCTTCGAATTCAGGAACTGCCGACCAGATATTGCCGTCCCACCGCATCATCGTCCTCACTCCACCGATTCCACCACGACCGGCCCACCGTCCTCCAAGATACAGATGATGATCTAGTGACCCCAGGGCATACACCTGAAGTGGGCTGCCTGGGATATCAATGGTCGACCACGTCGTTCCATCGAAACGCAGAAGCAATTTGACGACATCGCCGAAATTCCAGGCAAGGTTGCCTACCGCGTATAATGAACCTTCGTGTACAACCAGATCAAAGATGTTACCCGTAAGTGCGGGCGATTGAACAGTCCAATTTCCCCCTTCGTATCGGTAAACTCGACTCAGCCTCACGCAATAGAGCTCGTTGTTGTATACTGCCAGTGCCGACGCCGTTGGCGGGTTTGTTCCCAGCCTCTCCCAATCGGAACCTGTCCATCGTGCAATGGTGAAACGATTTCCCGATTGGTCGACGAAGAAGCCTTCGGAGGCACAGGCGACGAAAGAACCCTGGAAGTAGACTATGTCCGCGACAGTACCGGAACTGCCGATCAATCCCGAAGGGCAACCGCCGGCCATCGCCGACCATTTCGTCCCATCGAACAGAGCGATACCGCGCACCGCGGCTTGTCCAGCCGTGAACATGTATCCGCCCGCCACCAGCAGTGAATCATGGGCACAGACCGAGTTCACCGTTCCCTGAATCCCCAAACCCTCAAACTGATCGCTGAGCGGGCGCCAGGTCGAGCCATCGTATCGAGAGATATAGTTGACGCCGAAATCACCAGCCCAAACAAACTCGCCGCCGGCGATCAGATCTCCGTTGAATGTGGCAAGCGCGGTAGCGGTGTTTCCAAATTCGGCTCCGGTCTTGCGATATGATGTACCATCCCATTCAACTACAGCCGTATAGGATGTGTCATCACGCATGAAAAACCAACCGGCGGCAAATAACCTACCATCATAGCTGAAAAGGTCTCGGACACTGGTGAGATAACACGTGGATTGTTGTTCATCAAGGGTGACCCAGTTGCTGCCTGACCACCGATGCAGCAGATACTGGATCTCAGGGGCATTGGCGTTTGGATCCCAGGTAACCGCATACAGCTCGCCAAGGTGAGTCGTCATGGCTACCGTCGCTCTGCCGGAGAAAGTGGGGCCGAATGGAATCCAGGACGTACCGTCGAAACGCCAAATCGAGGATTCGTTGAAAAGGTTTGTGTATTCCGTCGCTTTGCTGACGACGGCCAAAGGACTCCCATCATGGTAAGTCACCTGCGTCACCATAGTATCCAGTTCCGCTCCAATAGCGCTCCAGGCGCGGCCATCAAAAACGGCAATGTTGGTGACGGCGACTCCTTCGACAGAGTCTATCATTCCACCTATGAAAAGAGAATCACCGCAGGTCGCGAGTGTCCGAATGCCACCCTCAGGAACTGTAACAATGGGCTCCCAAGCACCTCTCTCCCATCGATAGACAGAATACTCGGCAAGAGTGTAGGGCTCGGACGTAAAGACTTTGGCATAGAGCACCCCACGATGCACGGTCAGTTCGGAGACATCTTTGTCGAAGCCAGCACCGATCGGTGAGAACGACGTTCCATCCCAGCGGACAATCCGACCAACAGTCAGCTTTTCGGCGTGGGTAAAAGCGCCACCGAGGATAAGGTCACCTTCAAACTCGACCATGCAATTCACCTGACCATCAAGGCCAGGTAAGTAGAACTGGTCAGACCACCATTGGTTTTCGGAATTTTGCGCAGACAAAGTCAGCGATGTGAAGAGAATACAGAAGAGCAGTAATAACAGACAGATTCGGAACCCCATACATACCCCGGCTGGATAGTGTAAGTAATGTGGCTATAATATACTATATTTTCCTCCAAAAACAACCCATTTGCCGGTCGTGGTCATTCGGCCGGACGCCGGATTATCCCAGAGCCGTCCACCACAGGTCAAAAGAAAAGACCCGCCTGAGCGAAGTCAGATGGGTCGAAAAGTTCAGAGTAGTGGGGGACAGCTCAGGCGCCCTTTTGCTCCTTGTACTGGTCGGTGATCTCGGCGTTGTCGTCCGCGTTGTAGATATGGAACTCGTGCTGGGGCATAGTGGTATCGCGCACCAGATTGATGCGGAACTTGTGCGCCTTCATCAGACGTTCCACGCGGTTCTCACCGGATTCCGCCATCGTCGCCGCGAGGTTCGGATTGACGATGAGGTGGAACTTGTCGAATTTCTTCGCCGCTTTTGCGCGAATGAACCATCGCTCGATCTTGGTCGCCAGGTTTTCTTTGGAGACGATTCGCCCTAATCCCTGACAGTGCGGGCACTGTTCGGAGAGCGTGTGCATATGCGACGGGCGGACACGTTCGCGGGTCATTTCGACCAGGCCGAATTCGGTGACCGGGTTGATGCCCCGTTTGGCGCGGTCGCGCGAGAACGCACGTTTGAAATCTTCGTACAATCGGCGGCGGTTCTCGCGGGAGTACATGTCGATGAAGTCGCAGATGATCAGTCCGCCGATATCGCGGAGACGGATCTGCCGCGCGATCTCACGCGCCGCCTGCAAGTTGGTCTCGAAGATCGTCTGTTCCTGATCCTTGCCGCCGACAAACCGTCCGGTGTTGACATCGATGGTCACCATCGCTTCGGTCTGGTCGATGACGATATAAGCGCCTTTCTTGATCCAGACCTTGCGCGAGAGCATCTTGTCGATCTCGTTTTCGAGATTGTACATGTCAAAGAGCGGCTGATTTCCTTTGTAGAGTTGGACGCGGTCTTTGAGATGCGGCGCGACCTGGCGGGCGAACTGCACAACCTTTTTGTAATCGTCGCGATTGTCGACCAGCACACGAGAGACATCGTCGGTGAAGACGTCGCGGATCATAGAGACCATCATATCCGCTTCTTTGTGGATGAGCGCCGGGGCGGACATGGTATCCGCTTTTCGTTTCAATTTCGCCCAGAGTTTCTGGAGGCGTTTGATATCGGCGCGGAAATCTTCTTCGTTGACCCCCTCAGCTTCGGTCCGGACAATCAGTCCGAATCCTTCGGGGCGGAGTGGCGCGACCACTTTTTTGAGGCGGCGCTTCTCCCCCCAATCGGTGATGCGTTTGGAAATGCGGATATGGTCATCATCGGGAACCAGCACGAGGAAGCGTCCGGGGATGGATATCTCGGTCGCGACGCGCGGGCCCTTGGTGGAGATAGGTTCCTTGATGACCTGCACCAGGATATCCTGGTTTTTCTTCAGAACGGTTTCGATACCGGCGCGGCGGGTCTTGCGGACCACCTGCACGGGGGCTTCATCGTCATCCAGTTCTTCGGAATCGTAGCTTCGGCCGCCGTAATCTTTGCCGATGTCGGAGGAATGCAGGTAGGCTGCTTTTTCCATGCCGATATCGACGAAGGCGGCTTGCATGCCGGGGAGAACGGTTTTGATCTTGGCTTTGTAAATATCGCCAACCATCCGTTCGGTATCCGGCCGTTCGACCTGCAGTTCGACCAGCTTGTCATCTTCGAGCATAGCCAGTCGTTTTTCGTACTCGGTCGAGTTGATAAGAATTTCAGTTTTCACTCATGCTCCTTCACCCCGCGCGGGATCTCCCCGAACAGCTCGGTGGTGAGAGGTTTAAAGCCATTGACGAAAGCGGCGCCGGACATTTCCGCTTTCCCTTCGGGCACGATCCGGGTGATGTCGACCGCGCCGGGACCGCAGGCGACGAGGAGACGTCGTTTATCCTGCAGGACGGTGCCGGGTCGAAGACCGGGTTGCGCCATGTCATCCGCGCGTTCACACGCGAGGATCTTGATTCGTTTCCCTCGAAAGTAGCTGTAGGCCGCCGGCTTGCTACAGAGACCCCGCACAAAGTTGCGGATGTTGACCGACGGGAATCCCCAATCGATCATCGAATTGAAAGGAGTTAGCTTGGGAGCGGCGGTCGCCTTGGCATCGTTCTGCGGCATGCCGTCGGTTTTGCCTGCTTCGATCGCGTCGAGCGTGTCGAGCAGGAATGGCCCGGCCATCGCGCTCATTTTCTCCGCCAGAGAATCATACGTGTCGTCATCAGCGATGGCACACTTGACCTGACCGATGACATTCCCGGTGTCGACCTCGCGTTTCAAAAAGAAACTGGAGAGTCCGGTTTCGGTCTCGCCGTTGATGAGCGCCCAGTTGATAGGCGCCGCGCCACGGTACCTGGGAAGGAGTGATCCGTGGATATTGATGGAGCCAAGCCGTGGGATAGTAAACAGCCTGGCAGGCAATATCCGGAACGCGATCACCACAAACAGGTCAGCATTGAATTGACGCAACGCATCGTCCAGTCCTGGCTCCTTGAGGGAAGCGGGAGTCAGGACGGGGATGCCGCGCGATTCGGCTTCCTGTTTGACCGGGGTTTGGATAAGCTTGTGACCGCGACCGGCGACCTTGTCAGGACCGGTGACGACCGCAAGCACGGAATGCCGGCTCTCACATAAATGCGCGAGCGGCAACCGGGCAAACTCCGGCGTGCCCATGTAGACAATTCTCATGTAGGTGGAGCATGACTGGACGGCCCGATGTCGCATGAGGGCGACATGCAAAGGCAAGTGACCGGTTCAGAGAGTCTGACGGGTCAGATTCACGAAGCGGCGGCGAGTTTTCTCAACCGCCCTTTCAAAAGCGTCCTGGCTATCGGCGAGATGTAATCGATGAACAGCTTACCCTCAAGGTGATCATACTCGTGCAAAATCGCTCGTGCCGCCAGGCCATCAACCGTCATATCGAACGGTTTGCCATCGAGTCCGAGAGCGCGCACGTGCACTCTGGCGGGACGGGTACATTTTTGGTAGATCCCCGGAAATGACAAACAGCCTTCTTCCAGCTCAACCTGGCCGGTGGCTTCGATTATCTCCGGATTGATGAAAACGGTGAGGGTGGCAGTGATGTCGACCGCAGAGAGGTCGACAATGAAGACTCGCTTCAACACGCCGATTTGTACCGCCGCCAATCCAAGACCCTGAGCTTTTTTCACGGTGTCGATCATATCCGACACCAGATCTTTGACCGCCTGGTCTATCTCTGTGACCGGCGCTGAGACTTGTCGTAAAACAGGGTCGCCGTAAGTGACGATCGGACGAACAGCCACGCTAACTCCTAAAAAACTTTCCTAAAAACTACTTGTCTACTTTACCCGAGATGGATGACCGGAGGAACTCCATTTTGACTTCCTCTCCGATCTTGAGAACGACACGCCCTTTTTCTTCGTCGATGGCGAATATCGTTCCGAACATCCCGCCGCTGGTGACGACTTTGTCACCCTTCTTCAGATCTTTCAGCAGAGCTTCATGCTCTTTCTGGCGTTTGCGCTGAGGCCGGATCATGAGGAAATACATGACCAGAAATATCAGCCCAAACCATACTATCATTAACAGCGGCGAACCCTGTGAGTTCGGGTCGCCAGCCATCAGGAGTAACCAATCCTGACTCAAGTTCAACTCCTTGAACGTGTTATCTTTATCGGCAGACAGTGCAAAAACTGAACAGCCGGACTTCCGGCCTGAAATATAGCCCTGAGGCCCAATCCAGCCAAGATAATAATTACTATACAGATAACCGGGGTTTGGGGCGGTTGTTCCCCCCATGTAGAGGGGGCAAAAGGGGTCCGGCAGGTCACACTTCGCGGCGAGTGCGGCTATCGGTTGTCGCATGGCTGATAGCGGAAGAAATAGCCGCGAAGCAAGACCTGCCGGAACGTTGGAAAGCTTGGATGGTCGAATGGCGGGGATTGTTGCACGGAAAACCGATTGATTCGTCTCTGTTTCTATCGTATAGTCGTCTGAGGATTTCGTTCACGAACGCACAGATCGGGGGATCATGCGACACGCCACGATTGCATTCCTGCTGTTTCTGGTACTGGGCTCTTCGCCTTCCTATGCCCGACCCATCCCTGATGCTTCAGACTCGTTAAAGCGGCCGGTGCTTCGCGCGGCGCAGGAAGTCGAGTATTGCGACGCTTCGCACTCGATCGGCAAGTTGGGGATAGGGATTGCGGCGGGGTGGATCGGTGGCATGTATCAATATGCTGACGAGCAGTGCATTATTGGTGATTGGCGTGGAGCTGGTGGCGAGTACCCCCGGTGGTCGGGCATTCAATATCTCAACGAAGCAAGTCTTTGGGTTGGAGGCATCCTCGGTGGTGATACCCTAGTTTCTATGGTCGGGTTCATTGACAGGGATGAATTAGGATGGGAGTTCAATTTTGACGGGGACCCTAATCACGCTCTTGTTCACCGATCGATTGCGGACCCGGAAGCGCCGGAGTCTATCGGGGCCCTATCTGAAGAAGATTTTATCTGCTGGTCCGTCGACACCTTTACCGCCCAACATGGTTATGGATATCTTGGGATTCTTGACCATCTTGATCATCGCCCACATAGGCCACTCAATCTTGAGATAGAACAACGTTCGTACGCTTGGTCAGTGTCGTATGCAGAAGATTTTGTGTTGTTTGATGTGAAAATAACGAATATCGGCTACAGCTTTATAGAACAGGCGTATATCGGCATCCAATCCGACCAGGACTGCGGTCAGCCGAGTTGGCCCGAAGACCATTTTTACATCTCCGAAGATGATATCTGTGGTTTTTTGGGAACCTACCCGTCAGTGCGCGGATGCGGATTCATCGATACGCTGGGGCTGGCCTGGGTCGTGGATAATGACGGTGACCCGATCGATGGCGAGTTTGTGCGGAAAGGAAGCAACAAGTCGCCGACCTCGATAGAAGGGATACGGTTTCTTCAGATACCAGAGGAGACACAACAGATATCGTACAACTGGTGGGTCAACAATTACAGTCTCAATTATGACTTCGGGCCACGTCACAAGCCGACCGAGGAGAAACCGCTCCGCGATTTTCATACCGGCGGGACCGGCGAGCCACTTGGCGACCGGAACAAATACTACCTGATGAGCAACGGCGAGTGGGATTACGACCAGGCGTATGTCAGCACGATCTGGCCGGATGATCCGGTCTGGATGTTCCCACCGTACGAGTATCGGGACTCGCTCGCCAATGGCGATGACGCGTATTATGTGCTGTCGTTCGGACCATTCCGCTTGGCGCCGGGCGCGCAGCTGTCGCTCGCGTTCGCTTATGTTGCCGGTGAGAATTTCCATACCGATCCAGATAACGGATATGACCTGATCAACAAGTGGCCCAACAAGTGGTATGACGATGTATCGTTCGAGGATATCGCGCTCAACGCGACCTGGGCGGAGTGGATATTCGACAACCCGGGAGTCGATACCGATTCCGATGGTTACGCGGGAGAGTATCGAGTTTGTGTACTTGATTCTGTCCTGATCGACGGCCAGTGGGTGATCAGCCTTGCGGATACGACCTATCATCGCGGCGACGGTGTGGCGGATTGGCGAGGAGTGCAACCGCCCCCGGCACCGGTGTTCTGGGTTGAGCCGCAGTTGAACGCGATCCGCATCCGCTTTAACGGCCAACGCTCGGAGACGACCAAGGATATATTCTCCGGCTTATATGATTTCGAGGGATATCATATCTGGCTCGGGAGGGATGATCGGGAGGGATCGATGTCTCTGCTTGCGGGGTACGACCGTCGCAATTACGACAAGTGGGTCTGGAATCCGCTGGTGCCGCCCGCGGGGGATTTTGAGATACAGGATATTCCGATGACGCTTGATGAAATTCGGTGCCTGTATGGTCGCGGCAACGACCCGTGCCATGACTCGCTGTTCGATCCATTGGCCTACACGCGGGTCAATCCGTATCAGTACAAATATTCTTTAGATTCTCTCTTCTGTTTTACCCCCCACGACCATAATGTTTATCAGATGGGTCTGCAGACCCCAATCAAGCGAGTGTATCCGGACGCGCGTCGACCCGGGCCACTGGATACGGTCACCGCGGAGGATCTGACGCCGGAAGGAAATCTCAAATATTACGAGTATGAGTGCATCATACGTGACCTTCTGCCGACCGTGCCATATTATATCAACATTACGGCATATGATTACGGCTCGCCCAAAGTCGAACTTCCCGCGCTTGAGACCTCGAAAATGACCGGCATCAAGAATTGTTATCCGTACGCCGACGAAGCCCAGGCGGACTCGGTGTTGCCGCCGGTCTATATCTATCCGAATCCGTATCGAATCGACGCGCACTATCGTGACGCCGGTTACGAAGGGCGCGGCTCGGATCGTATTGCGGATAGAGAGCGGCGGATACATTTCGTGAATGTCCCGCCGAAGTGTACGATACGAATTCATTCTCTGGATGGGGATCTGGTGCGGGAACTGCGACACGATGTCGACCCGGACGACCCCAATTCGCGATACGAAACCTGGGATCTGATAAACCGGAATGTACAGGCGGTGGTGTCGGGGCTGTATTACTGGACAGTGGAGGCGCCGGACGGCTCGGTGCAGATGGGGAAACTGGTTATCATCAAGTAAATCATCAAGATAGACTTATCGGAACCATTTTGCGCGGACGCGTGTTGTCTGTAACATGCGACGCGCCTTTTCATGTTACGCAAATCTCGCCGGTCGGGTCGGGGTGGTTACTCGCGCCACCTTGGCGTCGGCCGTCGTAGTTCTCAGCATGATCCTTCTTTCCTCGACCGCCATGGCGATCGGCGGGGGTGAAAAAACTCCCGAAGAGCAAGCCGCCGATAATCTCAAGAAAGCGACCAGCGAATACAACGACGGCGTGAAGCATGTCGAGAAAGCGCGTGACATAGGGATCAAAGGGGATTCGCTCTACGCCTACAACTACCGGGCGACCTCGGACGCCAAGGCGCGCAAAGAATACGAGAAGGCGATCGAGAAGTTCAATAAGGCAGTTGAACTTAATCCGCTGATGCCCGATGCGCACAATTATCTCGGGTACTGCTGGCGCAAAATGGGGGACCTGGCAAAATCACTGGCGGCATATGATGAGGCGCTTGCGCTCAAGCCGGATTTCGCGCAGGCGCGCGAATATCGCGGCGAGACCTACCTGGCAATGCATGAGCTGAAACGGGCCCAGGCGGAACTTGATTTCCTCAAGCAGATGCGGTCGCCGTATGCCGACACGCTGGCCCGCTCGATAGAGGTCTATCAGCTGTCGCAATTGCAGGAGATACAGAAGAAGTAGTCAGTGTCGTGGAGATCACTGACCTGTTGAATAGACGGCGGCCTACTGGCCGTCGTTTTTTTTGGGCTCCGCTTTCGGCGGATTGAGGATCTCGTCGGGGATAACGACCTTCGGCGTAAAAACTCCCAGATAGCGCTGGTACCAGTTCCACTTCTTGCGCTCTTCTTTCATGAACTTCTTGACGCGCTTCTCGCGGACCGACGCTTCGGCATCCATCGCTTCGATACGCTGGATGAGCATTTCGATACTGGGTCGTTTTTCGAGCGCGGAGCGGAACGCGTCGTAATCCCGGAGATTAAAGACGGTCTGGACGATCGGCTCGAAGAAGATCATCGCCTGCGCGGAGATGAAATTGAGCGGCTTGACCGATTCGAGGAAAACGATGGCGGGGACGGTCATTCCTTTTTCGACCACCTTCTTGGCCACTTTTTCGATGACGGCCAGTTCCTCCTCGGGAAAGATATCTTTTCCTTCGTTCGGAATGGGATCATTGCCGAGCCAGCTCATGCCTCTCCCCCGGTCCGCGGCGCGATATGTTCTTTGATGAACGAAGTCGCTTCCTCGCGGTTATCGCCAAAGATCAGATAGAGGCCGCGGAAGTTCTCCAGGCGCGACTGTTCGACAAACGGCGAAAGCAGGATGCCGTTTTTGTCCGGCCACCAGCTTCGATAGAGCGACCATTCTTTCTTGAGTGTCTGTGTCGTGGTCTTGACAATGACCTCTTTCTCGGTCAGGGTGTAGCTGGTCGGCATGTAGAATTTCGCGAGCGAGGCGAACAGCACGACGAGCGACAATACGCAGAAGAAGGCCGACTCGGTCGAGACATAGACGAGGAATGAGAACATCAGCACGACCAGAGTCACCATGGCGGAGACCCAGGGTTTCCGTTTTACCGGATGGATCTTCCACGAGACCGACCGTCCGACTGGCTGGTCGGTCGTTTCAGATGATTGATTGGTCTGGTCGCTGGCCGAGGTCATTGGTTACGCGCCCGGCTCCGGACGGTAGCGTTCTTTTTTGACGCGCTCCATCATCTCAAGCAGGTCTTTTGGTTCAAGCAGTTTTTTCTCTATCATCAGGCGGGCGAGCGCTTCGAGCGCGAGGTTGTTGGAGAGGGAGAGTTCCTCGAAGGAAACTTCGCGCTCCTTGCCATCGACCACCATCCTGATCGCAACTTTCTTTTCGTCCATAACAGCTTTCTCTATGAGTCCAGTTGGTTATACGGTGAACCAGGTGAATCGGCCCAGACGCATGCGGGTCACCAGTTGGCGCCGGAGCCTTCGGTCAATCCGCGCGACGGATAGAGCGGCTCGGGCCGTCCGGATTGAATGCGATAGAGAGGAAGTTCGACATTCTCGCGATAGTGCCCGAAACTGATGGTCCCGGCCGCGCCATTGAAATTGAGAGTCTGACCAAGAGCGGTGAGCCACTCGATACGGCTCGTCGGATTCTCGGCCAGGGTGGTCAAGAGAAGCGAGGCGGCATCGAACCCCAGCGCGGCGAGGCGCGACGGTTGTTCAGTGTAGCGATCATTATACGCTTTGGTGAACGCCGGCTTATTGCGTCCCGGCTGCACGAACGGCGAGGCGAAAACCGCGCCACGGATGACATCATCACCAAGCGTGTAGATCTCTTCGCTCCCCCAGCCATCGGAGCCGAGCAGTTGACCGGTCAGGTTGTAGAAACGCATCTGCGGCACAAGCAGGCGCAGTTGATCGGTCGGGCCGGGGAGAAAGATAACATCGACCTGCGCGGGGATAGCTTCGGTCTCGACCGTATCACCGCGGGCATCGAGGTAGGTGGCGGATTCATCCAGACCACGCAGAATGAGTTTTTTCGCCGAGTGGATGTAGGCGCCGAAATCGCGATCACTTGAACGATAGTATTCAACGCCGAGGATCGTCCCGCCAAGTTGCTCGAAACGCTGGGCGAATGCCTGGCCGATCTGCAGATGATCAAATCCGGTCGGCGTGATGATGAGCGCGGTGTCGGCATTGAGACCACGGCGGGCATACTCCGCCATCCGAATGCCCTGCAGTTCAATATTCGGTGAGAGCTGGAAGGCGGATCCACCCAACAGTGTCAATCCAGCGCTGGTTGCGGCTGGAATGAGTAATGGGATAGTGTGGTCATTCATCGCGGACGCGGCGACAGCGGCTTCATTGGAGGTAAGCGGTCCGATGATGGCATCGTATTTCAGTTCCGCCAGTTCACGACAGATGCGCCCGGCCATGACCGGATCGGACTGCGTATCGAACGGAATGAGACGGACACGCCTGGCAACGGTCGGTTCGCTCTGGAGCGCGATCATCGCGCCGTTGAGCATCTCTTCGCCATAACGCTGGAACTCACCGGATAGCGGAAGGAAGATCGCGACACGGATGATCTCGGGGAGCAGTTCGCCGGCATCTTGAGCAGGGACGGTCTCGCCGCAACGACTCAAGATGAGGACGGCATCGTCCATGCGCTGGCGCTCGATGAGCAAGGTCGAGACCTGCTGAATAAGGGCGCAGCGCCGTTCTTCATTGAGGGTCGCGGTGGAGGCCTGCGAAAAAACGATAGAGAGGTGCGGACGGTCGAAGGTGGCGAGTCCATCGGCAATGAGCGCGGCGAGTTTGTCATCGGCGCCGCTGATGTATGACTGCAGGTACTCGACCGCGGCTTCATCCTGTTTCCCCTGCCTGTGCCAACTGGCTGCGCGGAAATAGTGCGCGGCAGGGATGTAGGCTGACTTGGGGAACTGCGTGATGAATTGCGAAAACTCGGTCGCGGCAGCGGTGAGATCACCGCCGTGGTAGGTTGCTTTCGCGTGATCGAAGATGAACTGGTCGCGCCGCGGGGAATCCGCGAAGCGGGTAGCCAGTTCTTCGGTGACACGTTTAGCCTCCAGCCAGTTGCCGGCCTTGAGCGCGGCTTCCGCCTGAGCAGAGAGCGCGGTCAATTCGGGCGAATCGTTCTGGTCGGCCGCGACAGCAAGCCACGGCAGACAGACTATCAGCCAGACAGAAAGCAGATGTCGCATACTACAGCGAGAACTTGCCGAATTCCTCAGGGGGAATTCGTTTGAGTCGTTCGCGAAGTGACTCCCGGTCGGTCGGCATAGGCGGGACCTGCGGTTCATCGGAGCCGGCGGCCGCCTCATCGCCCGGTTCCGGGCGTTTGATATTAAACAGGTCTTCGTTGACGAAGATAGAAGCTCCGGTCTTGAGAGCGAGGGCGATCGAGTCCGACGGACGGGCATCGATATGCGTCTGTTCGCCATTGGTGTTCAGGTGGATCACGGCGAAAAAGGTCTGCTCGCGCAATTCGGTGATCTCGACCCGGGCAACGGTCGCATGAAGCGACTCGATCACCCGCTTGAGCAGGTCATGGGTGAGCGGACGCTTCGACCCGACACCAGAGAGCTCCATCGCGATCGCCCACGCCTCGGCGTGACCGATCCAGATAGGGAGCACTTTGTCGATACCGGTCGGCGTGAGGATGACCACTGGCGTATTGGTGGTCATGTCGAGCGCCAGACCCTCGAGCTTCACTTCGAGCATTTTCATATCAGACGGTCTTCTTCTCCACGAGCAATTTGGCGTGCGCGGTGACGTCTTTTTCCAGTTTGACGGGCACGGAATACATACCCAGCGCCTTGATCGGCTCTTCGAGTTCGATAGCGCGCTTGTCGACAGTGACGCCTTCGGCTTCGAGCAACTTGGCGACATCGTTGTTGGTGACGGAACCGAAGAGGCGGTCTTCCTCACCGACCATCACGGCGACGCGAAGCTGAAGACGCTCGATGCGGTCTTTGATGACCTCGGCGGCTTTGCGGCGCTTTTTGACGCGGATATCGCGCTGTTTGCGCACTTCGTCGATAGCCTTCAGGTTACCGTCGGTCGCCGGAATAGCGAGATTGCGAGGAATCAGGAAATTGCGGCCGTAGCCGTCCTTCACCTCAACCGTATCGCCGGCCTGTCCGACCGACTCAACATCCTCACGAAGAATGACTTTCATGGTAGTCCTCTCATTTCAATATACAATTCAAACTCATTGTTCAACAGTAACATTTGTGGTCAGCTTGCGCCAGTCGAGGAAGCTGTCGACAAAGCCGACGAGCACCATCATCAGCAGCCCCGCGACGTGCGTCAGGAACAACAGCACGTAGAAGAGGATGCGGATGAAGAGCGAGACTCTCACCCGGTGCAGCGTGTGCTCCATGAAGGAGAGTCCGCAGACCGCGTAAAAGACCGCCATCACCAACAGCGCGTTGTCCGCGATCACCTGGATCGCTTCATTTCCGACCAGTCGGGCGACGATCACCAAACCAAAGGCGGGAGTCAGGCCGAATGGGACTTTCCATTCGGTGAACCGCCGCACTTTACCCAGCACGGGATCGATCTGCCCTAATCGCCAGGTCAGCCAGAGAAAGCCGAGACTGAACTGGACGATCGCGCTGACGATGGTTGAGGCCGGAGTCAACCGGACCGACACCCTCACCAGCATTTTATACATCTCTGTTATCTGCTCGACCTGCTCCGGGCTGTACGCCGTGGGGTTCAGGCCGCCGACAAACATTTTCACCATCTCATCACCGGCTTGCGTGCCGAGCCGGTAGACATCGAGCCAGGTCGGAAACCAGGCCGCGATAGAGAGCAGGATCAGGGCGATAAGGCCGCCGAGATAAACCCGGAAGCTGCTGTCTGTTCTCTTCAGCAGGTAGCCGACCAGGATTCCCGGCACCAAGACGGCGAGCCAGCCGGTTTGCGTGAACCAGAGATGTTCGACGCCGCCGACTATCGCGCCAAGTATCGCGCCACCTACTATTCCGATCCCCAGCCAATTCCAGTGGCCGAGGTAGCTCAGTCGCGCGATGCCGTAGAAGAGATAGATCGCTACTACGTATGCCGCAACGCCGACGAGCAGGGACAGTCCGACTTTGCCGGAATCGACGCCCAAGACGCGTAATGCCGGGAATGCCAGCATAACGGTGACGAGCGGAATGATCCAGCGTTCGGTCGACTGTACGGGTCTGTTCACCACTTCGTCAGTGGTCACAGACCTACCTGTACGATTCAGCCACGAACGGCAGGATCGCCATGTGGCGTCCGCGCTTGATCGCCTGGGTCAGCTTGCGCTGATGGATCGCGCAATTACCGGAGATGCGGCGCGGGACGATCTTGCCGCGTTCGGTCATGAACCGACGCAGGAGCCGTTCGTCCTTGAAATCGATGAAGTTGATCTTGTTCTCGCAGAACCGGCAGACTTTGCGTCGACGCTGCCGATCCCCGTATTCGCCTCGTTCAGCCATGTGTATCTCTCTTTACAGTTCGTCGTTTTCCAATTGATGACACGGTTCGAAGCCGTCGTTGGACGACTCCAGTATTCGAAAAGGTGATTCCTCGGCATCGCCGGTGAACCCGGCAACCCGATTGCCGATGGAGCGAGCGGAAGACGCGGTCAGCGCGGGAGCGGCGCTTTCGAGCAGATCTTCCTGACTTCCATCTTCATGCATCACCTTGATCTGGTAGGCCCGGATCTCGACGAAGGAACGGCGGACACCTTCACCGGTATCGCGCACGCGACTTTTCAGTTCTCCTTCGACCTGCACCGGACTTCCCTTGCGCAGTCGCTCGCGGCAGCTGTCGGCCAGCGTGTGCCATGCGGCGACGCCGATATAGCAGACTTCTTCCTTCAGGTTTCCGTCGACATCGCGATACCTTTTGGTGGTGGCGATGCGGAAATTGGAAACCGGCGTCCCGGTGGTGGTGTGCCGGTATTCCGGATCACGCACCAACAGGCCAGTGATGATCACCTTGTTGATGTACGCCAAATGGGCTGCCATAAATCTATCCCGGGTGATTCGTTTTTATGCCTCATCCGGGCCGGCGGTCGGGGCCGGGCGGTCGGCAGGGGCGGAATCGGAGCGGGGCGCGGGGCGGGGGCCTCTGTCGCCGCGATCACCACGGTCGCCGCGGTCATACCGGTCACCGCGATCGAAACGATCGCGACGTCCGCCGCGGAATCGTCCGCCACGGTCATCATCACGGTCGCCGCCACGACGCTCGTCGCGTTCTTCGAACGCGGAGGCAAACGCGTCGCGGGCCGCTTTGTTGGCTTCCGGGTCGCCTTCGTACAGGATCGTCAGGTAGCGCAGATAGGCTTCCTCGATCTTGTAAAGACGATCCAGCTCGGGGAGCAGCGAAGTGGTCCCTTCGAAAATAATGCTCGCATAGTACCCCTGGACAAGTCCCTCGATGGGGAACATCATCCGACGGGTGCCCATGCGGTCTTCGCGCACGATCTTGCCGCCATGGTTCGTGATCAGCTCTGTGACTGTCTGAACCTGACGGTCTATCGACGCGTCATCGGTCTGGGGATTGACAATAAAGGTGGTCTCGTAAAGTCGCACGAGTAATCCTCCCTTTGGACGTTTAAGGTTACGGCCTTGCTCTGGATTACAGATTTTCCGGCAAAGCAGGGTTCATGTTATATTTTGACATCGTCTCGTCGAGGCGATGCGCGATGGCAAAGAGCAGTGCGTCGGCGGCGTGGCGAATCATCGATTCGACAGCCGGACGCTCCTCCGTTTGGAACGGAGAAAGGACAAAGTCGACAATATCCGCGTCATTGTCAACAGGTTTTGGTGGGGGTGGATTCCCGCCTTCGCGGGAATGACAATCCGGGAGATTCCCGCCTTCGCGGGAATGACAAGCCGGTAGTGGCTGGCCGATGCCCAGGCGAGTTCGCGGAAACGATTGTGTGCCAAGCTCTTCGATGATCGATGTCAGGCCATTGTGACCGCCGGCAGAGCCTTTCCCCCGGATGCGGACTGCTCCCAATGGGAGGGCAAAATCATCCACGACGACCATCATTTGGCTGGGGGTCAGCTCATTCTCCTCGAGTAACCGGGCAGCAGCCAGACCGGAGAGGTTCATGAACGTGCGGGGTTTGGCCAGGATAATGCGCCTCTCCCCTGCCTCGAAAGTCGCCCAATCGAACTCTTTGACGCGGGGTTTGGGGGTGGCGTGGGTGAGGTCGATGAGATGGTCGACAACATCAAACCCGACATTGTGGCGGGTGCGTTGGTATTTCCTGCCGATATTTCCGAGTCCGAGAATAAGCGAGATCATGGGAGAGGGAAGGTAGGGGGTGGGGCGACAAAAGGCAAGGCTCTGAAAACAGCACTCTACAACCGCAGCATCATCTCTTCGTGGTCGATGTAGCGGCCATCGGGGAGCTTGTACCCCTGCAATATCAAGCCGGTGGTGAAAAAGCCGAGCGACGTGTAGAGCGTGCGGGCGGAAGTCTGCGGGAGGGCGACCACCAGCGTGAGCAGTTCCAGGCCCTCCATGGTGCGTGACTCGGCGATCAATGCCTGCATCAACTGTTTGCTTATCCCCTTCTCTCTCCCCTCCGGGCGGACATAGACCGACCAGATCCATCCGCGGTGACGTTCCTTGAAGGAATCCTCGCGGCGGAACGCGACCGTGCCTAGAAGGCGGTCGCCGTCGAACGCGGCGAGAACGAATTTCTCGGGGTAGCTATCTGAGGGGGACATCCAATCGATGAACTTGTCCTCCGGCATTTCGGCGACCTCATCGGGGGTCTGGCCGAATGCTTCGGGATGATGCGCGCACATTTCGACGCGGAACTCGCGAAACGCGGGGGCGTCGTCGATAGTCAATTTGCGGATCTGCATAGCGTCAATCTACCGCACGCATTGACTGGTGGCAAGCGGCGAAGATCATTCGACCGGCACCGGCACTCGACGCGCAAAGCCCGTATTGGCCAGCGACCGATAGGCAGTGTGCTCCACGCAGACAGTGTCAATGGTCGGCGCAGAGAGATCAACAATTCCTTCGAGGATCGCTTCACCCGGCGCAAGGTTCGGTTCATCGATCACAATGCGATAGATCCCCGGCTCGATCGGACGCACCTCATATTCAAGGTCGTACAGACAGAGACAGCGGCACGGCTGGGTGCCGTCGTATCTCTCCTGCTCAACCACGCGGATCAAACCATCGCTGACAAGCGCATTGACCGTGTGGCCGCTGATACAGCAGTTCATGACGGCGTTCGTATGCCGCAGACGGAGGATCTTGTGTCGGTCGTAGGTCAGGATGACGCAGTCCGGCGTGGTGGTGTAGCGCGCTTCGCGATCGTTGACGACATGGCGACATCCGGATGACTGCACGAGCGTAGCAGTTGGCACGTTGGTCGACTGCTGGATATCGGTTGAATCGCGGTCGCACCCCGCGCTGAAGAGCAGGGTGAAAAGTGTGGCCAGCAGGATGGTGCCGGTCGTGGATCTCATATCTCGGTTTCGCATATGGTACCCCTTGGATGGCAGCAGTGCTGTACTTGAATAACGACAGATTAGTCGATTTTGTTCCGTGCGGTGGCAGTGAAGGTGCGGACCGGGGTAGCGTAAACCCTCAAAGGAAAAAGGGGTGGGCGCCAACAACGCCCACCCCTCGTATCGTCACAGACTGTGGTCGCTATGAGGCGGTTTGGACGCCCAACTCGCGCATCAGGTTGTCATAATGATAGACCTTGTCTATCAGATACAAAATATACCGGACATCGACCACGATCGTACGCGTGACCGATGGCGCGAAGAGATAGTCCGACGCGACACCCTCCCAGTTGCCATCGAACGCCACACCGATAAGTTTTCCCTCGCCATTAATAACCGGTGAACCGGAGTTGCCGCCGGTGATGTCGTTGGTGGTGAGGAAATCAACCGGGACATCGTTGATGACCGGGTCGAGCCAACGACCGGGATTCTTTTCGGCATAGGTCGCGCTCAGTTCTTTTGGCACTAGGAACGGATCAAGATTCGACTCTTTCTCCATCACCCCACCGAGGCCGGTGGCATAACGGTAGGTGACAGCATCGCGCGGCGTGTACCCTTTCACCTGTCCGTATGACAGGCGCATGGTGCCGTTGGCATCGGGATACATTTTCGCCTGCTTCCACTCGGCGAACGCATGGATCAGTTTTGGGGCGAGACGAGTCTCGGCACCGGAGAACTCTTTGCCACGGTCACGGACCTCGTCCTGCTCGGGCTTCAGCGCTTTGGCGAGATTGATGAACGGATCATTCAGCGCTTCAAGCTCCTTGCTGGACATTTCGAACATCTTCAGGCGGTCATCGAGTGAACCGACTTTGGATTTCGCGTAGAGATCTTCGACCAGAGTATTGACATACTCGTTACGCTGAGGGATATCCACTTCGGCGATAAGTTTCTCAAAGGCGGTGATCTTCTGGTCGGGCGGGAGTTGCAGCGCGCGAGTCATGAAGTATTTCAGGATCTCTTTGTCGACCGACGGGATAAGATTGGTCTGCGCGTTTTTAAGACGTTCCTTCGCGCTCGCCATATCGCGCTGCTGGTAACCGCGCTCACGTTCCATGTCCGGCTTCTCGCGCTCGAGCGACCAGCGGTAGATGGTGCTGGCGAGGCGGAGATAATCACACCCCCAACCGAGATAGCCGAGGACATTGTCATGCTGCTGGCGAACCGTTTTCGCTTTATAGAGTGAGTCGAGCTCGGGGAGGACCTTGCCGTACTTCTTGAAGAGCGCGGGGTTTCCCTTGAGCCAGTCCATCAGTTGCTGTTCTTCGGCACGTTTCCGTTCGAGGATCTGCCCCTTCTTGAATCCCTCCATCGTACCGTAGCTGTTTTTAAGCGTATTGTTGAGCCCCTGCAGGTCGGAGGCGAGGCGAAGCATAACCGCGGAGTCGCGGCGACCGGCCTGCATCATGATGTTGATCTCGTCCTCGAAAGTCGTGATGGTGTTCGGGTAGCCGAACTCGATCTGGTTGGCGAGATCGTAGGAACTGATATAGCGTTCGGTGGAGCCGGGGAAACCGAGGGTCATGGCGAAGTCTCCCTCGCGGATGCCGTTCGGTTCGACCTTGAGATAGACTTTCGGCTTGTAAGGGACATTCTCCGGGGCATATTCGGCGGACTTGCCATCGGGGCCGACATAGGCGCGAAGGAACGAAAAATCGCCGGTGTGACGCGGCCACATCCAGTTATCGATATCTCCGCCGAAATTGCCGATCGCTTCCGGTGGGACATAGACGATACGGATATCCTTCAGTTCAAGCTGGGTGTAGAGCATGTACTGCTTGCCGCCGAACATCCGGGCGACCTTGGCCTTGACATCGCGGCCCGCTTCGGTATCGCGAACGATCTTTTTGATATTCATATCGATCGCTTTGTAGCGGTCGATATCGGCCATCTTGTCACTCACGCCTTTGAGCACCTTGGTCGTGACATCTTCGATCCCCAGCGTGGCGTAGGCACGATACCCCTTGGCCGGGATCTCCTTGTCGAGGGTCGGCGCGTAGAAACCGTCGCGCAGATAGTTGGTCTCGATGGTCGACTGCTCCTGCACCGCGCCAAAGGCGACATGGTGGTTGGTCAGCATCAAACCATCGGGCGAAACGAACGAGCCAGTCGCGCCAAGTTGCACGACCGCATCGGCCAGACCGCCACCGGCCGGATTGTAGATATCCGACGGCTGAAGTTTCAGGCCGTACATTTTGAGAGTATCGAGTGGCAGTTGGTCCAGGCTGTAGAGCGGCCACATGCCTTCATCGGCGAAAGCGGTAACCGCGATAAGACTGACCAGGAAGAGAGAGACAAGGACTGTGCGTCGCATAGAAAGGTCTCCTTTGATAGCAGAGCTAAAGAAGGAGCGAATTGTCCTGTTTTGCAAGGAGAAATTGGACGAAATCATGCACGATGCGAAAATTGTGCGGGCTTGCGGTGGCATGCGTCAATCTGTATACTGAAGTATGGTATCAGGAAGAACAGTTTTGCTGGTGGTCGGCGCGATCGTGCTGGTCGGTGTGGTGACGGCGGTTTCGCTCTGGCGGGCCAAAACGGAGCAGAGTAACCGTCGGGCGGCGGAAGAGATGACGGCGAAGTGGGAGGTGCGGTTAGATTCGTTGAAGTCACAAGTTGATAGCCTGACAGCGGAGAATCAGCGACTGCGGTCGGTGATCGACAGCCTTTCCTCCCGCTGACTCCCCCCTAACATCATGTAGACAATAAAAAGCCCGGTCGTGAGACCGGGCTTTTGTGTTCGATATGATCTAAGATTTAGAACATTTCGTACAGGACGGAGACCTGGAAGTTCAGGTCATCCTGATCGGTAGAACCGCTGATGAAATTGAAGCCATCAAGCAGGATCTCCGGATCCATGTAGGTGTCGATGTGCAGGCGGTTGAAATTGAGGCCAACACCAAGATAGGTCTCGTTCATGATCGAGCCATACTTGTAGTTGTCTTCCCACTTGTAGCCACCCCAGTCAGAGGTCGCGCCAGCGCGGACATCCATCCAGTTGAAGACTTCGCCTTCAAGGCCGAGGCGCCAGTACGGGAAGGAGGTCCAGGACTCGGTCTCGTCTTCCTGACCTTCGATCTCGTATTTCAGCTTGTCCTGCCAGAACCCGAAATCGAGAACGGCGAGGACGTTGGTCACCGGCGTGTAGTTCATGCCGACGCCGACTTCGAAGGAGGTCAGTTTCTCCTTGTAATCGGTGTTGGCTTCGTAGTCGCCAGTGAACTTCTCACCACGGCTGCCGAACGCGATCATGGCGTGCGGGACGATGGTGACGGTGTTGTTCATCTTGTGGAAATAGCGGCCGAGGAGGGCGATGTCGGAATAGCCGTCGGCTTCAGACTGCTCTGCGCCATCGGAATCCTTATCGGTCCAGGAACCCATCGCGATGTGAGCGGCGACATCCCAGTTGCCGGCATCCGGGGTGATACCCAGGCTGACAGTGTACTGAGTGAAAGCCTCTTCGGTCTGGTCATCCGCTTCTTCAGACTTGTACGACGCATGGTTGTAGCCAAGGCCGAAACCAAAGTTGAAGGTACCAAGCTTGCGGCCATAGAGCAGGTCGAACGAACGGCCGGTGCCGTAGGTGATGTACTGCTGCTTGGCGGTCTCAAAGCCGCCCGGGCCATAATAGAGATAGCTCATGTTGCCGAGCGGGTTGCCGGTGTAACCCTGCGGATAGTATTCGCCATTGGTGGAGAAATAGGTACCGAGGACCCACGGGTTCTCTTCGCCGAATTTCCAGTTCACGCCAACATTGTACATGTCGTCGTAGTCCCAATTCGCTTCGGCAGTGGCGATATTCGGGTAGTTGTTGATACGGGACGGATAGAGCCACACGTTGGCGTCATCCAGCATGATGTGGTTGTTCTGACCCATCACAACAGTGCGGGTTTCGGTCGCCATTGCGCTGACGCCGATCACCATCACGAACGCTAGAGCGAAAATTATCGCTTTCTTCATACACAAAATCCTTATGCAAAAAGGTGTTGAGTTGAGTTCAAAATTACAATACAGGGATTTCTCGGTCCCGCGCACTCCGCGCGGTAGGTTACATAAGAGAAACGTCCTGCAGAAAGTTATGCCATACTTAATCCTCCTCACAGCCGGCCGATGAAGGTCGCCGTGTGCTCGATGGAATCAGTCCACGATGTGTCAGATCTATATATGGAAGACTGTTCTGTTCTCTCTCGTTTACATTCGTTTACGAAGTTAAACCTCGTACTCGTTTGGACGCCAATGTTAGCGTATGACCGTTTTTAACACAACAAAAAACCATACGGTTTCTGGAAATTTTCCGCTGGCGTGTGACATGGGGAAAAAACTTCCACCTCCCGATATCCGAAAACGTTATCTTGCTTGCGTTCAATCAGATTGGTGGCGCAATTTCACACGCTGCCACCGTTCTTCAAGCTCCTGTAACGAAAAATCAGTGAACTTGTTACCGCCGGATCTGATCTGGTTTTCCATCTCGTTGAACCGCATGCGAAATTTTTGAAGCGCCGAACGAAGTGCGGTCTCCGGCTCGATATCAGACTTGCGCGCAAGTGACGCGACCGCGAACAGCAGATCCCCTATCTCATTGGCCACACGCTCTTTGTTGCGCGGCGACGCATTCAGCTCCTGGCGCAGTTCGGCGAGTTCTTCTTCGATCTTCTCCATCACGTCATCCGGCTTCTGCCAATCGAAACCAACGCCACCGGCTTTCTCCCCTATGCGGAACGCGAGTGTGAGCGCGGGCATGGCCATCGGAATTCCACCGAGCACCGAATCTTTTTCGCCGGAGTTTGTTTTGATCTGCTCCCATTGGTCGCGGACCTGCTGGGGATTCAGTTCTTTGCGTTCGCCAAAAACGTGCGGGTGACGGTTGATAAGCTTGGTGACGACATCGTTAAGCGAGTCATGAATGGTGAACTCTCCCCTCTCGGCGGC
>CAZCZL010000007.1:0-2124 GCA_964503315.1 uncultured Ignavibacteriales bacterium | reverse complement strand
GACCGGCCAATATAACGCAGTGAAAGAACATGAGCAACAGCAACGACAGTAAAGAAAAGAAGTCTTCGGCGTACAATCCCGCCGAGGTCGAGGATAGAATCTACGCTGCCTGGCTGACGGCGCACTATTTCCATGGTGATCCGAAATCAGCCAAGCCATCGTACTCGGTCGTGATTCCGCCGCCGAACGTCACGGATGTTCTGCATATCGGGCATGGGCTGAATAATACGATCCAGGATATCCTGGTCCGCCGCCATCGCATGGCCGGGTTTGAGGCTGAGTGGATGCCCGGCGCAGATCATGCCGGTATCGCCACACAGGTGATCGTGGAAAAGCAGCTCGCCAAAGAGGGGCTGACCCGTCGTGAGCTGGGGCGTGATAAGTTTGTCGAACGGACACGCGGCTGGGCCTATCGCAATAAGGATATCATCCTTTCGCAATTGCGGAAGATGGGGTGCAGTTGCGACTGGGAGCGGACTCGCTTTACGCTCGACGAGGGGCTCTCCACCGCCGTGGCGACGGTGTTCAAGCATCTCTACGACAAGGGATGGATCTACCGCGGCCACCGGATCGTGAACTGGTGCCCGTCGTGCAAGACGTCGTTGTCGGATGACGAAGTCGAGCATAAGGATTTTGATTCATCGCTCTGGTATATCCGCTACAAGATCAAGGGGTCGGATGAATATCTGACTGTGGCGACCACTCGCCCGGAGACGATGCTTGGGGATACCGCGCTGGCGGTGTCGCCCAAAGATCCGCGCTACAAAAAATACGTCGGGAAGACCGTGATCCTCCCGATCATCGAGCGCGAGATTCCGATCGTGGCGGACTCGTATGTTGATCCGGAGTTCGGTACGGGTGTGGTGAAGGTGACCCCGGCGCATGACCCGAACGACTTTGAGATCGGCAAGCGGCATGATCTGAAAGAGCTGAATATCCTCAACACCGACGGCACGCTCAACGAAAACGCCGACCGCTACAAAGGGTTGGATCGGTTCGAAGGGCGGAAGCGGCTCGTGGAAGACCTCAATAAGCGGGGTTTCCTTGAGAAAACCGAAAAATACAATCTCTCGGCGGGGACCTGCTATCGCTGTCACAATATCATTGAGCCATATCTGTCGGATCAATGGTTTGTGAAGATGGATGAATTGGCGGGACCGGCGATCGAAGCGGTCAAATCCGGCAAGCTCCGGTTCCATCCGGATTACTGGTCAAAGACCTATCTGCACTGGATGGAGAATATCCGCGACTGGTGTATCTCGCGTCAGTTGTGGTGGGGACACCGCATCCCGGTCTGGTACGCTCCGGACGGGACGATGTTTGTGTCGGTGAACCGTCCGACCAAAGAAGAAGCGAACGGCCATGACCCTGAGACATTAACGCAGGATACCGACGTACTCGATACCTGGTTCTCGTCATGGCTCTGGCCGTTCTCGACATTCGGCTGGCCGGAAAAAACGCCCGAGCTCGACAAGTTCTATCCGACCAAAGTGCTGGTGACCGCCTCGGAGATCATTTTCCTCTGGGTGGCGCGCATGGTGATGGCCGGATATGAGTTCAAGGGTGAGTCGCCATTTACGGATGTGTACATACACGGCACGGTCCGCGACGCCAACGGCATCAAGATGTCGAAATCCCTTGGCAACGGGATCGACCCGCTTGAGGTGATCGATAAATACGGCGCGGATTCGCTCCGCATCTCCCTCATGCTGGCGACTCCCGATGGTCAGGATCCGTGGCTTGGGCGTAACGCGTTCGAGACCGGGCGGAATTTCGTGAACAAGGTCTACCAGGTGTCGCGCTTTGTGATGATGCGCCTGGATGGCCGTCCGCCGGTGTTGGAGACGGTCAACCGCGATGACCTGATGATCTTCGACAAGTGGATATTGTCGCGTCTCGAAACGACAGTTGAGGCGGTGGACAAAGCGTTTGCGGAGTATCGTCTGAATGCCGCGGCGAAAACACTCTACAATTTCGTCTGGGATGATTACTGCTCCTGGTATGTGGAGTTGATCAAGCCGGATCAGCCGGGTGTGCCGATCCGCGAGGGGTCGCTTAATGTCGCGACTTATGTGCTGAATCAGATACTGAAGCTGCTGCATCCGTTTGTGCCGTTTGTCACCG
>CAZCZL010000006.1:0-237316 GCA_964503315.1 uncultured Ignavibacteriales bacterium | reverse complement strand
GGAGAAGACCGAACGCAAGGTCGCGTCGCATGTTCAATATAAAGAGCTGTTCCATTGGTTCGTGTATGGCGGGCTAGCGTTGTTGATGCTAGAGATCGTGCTGGCGAACAGCTATTTCAGGAAGTTGCCGTAAATTATGCGATTCGCTGAACCGATACATTTCGCGCTGCTGTTGGGTGTCCTGCTGGTCGGGATGTTCCTCTTCTGGGCAATAGCTCGCAAGAAGAAGATACTGTCCCGCTTTGGGGATCTTCCGCTGATCCTTCGGACAGCGCCGTATATCTCCTTCGCCCGTCAGCGGACGAAGGCGGTGCTCCTGATCCTTGGACTGACCTTTGTCGTGATAGCGCTGGCGAGATTGCAATTTGGAACGCATCTGGAGATGTTGAAGCGGGAGGGGATAGATATCATCGTCGCGCTCGATGTCTCCAACTCGATGCTGGCGCAAGATATGAAGCCGAACCGGCTGGAGAAGGCAAAGCAGGAGTTGCGATCGATCATTGACCGACTCAAAGGTGACCGTATTGGACTGATCGCGTTTGCCGGAGAAGCCTTCGTGCAGTGCCCGCTGACCCTTGACCTGGGGACCGCGCGGCTGTTGTTGCAGGTAATGGATAACCAATCGGTGTCGATACAGGGGACCTCGATAGCTTCAGCCATACAGGTGGCGCAGAAATCGTTTGAGTCCAAAGAAAAGAAGCACAAGGTACTTGTCATCTTGACCGATGGCGAGGATTTCGGCGGGAGTGTGGAACAGGCGGCTGACGATGCCCGGAATGACGGAATCAAGGTCTATACTGTGGGGATCGGTAATCCGGCAGGTGAGCCGATTCCAGTGCTGGACAGGCAAGGGAATCAGGTCGGATTCAAGAAGGACGAAAACGGCGAAGTGATCATGACAAAGCTTGATGAAGCGACGCTTCGCAAACTGAGTCTGACGACCGGCGGCAAATTCTACAACGCGTCCGCCGGAGAGATGGAATTGGACAAGATATTTGACGATATTGCCGGTATGGAGAAAAAAGAACTCGAAGGGACGCTGGTGACCAAGTACGATGATCGTTACCAGTGGCCACTGTTGATCGCCCTGATCCTATTGGTGGCGGAGTTCTTTGTCCCGGAGAGAAAGAAAGCAGTGGAGAGCCCAACCAATGCGTAATGTGTGGACCATCGCGGGCCTGATATTCCTGTTCGCCGTCCAGACCGTGTTTGCCGATTTTATAGGCACGGTCAAAAAGGGGAACGAGGCATTCAAGAAAAAGGATTACAAGACGGCCCTGGAAGAGTATCGTGCGGCAGAGGCCGACAACCCGACCTCGCCGGAGCTGGATTATAATCTTGGAACGGCACTGGCAAATGACGGCGGATACGAAGAGGCGATAGACAAACTGCAGAAGGCGCTGCGCACGCAGGATATTAAGGTCGAGGCGGCCGCCCACTATAATATGGGGAATACGTACTTCCGCATGAACAACTACCAGAACGCTATTAAATCGTATGAAGAAGCTCTCAAGCTGAACCCGAATGATCTGGACGCCAAGTTCAATTTGGAGCTGTCGCGCAAGAAGTTGAAAGAACAGCTCAAACCACAGCAGGACCCCAACAGCCAGAACAAATCTGATTCGACCCAACAGCAGCAGGACCAGCAACAGCAAGACCAACAGGAACAGCAGAACCAGAACCAGGATCAGAAGGACCAGCAGCAGAATCAAGCACAACAGGATCAACAGAACAAGGACCAACAGCAGCAACAACAACAGCAGATGGGACAGCAGAAGCAGATGTCCAAAGAAGATGCTGAGCGATTGCTGAACGCGCTCAAGGATGATGAGCAGGATATTCAGAAAAAACTCCGCCGGACCGTCAAGGGAGGCGAGTATAGTGGTAAGGATTGGTAGAATGCGATTGCGACTGATCCTGCTCGCCTGTCTATCTATGGTCACTGCCTCCGTTTCGGCGGCGCAGGATGATCTGCAGGTACGGGTGGCGCTTTACCCGGATACGGTCGGGCTGGATGAGCAGACGACCCTCGAGGTGACAGTCTCTGGTTCATCGCAGAATGTGCCCGATGTGGAGATACCGGCGCTCCCGAGTTTCGAGATATATTCACAGGGGAGATCGAGCAGCGTCAGTATTGTCAATGGACAGGTCTCTTCCTCTGTCGCCTACCGATACCTGTTGCTGCCGCAGAAACCGGGATCGTATCCGATTCAGGGGATATCAGTAACAGTCAACGGCAAGAAAGTGGTCGGCAACAGTGTCCTGTTGGTGGTCCAAAACAAGCGGCAGTCGACCTCACCGCGATTGGGAGATCAGACGACTGACACCAAGGGGGGGACAAAGGACTATTTCCTAGAGGCGGTCGTCGACAAGAAAAATCCGTACGTCAGCGAGCAAGTCACTCTGACGCTCAAATTCTATATCGCGGTTCAATATTACAGCAGTCCGCAGCTTGATGAACCCTCGACCACAGGTTTCTGGACGGAGGTTGTGGGGAACACGGCGCCATATTTCCAGAGGATCGAGAATCGCAATTACCGGGTGATCGAGCGAAAATACGCGCTGTTCCCGACGCAAACGGGTGAATTGACGATCGGCCGCGCAAGCCTGACCACCACAGTCGCATCGAGGAACGCACGGCGCGATCCGTTTGATATGTTTGGCGATCTCTTCCCGCAGGGACAGCAGATCGTGGTGAAATCCGAGCCGATCAAGATCACGGCCAAACCGCTGCCGACCGAAGGGAAGCCGGATGATTTTACGGGCACGGTCGGGAAATTCACTATCACGGCGTCGGCGGACAAAACCGAAGTGGAACTGAACCAGCCCGTGACGGTGTCAGTGAAGATAAGCGGAGTCGGGAATATCAAGTCGGTCGGAGAGCCGGTTATCGAAGAGACCTCTGATTTCCGCGTGTATCGCGCGGCGAGCAATGAGAACGTCACCAAGGTCGATGATAAGATCGGCGGGACCAAGGTATATGAGGAAGTGTTTGTGCCGAAACGTCCGGGGATACTCCAGATCCCGGCACTCAGCTTCAACTACTTCGATCCCAAGACGAACAAGTATCAGTCATTGACCACGCAGCCGATCACGCTGAGCGTGATAAAGCCGGAAGGATATGTCGCGTCGCCCGATGTTCCCTACTCGGGACCTTCGGTGACAGTTGGAAATCAGGCACAGGATATCAGGTTTATCAAGCAGGAGCCGGGAGATATCGGGAAAGCCGGCGAGGTGATCCTGTTTAGTCCGCTGTATTTGATCATCAATGGATTGCCGGTGTTGGCATTATTGGGAATAGTGGTCCTGCGGAAGCGTCAAGAGATGCTGACCTCCAATGTCGGGCTGGCCCGCTCTCGAGGGGCATCATCGCAGGCAAGGAAACGATTATCTAAAGCCAAATCACTGGCCCGTCCGGATTCTGTGAGAGATTTCTATGGGGAATTAAGTCTGGCATTTACGCAGTACATCGCGGACAAGTTGAATATTTCTCCAAACGGACTGACAAGTGACACGATCGCGACCTTGCTGCGGGAGCGGAAGGCTTCGCCAGAACTGGTAGACAATATCCTTGGGTTGTTGAGACAGTGTGATTTCGCCCGCTTTGCGCCTGCCACTTTGACTCAGCAGGATATGGAGACGGCTTTGGCCAAAGCAGAGTCGATCATGGTGCAAATGGAGGGGGTGCGCTTTGCATAGTCTTCTTCTCTATTTATCAATCATGTTGGTTTTGTGCACCAGCCTGGGAGCTGAACCAGCTGACGATTTCAAGCAGGGAAATAGCTTCTTCCAGGAGAAAGAATACACCAAGGCGATTGAAGCGTACTCCCGGGCTGTCCACCAAGGAGTTGGTTCCGCACCGCTCTACTATAATCTGGGGAACGCGTACTTTAAGAACGGGGACCTGGGGTACGCGGTGCTGTATTACCTGAAAGCGCGTCGATTGGATCCTGCAGATAATGATATCCAGAGCAATCTCGAGTTTGCCCGCAGTATGGCGACGGTACAGCTTGAAGGCGTACAGCTCAATCCGATCAACTCGCTGTTTGAGTCGATGGTGGCGCCGTATCGTTTGAACAGCATGGCTTGGTTGTCATCGCTATTTTTCATTCTATTCGTGGGGCTGCTGATAGTCCGATTTGGATTTGGCGTAGCCTCAGGTTGGGTCAAACCAGCAATCATTACCATGCTCATCCTGTTAGTCTGCATGGCAGTTTTGACTACTTATAAATATCAGCATGATTTTGTGACACGGTGGGCGGTGGTGGTGGGGGAAGAGGTCTCGGTCATGTCCGGACCATCTGATTCAGCGAGCCTTGAATTTCAGGGAGAGCCGGGGCTGGTGGTGAGGATCGCCGGGGAATCTTCGGACTACTACGACGTCATCTTCGAAAATCAGCGCCGGGGCTGGGTCAAGAAGAGCTTACTGGCTGAAGTATAATCGCTTATCCCTGACAGTCCGAACTTTCTTGAGTTGACACCCCTATAATGTCGGCCTATCTTTGCCGTTATGCCCAAAACGGGGTAAGCCGGCTATGAAGAAGTTCCTGACCAATAAGCAGATGTGGGGCACGATCATCGCGATCGGGCTATTGGCGTATTGCGTCAAGGATATTCGGCTGAGCGAAATTCGCGAACTCGCGACCCGTGTCAATTACTTCTATCTCATTCCGGCGACAATCGCGGCATTCGTGTTCATTATCCTGCGCGCGGTTCGCTGGCGCATGATGATCACACGACAGATACCGCTTAAATGGGTGCGGGGGACATGTCTTTACTCGGCGGGACAAGTCTTGAATATGGTGATGCCGGTACTGACCGGGCAGGTGGGACGGCTGTTTCTGTTCTCCAACAAGCTGGCATTGCGGAAGACCTATATCTTTTCGACCATTGTTCTTGAAGTACTTTTTGACGCACTCAGCCTGATCATATTCATCTTTTTCACGTCGCTGGCCTTCGCGTTTCCGGAGGAGTACCGCTTCCTCAGCTACATACTTGCGGGGGCGACCTCGGTGCTGCTGGCGGGGCTCTATCTCATTACCAGCAAGCAGACGCGCATCGAGGAATTCGCGCGCCGCAAATTGGCGCACCGATGGCCCGGGGTCTATATCGGTATCAAGAAGTTCGTGCGCTCCTTTACCAAAGGGATCATGTTGATCCGATCCAGCCAGCATATGGCGGGGTCGGTCTTTTATTCGCTGGCCTCATGGGCCGCGCACATGATGGTGATCTGGTTCTTGTATGAATCGTTCGGCTTTGACCTTCCGATCGCGGCCGCGGCGGCGATCATGATCATCAATACGATCGTCCTGATGGTCCCGCTTACGCCGGGAAACGCGGGGACCTTTGAATTCGCGGTCAGTACGTCGCTGGCGGCGTTTTCCATCGGGAGGACCGATGCGGTTCTATTCGCCTTGTCGCTGCACCTAATGGACCTGTTGCCGATCGTGACAATGGGGTCGATCTTCTTCCATCTTGAGAAACTCTCCCTTCGTGAACTGAAGGCAAAAGCGGCCAAACAGCCAGAATCGTCCGTGTTGGATACCCTGTCATCCGAAACCGATGTGGCAACCGAGGAGAAAGTATGATCCGGTCATTCTACTATCTCCCGAATGAAGGGGTGGAGGTGATCGAGGGGGTGGCCGATTTCGACCGTCTCAGCAATGTGCCGGGCGCGCTCCTTTGGGTCGACATGTGCAAGCCATCGGACCAGGAGTCCTTCGTCCTGACGCACGATTTCAAGTTTCACCCGCTGGCCATTGAGGACGTGATCTCCGAAAAGCCCCGGACCAAGATAGATGACTACGACCGCTACCTCTTCCTGGTGTTCCAGGTGGTTGACTATATCGGAAGGGAAGAGGGGCTGAAGATAATGGAACTGGACTTCTTCCTGTCCAAGAACACCTTGGTGACGGTCCATTACGACGAGCACAGATTGTTCGACTATCTCTACAGTCGCGCGGAACGGGATGAGCGGCTGTTGTCGCGGGGGGCAGATTACCTGTTCCATGCGATGATCGACACGGTCGTGGATAACTACAATGGGATTCTCGACGTGTTCGAGTATGAAGTGGATCAGGTCGAGGATGACGTGCTGGGGTCGGCGGACGAGGATACATTGCGGTCAATCTTCGCGCTGCGGCGCGATATCGTGCAATTGAAACGCATAGTGCTTCCTCAGAAGGAGATCGTGGCCCAGCTGTCGCGCCAGCACTATGCCATGATCTCTCAGCAGTTGGTCCCCTATTTCTCGGATATTCATGACCACCTGGTGCGCATCAATGACACCGCCGATACGCATAGAGAACTATTAAACTCTTCATTGGAAATTCACTACTCGTCCGTGCAGGCAAAGACAAATGACGTGATCCGGTTCCTGACGGTTCTGACCGCCATTTTTGTCCCGCCGACACTCTTTGCCTCGTTGTGGGGCATGAACTTCAGCGGGATGCCCGAGCTGGACTGGAGCTTTGGTTACCCTCTGGCGTTGATCGTGATCTTCGGGTCAATGATCGGCCAGCTTATCTATTTCCGCAAAAAAAAGTGGTTTTAATCTAAACTTTCTTGTCCATTCTTCCGTTAATTAGCTTGACATACCGACCGGTAGGTATAATTTAGATACCGACCAGTAGGTAGGTGACGCCGCCGGGACAGGTTCCCGGGCGGCAGAAAGACAGGTAGGAGCAATGGCCAAGATAAAGCAGAGTCCCAAGTTGCCCGCCGAGCAACGCCGCGAGCAGCTTCTGGAGTCGGCCCGCAAGCTATTCACCGAGCAAGGGTACCGGGGGACCTCGACCGAGGAAATAGCCCAGAACGCCGGGCTGACCAAGGGGGCGCTCTATTTTCATTTCAAAAGCAAAGAAGAGATCCTCCTGGCCCTGGTGAAGCAGATGAGCAGCCGGTTCCTTCAGGCGCTGCAGTCGCTTCCCACACCGTTGACTCCCTGGCAGGTGGTCGAGATGGTGATCTGTCACACCCGCGAGACCAAACCGAGCGAGTTCCGCTCGATCATGGATATCTGGGTGCAGGGGATGCGCTACCCGCGGATCCGCAAGTTCATTCGCGAGGACCACGATCAGAAGATCGCCTATGCGTTGAAGCATATGGAAAAGGGGGTCCGGATGTCGGCGGAGGAACTTCACCAGTTGGTGGTCCTCAGTTTCGCCATTTGCGATGGGATCGCCGGACGACGCGTCTTTAATAAAGATAGCATGAACGAAGAGATATTGCTGAAACATGTTCGCCGGATGTTCGAGGCGATCTACCAGCCGAGCAAAAGCTGAGGATAATACAGAGATGCACGATCATTATCACACATCGAATCATCGCGGGTTATGGCTTGGCCTCGTATTCCTGCTTGTTACCACGATGGCTATGCAGCTATCGGCTACTGAGACGGCGCTGACGATTGAGGATGTCCGGCAGCGAGCCGCGACTTTTAACCGTCGGTACCTGTCCGCGCAGCAGGATCTGGAGCAGGCGAAAACGCAGGTCACTTCGGCACGCTCCGGTGTATTTCCGGATATCAATTTGTCGAGCTCGTATGCGAGAAATTTCACAATCCCCAAACTGTTCGTCAGTTTTGGCGGGGAGACACAGGAGCTGCAGACCGCGTTCAAGAACAACTTCGGATACACGCTGTCGGTGCGACAGTCAATCTGGGAGGGCGGAAAGGTCCTAACCGCATGGCAGATCGCCAAACTGTATCGTACGTATACCGAGTCGAACTTGAAAGCGGTCGAGGACCAGGTTCGCTACAGTGCCGACCTGCTGTTTTTCGGCGCGATACTGCAACGCTCGGTGCTGGAGACCCTGCGCAAAGCGCATGAGGCCGCGGCGTACAATCTGGGGGTTGTCGAGAAGCTGCACGGGCAGGGGATGGTCTCCGATTACGAATTGCTCCGTGCGCGAGTAGAGAAGGCGAATCTGGAGCCGCAGATACTTCAGGCCGAATCGGACCTTGAACTTGCTGAGAAGCGGGTGCGGTCATTTATCGGAATGCCGCTTCGCGATTCGATAATCCTCATAGAAGACGCAATGGACACGACGATTGGAGCACTGCCGGAGCTGGATGATCTGCTTGAGGTCGGTTTGGCGAATCGCCCGGAAATGCGGTCATCGCAAACCTTAACCGGGATCACCAAGAAGGCGATCGGTATCGCCAAAGCCGATTACTGGCCGTCGCTCGATGCGTCGTATACGTACGATACGCGGTCATCGTCGGATGTCTGGAAGCTTGATAACAATGTGAGTAAGACCTCTCAATTCGGGTTATCGCTCAATTTCAAGATATTCGACGGCTTCAATCGGTCCAGCCAGGTGGCGTACCGTCGGGCGGACCATGAAAAGAGTAAGATCGCTCAAGCGCAGATGGAAGATGATATCCGGCTGGAGATCGAACAGGCGTATGACCAGGTCGTGCGGGCGAAGAAGTCACTGGATATCCAGAAGGAGACGATCGCGCAGGCCGATGAAGGACTGAAGATCGCGAACCTACGGTATCAGCAAGGGGTCGGAACGCAGTTGGAAGTGCTGTCGGCGCAGGCGGCGCTGACCGACGCGCGGCGGTCGTTGGCCCAGGCGCTTTACTTCTTCAGAACCGCCAAAGCAGAACTCAGAAAAGCAACCACTATCGATATCGGCGCAGAAACGAGATAACTATCATGAACGGGCAAAGATCAATCATAGTCGTCCTTCTGGCGATGAGCATCCTCGTCTGGGGAGCATCCTGCAGCGAACAAAAGCAGATCGTGCAGGCAGAACGTTCGATCGCCGTCAATGTGCAGACGATCAAGCCATCGGATGAACGAGTCGTGCGAACTTTCAGTGGGTCACTGGAAGGTGAAAAACAGGCGATTCTTTACGCCAAGCTGGCTGAAGCGGTGGCGGATGTTCCTGTACGGGAGGGACAGGCGGTCAAAGCGAACCAGGTGATCATCATGCTGGACAAGGACGGCCCGACCGCGAACTTCAATGAAGTGCGTTCGGTCTTCCAGAACGCGGAGAAGAATTTCTCAAAAATGGAGAACCTGTACAAATCGGGCGCCATCTCAGAATCGCAGTTTGACGCGGCCAAAACACAGTTCGAGGTCGCAAAGGCGAACTATGAGTCGGTCAGCCGGCTGGTGGATGTGCGGACGCCGATCTCGGGAACGGTGACTTCGATCGCGGTCCGCGACGGTGACTTCGTGCATGTCGGTCAACAACTCGCGGTGGTCGCCACACCGGGCAAGCTGCGCGTGAAATTCGCGGTAAACACGGACAATGTGCAGTATATCACGCAAGGGGCTGAGGTTAGAATCGTTTCTGAGGTAGTAAATGATACGGTGACCGGGAGAGTGGTTTCAATCGCGGAATCGGCCGACCCTGTAACCCGTAGTTTCCAGGTGGAAGCGATGCTCGACAACGACGGCAGTCAATTCCGTCCGGGGATGTTCGTCAAGATCCTGGTGACTGAACGAGAGCTGCCGCAAGTACTGGCGGTTCCCCGCGCCGCGGTTCTTCAGTTGGAGAACGCCAGTGTCGCGTTTGTGATCGAGAACGGAATCGCTAAGAAGCGGATGGTGACACTAGGTCCAGAACTCGAGGGGCGGGTCGTGATCCTTGACGGACTAAAGCCGGGAGATACCCTGGTGACTCTCGGACAGAACTATCTGGACGAGGGATTCAAAGTGACTATCAGCTCCGCTATAGAGGGCTAAGATATGAAATTGTCAGATGTCTCAGTCGCGCGACCGGTCTTTGTGACCATGATGATGCTGGCGTTGGTCGTGCTCGGATATTTCTCCTATACCGGGTTGTCGGTCGACATGATGCCTGACGTCGATTTCCCGTTCACGGTGGTGCAAACGGTCTACCCGGGAGCCTCGGCGGAATCGATGGAAACCGACATCACGAAGAAGATCGAGGATGCGGTCAACCAGATCTCGGGGGTGCGGCATATTACCTCGCAGAGTCGGGAAGGGTACTCACTGGTCATTATCGAGTTCCGGCTTGAGAAAGACGGGATGGAGGCGACCAACGATGTCCGCGAAAAGATCGCGGGGATCCGGAATGAACTCCCCGATGACATCGAGGAACCGATCGTCAGCCAGTATGACCCGACCGCCCAGCCGATCATCTCGATATCTGTCTCCGGAAAACGGACACCCAAAGACATCACCGAGATCGCGAAGAATCGCGTCAAGAAGAGACTGGAATCGGTCCAGGGGGTTGGTGCAGTCGAATTGATCGGTGGTTCCGAACGTGAGATCCTGGTCGCGCTCGATCCGCACCGGATGGAGTCGCGAGGCGTGACGGTCGCGGATGTGCAGCACAGTATCCAGGCGGCCAATCTCGAGATACCTGGCGGGCGTGTTGATGAGTCCTCGCGCGAATATCTGGTCCGAGTGATGGGGCGCCTTGAACGGGTCTCCGATTTCAACAATGTGATAGTGAAGACCTCTAACGGGGTACCAATTTACTTGCAGGAGATCGCGAGCGTCTATGATACGACCGTCGAACAACGTTCGCTAGCCCGTTTGGATGGAAAATCGGCGGTTGCGCTATCGGTGGTTAAGCAGTCAGGGTCGAACACTGTCGATGTGGCAGATGGCGTTGACAAAGTATTGACGCAACTGAGATCGGAACTTCCGCCAGATATCCAACTGACCAAAGTGGAGGATAACTCGACCTTCATTCGGGATTCTATCCATGAGATCCTGTTCAATATCCAGTACGGAATGCTGCTGGCGGTGATCGTCATATTCCTGTTCCTGCTGGATCTTCGGCCAACCATTATTGCCGGTCTGTCGATCCCTATCTCGCTCATCGCAACTTTCACGATCATGAAGCTGTTGGGGTTCACTATCAATGTGCTGACGCTGCTGGGCTTGTCGCTGGCCGTTGGTATCTTGATCGATGACGCGATCGTGGTGATGGAGAATATCTATCGCCATATTCATATGGGAAAAAGCCCGATGAAGGCCGCCATGGACGCGACCAAAGAGATCGGGTTGGCGGTCATGGCGACGACCTTCTCGATCGTCGTGGTCTTTGTGCCGGTTGCGTTCATGGAGGGGCTGATCGGACGGTTCTTCTATCAGTTCGGTATGACCGTGGCGTTTGCGGTGGTGATATCGCTCTTCGTGGCGTTTACCTTGACGCCGATGTTGTCTTCGCGGTGGCTTCGCGAAGGCGAAGAAGAAGCGGCATATCAGCCACGGGGAACGGGTCTGTTCGGCCGCATCTGGGGCCCGATCTTCAATCTACTGAACTACTGGAACCGCGCGTTTGACTGGTTCAAACCGAAGTATGAGCGATTGCTGGCGGCATCCTTGCGGACACGATGGCTGGTGATGTTTATAGCCGTGGCATCGTTTGTCGGATCACTCTATCTAGGGAGGTTCATCGGTGTGGAGTTTATGACTGAAACTGATCAGTCGAAAATGGCGATCGATTTCCAGACTCCGCCGGGAACGAATCTGCACGATACATCGGAGCGAGCAGCCAGTATCGAAGCGGCAGTCAGGAGCAATATTCCCGAAGTGATCGCGTCATACGTGACCATCGGTTCAGGGAACAATCCCGTGACAGATGGTCGTATCCTGCTGAACCTGACGCCGGTTACGGAGCGGACAATCTCAGCTCGTCGGTTGATGGATTCGGTGCGCGTACTGATCGCGGGTATCCCGGGCATCAAAACCTCTGTCAGTCGTGGCGAAGGAGAAGGCGGCGGCGAGAAGTCTATCGAGATTTCCGTGCGCGGAGAAGATTTCAATGAGCTGACCCGTCTCGCCGCAGACGTGAAAAAGATCTTCTATACCGTTCCGGGCGCAATCGACATAGATGACACCCAGGAGAAGGGGAAGCCGGAGTTCCAGATAAGGGTCGACCGAAAATTGGCTGAAGACCTTGGCCTCAGTCTGGCTACCATTCCGATGACGGTTCGCGCATTAGTTGAAGGCGATGTCGTCACGCGTTACAAGGAAGGGACTGAAGAGTACGATGTACGGATCCGCCTGGATGAACCGTACCGCGCGTCGGGGGATGACATTGGGCGTATCCTGGTGGCGAGTAACAAGGAGATACCTGGTACAAAGACTTTCCTCGTGCCGTTGAATCGGGTTGGTGCTTTGGAGAAGAGCGCGGCGATCGGTCAATACAACCGGTACGACCGTCAACGCGAGATAAAGGTGAACGCCAACGTCGCTTCGGGCGCGTTTGCCGGAACCGTGACCCAAACGATCATGGCCGAAGTATCAAAAACACAATTGCCGCCGGGGTATTATGTCGGGACAGTTGGTGAGCAGGAGATCATGGCGGAGTCGTTCCAGAACATTCTCAAGTCTTTGTTCCTGGCGATCATCTTCATCTACCTTTTGCTGGCGTCGCAATACGAATCGTTCTTTGATCCGTTCTCGATCATGTTGTCGCTGCCGTTGTCGATGGTTGGCGCGATACCGGCGTTGCTGGGTCAGTCATTCTCGATCATGTCGTTGATCGGAATTGTGCTTCTGATGGGGCTGGTGACCAAAAACGCGATCCTGCTCATCGACTTCGTCAAGCAGCAGCGGGCGGAAGGGGTTGCGAGGACCGAGGCGATCTTGAAAGCGGGACCGATCCGGCTGCGGCCGATTCTGATGACCACTTTTGCGATGGTCTTTGGTATGGCGCCACTGGCGCTGGGACTTGGGCCAGGGGCTGAGCTCAGACTTTCGATGGCCCGAGCCGTTATTGGAGGCATCATTTCTTCGACACTTTTGACCTTGGTCGTTGTTCCGGTTATGTATACATTGGTCGACGACTTTGTGGGGCTGTTCCGGCGCAAGCCGAGCCGGGTGCCGCATGAGGCCAAAATTGAAGGGGTGATCATTGACGGTAAGGCTGATAAATCCTTCTAAATCGTTCGGATTCTCCAACTTATACTTAGATTTCCTGGCCGGCAATACGCCGGCCAGTGGCCTATTTGTGTCGCCGGGGTATCAGCAGACGGCACAAAAACTGGACGGGGTGAACTTTCAGCGCAAAGAGCTGATGGATCTGCTGACTCGGCAGAACCGAGAATTTGGTTCGTCAGAGAAAGTGTTCGCGAATATTCAGTTGTTGGCCGATCCTCGCACGGTTTGTGTCTTCGCAGGTCAGCAGGCCGGGCTTTTTGGGGGGCCATTGTTCTCCTTGATAAAGGCATTGGCGACGGTCAAGGCTGCCAAACGTCGCGCCGAAGAATTGGACCGACCGGTGGTCCCGGTGTTCTGGATTGCATCCGATGACCATGATTTCGCCGAGATCAATCACACATATCTGTTGAATCGCGAGGGGGAGCTGGCTCGCGTCGACTATCCGACCGCGCCGCAATTGCCCGTGCCGGTTGCTGACGTTAGACTTGATGATGAAGCGGCGGTGGTGGGCATGCACGCCAAAGTACAGGAAATTCTCGGCCAATCGGAGTTTTCGCCTGAATTGTATCGACTCCTGGCTGAATGCTACAGGACGGGAGAGGGTTTCGTTGCAGCCTTCGGCAAGCTGATGGCTCGCCTGACCGCCGAGTATGGTTTGATCCTCTTTTCGCCGGCGGATGCATCGGCGAAGAGACTGGCGGCGCCGCTTTTCGCCGAGATAATCGAGCGGCAGGATGAGTTGCATCAACGAATGGGGAACACGAACCGTCGGATAGAGCAGGCTTCCTATCATCTGCAGGTCGAGAAGAACGAGCAGGCGACACACCTCTTCTATCATCACAAGGGGCGATGGCCGATAGTACATCGCGATGGAGGTTTCCAGGCGGGCGAAGTGTCATTCTCTAAGGCTGAACTGCTGGCTCGAATTGCGGCGGAGCCGGAGAGACTTTCACCAGACGTTTTGACACGGCCGTTGATGCAGTCATATCTGTTTCCGACACTGGCTCAAATGGGGGGACCATCGGAGATAGCCTATTTCGCGCAGATCAACCCTCTGTTTGAGTTGTTTGGTTTACCCGCGCCAGTGCATACCGCCCGCCCGACCGCGACCCTGGTTGAGAAGAAGCATGAGAAGACGATGGTTCAGGCGGAGATCGCTTTTGAGGATCTGGCAGGGGATTTCGAGCAGGTGATCAATCGGGTGATGGCAAAGAGTTTTCCGCAGGATATTGAGCAGGAGTTCCAGAAGCTCCGTGATGAGATCTTCGGCCGGTTTGAGCAGTTCAGCGGGCGGTCGCTGGATTTTGATCCGTCGCTGAGGGATTTCGCGCAACAGACCTCGGGAAAAGTGGATTTTGCGCTGAAAGCATTCGAAGCCAAGGTCTTTGCGGCCCATAAGAAGAAACAGAAGGAAGTGCGCGAACGTTTGTACCGGTTGTGGTACGCGCTGTATCCGAATCGCGGATTGCAGGACCGTTCACTCAATATCAGTTATTTTATAGCCAAGTATGGGCCGGGTGTGGTAGCGTTCTTGTATGAGCGGCTTGACCCGGATCAGTCGGCACATCAGCTCATTTCATTGTCGGAGTACACAGACTAAATGAATATTGGAATCACCTGTTATCCGGTCGCCGGGGGATCGGGAATCGTGGCTACAGAGTTGGGGCAGCAGTTGGCGATGCGTGGCCACCATGTCCACTTCATTTCCTATGCGTTACCGTTTCGGCTGGACAAATACCAGACCAATGTCTTCTATCATGGCGTAGAAACGACTGCGTATCCGCTCTTCAAACAGCCGCCGTATTCGCTGGCACTGGCCTCGAAGATGGCGGATGTTTCCAAGGCATACGACCTTGAAGTATTGCATGTGCACTACGCGATACCTCATGCGACTTCCGCCTATCTCGCCAAGCAGTTACTTATTGCTGATGGCGCCAAAGTGCCGAAAGTGATCACCACGCTCCACGGCACGGATATCACACTGGTCGGCTCGGATCCGTCGTTCTATGACATAACCCGATTCTCTATTAATATGTCGGATGGCGTTACCGCGGTCTCGAACTATCTCGCCGCTGAAACGATGGATGTTTTCAAAGTAACGAAGCCGATCCGAGTCGTGCATAACTTTTTTGATGAGGTCCGGTTCAAGCCGAGTTTGACGCAGTGCCAGAAATCAGAGTTCGTCAAGGAAGGGGAGTTCCTGATCGCGCATGTCTCCAATTTCCGCCCGGTGAAACGGGCGATGGATGTGATCGATATTTTCGAGAAGATCAAGAATGAGCTGCCGGCCCGACTGCTTCTGATCGGCGAAGGCCCTGACACGGTGCTCGTGCGTCGTCAGATAAACAAGCGAGGTTTGCAGGATAGAGTGATCTTCCTGGGGAACCAGAGTCGGGTCGAGGCAGTGCTGCCATGCGCGGATCTCTTCCTGCTGCCCTCGGAAGAAGAGTCCTTTGGTCTGGCCGCTCTGGAAGCGCTGGCCTGCGGTGTGCCGGTCGTGGGATCATCGGGGACCGGTCTGGTTGAGGTAGTTGAGGACTACCGTAATGGGTTCCTGCTACCGGTCGGGGATACAGTTTCCATGGCTCGCGCGGGAATCGCGCTACTGCGCGACAAGGATCGTCTCAACGAGTTCAAGCGTTCAGCGGCAGAGAGCGCGTTGCGTCGATTCTCGGCAGAGAACATCGTCAATCAATATGAACAGTATTACCACGAAGTGATCAATGGCTGACAACAGAAGTAACGCTCCCCGGCTGGATATACTGGCGATCGCCGCGCATCCGGATGATGTAGAGATCACCTGCGGCGGATTGCTGATAAAGATGGCGAAGAAGGGGAGAGCGGTCGGCGTGCTCGACCTGACGCGAGGTGAGGCGGGAACTCATGGCGACGAAACCGATCGCGCGTCGGAGGCGGCCGAAGCCGCGCGGATCATGGGACTAACCTGGCGAGGGAATCTTGGACTGACCGATGCCGCGGTTGAGTATGTTCAGGAGAACAAGCTCAAGATCGCGCAGGTGATCCGGGACACCAAGGCGGAGATGGTTGTGCTGCCGCATTGGGAGCAAAGACATCCTGATCACCTGGCCTGTACTCGTTTGGGTTATGATGCGTCGTTCCTGGCTGGCCTGATGAAAGTGCCGCTGGAGGGGGAGCCGAATCGACCGCGGAAGGTGATCTATGTCTCCTACTACCGCAATTTCGATTACTCATTCATGGTCGATATCTCAGACGAGATGGAGCAGAAGTGTCAGGCGGTGTCGGCGTACAAATCGCAATTCCCGACGTTTGAATCGCGCCTGATGCTTGACAAGTATGCGTCACCTGCGGCTCGGGCGGAAGATACGCGAAATGTCTTCTCGCCGGGCGTGAATATCTACGATCTGATGCGAACGAGAGCTCGTGAACTAGGGCATCTGGTCAAAGTTCAGTACGCCGAAGCATACACTATCAAAGAGCATATGCTGGTGGATGACCCGCAGAAGATGCCGGTAGCGTCGATCTAGCGGTCGCCGTCGTGAAAGTCATCCGGGTCGAGACCCAAGGTGTCCAGTAGGTATGTGTAGTCCAGTTCTATTTCTTGGTGAATGGTGGCCGTGGCGAAACCTTCCGGATACTCCTGATTTGTCAGCCTTATGTTGGTAGCGATTGTCGTGCGACTCACCAATCCAGGCTCGCCGATCTGATCGATTATACTGAGATTATCAATCCCCTCGTAGAACCATCGGATAGTCCAGCAGAGGTAGTCGTTTCCACCAGACTCGATACGCGACCTTCCCATCACCCGCTTCGTAATGTGGATGATGTCTGTGCGCGAGCTTGGCTCCCATGCCAGGCCCTTACGAAGTGGATAGGAAAGGCTCTTGACTGTCTCCCAAACGGGTTCGGCCTGGTCATTAATCAATCCGGGGGCCAGAAGCGCTGTGGGCCTAAATATCCGGGCGACGGTCGGGTCCATTTGCCAACGATTGTCTGCGGTTAGCTTGCGCGGCAGAGAAAGACCATATAACCCGACTTCATAGCCATACTCGTAGAAGCCGTCAGGTTCATTATTGAACCAACCGACAGCCGTGTCAGTACTCGATTGTTCTTCACCGTAATGAATTGTTTCCACCAGTTTGTAGGCCGATCTGAGATTAAAGGGGATGTCTTCCAGCGCGGCCACTGTCACATAGGTCGCATACTCTGCGGTGTCTTTAGACACCGGGACAACGTCGTTTGGAACAACATCGGTGATGAAGAAGCGGACCTTGTAGCGCCATCCGGTATTGAGTTCAAGTGGGTACTGATAATGCTCCGCAGTCCGGAAGTGCCACCAGGGGGAGACATATGTCCTGCCGCCCGGCAGCTGGGCTCGTACATGCCAGTAATAGGTGTGACCCGGAAGGGTGATGATCACAGAGTCGTTTTTCGTTTCTGCCGAGTCTTCGGGTCCGGGTCTGTTTGAGATGACGACCTTATAATCAGCGCCAGATTCCGGACCAAGTGTGCTTTGCCAGGTCAGTTCGGCGGTCGTGGGGATATCCGTCGCGCCATCGGCTGGATAGGGGTGGCTGAATATCTCAGATTTGTCCGGGCCGGTTGATTTGTCGCTGCAACCTCCAACAGCTAGCAGGACGACCGATGAAAAGGCCATGATGATTCGCGTGCACATGATCCCTCCGGATGAGTGTGAGATTCATTACAATAAACGATTGGCGAGTCCATGTTGTCAAAGGGAAAAGAAGGAGGAGACCGACTGAGGTGCCGGTTCAATTTGGCGGAAGGGGTGGGAATCGAACCCACCAGGGACAATGCGATTGCCCCCCACTCGGCTTTGAAGGCCGGGACCGCCACCAGACGACATCCGCTTCCGACCCCAACATACAGCCCGCCAACAGGTTTGTAAAGCGGCTGTACGAAAATCGACCGAGTCTCTCTCTGTTCACCGTCAACGTCAGATGTACAGTATGCACCTCACCCTGTCCTTAGAGGAGGACGTCATGAAGGCTCTACGATCTTTCGGTCTCCGTCTCACTATTATGGCGGCAGCTCTCGCTGCGGTCTTTGTCGGATGCAGCAGTGACAGCAATTCAACCGGTTCCGGGGGCGGCAACACTCGTTCCCATTTCAAAGAGGTTGCGATCCAGGGGAGCAGTTTCACCCCGTCATCTCTCACAATCGCGGTTGGCGACACGGTTCTCTGGACCAATCGGGACGGCGTGAATCACACGGTAACATCGAATACCGGAACGGAATTGAACAGCCCAATGCTTTCCAATGGGGAGACATACCAGCACATATTCAACACAAATGGGACGTTTGGGTATCATTGCACGGTCCATCCGGGAATGGCCGGGACGGTGTCGGTGCCGTGATTAACGGCCGCCAAAAGTAATTGACCCTCCAGCTTGAGGCTGGCATTATACCGGCATGCCGGAACTCAAGCTGGATTCGCCGCTACAGTATGTGAAGGGGGTCGGCCCGAAGCGGGGGGAAGCACTAGCCAAGCATGGGCTGGCGACTGTCCGCGACATTCTGGCCTATCTCCCACGGCACTATCTTGACCGAACCAATGTGGTGCCGATCAACCGCCTCCGTATCGGCGAAAACGCGACCATCATAGGGGAAGTCAAAGCGCACGGTGTCCTTCGAGGCAAGAAACCGCGCTACGAAGTAATGCTTCAGGATGAGACGGGGGCGATCTCGCTCCTCTGGTTTGCCGCGATCCGGTACTGGGAACGGTATTTCAAGAAGGGGATGATCTTCGCGGCGACAGGGACCGTCTCGGATTTCATGGGGCTCCAGATGGTCCACCCGGATCTGGAGCGGCTGGAGGATAATACTGACAGAATGATCCACGCCGGGAGGATAATCCCGGTTTATCCGCAGACGGCGGAGATGTCCAAGCTTGGGCTGACCAGCAAGGGGATTCGCCAACTCACCACGTTCGCTTTCGAGAACCTCAAAGAGAAACTACCTGATCCTCTGCCATCCGCCGAGCAGGCAAAGATCGGTCTGCCCGGACTTCACGATGCCATTCGCGGTATTCATTATCCGGAGAATAGAGATGAGATCGAGTCCAGTCGTCGTCGCCTGGCATTCGATGAGCTGCTCGGCTTGCAGTTTGTGGTTTTCCAGAATCTTGGCAAAAAGAAGTCGGTGCAGAAGGGGCATTCGTATGCGGCGCCCGGTATCAAGCTGAAGCAATTCAGAGAGCAACTTCCGTTCGCTCTGACAAATGGCCAAGCAAAGGTCACCACGGAGATATTCGCGGATCTGGCGAAGCAGACGCCGATGTCGCGCCTTTTGCAGGGGGATGTGGGATGCGGCAAGACAGTCGTGTCGGTACTGGCGGCTCTATATGCCGCGGAGAATGGCTTGCAGTGCGCGTTCATGGCACCGACAGAAATTCTGGCCGAGCAGCATTTCCGGAATTGGTCCGGGCCATTGGCGCAGGTCGGGGTGGAAGCCGGCATATTGACCGCGACCCTCAGCGCGGCGCAACGCAAGTCGGTCGCGAAAAAATGCGCCGACGGCAAGATAGACATCCTTTTTGGGACCCACGCGCTGATTTACGACTACGTCGCATTTGAGCGGCTGGGGCTGGTCATTATTGATGAGCAACATCGGTTTGGTGTTGAACAGCGCGGGAAGTTGTTCGCCAAAGGGGATTCGCCTGACCTTCTGGTGATGACCGCTACCCCGATCCCGCGAACGCTTGCCCTCACGCTGTATGGTGATCTGGACATATCAACCATCGAAGATCTCCCACCCGGGCGAAAGCCGATCCGGACTGTCTGGCGAATGGAAGACGCCAGGCCGAAGATACTCGACTATGTTCGAGAACAAGTAAAGGCGGGCGGACAGGGGTACGTCATCTATCCGTTGATAGAGAAGTCCGAGCAGAGTGATCTGGAAAATGTGGAGGATGCGTATGCTGAGTTGTCGGCGACGTTCTTCCGCGGACTCCGGTTAGGGATGGTGCACGGGCGGGTCAAACCTAAAGAGCGTGATGAAGTGCTGCTTCAGTTCCGCAAGGGTCAATTGGACGTCCTCATGGCGACCACGGTCATCGAGGTAGGTATCGACAATCCAAACGCCACACTTCTGGTGATCGAACATGCGGAGCGATTCGGATTGGCGCAGTTGCACCAGTTGCGGGGAAGAGTCGGACGCGGGGAGAAGCAATCGACCGTGATCGCTATAGCCCACGGGAATCTGTCCGAGATCGCGCAACAACGACTGGAGTATTTCGCAGCCAACACCAATGGATTCCAGATTGCGGAGGCAGATCTTCAGTTGCGCGGTCCGGGGGAGCTTTTTGGAGTCCGTCAGTCAGGAGCGCCGGAGATGCGCGCCGCGAATCTGACCAAGGATAGAGATTTGCTGGAGGCGTCGCGAAAGCTTCTGGAACAGCTTTTCGCGGAGCCATCGAAACTTGATAAAGAACACAAAGGGCTCTATCATTTCCTGCGTACAAACGCCGAGCAAAGACAAGTTCAGCTTGGAGGAGGTTGAGATGCCGGACCAGCCGGACGTTGATATTCAATTTTACCAGCTAGTGCTGTCGCTGCAGGCGGCGGCGATGCAGCAGATGGGGAAGATAGCCAATCCGATCACGAGTCAGATCGAGCGCGACCTGACCATGGCGAAGCATACGATCGATATGCTGGAGATGATCCAAAGGAAAACTGCCGGGAATCTGAACCCGGATGAGAAACGGATGGTGGAGCATCTGCTCTATGAGTTACGGATGAACTTCGTGGACGAACTGGCCAAAGATAAGGCCGGTCCGGAGGGGTCGAAAACCGACCCAAATTCCAGCCCCAATTCCGCCGATAATTCGTAGGAAGGCGGAAAGTCGCAAATTTTAGTTTTTCCGGACGGATATCGGGTATAAACTGTGGACCAGACGGGCGGCTCGGATACCCACTAAATCGCCATCAGACCTTGATTTTGGACGGTCCGAAGGCTATATTTTCTTAGAGGAACATGACAGAGAATACTGCCACCACTACAGGTCTCCCCATTGCGACCCTCCTTGGGGCATTCGGCCCGAATCTTGAGTTCGCCAAAGAACTCGCCACTCTGACCAGTTATCGAACTGGCGGACGGGCGAGGTACTACTTTTCCGCTCGATCCGGCGCTGAAGTTACGCGGGCCATTGAAGCAGCCAAGAGACTTCAGATACCCCACTTTGTTTTGGGTGGCGGAACCAACTTGCTGGTTTCGGATGATGGCTACGACGGACTGGTCATCAAGGTTGATGTTACCGGATTTCGGTTGCTTGAGCCAACTTTGATTGAATGCGGCGCCGGGGAGGAGCTTATGTCTCTGGTGAACTACGCCACGGACCATGGATTGACCGGAATGGAATTCGCTGCGGGTATCTGGGGGTCGGTTGGTGGAGCGATTTACGGGAATGCCGGGGCATTCGGTGGGGAGATAGGAAACACGATAGAATCTGTCACCTTAGTGGACAATGATGGGACACTAAAGACCGTCGGACCTGATTACTGCAAATTTGCCTATCGGGATTCCTATTTGAAAGTGACCCACGAAGTCGTGGTGGATGTCCGGATTCGTTTGGGGGCAGGCGACAGAGAAGCCATCGCCGCCAAAGTCGCGGATATACTGTCACAGCGGGATGGGAAACATCCCAATGACGGCATGTCGGCCGGGTGTTTTTTCAAAAACATCCCAGATCCACGCGAGAAATTCGGTAAATTGCCGGCGGGGAGACTTCTGGAAGAAGTAGGGGCAAAGCAGATGTCAGTTGGGGGGGCAAAAGTGTTTGAGCGCCACGCGAATATAATCGTCAATTCAGGAACCGCGACCTCGCGAGATATCCGGAAATTGGCCGATATATTGAAGGCACGAGTTAAAGAGCGATTTGGCATTGAGTTGCAGGAAGAAGTCCAGCAACTCGGCAAGTTTTAGCCCAGGCATAGGAGGAGCTCTATCGACCCGTTTTTAATGAATTGACTTATTGCAGGTAGCGCAGAACTAGTGTTGTTGAATCGTTTCAGACGGATCATGTCTTTTGCCGGTCTGCTTGTGGCGGCGCTTGCGTTGTTGTCGCCGGTGGCAGAGGGGCAAGGGGTAGGATTCCCGGGGAAATTTGAAGATCCGCCGCAGGTGGTTTCGTGGTATGATGCCCGGCCACAGGTTTTTTCGGCTGCCAATCCGCCGCTCTCTATCGAGCCATTTTCGCCGATGCTGTTGCGGAATCCGAAGGTTATCAGTTCTTCCTTCGACAGCACTCTCATCAATTTCAATACCGAGTATTATCCCGGGTTGTCGTTTGTGCCGGTGGCGGTCGATGCCGGCGAGTTCATGCAGTACCGCCTTCGCAAGAAAGTCTCACAGGGTTTCCGCGATCTGGGTAAGCAGTCTCTGCTGAACGCGGCCAAAGGAAAAGGGGACAAATCCGGCATTTCCGTAGGTATCGCGCTTCCCAGGAAGTTTTCATCGGTGTTTGGCGAGGGGGGCGGTAATCTGCGCGTCTCCGGATTCCGCCGCATCAGTTTTTCGGGGCGCTCGCAATGGAACGATGGGGTCCAATCGGACTTGGTCGGCAAAAGCCGTTTCCCGTCTCTGAATATGGATCAAATCTACAGGTTTGATATTGAAGGGACGATAGGCTCCAAGATATCGGTCTTCGTTTCCGAGGATAGCCAGACCGATATCCCGCTCTCCAACCGTCTTATGATACGATACAAGGGGGACGATGACGACATCTTGAAGTCGATCGAGGCGGGGAATACCAACCTGCAGCTTCCGAATACGCGATTTGTCGGATATTCGGCCCGCATCCAGGGGCTGTTTGGACTCAAAGCCGAGGCGCAGTTAGGCGCGTTGCGTCTGACTGGTATCGTCTCACAGGAAAAGGGTTCGACCGAGCGCTCATCGATCTCGGCAACGGGCGATGAGTCGGCGCAGCGGATTCGTGACTGGGATTATGCTGAAGGACGAATTTTCGACCTGGGATTGCCATCGGAGTTTGGAAAGAACGATCGCGTACTCAATCTGCTGGTCTACGAGGGTCGTACCTACAGCCGACCGGAGGAAGCGGCCAGTCTGCCGGTGGCGATCACGCGAATTGATCCGGAAGATCCCGCGGATGTGTTTCAAGTGACACAAAAGGTCGAAGAGGTAGATGATAACCTCTACGACTGGTTTGATGATGCTGAAAGAAACAGACACTATGTCGTATTCAACTCAATGCGTCGCGACTATTTGCTTGGTATCTGGATGGTAGTAGAGCGCCGTGACACGTTGACAGATGCGTTCATCGGGGTGGATACGATCGGCGATCAAACGCAGGGCGATACGCTTATACTCAAGATGCTTCGTCCGGGGGGCACGGCGACCAACCCGAGTCATCCGACTTGGCAATATGTCTGGCGCAATGTCTATACCATCCCCAAAGGCTCACAAGCTGCGGACTTGAATATCAAGGTGTTCAAAGCTCCTGTAGGCAGTGAGGGAACCTCAGCCGCTGTTGACTACCAGTCAGGAGCAGGCGGCATTTCCTCGGAATTCACCCGGATACTGGGGCTCGACCAATATAATGCTCAGGAAGTACGAGAACCGGACGGCAAGATCGACGACCGTCGCGAAGTCTTTGAGTCCGAGTGGGGGCTGATCATTTTCCCGGATCGCGAGCCATTTAACACCAATACTGTCTATACGTCGGCCAGTGGGGTGAGTCAGCCCGAGCTTGAAGAGAAAAACGAGAAAATATACAAGTATACTTCGACCAAAGAGAAGACCGAAAATTCGCTGTACTATATCGAGTACTCCAGCCGGAGCAGAGGGTCAGTCATTCGATTGAATCGCGCCAATATCATCGAGGGGTCTGAGCGCGTGGTCGCGGATGGCAAGGTGCTTACACGCGGTCCGGACTATAGCATCCAGTATGACTTCGGGACGATCACGCTTTTGTCGCCCGAGGCGCTCGATCCCAACGCCAAAGTCACAGTCGATTTCGAGTATGCGCCTTTCCTGGCTATTCAGAAGAAATCACTTTTCGGCCTGCGCGGGGAGTATTCGTTCAGTGATGATTTCAGGATCGGGTCGACGATGTTGTACAAGACCGACAAGGCGCAGGACCGCAAGCCGCGCGTGGGTCAGGAAACGGCAACCATGACCGTACTGGACATGGACGGGACGTTGAAGCTCTACCCGAAGTTCATCACCAAAGCGTTAGACGCCTTACCGCTGATCCGCACCGAAGCGCCGTCGACCATGACGTTATCCGGCGAAATAGCACAGTCGCGTCCGAACCCAAACGTCGATAACGTCGCGTATATCGATGATTTTGAATCTGCGCTGGAACAGCTGAATTTGCCGTTGGGACGAGGCGGCTGGACGTTGTCATCCAAGCCACTGCAATTGGGTGATGACCACGAACGATCCAAGCTCCTCTGGCACAACCCGGTCGGTGGGCGGCCGCTCCAGGAGATCTACGACCGTGATGTGCGACAAGGGCAGGGAACAGTCAATACGTTCCGTATGATCTGGCGCCCCGATGGCACGCCGCAGATAGCGGATACCAACCTGGTTGATACACTTCCGGGTCCGTCCTACGGCGGGATCATGACCTACTTTGCCGGAATTGACGCTTATCGCGTTCAGCTCTTTGAAGTGCGCGTCAAGGGAGATCGCGGAAAACTTCATTTTGATTTCGGAGAGATCTCTGAAGATGTCGATGATAACGGCTCAAACAATACCGAAGATGGCGTGGTCGACCAGTTCCAGAATGATCAGTTGGAGGAGGGAGAAGATATCGGAATCGATCTCAAGCCTGACGCGCTGGAAGACGGCTACGACGCACTGACCAACCCTGATCCATCCGGGGATAACTGGTATACGGCAGCGGGTGGGGAGGGAGCGGGTAAATGTCCATTGCCAAGCTGCAATCCAGCCCAATTTGACGATGACAATGACCCACGATACTACGATTTCCTGAACGGTACCGAAGGGAATCTTGAGGATATCGTCAATCTGGCGACTCCCGACGCCGAGCAGTTAACCAAGGTCAACTTTGTATTACAGAACGCCTACTTCTCATACACCATTGACCTGAGTGACCTTTCGGATACAGGTTTCTATGTTCCGGGTTCACGCAATGACAGCGGTTGGATGACGTTCCGTATTCCTATCCGCGATTCGAGCAGGCTGGATACGATCGTGGCGCCCAGTTCAGGTTTGCCAGCCGCCTGGACGAACATCAAACATGCTCGCGTCTGGTTCGAATCCGACACTCCCGGCGACCGCTGGGATACGGTGGAAGTGGCGGCCTGGTATTTCGTACAATCGAACTGGCGTGACACCACTATTCTGCGTCGAGGACGGGATGACACGGCCAAGTTCGTGGTGGCATCGTTGAGTGAAGACGAGGGAACATTTGTCGCTCCACCGGGAGTGGAAGCGTACGAAGACCAGACCAACAACGTGACCGAAACGCAAAAGGGTCTTGGATTGGTCTTTGAGAATGTACTGGTCGGCGATACCTGTATGGCGGTCAAGAAATTGCCGTCGGTGGATCGCTACTCCGGATACAGTGCCCTTGAGATGTACGTCCATGGAGGGAATAAAGCGAACGAACTTCCCTCTGACTCTATCATGTTTTTCTATCGTTTAGGGACCGATGAGAAAAACTACTATGAATATCGCACGATGATCCGACCAGGGTGGGACCCGGCTAATCATGTCAGGATCGATTTCGCGGCATTGACGGGTTTGAAAGACGCGTTCCAGCGCGCGCTGCCCGGAGGATCACCGCCTAGCGCAGTAGATAGCGTGGTCGGGAATTACCGCATCAAGGGTAACCCGAATATCAATCAAGTGCAGTGGATGGCCGCTGGTGTACTCAATACTGACTCGACTACCAAAGCGAACGGCGAGATCTGGCTTGACGAATTGCGTGTCACCAATGTTCGCAAGGATGTCGGGCAGGCGGCCCGTTTCGACCTGACGGGCAATCTGGCGGATGTTGGCTCCTACAATCTGCAGTGGGAGAAGAAGAATCCTTATTTCCGCGGAATCTCGGCGACCACACGCGGCGGATCATCGGACAACCTGGGCAGCGGTTCCGAAGACAACAGTTATTCGTGGTCCGTCAGCATGAATCTCGACCGCTTTCTGCCGAGGGCGCTGAACGCGTCGTTGCCGGTCGGCTACAATTACGCGAAATCGACCCAATTGCCGATTCTGCGGACCAATTCGGATATCGTTTTACCGGAGGATGTACGTGAACTGGAGCGGATCACATCGATCACGCGCGGCGTGCGCGCCTCGGAGCAGTTTCGCTATAAGGGGAAGAACCCGCTCTTCAACCTGTTCCTGAATCGCCAGCAGGTGAATTTCTCGTATAGCCGGAGCACGCGCACCGATGTCACGCGCCCGTACAATTTCTCCGAGAATTACAATTTCAGCGGCACATTTGACATGTCCTGGCAGCAGCCGCCGAGCATCTCGCCGCTTAAGTGGACCAAGTCGATCATTTTCCTGCGAGACATAAAGGATACCAAGATATCATTCTTCCCGCACCAGTGGCGGTGGCGCGGGACATTCAATCGACAGATCAATGTATCCGATGACGCGAACCAGAAGCGAACGTCTTCGCTGCAGCGCGACTTTGACGGCGGGGCGGACCTGGGGTACAAGCTCTTTGAGAACCTCGGGTTTACCTATGCGTTTACCACTCGCAATGACCTGACGAATGATGACAAGGTGAAAATCGGGCTCAAAGAGTTCCAGTTGGGATTACAGACGTATTACTCACAGAATTTCTCGGCCAACTATGATCCAAAGCTTTTCGCCTGGCTCGGGACTCAATTCGGATATACAGCGACCTACTCGGACAACTTCGAACGGACCTCAAAGACCCGAAAGAGTGATCTGAATCGCAGCTGGTCGGTTTCTGGCACATTCCGGCATATCGATATGCTCTCCATGACTCGCAAGGGCGGTTCAGGAAAATCCGGCAGCAAGCAGACGCAAATGACGGAAAAGGAACGGGCACGCGGATATCGTCAGGAAGATCTTAAGAAGCTTGGAGACAAGGGTAGGAAAGTAACGACGGGAACAAAAACCAAGATCAATGTCGTTGACCTGCCGTTTGCCGGGCTTAGGATGCTGACCGGTTGGATTGATCCAATCCAATACAAGTATGGTCGCGGCCACACGGCCTCGGTCCCCGGCATGCAGGAGCGGCCCGACTGGCGGTACCGTTTTGGATTTGAGTTGACGACCGATGTTCCAACCATTCGAGAGAGCCGCAATCCCGAAGCGCGTGAGTCCGAAAATTACGAGTTTAATTCAGGATTCAGGTTAATGGGGGGGATATCGACCAAAGTCCGCTTCAAACGGACCATCAATCGTGACCTGGTCAAGATAGGTGATAAGTCGGAGCGGACCTCTACCAGTTGGCCTGACCTGGATGTAACGATCGGTAAATTCAAGACGCTGCCTTTGATAAAAGGTCCGGTCAACAAGCTGATCGACATCTTTGCGCCGCGGACCGGGTACAGTCGAGAGAAGACGGAAGACTTTATCCTCAATTTGGGTCGGCCGGTTGCCGAGACTGAGTCACAGGATTTCAATCCGCTCCTGGGCGTTAATTTCAAGTTATTCAAGGCGCTCTCACTGTCCGCGACGTATGGCCTGGACAAAAAGAAGGCGACGCGGTACAACCAGTCCACCGGTGGTGTTTCCAGTCGCACGGAATCCAAGCAGAAGAGCATCACTGTAACGAGTCGTTATTCATTCCGCGCCCCTGGCGGTTTGAAGCTCCCGCTGTTCGGCAAGATGAAGATTTCGTCAACAATGAATCTTGAATTGAATGTCCGGCATACGACCAATGAATCCCAGTCGGCAAACGGTGATAATCCGCTGCGCCCCTCGGCAGATAAATCGGACCTTATGGTCACGCCAGTCATCTCCTATGATTTCAGCACGCAGATCAAGGGTGGATTGACGGCTACCTGGCAGGATACCAAGGATGGCGAGCGCAAGAGCCATGTCCGTATGCTGCAGATCTGGGCGGAGATCCGCTTCTAACCTCCTTTTGGGTTGACACTGCTCTCTCCAGTGGCGACATTCTCTCCGTGAAACTGATTATATCCTCTATCACAATGCTGGCATGCACCATGTTGAGCTGTACCGCGGCCCATGTTGAACCACCTCCTTTTGACAGCCACCGAGCCTTTGGCTATTTGGAGGCTCAGGTCGCATTCGGCCCACGGGTACCCGGCTCACTTGCCTGGCAGCGAGCCCAGGCATATTACCATGAGCACTTCAGTAAGCAGGGATTGTCGGTCGATTTTCAGGCCACAAACTTCTTCGACCCGTACTCCAAGACTGACAAGCCGCTGGTGAATGTGATCGCACGGGCCAAGGGGAGCGATGCTTCGTTGCCGCCCCTGCTGTTTGTGGCGCATTACGACAGCCGTCCACGCACCGATAGACATTCAGATCCGACCCGGCGCAGCGATTCGCTGCCGGGAGCTAATGACGGCGCTTCGGGAGTCGCGGTCCTCATGGAATTGGCCAATATGTTCGCCCAGACACCGCCTGCATGTGATATCGTGTTACTGCTGACCGACGGCGAGGACTGGGGAGAAGAGGGGGACCACCAGTATTATCTCCTCGGCGCGCAGTATTTCGCGCAGCAGGGTATACACGGTAAATACCGGTTCGGCATCGTCATCGACCTAATAGGCGACAAAGATCTGCAAGTATTTCGCGAAGGGTATTCGCAGCAGTACAATGAGCCGCTGAACGATATGGTTTGGGAAACAGCCAAGCGGCTGAATCTGCCCGGATTCCAGGATATGGTCAGGCATACCGTTATCGATGACCATTTGCCGATCAACGCGGGAGGAGTTCCGGCGATAGTATTGATAGATTTCGACTATGAGTACTGGCATACGGAGAAAGACCTTCCAGAAAACTGCTCGCCCGAATCTCTGGCGCAGATTGGAAGGTTGCTAGCCGAGATAGCGTACAATAAGTCACTCTGGCCGGAAAAATGATCACGGAACCTAGACATTTTCCCTCGATCGAAGAGCTTCTGCAGAGTGAGCAGCTGGCGCAGTGTATTGGCGCGCTACCGAGGCCGGTGGCGGCATCGATTGTCAAGGCGACGGTCGCGGAACTCAAAGAGAAATTGATCGCAGATAAGAAGCCGGTGTCTCCGGATGTGATGTATCGCGCGATTGAGAAGGCGCTGGTTGCGGCCAAAGGGGCGGAAGTGCGTCGCGTGATCAACGCCACCGGGATCCTGGTGCATACCAATTTGGGGCGTGCGCCATTTCCGGAAGTGGTTTTTGCCAAACTCAAAGAGACGCTAACCGGCTACTGCAATGTCGAGTTTGATCTGCGGACCGGGGCGCGGGGAAACAGGGGTGAGGCGTGCGAACGGTATCTCGCGGAATTATCCGAGGCAGAATTTGGGACGGTCGTGAATAACTGCGCGGCGGCGCTGTTCTTGCTCATCAACACGCTGGCCAATCGGAAGAATGTACTCATTTCACGCGGTGAACTTGTGCAAATTGGCGGTGGATTCCGTATCCCCGACATCCTCAAGCGGGCTGGCGGGAAGTTGATTGAGGTCGGTACGACCAATATCACCACGATCGCGGATTACGAATCGCACATAGATGCGCAGACCGCGCTCATCCTGAAAGTGCACAAGAGTAATTTCGTGCAGGCGGGGTTTTCGGAGGAAGTTGCTCTTCGAGATCTGGTCGCTTTGGGTAAGCGCGCCAATGTGCCGGTTGTCAATGATCTTGGCAGCGGCGTATTTGTGGAAACCGCGCCAGTGATGGGATACGCGGAGCCGACCGTGCAACAATCGGTCCGGACCGGGGCTGATCTAACCTGTTTTTCAGGGGACAAACTGCTTGGCGGAGTGCAGGCGGGGATGATCGTCGGTCGCGCGGACCTGATAAAGAGCATCAAAAAAAACCCGCTCTTCCGTACGATGCGAGTTGACAAAGTCGTGTTTGCCGTTCTGGAGCAGTTGTTCTCCATATATCTGAACGGCACACATGCCGCGGACATTCCGCTCTGGTCATGTCTCGCTATCCCCGACTCTGAACTCTATCAACGGGGGAAAGCGCTGGTACGTGATGCCGGTAATCCGGCTGGGGTTAGTGTCGAGGCGTCCAAGGTCTATCTCGGCGGCGGCGCTCTGCCGGAAAAAGAGATCCCATCCGTAGCAGTCTGCTTCTCAAGGGAGCACAAAGCGGAACGGCTTCTCAAGACCTTTCGCCAACAGAGTCCTCCCATAATATGTCGTATCGAGGAGGATCGTTTGATCCTCGACCTGAAGGCGGTCCCGGTCTCTGATTATCCGCATCTGTTGTCAGCCATCCGTGCCGCGCTGAAGGAGTGACCGATGCTGGTGATCGGCACAGCAGGTCATATCGATCACGGCAAATCGTCGATCGTCAAACGCCTCACCGGCACTGACCCAGACAGGCTCCCCGAAGAACAGGCGCGGGGGATGACTATCGATCTTGGATTCGCGTTCTATGAAACTCCCCAACATGAGACCATCGCGTTCGTCGATGTTCCCGGGCATGAGCGATTTGTCAAGAATATGATCGCGGGGGCCGGCGGGATCGATGCGGTGATGCTGGTGGTAGCCGCCGATGATGGCTGGATGCCGCAGAGCGAAGAGCACTTTCAGATAGTCAAGCTGTTGGGCGTGAAACAGGGGATGATCGCGCTCAACAAATGTGACCTGGTCGAGCCTGACTGGCTGCAGTTGCTGGAGAAGGAGCTCCGGTCGCGGCTGGCCGGATCGTTTATGGAGGATGCTCCGATCTTCAGGCTCTCAGCCACAACTGGTGTGGGATTTGAAGAGTTGAAGCAACATCTCGACACTCTGCCCGGCACAATTGCGGCTCGGAAGGATATCGGTAAAGCGCGGCTGTATATCGACCGGACGTTTGTGCGTCAGGGGATAGGCGGGGTGGTGACCGGCACCTTGCGCGGGGGAACGCTGTCCGTCGGACAGGCTGTGTCCGTATGGCCAACTACCAAGACCGGTAAGATAAGGTCGCTGCAATCACATAATGAGGAAGTCAACTCTGTGGCGCCGGGGAGCCGCACTGCGATAGCCGTGACCGGAGTCGATAGAACAGAACTGGTACGCGGAGGAGTGATCTCCGATCGAACAGACCTGAGTTTTTTCCGGGAGCATCCGGTGCTGGCACTCTCGATTCAGATGTTGCCGAACGCGCCCGTCCCACTCGATGATCGACGGCGTGTGCTCCTGATTGTTGGTACCACCGAGGCCGAGGGTGAAATACGGATGTTCGATCAGGCAGAGATAGGGACTGGACGATCTGGTCTGGCGTTTTTCCGACCGGATGACCCGGTTTATTCGCTGGTTTTCGACCGATGTATCCTGCGCCTGCCAACTCCAATGGTCACGCTTGGCGGTGGAGTAGTGCTGGATCATCTGGCGACATTTCCACGCCGCAAGGAACTGGACTCGTTAAGTTATCTGCGAGTGCGGGCAAGCGGTGCATTGACGGATCTGGTGAATTCGGAGCTGATCAAGCGAGGGCTTGTGTCGGCGGAAACATTCCTCCGCGAGGCGGACATCTCTGAAGCGGAAGCTTCGCGTCAATTGGTAGCCCTTGCGGGTGAAGGGAAGGTCGCGCGTTTCGAAAAGCTGTGGTATCAGGTCGAGCACCTGAAATTGGAAGTCGGCCACCTGAAAGAAGCGGTTACGGTATTCCTTAAAGAACAGCCTCATCTTAAAGGCATTACTCTGTCGCAGTTGACTGAGAGGATGAATCGTGGTCAGGAGACCGTGGCGTTGCTGCTTGATTACTTGATCGCCAATGGCGAGGTCACGCGAACCGGCGATTTCTTTGATCTTTCCGGTCGCGGCATGACCTTAAAAGGCGTCTACAAGGACGCTCATGACAAGATCATGGCCGCTCTTCGCGCCGACAAGTATGCCCCGCCGCCGTTGCAGTCTTTCGCTTCGCAGGGGAAGCATTACCAGGAAGCGATCCGCTACATCATCGAATCGCGCGAAGCACACAAGTGTGGGGCCGAGTTTCTGCTTTTGGAAGAGGTCTGGCGCGAGGTAGTGTATTACATACGGGAGAGGCTCAATACTATGGGGAGTTTCGCGGTGACTGAACTACGCGAACGATTCGGTTTCAGCCGCAGATACGCGATCCCGATACTCGAAGAATCAGACCGCCTGAAACTAACGGAACGGCAGGGGGACCTGCGCATCAAGGGAGCACGCTTTGACCATGAAGACTTTGTTCTATAACGGCCGGGTTCATATCCAAGCCGATTATCAGGTAGTCAATTCGATGGCGATCGCCAATGATCGAATTGTCGCGGTTGGAAATGCGCTGGAAAAGGACCCCGATCTCAAAGGGTACTCAATGGTCGACCTGAAAGGCGCCACTATCGTTCCCGGTCTGGTCGACGCGCATACTCATTTCTACTATTTCGCGCTGTCGCTTGGGCGCGTGCAGTTGGACGGCCTGCCGACAATTGAGAAGTGTCTGGCGCGCATCAAGGAGTTCTCGTCCAAGCAGCCGAAGGATGAGTGGATTGTCGGCGACGGTTATTCGCCTGACCGATTCATAAAGAGAGTGGAGCCGGATAGAGAGATGCTTGACGCGGTGACCGGTGGTCGGCCGGCGTTCATTTTCTCCAAGGATATGCATTCCGCATGGGTCAATAGCCGGGCACTCGAGATCGCGGGAATCAAGAAATCTACACGCGATCCCGAGGGGGGTACGATCGAACGGCTATCTGACGGAACCCCGAGTGGGATTTTGAGAGAGAAGAATGCCTATGATCCGGTGTGGCAAAAGATCGGGCAACCTTCGCGAAAGGAAGTGGACCGTCGATACAAGCAGGCCCTGGAATACGCGTATCGCAAAGGAGTGACCGGAGTACATTCGTTCGATGGCCCCGATGGATACCAGTACTACATGGAGCTTGCGGCTTCCGGCAAAATGGGACTCCGGGTGAATTACTATCCGGGCGCGGCGCTTCTTCCGCAATTGCTCAAGAACAAGGTCTATTACGGGCTCGGGACACCATTCTTTCGGATTGCCGGAGTCAAGATCTTTGCGGATGGCGCGTTGGGAAGTCAGACGGCTCTCTGTTTCAAGAAGTATATTGGTTCAAAAGACAATTTTGGAATAGAAGTGACATCGACCAGAGAGATGATCCGTCTGATTCGCGAAGCTCGCCGGATAAATCTGCCGGCTGCTATCCATGCAATCGGCGATAAGGCGGTGTCCAATGTGCTCGATGCATTTGAAGCGGTTCCACTTCCGGACTTCGGCGCGAGAAACCGGATTGAGCATCTTCAGTTGGTAAAACGGTCAGATATCGCACGAGTGAAGAGACTTCGCGTTGTCGCCTCAATGCAACCATCGCACTGTCCTTCGGACATTGGCATAGTCCGCAAGTACTGGGGAGAGCGGGGGAAGGACGCGTACATCTTCCGGACGCTGATAGACAAGGGAATTGACCTCGCGTTTGGATCGGATGCGCCTATCGAACCGCTTGATCCGCTCGCCGGGATAGCGGCAGCAGTCCGGCGGGCACGCCAGGGATCCAACGTTAGACTGTATCCTGAACAGAAGATCACCGCGGCTGAAGCACTCTATAGGTTTACGGTTGGCCCGGCCATTGCGTGTGGACAGGAGCATGAGCGTGGATACCTGCTTCCAGGCTATCCGGCGGACTTTGTCATATTGGCGGACGATCCCACGCGAATTGCCGCTTCCAAACTGTATAACCTGGAAGTCAGGGCGACAGTCCTGAACGGGCGGCAGGTTTACTCAAAATCGGGTCAGGAATGGCGATAAGTCGACCTCGGAAGTGATTGAATAATCGGTTCAATTACAGGTATTTAGATTGACACACCGGGGACGGGGGGGTGATATTGTTATTATCGGGGAAAGGTCGACCTATGAAAAAGAAGCTTCTCCTGATTCTCTTCGGATTCCTACTCGTCAGTCCGATCATTTCGTTCACAATCAAACTGATCGTGGCCGAACCTGCGTTGGCACAGTCCGGCTATTACCAGCCTATTGAATCGGTCCTGGCGCAGGTAGATTCGGCGGTCCGCAAACCGGGCGACAGCTCCAAGCAGGTCAGGCCAGATATTGACTCGTTACTGCGCACAGGGGATAAACCGTTAGTGATCCGGCTCGATATCGAGGGGACGATCGGCGCGGTGACCGACAACCGGATCGAGGATGCGATCGAGCGGGCGGAAGAAGAGCGTGCCGCGCTTCTGGTGATCTATCTGGATACGCCGGGCGGGTTCACCAAGCCGACCTGGTCGATAACCAAGCGTTTTCTCAATAGCCCGGTGCCGATCTGTATCTATATCGCGCCATCGGGAGCAAGGGCCGGCTCAGCCGGAGTCTATATGACATATGCGGCGCATTTCGCCGCGATGGCGCCATCGACCAACATCGGCGCGGCACACCCGGTTGCCGGCGGTGGGCAGGAGATCGATTCGGTCATGAATGAAAAGATCACCAACGATGCCGCCGCGCAGATAAAGGCATTCGCCGACAAGCGGGGACGTAATGTCACTTGGGCCGAGCAAGCGGTGCGCCAGTCGGTATCCATAACTGACAGAGAAGCGCTGGATTCAAATGTCATCGATATTCGCGCCGAAAACTACGAGGATCTGCTGAGCCAGATAAACGGACGGGAGACAGAATTGCCGTCCGGCAAAGTGGTCATGAATCTCACCAATGCCCGCACGGAGTCGGTGAAAATATCGTTCGCCTATAAGCTGCTGGAGCTGCTGACTCAGCCGGATATCGCGTTCATACTGTTCTCGATCGGTGGGCTCGGCATTGTGCTGGAGCTGTACAACCCCGGTTCGATACTCCCCGGCGTGATCGGTGCTATCGCGTTGATCCTCGCCTTCTATTCTTTCCAGACATTGCCGATCAACTGGGCGGGTGCCGCGCTGATTCTCCTCGCGATCATCTTGTTCATTGCGGAGATAAAAGTGGTCAGTCATGGATTGCTGACAGTCGGGGGAGTCATCGCGCTGTTCCTGGGGGGGCTGATGCTGGTTGATACGGTTGACCCAAATCTGAGGGTTTCCAAGACGATTCTGACCACCGTATCGTTGCTTATAGGCACCACGTTGGTCATCATGTTCTACCTGGTGTACAAAGCGAGGATGCGGAAGCCATTCATAGGGCAATCCGCCATGATCGGTCGGCGGGGGACGATGCACAGCGAGGGTTTTGTGTACATCGAAGGGGCGCTGTGGAAGGTCACCTCCGATGAATCTTTATCGGTGGGTGAGAATGTGGAAGTTGTCGAAGTCGACAGCCTGACCCTGAAAGTTCGCAAGCTTCATTCATAACGGAGGATAGAGAGATGGAAGGTCCGAATCTGAGTTTTCTGCCGGTGGCGATAGTCATCTTTTTCGTCTTGATGCTCCTGTTCAACATGCTGAAGATCCTTCGCGAGTATGAACGCGGTGTCATCTTTCGACTTGGGCGCCTTATCGGCGCGAAGGGGCCGGGGTTGATCATCCTGATTCCGATCATCGATAAGATGATGCGCATCGATCTGCGAACGATCACCTACGATGTTCCGCCGCAGGATGTCATCACACGCGACAACGTCTCTATCAAAGTTAACGCGGTGCTTTATTTCCAGGTGGTGGACCCGAACAAGGCGGTCGTCTCGGTGGCAAATTTCTTTGAGGCGACCAATCAGATCGCCCAGACGACATTGCGCTCGGTACTTGGCCAGGTCGAACTGGATGACCTGCTGGCCAATCGTGAGAAGATCAACGTGGAACTGCAGAAGATCATCGACGGACAGACTGAGCCGTGGGGCGTCAAGGTTTCCGTGGTGGAGGTCAAAAATGTTGACCTGGCGCCGGAAATGACCCGTGCGATGGCTCGTCAGGCCGAAGCAGAGCGCGAGCGTCGTTCGAAAGTCATCCACGCCGAAGGTGAATTCCAGGCTTCGCAGAAGCTGGCGGATGCCGCCAATGTCATGTCAACCGCGCCGAATGCGATGCAGTTGCGTTACCTGCAGACGCTGGTCGAGGTATCGGCGGAGAAGAACAGTACGCTGATATTCCCGGTCCCGATAGACTTGTTGGGAGCATTTAAGGATTATCTTGAGGCAAACACGCCGAAGAAATAGGATGTGGGCACGGGAGATTTTACGGCGAGGGATGTATAACAGATGTCTCTCGCCGTTTGACTAGCTAAAGGAATGAATAATGTCGACCAAGCGACCGCTGTACATGAAACTGCTGCTATTAGCCTCTCTGGCCCTGATTGTATCCTCGGAATCCACGGTCGCCCGTGACAAGCCGGGCCCGGTCTTCAAACGCGATTCTATGATGGTCTATCCAGAGGCGCTCAAACGAGTGCCAGTGGCATTACAAGTGTCGGCTTGGGCGGTCTCCCATGAGATCATGAACCGTGGACTGGTAGTCGACCCGACAATGGCGATGCTGTCAGGCGCCATCAATCCTTTTTGCGTGTATGATATGACAGTCATCATTTCCGACGATACTACCCGGATCGAGTTTTATCTCGACAGCCTCTGCGCGCGAAGGAATCCGAACGATACAGTGGAGTACTATCCCGATTCCGTATTGGATACGTTGCAATCGCCATTCGACGATATGCGGGTTCAGGTGGTCAGCAGTTCGCTGAAGCCGAAGAAGTTCTACTGGCCGCAGAACAAGCGGCTTGAAGGGGCGACGATACGTGCTATCTACCGCATCTCCTTTGCTGACAAGGGGGATATGGGATTTCACGAGCTGTTCGGACGCTACAATGCGGATGAGCTTTTGATGTTCGACTCGACCCGCACGGTGATCATGCGGTAGCAAACTCAGGCCCTGATGTTTATCTCCATCCTCCGCAAGGGAGACTTTCCTTGTATGGTTTCCCTTTTGTCCCTCGGTTCTCAATTTTCTTTCTAACATTTCCATGGCCTTGACGCTCTATATTTCAGGAGCCACAGTGGCAACTGGAGGAATGTGGAGCGGACAGACAGTGAACTTCTTGCGGCGCTGAGTTCGGGGGACCGTCGGGCGTTTGAAGAGATATATCACCGTCACAAGCGACGGCTCTACAGCTATAGTCTTCGCATGCTCAATAACGCCGATGTCGCGCAGGATGTGGTTCAGCATGTCTTCGTCACGCTCCTTGAACAGCACCGCTCGATTCGTCAACCGGAGAAACTGTGCGGCTGGCTGCTCACGATTGCCAGTCACCGGTGTCATCGGGTTTTGGCTGAGAGAGCCCGATACGTGTCCGCTGACTCCGACAACCTAGAACCACACTTGGTCGAAGATACTGCGGGCGAGCGTGTGTCCGCCCGCCTGATCTCGCGCGCGTTGGAGCGACTTTCACCTGAGATGCGGGAAATGATCGTCTTGAGAGAATACGAGGATATGTCATACAAAGAGATCGCCGAGGTGCTTCAGGTGAATGAAAGCACGGTCAAATTCAGATTGCATACCGCACGCAAAAAGCTGTGCGAACTTGTGAGAACCGCCCGAAGGATCGAGGATAGATATGAGCTGCGCTGAGATGGCGACGAAGCTGAATCTGCTGCTGGATGGGGAACTCCCGGATACAGAAGGGGAAGTTGTTTTTCAGCACCTTGCTCACTGCCGTGACTGCCAGGCTTATCTGAGTAGATACGCGCAGATACGCAGCACGATCCGCGAAGAGAAAGTCTCGTTACCCGCGAGTCTGGACGATAGAGTTTTGGGCGGAGGGGCGGAATCGGGTCCGAAGAAGAAGAGTGTCTGGCGAAGTCGGGTCAATATCCCGCTGCCCGTGGCCGCCGCCGCGGTGCTCTGTCTCGCGGCGCTGACCGCGTTCGCTTTGCTGAGTGATCGACAGCCGGAACCGCAGCAGGCGGTCACCGGAAATCTGGTCGATGCCGGGCGGGTGGAGTATCTCTACCTCTTGCCCGCTGTCGAAGTAGTCGGGTCTAATCAAGTAACCCCAGCCAATGGATCAATTGAAAGATAGAAAGGAGATGTTTTGTATGAACAAGGGATGTGGTAGCATGAACTGGAACGCGTTAGCAGTTGGCCTCGGTCTGATATTGACAGCCGGTGTAGCGTTGGCGGGACCGGGGACAGGGCTGTCGGCCGAAGCAAAACTGCTGTCGGCAATAGATTCCGCAGAAGTCGCTATGCAAGCCGACAGTTTCATCGCTGTTGAATCGATGCCGGAGATGTTGACACAGGTCAGTCCCGTTTACCCCAAAGCAGAGAAGGAGAAAGGGACTGAAGCTGTAGTATGGATCAAGGCGTTGGTCGGCAGTTCCGGCAACGTCCTCAAGGCGATGACCTTGAAGTCCGAAGGTGTGCCTGAACCATTTCAGAGATCCGCATTGGACGCCGCACTCCAGAACAGGTTCAAGCCCGCGGTGGCGAAAGGGAAGCCGGTCGCGGTCTGGGTGACCTATAGCGTTAACTTTGTGCTTTCCGACAAGGGAGCGACTCCCCAGCAGCCTGACCCGAAAAAATGAGGCTACTCGTTCAGATGATTGAGGAATGCCAGCAACACCGTGGCGGAGTTTTTCGCTGCCACGGTGAAGAACTCTTTGATCTCCGTGTCTGCAGTCGAAGAGCCAGACCCGCCGGCCAGGTCGGAGGCTGAACGGAATATCAGAAACGGCAGACCATTGACAGTACAAACTTGAGCTACCGCCGCCGATTCCATATCCGTAACTAATGCCCCGAATTCCGCGCTCAACCAGGCGCGGTGTTCTTTATTGTCGATGAACTGATTCCCACTCACGCCAACGCCGCCAATGGTCAATTGTGGCGTGCGACCGTTGATCGGGCTTAAATCGAGGGAGTCAACGGGGATCTTTTGCGCGATCGCGAGTAGCGAACCATCCGCATAGATCTCCCGCGCCCTGACCAGTTTGCCGAGGGCGGCGTCGAATATCTTCAGGCTTTCCGGCTCGAATCCTTTTCCGCCGAGGTAGCCGTAATCGTGTTCGATCCAGATAGAAGCGGCGGTTATGTCACCAACATGCACCGACGTGTCGATTCCACCGGCGATGCCGGTCAGGAGAAGGCAGCGGGGGGAGTAGCGGTCGATAAGCGCCTGTGTAGTCATGGCGGCATTGGTCATGCCAACACCGGTTTCTGCGAGAATGACGGTCTGGCCGGAGACGGTGCCGAGCTGAACCTCGCGCCCGAGGACAGTGTCACGGTCCGTGATGGTCATGGACGCGGCGACGGTTTTCCCTTCTTCGGCGAAGGCGTACAGGAGTAGAACTGGTTTCTCCTGAGCCAACAGACTGGAAACCGGAACGATCGCGAGGAAGAAAAGCAGGACTTTGCGAAATGACCTGATCATGAATACTCCAATAAACATTGATGCCGGTTGAATGAGATTCTCCGAACGGTTGATCTCAAATGTACCAAGCTGTCCGTAGGGCAGTCAAGTAAGTCGGAGGCTTGACTGCCTCTATTCGACCTGATATACTCCCGCCATGACCAGTAAACGAACCGACTATTTGAGCTGGGATGACTATTTCATGGCGGTGGCCCAGCTTTCCGCCCAACGCTCCAAAGACCCCGGCACCCAGGTGGGGGCGTGCATAGTAAATAAGACAAAGCGCATTATTGGGATTGGCTACAATGGCTTTCCGGCGGGGTGCTCCGATGACGAACTTCCATGGGCGCGCGAAGGGAACTATCTCGACACGAAGTACGCCTATGTCTGTCATGCCGAAATGAACGCCATCACCAACGCGTCGAACAAACCGGAGCTGGATGGCGCCTCGCTCTATGTCTCGCTTTACCCGTGTAACGAGTGCGCCAAGCTGATCGTGCAAGTCGGGATCAAAGAGGTCGTTTTCCTGTCGGACAAATATGCCCACGACGACAAGTTCATCGCCGCTCAGCGGATATTCGCCATGGCGGGGGTAAAGACAAGACAGCTTGCGCCAGACAGGAAGACCATCAGCCTGAAGCTCTCAGAGTAGGCAGGTCCGAACCGAAAGGCTTGGCAACGGGGGAATCGGGGATTCCCATGCGGCATGTCAGGGATTTCCTGACAAGTAGCGCCCCTTGTGAACGGTTTTCACAAAGTCGCTGCCTCCCAGCCGAATATGGGCTAAAATGCTCTAATTTTGGACACCATTTCACTGCACTTTTGCCTTGCGTTCCCGATTTAACCATATAAATTGCCGCCTTTCCAGAACCCAGACTTCAGGCAGGAGCAACGTCCATGACCAAAACCAAAGAAGATGTCCTTCGTTTAGTTGACGAAGCCGGCGTGCGTTATATCAGGCTCTGTTTTACCGACATCCTGGGAAAGATCAAGGGAATGTCCATCACCCGCTCCGAGTTCGAGCAGGTGTTGGAAGAAGGACAGGGGTTTGACGGCTCCTCTGTCGAAGGATTCGCCCGTATCGATGAGTCCGATCTGATGGCGATCCCGGATCCGCTGACATTCCGCGTTATTCCGTGGGAGATCGCGGGTGAGAAAGTCGCCATGATGTTTTGCGATATTCAGAACCCGGATGGGACTCCCTATGACGGCGACCCGCGCTATGTGCTGAAACGTCAGCTCGCCAAGGTCAAAGAAAAAGGCTGGACCATGTATGTCGGTCCGGAGTTGGAATATTTCTATTTCGAGAACCAGCACGAACCGAAGACCCTCGACGATGCCGGATATTTCGACTACGAACTGGTCGATGTCGGCACGCAGCTTCGCAAGAAGACGGTCGCCGCGCTCGAGATGATGGATATCGCTGTTGAGTGCTCGCACCACGAGGTTGCCCCGAGCCAGCACGAGATCGACCTTAAATACCAGGAAGCGCTGGTAATGGCCGATTTTGCCCAGGTCTACAAGTTCGTGGTCAAAGAGATCGCCATGGAGAACGGCGTCTATGCCAGCTTTATGCCGAAGCCGATCTTTGGCGAAAATGGCTCCGGAATGCACTGCCACGTCTCGCTCTTCAAAGGTGACAAGAACCTCTTTTTCGACCCCAAGGGTGACTACCTGTTGTCCGAAACCGCCCGACATTTCATGGCCGGGGTACTGACGCACGTCCGCGAGATCACTCTGGTCCTGAACCAGTGGGTCAACTCCTACAAGCGGTTAGTGCCGGGATATGAAGCGCCGGTTTATGTCGGCTGGGGCCGTCGGAACCGGTCATCGCTGGTCCGCGTCCCGATGTACCGCGTCGGCAAGGAGAAGGCGACTCGTATCGAACTTCGCTCGCCGGATCCGTCCGCCAACCCGTACCTGACGTTTGCCCTCATCCTGGCCGCCGGGTTGAAGGGGATCGAAGGGAAGTACACCCTGCCGGGACCGATCGAGGAGAATATCTTTGAGATGACCCAGGCGCAGAAGGACAAGCTGAAGATCGATACACTGCCGGGCTCGCTCGAGCAGGCGATCGCGCTGGCCGAAGGCTCGAAGCTGGTGAAGGAAGCGCTTGGCGAACATGTGTTCAACAAGCTGATCGAAAACAAGAAGATGGAATGGGATCAGTACCGCATCCATGTCAGCCAGTACGAGACTGACATGTATCAGAAGATGCTGTAAGGATCATCTGGATTTGGACATTCGACAGGCCCCGCGAGGGGCCTGTTTTTTTGTGTGGTCGTTCCGACTGGGTCAATCGTCGAGTCCTCAACTTCTATTCCTTCCTTGTCCGATAGCCTGAGGTGTGTATATTCCCCCCATGTCCGACTACAAGTCACTCACCGCGACAGAAATAGCTGAATCGGTCAAAGCCAGCAAGCGCTCGGCGGTCGAGATTGCCGAGGAAGCGATTCATCTCGCCAAAACCGAAGGGAAGGAACTAAACGGATTCATCACTATTTGCGAAGAAAAGGCACTCAGGCAGGCGGCGGAAGTTGACAGACTCGTGAGAGAGGGGTACCCCTCGACTTCGCTCGGGGCGACGGTAGGAAGACTGGCCGGGGTGCCGGTCGCGATCAAAGATAATATCTCCTACACCGATTACCCGTGCACCTGTGGTTCGCATATACTCGTAAGTTATATCCCGCCCTACAATGCGACGCTGGTTGAGCGACTGATACATGAAGGCGCGGTGATCATCGGCAAAACCAATATGGATGAATTCGCCATGGGGTCATCCAACGAGAACAGCCATTTCGGGCCGGTTCACAATCCGATTCGTCGCGATTTAGCGCCGGGTGGGTCATCGGGCGGGTCGGCCGCGGTAGTAGCGCAGGGGATAGTTCCACTTGCGTTTGGTTCGGAGACCGGGGGGTCGGTCAGACAGCCGGCGTCGTTCTGTGGGATACTGGGACTTAAGCCATCGTACGGGAGTATTTCACGGTATGGACTGGTGGCGTTTGCGTCGTCGACCGATCAAATATCTCCATTCGCGCGAAACACGCAGGACCTGGCCCTGCTCTATGAATCTGTGGCGGGGCGGGATCGCCGTGATTCGACTTCGGTCGCATTCGACCATCCGCCGTATTCGCAAAAAATCACCAGTGACAGGAAATTCCGCATCGGCATACCCAAAGAGTTTTTCCCGATCGGGCTTGACCGCGAAGTGAATCAAGTCATACAGGATGCAATCACCGCGCTGAAGAAGGCTGGGCACACGATTGTCGACGTTTCGTTGCCGTCGACCGACAAAGGGATCGCCGTCTACTATGTCGTGGCGTGCGCCGAGGCCTCCGCCAACCTGGCGCGATTTGATGGCGTCAGGTATGGTCTCCGCGAATCCGGTGACAAGTCACTCGCCGAAATGTACAGCGATACGCGCGCCAAAGGGTTTGGCATTGAAGTCAAACGACGGATCATGCTTGGAACTTACACACTCTCGTCGGGTTATTACGACGCCTACTACATCAAAGCTTCCAAAGTCCGCGAGCTGCTGCGCCGCGAGGTAGAGACCGCATTTGAGAAGTGCGACCTGATCATCTGTCCGACTTCGCCGACTCCAGCCTTTAAGTTGGGGGAGAAGCTCACCGACCCGCTGGCGATGTATCTTTCCGATGTCTACACGGTGACGGCGAGTCTGACCGGCCATCCGGCGATTTCGGTGCCGTACGGGGTATCATCCGATGGTCGGCCGATCGGTGTGCAGTTCATGGGACGCTATCTTGACGAGTTATCACTCTTTCAGGTGGCGCATATTCTGGAGCAACTGAGGTAATCATGCCCTACGCGGATCTCGGCGGATATCGGATGTATTACGAGGAGTTCGGAGAGGGAGAACCGCTCGTTTTCCTGCATGGGTTTACGCTGGATCGACGGTCCTGGTACGCCCAGGCGGAGTTTTTCAAGACGCACTATCGAGTTATTCTCGTCGATGCCATGGGGCACGGCAAGTCCGATGCCGCGCCCGGTCGCTATGGTCGATTTGAGCGAGTGGAGGACCTCCACACATTCTTCGAAACGCTTGGTCTTTCGCGGATCCATCTGGTTGGACTCTCCATGGGAGGCTCAACGGGGATCGGGTACACACTGGAGCATCAGGATAGATTAGCCTCATTGACGCTTGTCAGCACGGGAGCGTCTGGATATGATATCGGGAAAAAGTATCAGAAGTTCGACAAGTTGGCGCGCGAGCAATCGCTTGAGGCGGCAAAGTCGGCCTGGAAAGAGATGACGCTCGCCTGGCTGAAGGGTGACCGAGCGCACATAGCCGAACTGGTGTCGCAGATGATCGATGATCACACGGGTGAAATATGGAAGGACCCGATGCGCGGGAAATACCGCACGCAAGTCGATACTGAGCACGTGCATCGGATCACAGTGCCGACCGCGATTATGATCGGCGAGTTGGACAAAGTCTTTGTGCCTCTCGCTCGGGAGCTTCACAAGCGGATCGCCGGATCGCGGCTTGTGGAGTTTCCCGATATTGGTCATCTGATCAATCTCGAAGCGCCCCGGCTGTTCGATAATCATCTCCATTCGTTCCTACTATGCCTGGATCACAGCTAGCTGCCAGTCGGCTTTCGACACCTATTCGAGCAATAGTGTTCGACTTCGGAGGTGTTCTCTACACGTACAATTACCGCCAATCGCTCCAGCACTTCGCCTCAAATCTCAGCATCTCCGTCGAACGAGCAGAGGCCGCGTGGGAATCCCGGATCGCCGAATTCGAGCGGGGCGAGATAAGCGAATCGACCTACTGGGAGGCGTTTCGTCAGGCAGGCGGGATCAGTCGTTCCGATAATGAATTGCACGACATGTTTGTCGGCATGTTCCATCCCATGCCGGAGTCGCTGCGCATAAAGGACCAGATCAAGGGGAAGTACTTGTTGGGGATGCTCTCCAACAATTGCGAATGGGAGCATGATCTGCAGAAGCGCCTTAATCTGCGAGACGGGTTTGACTTCGTTATGATGTCCTACGAGGTGGGCGCTCGCAAGCCGGAGCCGGTCATCTTTGAAAAACTGATCGCACAGTGCGGAATGAGGCCGCAAGAAATCGTGTTCATTGATGATACGCCGGCATATGGCGAAGCCGTGCGAAGGGCCGGTATCCACTTCATCCATTTCCGTACGGCAGCGCAATTGCGCGAGGAGCTTCACATGCTCCAACTCTGGTTCTGATAGCAGGTTGGGCGACTTCCGGAATCGCTTGACCTTGGGTCGGGGCCCCCTATATTTCCCGCTTTCAGGAGGATAAGAAGCAGAGTGGCAGTCATCGATGGCTTTGAGCCGGTTATCGGACTCGAGGTCCACGCACAACTACAGACCGAATCGAAGATTTTCTGTTCGTGCAAAGTGGAATACGGCGCGGAACCGAACAGCCGAACCTGCCCGGTCTGCCTCGGTCTTCCTGGAGCGTTGCCGGTGATGAACAAGCGGGCGGCCGAATATGCTATGAAGATGATCCTCGCGATCGGTGGCAGTGTGCGCAATCGATCGGTCTTTGCCCGCAAGAACTATTTCTATCCCGACCTTCCCAAAGGCTACCAGATCTCACAGTTCGACCGTCCGATAGGCGAGGGGGGCGCGATCCATTTTCGTACGGAATCGGGTGAAGAGAAGTCGGTTCGGTTGATTCGCATTCACCTTGAAGAGGATGCCGGCAAACTGATGCATCCCGAAGATGGCGGCGCTTATACCAGAGTTGACCTTAATCGCTGCGGCTCTCCGCTGATGGAAATAGTATCGCATGCTGATATTCGCTCGCCCGAGGAAGCCTATGGCTACCTGACCAAGCTGAAGCAGATCGTGCAGTATCTCGGGGTCTGCTCCGGTGATATGGAAAAGGGGCATTTGCGGTGTGACGCGAATGTCTCTGTCCGTCCGGAAGGACAGGAGAAGTTCGGTACCCGCACTGAACTCAAGAACATGAACTCCTTCAAAGGAGTTGAGCGGGCGCTCAAATATGAAATAGATCGTCAGATCAAATTGATCAAATCCGGCGGTCAAGTGGAGCAGGAAACGCTTCTGTGGAACGAGAAGAAACAGGTCGCGGAGGCGATGCGTGGGAAAGAGGAGTCGCACGATTACCGCTATTTCCCCGAACCAGATCTGGTCAACCTTGTCATTTCCGACGAATGGATCGACGAGACCCGTCATAACTTACCAGAACTTGCGGAAGCGAAAGCTAAGCGGTTTGTCGAGCAGTTCGGTATCCGGGAATACGATGCCCACGTGTTGACTGATTCACGCGAATTAGCGGAATTCTACGAAGAGATGATGCGGCATACGACTGACAGTGTTGGTGCCGCCAATTGGCTGCAGGTGGAATTGCTGGGGGTTCTGAACAGGTCCGGCGCAGAGATCACCGAGTCTAAAGTACGTCCGGCAATGCTGGCCGAACTGGTGAACAAGATCGCATCGGGCGAGATATCGGGCAAGATCGCCAAAACTGTTTTCGCCGAGATGGTCGAAACGGGAAAGCAACCCACGGCCATCATAAGAGAAAAGGGACTGGTGCAGATATCCGATGATTCCGCGATCATCCCGATAGTAGAGCAGGTATTGGCATCCAGTCCGGAAAGTGTCGCGCAATATCGGTCCGGCAAGGCCAATGTATTTGGTTTCTTTGTCGGACAGGTTATGAAGGCGACCAAGGGGCAGGCGAATCCGGAATCGGTCAACCGCCTGTTGAGAGAGAGGCTGGACAGCTGATGTCACTTCCGGCGCGGTTGGCGGTGTTCATTTCGGGGAGAGGCTCAGATATGCAGGCGATTATCGACGCGAGCAATCGTAGTGAGCTTGCCGCTAAAGTGGTATGGGTCGTGTCAAATACGTCCAAAGCATTGGGCTTACAGCGCGCCGCTGACCAGGGGATAGAGACCTGGGTGTTCAATGCAAAGAAATATGATTCGCCGGAGAAGGCTGGAGCGGACTTAGCAAGTCAGCTTCGCGAGCGCGCGATCGATTACGTGGTGATGGCTGGATACCTGAAATTGATGCCAGTGGAAGTGCTCAAAGCGTTTCACAATCGAGTCGTGAATATCCATCCCGGGTTACTTCCGAAGTATGGAGGCCCCGGAATGTACGGACACTTTGTACACGAAGCCGTTTTGGCGGCCAAAGAGACGGAGTCCGGCTGCACGGTGCATCTGGCCGACGAGATCTATGACCATGGAAGAATACTTGAGCAAGCCAAGGTCCCGGTGCTTCCGGACGACACGCCTGAGTCTCTGGCCGCGCGTGTACTGGTCGAAGAGCACCGTATCTATCCCATAGCTCTGCAAAAACTCATTAAAGGAGAATATAGCAATCATGAGTAATGCCGCTACCGACCGTGTCGTGCTGACCACGGATATCAAAGAGTATCCGCTGATCCGTCGCGGTAAAGTCCGCGACATTTATGACCTCGGGGAGACACTGTTGTTTATAGCGTCGGATCGAATTTCCGCCTTCGATGTTGTCATGCCGAACGGCATACCGGGGAAAGGGCGAGTGTTGACGCAGACCTCGCTGTTCTGGTTCGATTTTCTCAAGGATGTCGTGGACAACCATCTCGTGACGGCCAATGTCGACGAGTACCCGGTCAAGCTCCGCGCGTATCGCGATCAGCTTGAGGGGCGCTCGATGATCGTGGTCAAGGCGGATCGGATCGATGCCGAGTGCATCGTCCGCGGATATATCTCTGGCTCGATGTGGAAGGAGCTACAGACCGCGCGCAAGTCAGGTTCGAACTCGGTACATGGGTTCGAGTTCCCTGCAACGTTAAGAGAATCCGAAAAGCTCCCCACGACACTTTTTACGCCGTCTTCAAAAAACGATGACGGCCACGATGAGAATATCAGCTTTGAGCAGATGGTCGAGATAGTCGGGCGTGAGACGGCCGAGTTGTGCCGCGATAAGTCGCTCGCCGTGTACCAGAAGGCGGCGGATTACGCCCTGACCAAAGGGATCATTATCGCCGACACCAAATTTGAGTTTGGCTACAAGAACGGGAAGTTCATTCTGATCGACGAGGTATTGTCACCTGATTCCAGCCGCTTTTGGCCGGTTGACAAATATGAGATCGGGAAAAGCCAGCCCTCGTTCGACAAACAGCCGATCCGTGATTATTTAGAATCTACCGGCTGGAACAAGAAGCCGCCGGCGCCGGTGCTTCCAGATGAAGTGGTCAACGTATCGGCCTCGCGGTATCGCGAAGCACAACGTCTTTTGACAGGCAAGTAAGCAATCCATGGATACTATAAAGATCAAACGGGCATTGATATCGGTCTCTGATAAAGCCGGTATTGTCGATCTCGGACTCGCTTTGGACAAAATGGGAGTGGAGATACTGTCGACCGGGGGAACACTGAGGACTCTGCGCGACGCGGGGATCCACGCGATCTCGGTCTCTACTTTCACCGGTTCCCCGGAGATATTGGGCGGACGAGTGAAAACGCTCCATCCGAAGATCCATGCCGGGATTTTATACCGCCGCCATCTGGTCGAGGATGTCGAGCAGATGCAGTCCGCGGATTATCGCGGGATCGATCTGGTCGTGGTCAATCTCTATCCGTTCAAGCAGACGGTGGCCAAGCCGGACGCGACGGAGGAAGAGATAATCGAGAATATCGATATTGGTGGACCGTCCATGATCCGTGCGGCGGCGAAAAACCACGACTCTGTGACGGTGGTAGCGGATCCTTCGGATTATGCTGAACTGCTGGAAGAAATGAAGAAGTTTGACGGGACCACGTCCTTTGAATTCCGTCGTCGGTGCGCCGGTCGCGCCTATGCGCTGACCGCGGACTATGACCGAGCAGTCGCCAATTGGTTTGCGCTGGACAGCACCGCCCCGATTCAGAAACGAGCCGAGCATTTCCCCGACATGTTGAAGATGGAGTATCGCAAGGCGTCGCCACTTCGGTATGGCGAGAATCCGCACCAGGAAGCCTCGCTCTTTGCCGATCCGACCTACGCGGCGCCGACGTTGGTCCATGCTGAAATCTTGGCAGGCAAAGAGCTGTCATACAATAACTACAGCGATCTGGATGCTTGTCTAGACCTTCTGCTCGAGTTCTCGGAGCCATTCGCCTGCATTCTGAAGCATACCAATCCATGTGGCGCGGCTCAGGGGAAAACCTTAGCCGAGGCCTATGCCCGCGCATATGAATCTGATCCATTGTCAGCGTATGGCTCGATAATCGGGCTCAACAAGATGGTCGATATGGAGACCGCCAGGCTGCTGCACGAGACGCCGTTTGTCGAGTGCATGCTGGCGCCGGGTTTTGCGCCTGATGCGCTGGAACTGCTGGTGAAAAAGAAAACACGCCGACTTCTTGCTCTCCCGGAGATAGCGCGTGGACGCAGAATGGGGCTGGTCAATTATCGGTTCATCCAGGGCGGCCTACTGGCTCAGACTGCCGATGACCACAAACTTGACCCAAAGACCCTGCAGACCGTAACCAAAGTCGCGCCTACTCCAGCGCAACTCCAATCGTTGCTGTTTGCGTGGGGGGTGGTGAAGCATACCAAATCGAATGCTATAGTAATTGCTAAGGACCTGGCGACAGTCGGTATAGGGATGGGGCAGACCTCCCGTGTCGATTCTTCGTTCCTGGCTGTCAAGCGGGCCGGTGACAGGGCCAAAGGGGCAGTTCTGGCTTCTGATGCGTTCTTCCCGATGCCGGACGGGCTGGAAGTCGCCGCGCAAGCCGGGGTGGCGGCCGTAATCCAGCCGGGTGGATCAAAGGGGGACGAGGAGGTCATCGCTACCGCCGACAAACTCGGTATCGCCATGGTCTTCACCGGCATCCGCCACTTCAAACATTGACCGATTTGGTCAATATATTAGATTCTCCGCAAAACTGACCGCGGGCTGTACGACGACAGCCTGCGGTTTCTCTGTGTAACAGGACGGGCCAGGCCATACTGTACCGGGCGTTGGCGTGGTTTTGGGCCCGCTTAGCGTGTGACCGATTGAAGAAAGCGCAACCATGTATCGTCAGATCGCCATACCTGTCATTGGTTTACTTCTTATCTGTGCAGCCTCGCTCCTGGCGTATCCGCGACTGTCAATTGAGCATGCCGAGCCATGCAAGAACTGCCACTTTTCGCCTGCAGGAGGAGGGGCACGAACAGAGTACGGCAATTTCACCACGGCTTTCAACGAACTGACGTTGCCGAGCACCAAGAAGTGGCTGGCGTCGCAGTACCGAAAACCTCGGGTTGGAGAATTGCTGATTCTTGGATTCGATGCCCGCTATCTGGCGATGGATGATGGCCGGATCTTCCGTATGCAGACGGATGGGTTTGTCACGGTAGAGCCGCTGCGGAACATGTTCTATCACATGCGCATTGGCGCAAACGGCATCACCGAGAACTATGCGCTATTGACGTTTGGTGATAACAAGTACTCCGCCAAGTTTGGGACCTTCACGCCTTCGTTCGGACTACGTGTGGAAGACCACAAGTCATTTGTTAGGGAGATGACAGGAAATGGTTCCGAAGTCTATTTGGATGGACTGTCTTTGACTGGTGAATGGGCCGGAGCGAATCTGATCGCCGAGGCATTCAATCCGAATGAACAAAAGGTGGTCAATTTCAATCTCTATCGACCGGGGACGCTGGGCGCGTTCAGCTATCTGGTAGGGAGTTCTTACCGGTTCACCGATGAGGTCGGACCGGATGATTTCGGACTCTTTCCACACGCGAAATCATTGTACGGCGGGCTGGCATATGATCGGTTTACGGCAATGGGTGAGATGGATGTCGTAGGGAAGGGGAATGATCAGATCGCTATGTACGCGAGTCTTGTGGGACGGATCGAATACGGGCTCTATTTGGTCGGAGAGTACAATTTCTTCGACCCTGACCGGCGACTGGAGACTGGAGTAGACGAATATCTCCGTTTCTCCATCGATTTTTATCCAATGCCATTCGTGCAGATCCGTCCATCATACACGAAGTACACTCGGGGTTTTCTGGATGGCGAGGATCTGTTCTTCGTGCAGTTCCATGTCGGGTATTGAGGTGTGAAAATGAGACGGTTATGTATTCTCGCAATTGTGATAGTCAGCCTGGCATTGGGATGTGCTGATTTTGGAAGTCTGCCGGAGATACCTATTCCGGAAATGACGGTCCACAGCGATACGACCAACGAAGGTGATATCGCCGAATGCGAGATCGAGCTCAGCTTTGAGGCTCCGCGACCGGTCACGATTATCTATACTTTTGAAGGGCTCACGGCTACTGCCGGTCAGGATTTTGAGGCGCGAACCGACACGGTCACTATCGAAGCGACTGATGGTGTCGGTCACGCCGAGGATCACATTCATGTCGGCCTTGAGTTCCTGCAGGATGACCAGATCGAACCTCTTGAGGAAGTCGCCATCAAGATCCTGAGCGCTACAAACGCAGTGATTACTGAGGGCGAGGCGACCTGTGTCATACTGGACGATGACGGGGTGCCATTTGTCTCCATACGAGATACATCTATTGTCGAGGGTGAGACGGCTCAGGTTACGGTCGAGCTCAATAAAGCCGGCATCTTACCGGTTATCTTTGACTTCAATCTGGTGGCGGGGACCGCAACAGCACCTGCTGATTTCATTCTGGCAAGCGGGCGTGATACAATCCTTCCGGGTCAACTCTCGGCGGTGTTGTCCATTGGCACTACCGAGGATGCTCTCTTTGAGTCGTCCGAGGAGTTCACCATCAGGCTGACCGCTCTGTCCAACGGGATGTGTCTGGACAGCACGGCGACCTGTACGATTCTGGATGACGACGCCCCCAGTTTCGCAAGTGATATCCAGCCGTTATTGTTGGCCAGATGCGCGATCTCCGGATGTCACGGCGGAAGTTCGGCCGAGGGAGGGCTTGGCCTTGGTTCTGCTACTTACCATGCGGTATTTCATGCTTCTGGAAGCCATGGCGCGGCCATTGTGCCGGGGAGTGCCGCCACCAGCAGTCTCTATTTCAAGATCACAACGTCGCCTCAATTTGGTTCACGAATGCCTCCAGGCGGTCCCTATATCTCGATATCCGATCTGAATAAGCTCCGGGACTGGATCAATGCCGGCGCGCCGGACAATTAGCAGGAGGTGCCCAATGAAGAAGTTCATTTTTGCAATTATTCTGCTCCTTGGTTTGGCGACGGGGATAACTGCGTCCGACTTCCAGTTGAATCCCGCGCCAGGGGAGGACTCGGTCTTTTTCCGGTCTACCGCCAAATTGGAGTTCATTGAAGGGAAGAGCGCGGCGATCGAAGGCTCATTTTCGTTCGATCCGGACAATCCAAATTCAAACGTTTCGGGAGTCCTGCGCGTGGACTTACGAACGCTTGAGACCGGGATTGACACTCGCGATGGTCATATGCGTGACCGGCATCTGCATACCGAAAAATTCCCGTTTGCCTATTTTGAGTTGACTGGAGTGTTAGGCCTTGAGCCGCTGAAAGCCAATGTCACGGATAGTGGCGAAGTTCAGGGCTGGTTTTATATCCACGGCGTAAAACGTCAGCTTTCGGCGCCAATTGAAGTGGTCGCGACGACCGGGCAGGGGAGTGAAAAGGTATCAATTCATACCCGATTCCAGATCAATTTAGACGAGTACGATATTCCACGTCCGAAGGCGCTGTTCCTCAAACTGGCGGAAACGATTGAGGTCGAGTGCATTTTCTCCGGCTACAACAACTTACCGGCAGCGGATATTTCGCTCCCTGACTGGCCGTCCAAGGAATAGTCCCGCCCAGCAATTCTCTTCGTCCACGATACTCTTCGGTTGACCGCTTGGCGCCGGACATCTATCTTACCTGAGTCGGGGGTGGACGAGAAGGGAAGATGGGTAACCGAGTTCTGGAAATAGTCGTTTATCTGATAGATCATATGCGGGAGCACCAGGGGATACTTCCAAGCATGGATGACCTCACGCCGGATCTCCAGAGTATGGGGTATTCCGACAGTGAGATATCATCCGCCTATTCCTGGGTTATCGATCGATTTGAGCATAACGACGAACCGTTCTTTGCCCAGTTCCCCGAAGAACATCACTCCAACCGTGTCCTGACTCAGTACGAACGACTGCAATTGAGTCCCGAGGCGTACGGATTCCTGGTGAAACTGATCGCGCTGTCGGTTATCGATGACGAGCAGTTTGAGACGGTGCTGGAGCGGGCGTTTTCGGTGTCGCCGCAGCGCGTCGACCTTGAGCAGGTCAAACTGGTGACCGCGGCGGTTCTGTTCAATGAGTTCAGCGAGATGGAATCGCTGGCTCTACTCGATCCGAAGATAGATCCGACGTTAACGATCAACTGACATGTCACTTTCCGGCAAAAAAGTAATCGTCGGGATGACCGGCGGCATTGCCTGTTATAAGGTGCCGTATTTGGTTCGCGCGCTCATAAAGGCGGGGGCCGAGGTCCGCGTCATTATGACGGCCAACGCCACCAAGTTTGTCACCCCGATGACACTGGCGGCGACTTCGCGCAATCCGGTTTACACGGATATGTGGGCCGAGCGGGATGAAATCGCGACTCGTCATATCGAATTGGCACGCTGGGCGGACTTGATGGTAATAGCGCCAGCGACGGCGAATTTCATCGGCAAGACCGCATCCGGTGTCTCCGATGATTTGCTGACCACTATCGTCTGTGCCTCTCCCGCGCCGGTAATAATCGCGCCAGCGATGAATCCCGGGATGTGGCATAATCCTATCACGCAGCGAAATGTCAGATCTCTACTGGAGTTGGGCTACCACTTTGTGGGTCCGGCCGAGGGAGAGATGGCGGAAAAGCAGTTCGGGATCGGTCGAATGCTCGAGCCGCTGGAGATATTCGAACAGGTGAAGCTGTTCTTTGAAGCAGAGGCCCGTCGACGTTCCGGCAAGTTAGCGGGGAAGAAGATACTGGTAACGGCTGGTCCGTGTCGTGAAGCCATCGACCCGGTCCGATTCATTTCGAATAGATCATCCGGCAAGATGGGATATGCGATCGCTGAAGCCGCTCGTGAGGCTGGCGCTGAAGTGACGCTGATCTCTGGCCCAACCCAACTGACTCATCCGACTGGCCTTCGTACAATCAATGTCGAAACCACTGCCCAGATGGCTGAAGCGGTGAAGAAGGAGTTCTCCGAGGCTGATTGCCTCATCATGGCCGCGGCACCCTCGGATTTCATGCCTGAGGTATCCGCCGAACAGAAGATCAAGCGCACAAAAGACGCGCTCCAGCTGACACTCACCCCAACGACTGATATCCTGAAGCAGGTTGCGGGGAAGCGAAGAGAAGGTCAGATTGTGGTCGGGTTTGCGCTGGAGACCGAGAACGCGGAAGCAAATGGCCGAAAAAAGCTGATCGAAAAACAGCTCGACCTGATATTGGTGAACAATCCTCGATCCGAGGGTGCCGGATTTGACCATGACACCAATCAAGTGATGGTGCTTGCCCCCGACATGATCGCGGAGACATGGCCGCTCCTTTCGAAATCAGAGGTGGCCGTTCGCCTGATCGAACGAATCTCTCACATTATGTCCAGCCGCCCGTCCGGCGCCAAATCCAGATCGCGTGGCTGACAATTCCCAGGACATACTCGACCTGGTCCGTCGTGCGTTGAAAGCGCAGATTGAACTGGGGACTGACGAAATTGTGCTCAGTCATGTCGAGCGAAAAGTGGCCGCCGACATCTCGCCACAGGCAGCCGAGGCGGTGAGTCCGACCGCACCCTCGGAACCAACGTTGTTCGCTATGGAGGAAACCGCCAGGATGGCCAAATCAGTCGTCCGTGATGATATCACTATCCCGCTCGGTGACGCGACCTTTGGGTCGACCGACCAGCACAATGCCGAAATCTGTAATTGCCTGAAATGCCCGCTCGGCAAAACGCGCACGAAGTTCGTGTATGGTGTGGGCAACCCCAGGGCGAAGTTGCTCTTTATTGGGGAGGCGCCTGGGGCGCAAGAGGACCTACAAGGGGAGCCTTTTGTTGGGGCCGCGGGGAAGTTATTGGACAAGATCCTCGCGGCTATTCAGCTATCGCGACAGGAAGTTTATATCGCGAATATCCTCAAGTGCCGGCCGCCGAACAACCGCGACCCCCAGCCCGATGAGGTCGCCGCGTGTCTTCCGTATCTTCATGAGCAGATTCGGCTTATTCAGCCAAAGCTGATCTGCTGTCTGGGGCGTATTGCGGTACAATCGCTCTTGCAGACCACTACGCCACTCAGTAAATTGCGCAAATCCTGGCTTAACTATCATGGGATACCGATGCTGGTGACCTATCACCCGGCCGCGCTCCTTCGTTTCCCCGAATACAAGAAGGAAACATGGGAGGACATGAAAATGCTGAAAGCCAGATACGACCAAGTGTAGGAAGTGAATCGGAATAGACATGGCATTTCAGGCCAAATCAGATAAAGACGTTCAACATCTCCAGCCGCCGCAATCCGGCGACGCTGAACAGGCGCTGCTTGGTTCGATCCTCAAGGATGACGAAGCGATCCATCAAGTGATCGGGGTCATTGATTCCGAGGAACATTTCTATGCGCCGCGCCATCGGATCATCTACAAATCCATGCTGGAGCTGTACAACCGCTCCGAACCGTGTGATATCACCACGGTCGCCAACATGATGCAGAAGGACAACCAGCTCGAGAAGGCAGGCGGGCGTGTTTATCTGGTCGAGTTGGCTGAGTCAGTAGCTTCTACCGCGAATGTGCTGGCGTACGCGACGATCGTTTTGGACAAGTCACTTTTGCGTCGCCTGATCGAGACATCGAATGAGATCTCTCGTTCCGCGTACGTTTCGGAGAATCCGGTCGAGGATTTGCTGGACGCGGCCGAAGCGAATATCTTTCGTATCTCGGAGAGCCGCCTCCGCCAGGGGTTTGTGCCACTCAAGCAGCTCGTGCACCATTCGTTCGAGCAGATCGAGCGTTTCCAGTCGGGCGATGGCTCACTGGAAGGCGTCATGACGGGCTACGCCGAACTGGATATGCTGACCCAGGGGCTGCATAACGGTGACTTCGTGGTTATAGCCGGCCGACCGTCTATGGGGAAATCCGCTCTGGCCGTAAATATCGCCGAGAGTATTGCTTCCAATGAGAAGACCAAGAAGGGGGTGGCGATCTTCTCGGTCGAGATGTCCAAGGAGCAGCTTGCGCTCCGTATGCTGTGCGGACGGGCCAAGATCAGCCAGCAGAAACTTCGCTCCCGCAAGCTGTCCGACTCTGAGTACGCGCAATTGACCAAACATGGCAATACGCTGTCGCAGATGGATATATTTATTGACGACTCCGCGTCATTGACCTCGCTCCAGATGCGCGCGAAGGCGCGTCGCCTGAAAGCACAGTTTCCACATTTATCGCTGATCATTGTCGACTATATCCAGATGATGCACGCGTCCGGGCGATCTGAGAATCGTCAACAGGAAATATCAGTCATCTCCCGCAGTATGAAGGCGCTGGCGAAGGAACTTCAAGTACCGGTCATTGCCTGTTCACAGCTCTCCCGTATGGTAGAGCACCGCGGCGGCGACAAACGCCCTCAGTTGGCGGACTTGCGTGAGTCCGGGGCGATCGAACAGGATGCTGATGTTGTGATGTTCGTGTATCGGCCCGAGTATTATCTTAACGATGATGAACGTCGCGACCCGAAAAACGCCGACAAGCTCGGCACGGCAGAGGTTATTGTCGCCAAGCAGCGTAACGGCCCAACCGGCACTGCTCGCATGGCCTTTGTCAAAGAGTTCGCGCGATTTGAGAATCTCGCGGCCGGCTACAGGGAGTTGCCGGCTGATGTCGATCCTATTAAGGGTTCCGACACGCCATTCTAAGGAGTTCACCGTCTGATGGAACCGCAACGTGGGTTGATCACGATCGGACGACGGAGTGTGACGATCGTCTCATGGATCGGCGGCATTAGCCTGTTGTTTGGACGGTTCATCCTCCATCTCAAAGATATTCCCCGCTCAATGAGAGTGACATTCGAGCAGTTCTACTCGATCGGCGTCATGTCGCTGCCGTTGATAGTCATCATCGCGATCTTTGTGGGAGCGGTTTCGGCCTGGCAGGCGGCTTATCAGTTTAAATTCATCGGCGCGCCACTTCGCTACCTCGGACAGGCGGTGGGGAAGGCGGTCATAATAGAGCTTGGGCCGGTGTTGTCCGCGCTAGTGTTCGCCGGACGGGTTGGCGCCGGGATCACCGCCGAACTTGGCACAATGAAAGTGACAGAGCAGATCGATGCTCTGGACGCCATGGGGATATCTCCCAGCCGTTATCTCATGATGCCACGCGTGCTCGCCTGCATGTTGAAGGTGCCGCTTCTCGTTATCTTTGCAGACTTTGTCGCGATAATCGGCGGTTTGATCGTCTCGGTCGTCGGCGTCGATGTTTCCACCGAAACATATCTCAACGGCTTCCGCAGTTCGTTCAGGCTTATGGATCTGGTTAACGGCCTGGTCAAGGCGTGGGTCTTTGGGCTGGTGATAGGTCTGGTCGCCTGTTATGAAGGGTTCCGCACGCAAGGCGGGGCTGAAGGAGTCGGTGCCGCGACCACGCGCTCCGTAGTTATCTCGATGGTACTGGTACTGGTTTTCAACTTTGTGTTTGCGGTTATTTTGTTCCGGATATAAAGATGGGCGAATCGATCATAAAGATAGAGCAGATCGTCAAGTCGTTCAGCCGTGTGCGGGTATTGGATGGCATAGATATTGAGGTGAGTCCCGGTGAATCGATCTGCGTGATAGGTCTTTCCGGCACGGGAAAATCGGTCTTGCTGAAACATCTGCTCCGACTGATGGAGCCGGACTCCGGGCGAGTGCTGTTCGAGGGCGCTGATATTGCGACTTTCGATGCAGAGCAGTTAACCGCGATGCGTCGACGCTTCGGCATGCTCTTTCAAGGTGCCGCTCTGTTCGACTCAATGACGGTCGCTGAGAATGTCGGTCTGGGACTGTTGGAGTCAAGAGAGTATTCGCCCGAGCAGATCGATGAGATCGTCACCGAAAAACTGGAAGTGGTCGGCATGGCGGAGACACGCGACAAACTGCCATCTGAACTTTCCGGCGGTATGCGGAAACGAGTCGGACTGGCGCGCGCTATAGCGACCAATCCAGATATCATGCTCTATGACGAGCCTACCTCCGGCCTCGACCCAGTGACGTCCGATGTAATTGATGATCTCATTGTAGAACTGAATCAGAAATTGCACGTCACGTCCATTACGGTGACTCACGACATGCGGTCGGCGTTTAAGATAGCCGACAGAATTGTTATGCTGTATGGGGGGAAAGTCGAGTTCGATGGCACCCCAGATCAAGTACGATCCAGCAGCAACCCAGTGCTCAGGCAATTCATCTCGGGATCGGCGCAAGGGCCGATAAGGGTGGCGTAAGTGATCGGGAAAAAGATCAAGACTGCCTACTTCTGTTCACAGTGTGGCGCGGAACATCCGCGCTGGCAGGGACAGTGCCGCGAGTGCGGCTCATGGAACAGTCTTATTGAGGAGCGAGCCCCGGAACGAAAGAAGGCACGCGGTACGCCTACACTGGTGGAGCGGCAGACGATCGCCGAGATATCGAGCGCAACCATGTCCGGCTATCGATCGGGCATTTCGGAATTTGACCGAGTTATTGGCGGGCAACTCTTGCCGGGGATGGTAGTTCTCCTGGGAGGAGAGCCGGGGATAGGGAAATCAACCTTGCTGCTTCAGGCCGCCCAAGCCTATTCGTCACAGGGGATCCCGGTATTGTACGCGACCGGAGAAGAATCACTCTCGCAGATAAAAATAAGAGCCTCGCGTCTTGGTGTCACCGGTGAGAATATCACGGTTATCAATACGATGACGCTCGAGGAGATCACCGAGACGATCGAGACGGGGAATTTTGGGGTCGTGATTGTCGACTCAATACAGACGGTCTCCGCACCGCAGTTTGATTCGCCGCCAGGAACAATCGGTCAGATCCGCGAATGCGCGAACCAGTTGGTCTCGCAGACCAAAGGGAGAGGGAACGCGCTGTTTCTAGTTGGGCATGTCACGAAAGAGGGTTTTGTCGCCGGACCGAAAGTGCTCGAGCATATGGTCGACACAGTCGTGTATTTCGAAGGGGACAACGCGCATCTTTATCGCATGCTTCGGGCGACCAAAAATCGTTTTGGTTCGGTGGCGGAGATCGGCCTCTTTGAAATGGGGCAGAAGGGGCTGGAAGAAGTCAAAAACCCCAGTTCGTTATTCCTGACATCGGAGAATATCACGCATCGCTCAGGTTCTGTTGTGTGTGGCGTCATGGAAGGGAACCGGCCTTTGCTTGTAGAGGTTCAGGCGCTGGTCACCCGCGCTACGTATGCTGCGCCCCAGAGAGTAGCATCCGGTCTCGACAGCAAGAAGCTGGCGCTGCTTCTGGCAATTCTGGAGAAACGTCAGGAGATGCCGGTCTCCGCGCACGATGTATTCGCTTCTGTAGCGGGGGGACTTCGCATCGCTGAACCGGCGCTGGATCTGGCGGTGTTGACCGCGGTCGCCTCATCCCTGCAGAACCGTCCGGTCCGTTCCAAAACGATGGTGGTCGGAGAGGTCGGCCTGTCCGGCGAGGTGCGTGGTATCACGCAAATCGATCGCCGCGTGAACGAGGCCGCCAAACTTGGGTTTACCACCATGATCATTCCCGAAACTAACCGGGCGCAAGTCAATGAGCCATCGGTTGAGGTCTTCGGAGTTACGGACATCCAAGCCGCACTGGATATCGCCATTGGTTAATCGTAGGCTGCACGAACTTATAACGACCGATGGTGCCGCGCGTCGCGGAGTGTTGCGCACCGCACACGGCGATGTGCAGACCCCGGCCTTCATGCCGGTCGGGACATCCTCATCAGTTAAAGCGCTGACTTCCGAAGATCTGGAATCGATCGGCGCTGAGATCATCCTTGGGAATACCTACCATCTCTATTTGCGCCCCGGTACCGACGTGATCGAGCAGATGGGGGGGTTGGCGAAATTCAACAGTTGGCACAAGCCGACGCTCACCGATTCCGGAGGCTTTCAGGTCTTCTCACTCCGAGATATCTCGAAGATCACCGATGATGGTGTGGAGTTTCAGTCTCACATTGATGGTTCGCGCCACTTTTTCTCTCCGGAAAAGGTGATGCAGATCGAGCATGCAATCGGTCCGGATATCATCATGGCGTTCGACCAGTGTGTCCCGTTTCCGGCCGATCACGATCTGGCACAAATTGGAGTTCGCAGAACGTTTGATTGGGCCAAGCGGTGCAAAGTTGAACATCAGGCACTGCTCGATAAGTCCGGGCGCCAGGTAAATCTTTTTGGGATTGTCCAGGGGTCCGTGTACAAAGACCTTCGAGCTATTTCGGCTGAACAGATAGTCAGCTTGGACTTTCCGGGGAATGCCATCGGCGGACTTTCGGTCGGAGAAAGTAAGCAAGAGATGGAAGATATGCTGGCGCACACGATCCAGTATCTTCCGGCCGAAAAACCTCGCTATCTGATGGGAGTAGGATATCCGGAGGATCTGCTGATGGCAGTATCTTATGGCGTCGACATGTTCGATTGTGTTCTACCAACCCGCAATGCACGGACTGGGAATGTTTTCACTTCCGAAGGACAGATCGTTTACCGCAACGCTGAGTACGCGAAAGATGAATCCCCTCTTGATCCGCATTGCGACTGCAGGGTTTGCCAGCGGTACAGCCGCGCGTATATCCGGCACCTGTACAATCAGCGAGAGATCACTGGATTCGTGCTTGCGACCTACCACAACAGTTACTTTTTTCAGAATCTGATGCGGGGGATACGCAAAGCGATCGAGGAACATCGCTTTGAAGCCTTTCGGCGCGAGTTCTTCGATCGCTATGTGATTTCTGAGCGGGCGATTTCAGCTGCTGAATCGATGGCGAATAAGCAGAACCAGCACAATTATCGAAAAAACCGCCATCGACCCGAAAATGAGTTCTGAGCCGGCCCGGGCCTCGGCATGTGCCGCGATCCGTTTGAAGGTCATATAGCTGAGCAAAACGCTGTTTAAGGCGACCCAGCCGATCACGACATTCCCCATCCCTCCGGCCAGATTGCGTCCCCAAAAGTATCCGAGAAGTATTGTGGCAAGGGCAATACCGCCGTTGATGTAGAGGGCGGTCGGTGACCCTGTCCTGATGAATCCGGTGATCCCCATGAGGATCATATATCCGCCTAAGGCCATTACCCAATGATGAATCTGCATGCATTCCCTTTCTCGTAGGTGGTCTTGCGATTGTAACATTTGTCCCGCGGATTGGTTCGGCCCAATCCGTCAAAATGGACTGCGAAAAGTGATGTTTCCGCGCCTGTGGCTGATTACATTGTCGCATGCCCGCACTCAGTATGGAAAACTATTCCGAAGCCGAACTGCACCTGTGCAAGGTAGATCCGGTCATGGAAACGCTTATAGCCGAGCATGGTCCCGGGCTGGTTCGGACAATGCCCCACGGATTCGCCTCTATGGTCCGCATTATTGTCGGCCAACAGCTCTCCACCAAGGCGGCGGCCAGTATTTACGAACGGCTGAGGGAAGAGACAGGGGGAAAGATCACTCCGTCTGTGCTCACAAGGCTAACAGACGCCAGACTTCGGTCTGCCGGGCTCTCTCGCGCTAAAGTGACCTCTGTGCGGGATCTGGCGGCCAAGGTGAGGTCGCGAGAGGTTTCGTTCCGCAAGATCGATAGAATGACCGATGCTGAAGTAACCGAACATCTCACGCAAGTCAAGGGGATCGGCCCGTGGTCAGCTCAAATGTATCTCATGTTTGTGCTCGGTCGGCCGGACATATTCGCCGAGGGAGATTTGGGGATCCAGACTGCAGTGCAGCGGCTGTATGGGAAACGGCAGTTGAAGAGGCTAGGTAAGTTCTGCGTGAAGTGGAAGCCGTATCGGACCGTCGCTTGCTGGTACCTCTGGCGGTCCCTCAGTAATACTCCAGTGACTAAAACGCCTTGAGTTCCCAGAGATAACCAAAGGTGAAGCGGAACGAACTGAACTGAGTGGGGACAGTTTCTTTCGAAAAGGTCCCATCGCCGAAATCGCGCCCAAACACAAAATTCGGCTCCATCTGAGTGATGGCGACCTCAAACGCGTAAGTCCGGTGAAAACGAAGTCCCAGAGTGAAGCGGTACCCGACACGCTGTGACATGTCTATCTGGTCAATTCCATAGCGCGACCTGAGTAGATCGCGTGATTTCTGGTCAGCATCGAATTCATTGAATGATTGTACGATGCCCGCGCCAAGATACGCGGTGAGGCGGTCGGTCCCCCGGTAATAGAGTATATCCAGTCCGAGCAGGGCAGAACGATATGATCCCTCAAGGTACATTGCTTGTCGTTCATTGCCTGCCGGCCAGAAAAGAGTACCCACAGACCCCAGGCGGAAATCGGCTTCAGTTCGAACAATGAATGGGTGCGCCGGACGAAATTCGTACTTGATCGACATTTCCGGCGAAGCGGAGACGATACCATTCGGACTAGTGACACCCGCGGACAGATGAAGGTTCATCGCCGCAATAGTATCCTGTTCGATCGGGTTGAGCGGGGCCAACGGAAGGCTCAACCAGCCAAGCAATAACAGAGTAGTCAAGTCGTCTCCTTCAGTGTTGCTATAATATACACGTTCCGGGTCCGTATTCCATCAATTACTAAATGCGGGGATGTTGGTTTGAAATGAAATCTTTCAAAGCATAACGAACATATTATCCTGCGTCCGGATCACCAAAATGACTTCCGTAAAAATGATGGTGAAGCGTGTTGTCCGCCGAATGAATGACGGTCGGTGAGGAGATACTCCGGGATCGTCAGAATCTCGTACGCGGCGTACCGGCGTCCGTCTTTGTGCATGCGTAACATGCTGTACACCAAGAAGAAAGCAGAGTGATTGCCGACCCGAAAGCGGTTGACAACGACCGATTAAGCGGTATATTAGCGCTTTCGCCGATTTGCTGTGAAATAATTCACAACGCGCAGCGTCGGCCACGACACTTTGATGCAAGGGAGTGTGCGCCATGAGTAGCGTACCTGTTTACAAGAATTACATCAACGGTGCCTGGGTTGATTCCTCTTCCGGGCAAACTTTCGAAAATCGTAATCCTGCCAATCATGATGATGTGATCGGTCATTTCCAGAAGTCGACACCGGCCGATGTCAAGGCCGCGGTCGATGCGGCCGCAGAAGCCTACAAGTCATGGCGACTGGTCCCGGCTCCGAAACGTGGCGAGATTCTCTACCGCGTCGCCGCCCGTCTGGCCGCGAACAAAGAGCAATATTCCCGCGACATGACGCGCGAAATGGGTAAGATCCTTATCGAGACACGCGGTGATGTCCAAGAAGCGATCGATATGACCTATTACATGGCGGGTGAGGGACGGCGTTTGTTCGGCATGACCACGCCATCCGAACTTCCCAATAAGTTCAATATGACCATTCGCCAGCCTGTAGGTGTTTGCGGGTTCATCACGCCGTGGAATTTCCCGATGGCGATCCCGTCATGGAAGATGATGCCGGCACTGATCTGCGGAAACACTATTGTCATCAAGCCGGCGACTGACACGCCGATGTCGGTAGTCAATCTGATGAAGGCGTGCGAAGAAGAAGGTGTCCCGGCGGGTGTGGTCAATATGGTGACCGGACCCGGCGGTTCGGTCGGTGACGCGCTCATGAATGATGACCGCGTTCGCATTGTCTCTTTCACCGGCTCGACCGAAATTGGCCGCAAGGTTTCGACCGCATGCGCTCCGAAATTCAAGCATCTTTGCCTTGAAATGGGCGGCAAGAATGTCATCATCATTATGGATGACGCCGATTTGAGCCTGGCGGCCGAGGGTGTGCTCTGGGGCGCGTTTGGTACGTCAGGTCAGCGCTGCACCGCGACCAGCCGTGTCATCATGCACAAAGATATCGCCGCCAAATTCACCGCGATGTTGGTTGAAAAGGCAAAGGCGATCAAGGTTGGCAACGGTCTTGAGGATTCAGTCCAGATGGGACCAGTCGTCAATCAGTCGCAGCTCGAGACCGTCCTGAAGTATGTCGAGATCGGCAAGGCTGACGGCGCCAAACTGGAGTGCGGTGGCAATCGCCTCACCGGCGGCGCGTACGATAAGGGGTACTTTGTCCAACCGACCGTCTTTTCAGGTGTGACTCGAAACATGCGGATCTGGAAGGAAGAAATCTTTGGTCCCGTGCTGGGGATGGGTACGTTCAGCACTTTCCAGGAAGCGATCGAGTTGGCCAATGATACCGCTTACGGACTGTCGGCCTCGATCTATACCCGCGATATCAATAAAGCGTATGTCGCGATGCGCGATGTTTACACCGGTATCTTCTATGTCAACGCACCGACTATCGGCGCGGAGACTCACCTGCCGTTTGGCGGGACCAAAGAGACCGGCAACGGCCATCGTGAAGCGGCGACCGCGGCTTTGGATGTATTCTCCGAATGGAAGTCGATCTACGTCGATTTCTCCGGCACCATCCAGCGCGCACAGATCGATAACGCGGACTAATGCTGAGAAGTTGAATTGCAGATAGGAAACAGGGAACGTGGTGTCGGACCGGAGTTGTGAGGAAGCGAAATGATCATGGCTTTGCACTATCAGGTTCCGTGCTACCTGATCCGTTACATCTGGCAGTCGTCCTCGATATAAACCAACCTGGTGAGTTCGAGAACACGCTGTCAATCGAGTAACGAATAGCTAGTAGCAGGAGGTTTAGAATGCTGACGAAGAAGAGAAAGATCATCATAATGGGAGCCGCGGGTCGCGATTTCCATAACTTCAACACTCTCTATCGCGACAATGATTCGGTGGAGATAGTCGCCTTTACCGCCACGCAGATCCCGGATATCGATGGCCGTCGCTACCCGGCCGCCCTGGCCGGCAAGCTCTACCCGAAGGGGATTCCGATCCACGATGAGAAGGAATTGCTTGGCCTGGTGAAGAAGCATGGGGTAGATGAGGTCGTCTTCTCGTACTCCGATGTTTCCTATCAGTACGTCATGGAAAAAGCGGCCTACGTCATGGCGACCGGTGCGCGATTTGCTTTTGAGGGCGGACGCCCAACCATGATCAAATGCGCGAAGCCGGTCGTAGCGGTCTGCGCTATTCGTACCGGCTCCGGCAAGTCCCAGACCACCCGCAAAGTGGCTGAAGTATTGCAGGCGATGGGGAAAAAGGTCGTCGCGATCCGTCACCCTATGCCATACGGTGATCTGGCCGCTCAGGCAGTTCAGCGTTTCGCCTCGCTCAAGGATCTGGTCAAACACAAATGCACGATCGAAGAGCGTGAAGAATACGAACCGCATATCGTCAATGGCGTCACTGTGTACGCCGGCGTTGATTATGAAGCGATCATCCGCAAGGCGGAGCGCGAGGCCGATGTCGTATTGTGGGACGGTGGCAACAACGATATGCCGTTCTACAAGCCGGATCTCCATATCACGGTAGTCGACCCACACCGTCCCGGTCATGAGATAAGCTACTATCCGGGCCAGAACAACCTGTTGATGGCTGATTGCATCGTCATTAACAAGATCGATTCCGCCGACCCGGAAAACGTCTCGTATCTGCGGGAGAATATTCGCAAATACAATCCGACCGCGGTCGTTATCGATGGTGCGTCACCGATCGAGGTCGACAAGCCGGAGTTGATCCGCGGCAAGCGTGTGTTGGTAGTCGAGGATGGCCCGACTCTCACGCACGGCGAAATGACGTACGGCGCTGGTGTGGTTGCGGCCGAGAAGTATGGCGCGGCCGAACTGGTCGATCCGCGGCCGTTCACGGTTCAGTCGATCACCGACACCTACACCAAATATCCCAATATCGGTACGCTTCTGCCGGCGATGGGTTATGGCGACAAGCAGGTAAAGGATCTGGAGACAACGATCAATCGCACCAAGTGCGACCTGGTGTTGATCGCCACACCGATCGATCTCAGCCGGATCATCAAGATCAACAAACCGACCGCCCGCGTGTTCTACAGCTTGCAGGAGATCGGCACGCCGAATATCGAGACCGTGCTGGCCCAGAAATTCGGGTTCAAGACCAAGAAGTCTGTTGCGAAAGGGAAGAAGCGCTAACACGGATGAGAATAGCGGGCGGCCGGCAGCGGCCGCTCGCTCATTCAGGCGTATCACCAGTGAACCCGAAGCATTCGAAAAGTAAGACTGCCGTCATCGCACTTGGCGGCAACGCGATCACCTTACCGGGCCAGGAAGATACCATCGCCAATCAGTTTGCCAATACGCGATCTTCGCTTGACGGGATCGTCGAATTGGCGCGTGACGGCTACCATCTGGTGGTCACACACGGCAACGGACCACAGGTCGGCAACTGTCTGTTAAGAGTTGAGCTGGCTCGTGGCAAGGCCCCTATCCTGCCTCTCGGCGTGCTCGTTGCCGATACCGAGGGGGGCATGGGCTATATGATCGAGCAGTCGCTGCAGAACCGACTGAAGCAGGAAGGGATAGATCGCCCCGTGGTCACTATCATCACCCAGATGTTGGTGGATGAGCATGACCCGGCCGTCAAAAACCCGACCAAGTATATCGGCCAGTTCTATACCGAAGAAGACGCCAAGGTCTTCTCCGAGACGCGCGACTGGCAGATGAAACAGGATGGCAACCGCGGTTGGCGTCGCGTGGTGCCGTCGCCAATGCCACAAACGGCGATCGAGGCGAAGACCATCAAGACACTGGTCGACAGCGGCACGATCGTCATCGCTGGTGGTGGTGGCGGCATTCCGGTATATATCGATCATCGCGGACTGCTTGAAGGTATGGATGCCGTTATCGACAAAGATCTCGGCTCGGCAGTCCTCGCCAAAGAGATCGGCGCAGGGATTCTGTCTATCCTGACCTCGGTTGACAATGTCGCGATCAATTTCAATAAGCCGGACCAGAAGATATTGGAGCGGGTAACGCTCTCGGAGCTAAAGAAATATTACGCCGATGGTCATTTCCCGGCCGGTTCCATGGGGCCGAAAATACTGGCCGCTATCAAATTCATAGAGGATGGCGGCGATATGGTGACCATCACCTCGTTCCGCAATGCCCGCAAGGCGGTTGTCGGCGAGGCAGGGACACGGATCGTACCAGATTGAGCATGTGTAGACTGTCACAAGAAGCGATCGACGATATCCTTAAAACCGGTCGCATATACGAAGTCGGCGGCGCAGTCCGCGACCGTTTGCTGCAGGCGCATCGCGCGGTCAAGGACCACGACTATCTTGTGACGGGTATCCGGTACGATGATCTGACTTCTATTCTCAAACAGCACGGCCGGGTCGATCTGGTCGGCCGCTCTTTCGGCGTGATCAAGTTCACGCAATTCCGCAAGGGCAATCAATACACATTCGATATTTCACTCCCGCGTAGAGAGCATTCTACTGGTGTTGGTCACAAAGACTTTGATGTCTCCTTTGACCCGAATATTCCGGTGGAAGACGACCTGATCCGTCGCGACTTCACGATCAATGCCATGGCGCTTTCATTGGATACCGACCAGTTGGTGGACCCGCTGCAGGGTCAGGTTGATCTGAAGGCTCGAATGATCAGGATGACTTCACCGCAGTCGTTTGTCGAAGATCCGCTTCGCATGTTGCGCGCGGTGCAGTTTGCCGCCCGGTTCAATTTCATGATCGAACCGGAAACATTTCGATCTATACGCGAGCACGCCGAACTCATCAAGACTGTTTCGGCGGAAAGGATTGCCGATGAACTGACCAAGTTGCTCGAGCGCGCGGAGAAGCCATCTGAGGGGTTCCGCATTATGCAGACGACCGGTCTGCTCAAGCATATTCTCCCTGAGCTGGAAGCGTGCGTCGGTGTCACCCAGCCGGGGCCATACCATAAATACGATGTGTTCGAGCATACTCTTCATGTGCTGGATGCCGCCAAGCCATCGCTACGGCTGCGCCTTGCCGCGCTTTTCCACGATATCAGGAAGCCGCAACATCGCCGCGTCTCTGATGAAGGGGACCGCGCGACCTTCTACGGTCACGAAATGGGTGGCGCCAAGACTGCCCGTGATATCATGCGCAGGCTCCGCTTTTCCAATGACCTCACCAAAGATGTCTCGACGCTGGTGGAACGTCATATGTTTACCACTGCCGTTTCCGATAAGGGGCTTCGTCGCCTCGTGCGCAAAGTGGGGACTGATCTTATCTGGGATCTGCTTGAATTGCGACGAGCTGATGTCGCGGGACAGGGGATGGGCGGGAGAACGGACGATGTTGACCAATTCGAGGCTGAGATAAAGACAGAGCTCGACAAAAAGCCGCCTTTCGGGCTGAGCGATCTTGCTTTGTCGGGGCATGATATCATGACCATGTTCAGTATCCCGCCAAGTCCGCCGGTCGGGAAGGTATTAAATCATCTGATGGAAAAAGTGTTGGATAACCCCGCGGACAATCAGCGCGACATCCTCGAAAAATACGCGCGCGAATATTATCAGATGATCCTGGATGGGACTGCAGATTCAATTCACGATAAGGATAGCAACGAATGAAGATCCACGAGTATCAAGCCAAAGAGCTGTTTGCCGATGCCGGGATACCGGTACCGGGAGGGTCAGTGGCCACCACCCCTGCCGAGGCATTCAGCATCGCAGAGAAATTCAACAAGCCGGTCATGGTCAAGGCGCAGGTCCATGTCGGCGGCCGAGGCAAGGCTGGCGGCGTGAAGTTCGCTGAGAACGCTGAAGCCGCGCGCGTCCTGGCCCAGAAGATATTGGGCATGGATATCAAAGGACTGACCGTCAAAAAAGTGCTGGTCACAGTCGCCGAGGACATACTTTCTGAGTCGTATGTCGGGATCATTCTTGACCGCGTCACCAAGCGTCCGGTCATCATGGTTTCAGCGGCAGGCGGTGTTGATATTGAAGAAGTAGCAGCCAAAACTCCGGAAAAGATACACAAGCTGTATGTTGACCCGGTGCGTGGTCTGCAGGCATTTGAAGCCCGTAATCTCGCATACAAACTGTATCGCGATATCAATCAGGTTCGTCAGGCGGCGGATATTATTCAGAAGCTGTACGGCCTGTTCTGGAAGTATGATGCCTCGCTCGTTGAAATCAACCCGCTCATCACGACCGCGGGTGGGAATGTTATCGCACTCGATGCCAAACTGAATGTCGATGACAACGGGCTCTTCCGCCAAAAACGGATAGCCGAGATGCGCGATCTGGACGCCGAAGACCCGGCCGAAGTGAAGGCCCGCGAGGCCGACTTATCGTTCGTCAAACTCGACGGCAATATCGGGTGTATCGTCAACGGAGCCGGTCTGGCGATGGCGACCATGGATCTGGTGAAGCGTTACGGCGGCGAGCCGGCCAACTTCCTCGATATCGGCGGATCTTCCAATCCGCAAAAAGTGGTCACAGCGATGCAGATCATTCTGAGTGACCCGAATGTGAAGGCAATTCTCTTTAATATCTTTGGCGGGATCACCCGCTGTGATGATGTCGCTAATGGGATTGTCGCCGCGCTCAATGAACTGAAGCCGCGAGTGCCGATTGTCATTCGTCTGACCGGTACCAATGAAAAGGAAGCACAGAAGATCCTCGCCAGCTACAAGCTCCCGACCGCGGATACGTTGGATGGAGTAGTGCAAAAAGCAATCAGTCTGGCCGGAGTGGAGGCATAAGGAGTCAACCATGGCAATATTCATAGACAAAAAGACCAAAGTGGTGGTCCAGGGGATCACCGGCCGTGATGGTTCCTTCCACGCGGAACAGATGAAGAAATACGGCACCGATGTCGTCGGCGGTGTGACCCCCGGCAAAGGTGGCACCAAGATCGGTTCCATTCCAGTATTCAATACTATGGAAGAAGCGGTCAAAGCGACCGGCGCGAATTGCTCAGTCATATATGTTCCCCCGGCGTTTTCAGTCGATGCAATTTTCGAAGCGGCTGATGCCGGTGTGAAACTGATCGTTTGCATCACTGAAGGTGTGCCGGCTAACGATATGATGAAAGTGCTTCCGTACTTGCGCTCAAAAGGTGTGCGACTTATCGGTCCGAATTGCCCCGGTCTCATTTCGCCCGATCTCAGCAAAGTCGGGATTCTTCCGGGTAACATCGTGAAGAAGGGGCATGTCGGCGTGGTATCGCGCTCCGGGACGCTGACCTATGAAGCGATCTGGGCACTAACTCAAGCCGGAATGGGCCAGACCTCGTGCGTTGGTATTGGCGGCGACCAGGTCAATGGGACCAATTTCATCGATTGTCTTGAGGCTTTCCAGGCTGATCCGGAGACCAAAGCTATAGTGATGCTTGGTGAGATCGGTGGCTCGGATGAAGAGATGGCCGCGGAATTCATTAAGAAGAATGTTACCAAGCCGGTCGTTTCGTTCATTGCCGGTCAGACCGCTCCGCCCGGAAAGCGGATGGGACATGCCGGCGCAATCATTTCCGGCGGCAGTGGCACCGCGAAAGAGAAGATCGGGGCCCTGAATAAGGTAGGTATTCCGGTGGCGTTCTCGCCGACCGAGATTCCGATTCTTCTCGCGGAACTGATGAAAAACCGTACTAAAAAGTCGGCGAAATCCTCTCCCAAAAAGGGAAAAACTACGACGAAGGCCGGGAAATCGGCGCCGAAGGTGAAAAAAACGGCAGGGAAGTCGAAGATTGTGAAAAAAGGGACAAAAAGAGTTGCGCTTTCTCCGAAAAAGCGTAAATAATAGAGCAAAATGTCGTACTTGTGCATCTGCACACTGAATTGATAGAGGTAACGCAATGGCTGATCAATCAACCGGGGCCGAGTCGACGACCGGAAAGAAGCCGATCAAGAATAAGTATGATTATTCGAACGGCCCAGCCCCGCTGAACATTAACCTGAGTTGGTGCAAGGCTTGTAATATCTGTATCGCCTTCTGCCCGACCCAGGTATTTGAACCCGACCGAGACGGCAAACCAGTGCTCGCCCGCCCGGCCGACTGTATTCAATGCGCGATCTGCTGGGAGCATTGCCCTGATTTCGCCATAACCTCGAATTACAAGTGAGGTGAAGAGTGGCAGATCATAAACGCAGATTAATGCAGGGGAATATCGCCTGTGTCCAAGGCGCGATCTACTCCGGTCTGAGCTTTTTCGCCGGATACCCGATCACGCCATCGACAGAGGTTGCCGAAGGAAGCGCACGCGAGTTACCCAAGATTGGCGGACGCTTCATCCAGATGGAAGATGAGATAGCGTCGATCGCCGCTGTTGTCGCGGCCTCAATAACCGGCCGCAAGGCGATGACCGCGACCTCCGGGCCGGGATTCTCGCTAATGCTCGAGAATATTGGCTACGCCTACATGACTGAAACGCCATGCGTGATCGTCAATGTCCAGCGCGGTGGTCCTTCGACCGGTCTGCCGACCAAGGTTAGTCAGTCCGATACGATGCAGGCGCGTTGGGGAACGCATGGAGATTATACCGCCATTGCTATCGCGCCGTCATCGGTCAATGACACGCTGACCGAAACGATCCGCGCGTTCAATCTGGCAGAGCGTTTCCGCACACCGGTGACGATCCTGCTCGACGAAGTGCTTGGCCATATGCGCGAGATGGTGACCATTCCGGAACCAGGTGAATACGAGATTTTTAACCGCGTCAAGCCGACGGTTTCGCCGGACAAGTTCGAGCCATTTGCCATGACCCCGAATTTGGTTTCACCGATGCCGTCGTATGGTGAAGGTTATCGGTACAATGTCACCGGTCTGACCCATGATACGATGGGCTTCTCGACCAACCGGGCCGACGAGATCTGGCCGAAACTGGATAAGCTCAGAAACAAGATAGAGCACTATACTGACGAGATCACCAAGCTCCGTGTGGAGATGATGGATGACGCTGAGGTCGCGTTCATCTCATACGGCACAGTCGCCCGCACATCGATGCAGGCTGCCGCGATCGCGCGTAAGGCAGGCGCCAAGGTTGGCTCGATCCAGCTTTATACTATCTGGCCATTCCCGGACAAGCAGTTGATAGAACTCTGCGCCCGATGCCGCAAGGTGATCGTCGCCGAACTGAATATGGGGCAGATAGTGCACGAGGTCCGTCGCATCCTGCCGCGCGATATCGAGATACACACCGTGCAACGTTATGACGGCGAGATACTGACGCCAATGCAGTTGCTCGAGAAGGTGGAGGAGGTGCTCTAATGGCAACTACAGTCGAAAAACATAAGTCCGACGTTATCCTGTCCTATCTTCGCCCGCGGAAGAAATTCCCTTCAGTCTGGTGCGCGGGATGCGGCAATGGGATCGTCATGAGTGCTTTGATCCGCGCGATTGACAATCTGGGGCTTAACAAGGACGAGATCATCATGGTCTCCGGTATCGGCTGTACCAGTCGTATGCCGGTCTATCTTGATTTCAACTCACTGCACACGACCCACGGCCGTGCGCTTGCGTTCGCGACCGGGGCCAAATTCGCCCAGCCGAAAATGAAAGTGATCGTCATCACTGGTGATGGCGACGCGCTGGCTATCGGCGGCAACCACTTCATTCACGCGTGCCGTCGCAATATCGATATCACCTGCATTTTGATAAACAACTACATCTACGGTATGACGGGCGGTCAGGGTTCTCCGACCACTCCGGCAGGTTCGTTCTCAACGACCACGCCGTATGGTAACGCCGAAAAGGCGTTTGATGCCTGCATGTTGGCTCAGGCGGCCGGTGCGTCGTTTGTCGGACGGCAGACCGTGCACCATGCGCCGCAGCTCGAAAAACTCATCATGAAAGCGATTCAACACAACGGTTTCTCGCTGGTCGAGGCGATGTCCAACTGCCATACCTACTATGGCCGGTTGAACAAGCAGGGGGATGCGGTTGCCATGATCAAGATGTTCAAAGAGCTGGCGGTGCCGCTGTCCAAAGCCAAAACCATGACTCCCGAGGAACTGCGCGGCAAGATCATCACCGGCGAGCTGCATGAGGATAACATCAAGACCGAATTCTGTGATGAATACCAGAAGATGGTCGATACCCTGGCGGCGAGGAAGTAACCATGGCCAAAATACTCGACAAGATACAGATACCGCAGGACCGTTTTGAGGTTCGCCTCTCCGGTTCCGGCGGTCAGGGGATGATCCTCGCGGCTGTTATCCTGGGCGAAGCGATCGGCGGCGGCGACGGACGGAATGTCGTCCAGACCCAGTCATACGGTCCGGAAGCCCGCGGGGGCGCGTCGAAATCGGATGTCGTGATCTCCTCCAACGAGATATTCTATCCGAAGGCGATGAAGCTCGACATGCTCCTTGCAATGACGCAGGAGGCTATGGACAAGTATTACGAGGATTTAAAGGAAGGTGGAACACTGGTAGTCGATACGACTCTCGTGACGCACGTTCCGACTGAGAATTACTATGGTCTGCCATTCACGCGTCTGGCTCGCGAAGAGGCCGGGCACGTCATGGTGGCCAATGTTATCGCGCTGGCGGCGATCGGTGAACTGACCGGGTGTGTTTCCCGTGAGGCGCTGACCGAGGCGGTACTGGCGCGCGCTCCGCGTGGGACCGAAGACAAAAATCGCAAGGCGATCGAGATCGGTTTCCGCGAAGCGGCCAAGATCAAGAAATAACGAACAATCTGTTTGAGGTGACCTGTTTGAAAACAAGAACTCTGCTGATGATCAAACCGGACGCGACCGATCGTAACCTGATCGGCCACGTCATTAACCGTCTGGAAAAAGCCCGCTTCAAACTGGTGGCGCTCCGTATGCTCCGCCTGACCGAAGCTGACGCCCGCCGCTTTTACGCGGTGCATGAAGGGAAACCGTTCCTCAATGATCTGGTCGCCTTCATGACCTCCGGGCTGGTTGTACCGATGGTGCTCGAGAAAGAAAACGCGGTCGACGATACCCGCGCTCTTATCGGCGCAACGAATCCCGAGAAAGCGGCCTGCGGCACGCTGCGTTGGGAGATCGGCCTGAATATCGAGAAGAATTCCGTGCATGCGTCGGATTCGGATGATAACGCGAAGATAGAGATCGCGTTCTTCTTCCCGGAACTGAAGTAAGCACTCAGGTTTCGCCCACACTTAGAATGGGCACGACATAGGACTTTGGGTTGGCGTGGATCATGGAGATTCATCTGGCATATGGAGGGTCTGAACTGAAAGTCACACTCCCGGATTCGGTGGTGGTTGACCAGTTTGCGCCTATGCCGTTTACGTCACCCGTCTCCTATGACGATTTTTGTCTGGAAGCTGACCGAAGCGGAGTGGAGCAATTCCTCTCCGCTTCTTCGTTACTGTTTGTGGTCAACGACGGATACCGCCATACCCCAACGGCGCAGGTATTGGAGTGGGTAGAAAGTCGCTATCCCGGCACGCTCGACCGCGCCCATTTTCTGGTTGCCACCGGAACGCATAAGCCACCCACCGAGGGACATTACAAGAGCATCTTTGGCAAGTATCTTGAGCAAGTGCGCTCGCGGGTTCATTTTCACGATGTTACCGACAGTTCTTCAATGGTGCATGTCGGTACGGACTGGTTTGGCCAGCCGGTTTCGGTCAACAAACGTCTGAAGCAGAGCGAGACGATCATTGTTATCGGCTCCGTTGAGCCGCATTACTTTGCCGGCTACACCGGCGGCCGCAAAGGAATATTCCCAGGCCTCTGTGATCTGGCGACCACTACTCGAAATCATAATATGGCGAATTCTCCCGAAGCGGCACCGCTTCGTCTCACGGGGAATCCCGTTGCCGACCATCTGCAATCGCTTCTGGCGTTTGTGTCCGACCTGAATATCCTATCCATTCAAGTCGTGGCGGATATCTCGCATCGCATTGGCGCTCTTTGTATCGGCTCGCTTGAGAACAGTTTCACGATGGCTGTGGCTATCGCTGGAAAAATCTACGCGCAGCATGTTACCGCGCCGTATGATGCGGTCATCTGCGAAGTCCTGCCGCCGCTCGACAAAAATATGTACCAGGTGCAGAAAGCGGTGGAGAATTGTCAGGCGGCTGTCAAGGACGGCGGCACGCTGGTCAATGTTGCCGCCTGCAAAGAGGGGATAGGCTCAGAACACTTTTTCGAAGAAGCTTCCCGCTGGAATACTGCAAACAACTGTCCCGGGGACGGGGTCTACCGGTTCGGCTCACACAAGCTGACCCGTATGGTCCAATATCAGCGACGAATCACTGTCTGTCTCAAGTCCGAAATCCCGGATTTGGACGTCGGTACCGTGTTTTATCATCCGGTCAAAGATGTTTCCGCTCATCTCACAACGCTGTTGCGACCCGATGCCCGTGTCGCGGTTGTCCGAGATGCCGCGCATACTGTATTGTCATTAAATCATTCCACCTATACAATTAGTTCAACCCAAGAGAGGGTAGTATGAATAAGAAAATCGCCGTTATCGGCGCTGGTAATGTGGGCGCGTCATGCGCGCTCTATCTGGCGGAAGCGAATTTTGCCGATGTCGTCCTCGTGGATATCGTCGAAGGGATCCCGCAGGGAAAAGCTCTCGACCTGACGCAGGCCGGTCCAGTGCGCGGCTATAACAGCCGGGTGACCGGTTCGAATGACTACGCGGATATCAAGGGCGCGGATATCGTCGTGATGACCGCTGGTCTGGCTCGCAAGCCCGGTATGACCCGCGAAGATCTGCTCATCAAAAACGCCGAGATCGTCGGCATGGCCGCGGAGAATATCAAGAAGTACGCGCCGAACGCGTTCGTGCTGGTCGTCTCCAATCCGCTCGACCTGATGACCTTCCATATGTTCAAAGTGACGGGATTCAAGACAAACAAGGTCTTTGGCCAGGCGGGGGTGCTTGACTCGATCCGTTTCCGCACGTTCATCGCAATGGAACTCGGCGTGGCGGTGACTGATGTCCAGGCGATGGTGCTGGGTGGACATGGCGATACGATGGTACCGCTTCCGCGTTACACGACGGTTGGCGGCGTGCCGATCTCCGAACTGCTCCCGAAAGAGAAGATCGATGCTATCTGCGCTCGCACGGCTGACGGCGGCGGCGAGATAGTCCGTCTCCTCAAGACCGGCTCCGCGTTTTACGCTCCGGCGGCGGCCTCGGTTGACATGGTCAAGTCGGTATTCTCGGACGAGAAGCGGGTGTTGGCCGCTTCGGCGATGCTCACCGGACAGTATGGCATCAAGGATATCTACATCGGCGTGCCGGTTGTCTTGGGCGCCAATGGTATCGAGAAGATACTCGAGCTGAAACTCGACAAGAATGAGTTAGAAGCACTGCAGAAATCTGCGGCCACGTATAAAGAACATCTTCAGGTATTGAAGTACTAAGAGGAGAGCCAATGGCTTCGAAATACAAACATATCGTCGTGCCCAAAGGCTCGGCGATCACGGTCAAGAATAAGAAGATGGTCGTGCCGAACGATCCGATCATCCCGGTGATCGAGGGGGATGGCATCGGCCGGGATATCATGAAGGCGACCCGCCGCGTGGTTGATGCCGCCGTACAGAAGACCTACAACGGCAAACGCTCTATTGCCTGGATGGATATTTATGCCGGCGAAAAAGCGATCGAACTGTACGGCGAAGTACTCCCGAAAGAGACGATCGACGCCATCAAGAAATACTATGTCGCGCTCAAGGGGCCGCTCACGACCCCGGTCGGCGGAGGTTTCCGTTCCATCAACGTGACTCTGCGTCAGGTGATGAACCTGTACGCGTGTGTCCGTCCGGTCCGCTATTTCAACGGCGTCGGCTCGCCGGTGGTTCATCCGGAAAAGATGAATGTGGTCATCTTCCGCGAGAATACCGAGGATGTCTATGCCGGTATTGAGTGGAAGAAGGGTTCCAAAGAAGTCGCTAAGGTGATCGGCTGGTTGAACAAAACGATGAAGACCACCATTCGTCCGGATTCCGGTATCGGTATCAAGCCGATCTCGACCACCGGTTCGAAGCGTCTGGTTCGCAAGGCGCTCAACTACGCGATCGACAACAAGCGGACGTCGGTGACTCTGGTGCATAAGGGAAATATCATGAAATACACCGAAGGTGCGTTTCGTGACTGGGGTTATGAAGTTGCCAAGAAAGAATTTGGTGACAAGTTTGTGACCGAAAACGATGTCTTCGACAAATTTGGCGGCAAGGTGCCGGCTGGGAAGATTGTTATCAAGGATCGCATCGCTGATTCCATGTTCCAGCAGGCGCTATTGCGTCCGGAAGAATACGATGTTCTCGCCACTCCGAACTTGAACGGTGACTATCTCTCCGATGCCTGCGCGGCGCAGGTCGGCGGACTCGGCATGGCGCCGGGGGCCAATATCGGCGATTTCATCGGGCTGTTCGAAGCGACCCACGGTTCCGCACCCAAGTACACCGACAAAGATATGGCGAACCCCGGTTCGCTGTTGCTGTCGGCCGTGCTGATGCTCAGATATATGGGCTGGGGCGAATCGGCGGACGCTATCGAGAAGGCGCTGGAGAAGACGATCGGTCAGAAGACCGTGACGTACGATCTGGAGCGCCAGATGACCGGTGCGACGAAAGTCCCGACCTCGGGATTCGCGAGCGCGATCATAAAGAATCTGTAGAATTCACAATCACACCTGCCGTGCGACACACAAGCACGGCAGGTATACACGGGAGGATATCTTGAGACATTTCTCTAATCGATCATCCCGAGTGACAATCCTCTATCTCGCCTTAGTCATGATTGTTATCATGGGATCGGGCTCTGCACGTTCCGCAGAGACGTCTCCTCGACCAGGGCTCACCAAGACATGTTTTCAAGAGGTAGATCCCGAGAATCTATCGGCCAAGCTTCTTCAGGATGCAAGGTCTCTGCTGTATGGCGGGAACTTCCTGGCAGCATTGAGACAGTATCAGCGGACAGCCGAAATCGACAGCATGTCTGTTGAGGCTTTCGAAGGATTGGGACTGGCGTACCGCTATTTGGGAGACGAAACTAAATCATACCGAGCCTGTCGTCGCGCTCTTCGTCTTGACTCTCTTGCGCTCGTAGCCAATTGGAATATGGGCGAACTACTGTGGCCGTGGCGAGGAGCTCAACTGGGGCAAGTCGATTCTGACGAAGAGAGACTTGCCGCAAGTTTTGCGTGTCTCGAACGAGCGGCCGCCAACCAACACCCGATGGGAGCGCATGCGAATATGAGCATGTGCATAGCGGCTATTGCCACCGGTCGGAGAGATCAGTTTGTAGCAAACATGAAGTACTTGCGAGCCAGAGACTATTATCCTCCGCTTGTCCTGGCCTGCCAGCGAAGACTACTTGAATCGCTGGACCTGAATTCCGTTCTCGTCGTCGGGGGGGACGTAGACTTCCTCGCCACTGCGTGCCTGCAGGTTGTAGACTCCGTAAGGCCGGATATCAGCTTGGTGCCTGCGTCGCTGGTGTCATACCCGGATTTTGTCCTGAATCTCAAAGAGTGGTTCCGCTTTCCTCTGACCATGTCTCGTTTCGAACTTGAACATCCTTCACTCAACTCACCGGAAAACGCGGATCGATCGGCCAACCCAAGCGAGAAGGTCGTAGAGAATATAGTAGCAGCCTCGATAAAGGACGGCCGCACAGTCTACCTTATGGACGGAGCATGTGGCTATGTCCAGGACAAATACTATGCTCAATTGGAGCTGGAGGGAACTTTCTTTCGAATCACTGATGATTCGACTGCATCAGGGAGAGTGAATCTGGAGAAGTTGGGGAAATACCTTGCCGGTCTTAGCTTCCTGGATTCAACGTCAGTCTGGAATGATTGGTGCAGCAATATCTCTCCTATTACAAGCAGACTTGACTACTATTTTTCAATGTATGCACACTACTTGGGTGTTTTGGGTCTAGAGAATCTGAGCTCGGGAAACGACTCGTCGGCTACGTTACACCTGGAACACGCTGTCAGGCTGTACGATCGCCTTAGTTTGGAGGGACCGATCCAGAGTTTGTTGAACCGTTGGAGGTTCTATCGCCCAAACGATGAGGATGCTGACAAGGTAGATGAAGAGCGCAAGAAGAATACGATATGACCTCAAGACAACAGGTCAGATTTATGATGCCAACTAAATACTCGGGAGTCGACGAGATGCAGTACTCAAGTGATCTTTCGGTCACCTGCACATCCGGTCGCAGCGGGTTAATTTTACTTCTCATTACGGTCTTGCTTAGTCTGTTGGCCTGCATGCCATTGATAACTGGTGGCGAGTACTTGTGGCATTGGAGAGTGCCAGAGATGACATTCTCTTCCAGTGCAGACACATCTGGAACCAAGCTATTACTGGTCAACTCAAGCGACGGGGCAATCAGAGCATGGCTCAACGCGCACTCTAATAGTGGCACTGATAATGTCATTATCGATCTCAGCATAATCATCCAATCCAAGGAGTGGCCCCAAGAGCTAACATTTTATCCAAAAGATGTTGTAGTGACCTCTCAGAACAGGACGTTTTCGTTAGGGCGAATCGAGAGAGAGGATTGGAAGAACGGCCCGTATGGAATCAGGTCAATTGAAGGGAAGTCGAGGGAATACTACTTGAGATACTCATTAGAGGGAGTTGACGTAAATTCTATATCGGAAATACGGGTTGACCTCAGTCGATTTGCAAGTTTGAATGGCACCTACTATGAATTCGATTCGTCGATCGTAGGGCGTCCTGCGAGGCGATAACCGCAAGAATCTGGAGTATCTAATGAATTACCCATCTGAACTCTCAGTCACCTACACCCCCGGTCGCAGATGGTTTAATCTGCTTCTCTTCCTGGCGGTTGTTATCTACGGCGGCTTGCGGTTGGCCGAAGGGGTCAAACTGAACCACACCCCCTCAATGCTCTCAGGAGGCGCGCTCATCGTGCTGGCGATCTTCGGCACACTGCAGCTGCTCGCGTATCGAGTAATAGTGACTGAGCAGCAGGTCGAGCAGAAGTCCCTCATTCGCGGCGGAAAGCTGCTATTCACGGAGGTACTTCAGGCCAAAGAACGGAAGCGGATGCTGTTTCTCTTTGGACCCACCCAAAAAGTCAGGATTCGCCCGGACATTGAGCGCTTTGATGAAGTGACGAAGAAAATCGCTGAAAAACTGAATGCCCTGCCTGTTCTTCGCACAGAAGGGGATATGAGCAAGTGGGGGATCGCCGACCGCGACGACGAGGGGAGACTGATTCGGCGATGACCGGTGAAGGGATGTTTTCTCCGATCTTCTTCGCAACCCGCGCCAAGTGGCGCGCGTGGCTCAAGAAGAATCATGCCTCAGCCGCCGAAGTGTGGATCGGATTCTACAAGAAACATACCGGTAAGCCATCAGTCTCTTACGACGAAGCGGTCGAGGAAGCGATCTGTTTTGGATGGATAGATACGACTGTCCGACGTATAGACGATGAGTCATACAAGCAGCGGTTCACCCCGCGCCGAAAGAAATCTGTTTGGTCGGTCCCGATTCGCGAGCGTTTCGCGAAGATGGTAGAAAAGGGCTTGATGACCGAGGCCGGAAGAGCGGCGCTCCACAAAGACTCGCCAGTTTTCACCAGCAGAATTCGAAACCTTCCGCCAATCCCTGTCCCGGCCGACTTGAAGAAGGCACTCGCCGCGAATAATGTTGCCGCCGCCAACTTCAAGGCATTGACTCCTAAGTACTGTCAAATGTGCTATCGCTGGATCACCAGCGCCAAACGCCCCGAGACTCGTGCCAAACGGATCGCGGAGTTTGTGGAAATGACTGCCCAGAAGAAGCGGATGGGGATGAAATAATGGATCCCAGCTTTCGCTGGTAAGAGGCCCTAACGGTTTAACTCGTCAATCGCCGATCAAAAGAAGGGCCTCACTTGAGGCCCATTCTGTTTCAATTCGTACTCCACCATTCATGGTGGGAAATGAAATCACTTTTTCATCTTCTCTTCGACTATCCGCTGAGTATCCTGCGCGATCACCAATTCTTCATTGGTCGGGATCACGAGCACACGAACTTTGGAGTCTGGGGTCGAGATATCCATCTCCTTGCTGACGGCGGCGTTGTTTTTCGCCTCGTCGATCTTGATCCCCATCTTCTCCATCCCGGAGCAGGAGAGAGCGCGGACGACAGCCGAATTCTCACCGACACCGGCGGTAAAGATGAGCGCATCCAGATCGCCCAAGGCCGCCCAGTACGAGCCGACATACTTCTTGATGCGATAACAGAAGATATCCAGCGCCAGTTTGGCATTGGTATTTCCGCCATTGGCGGCCGTGATTATCTCCCGCATATCCGAAGAAACACCCGAAATGCCGACCAAGCCGGAGTGCTTGTTCAGCATCGTGTTCCCTTCGTGGAGCGAAAGTTCTTCGCGCGCCATGATATGCAGGATGATCGCCGGGTCAAGATCACCGGAACGAGTTCCCATCAACAGACCTTCAAGCGGAGTAAATCCCATGGAAGTGTCGATTGATACGCCGCCATTGACTGCCGCCATCGACGCACCATTCCCGAGATGCGCTGTGATCAGTTTAAGCTCTTCCAGCGGCTTGCCCAACATATGAGCCGCGCGAGTACAGACGTACTTGTGCGAGGTACCGTGAAAACCGTACCGACGGATTGAGTACCGCTTATAGAAAACGTAGGGAATACCATATATGTACGCGTGCGGGGGCATCCGCCAGTGGAAGGCGGTATCAAAGACGGCGACCTGTGGGACATTCGGCATCGTCTTCAGGCAAGCATTTATACCACGGATATTGTGCGGATTATGCAGTGGCGCCAGCTCGATCAGTGAACGGAGCGTAGACATCAGATCCGGCGTGATAAGTACGGAATCAGTGAACTCCTCTCCGCCGTGCACCACGCGGTGTCCGATCGCGTCGATCTCGTTCTTGTCCTTGATCACCCCGTGGTTGGGGGAGAGGAGCATCGAGACCACATACTCTACCGCTACGATATGGTCGAGGATCTCCGCGGAGACCTTGATCTCAGGGCGATCCCACGGTTTGTGCGTCAGGACCGATTCGGACATTCCGATCCGAGAAACCAAACCTTTGGCCAACGCGATCTGTGTATCGGTGTCGATCAACTGGTATTTGACCGAGGATGATCCGCAATTGAGAATAAGAATCTTCACTTGGATACCTCCGCCATCGACTTGTGACCATTCAACCGGTTTCCTTCGGCATCATACGTAAAGAAGCCGCGGCCGGTCTTGACTCCGAGGTGCCCCGCGCGGACCATCTTCCGAAGGATCGGGCAGGGGTTGTATTTGTGGTCGGAGAGTTCGTTCAGCAGGTTCATTTCCCAGGACATGACTACATCAAGCCCCATCATATCCGCCAGGGCAAGCGGGCCGACGTTGAAGCCGAATCCCAATTTCATCGCTTCATCGATATCTTCCGCTGAGGCAACCCCTTCCATCAGGACGTGCATTGCTTCGTTCAGTAGCGGAACGATGATGCGGGTGGTTACATAGCCGGGATACTCGTTGACCGTGATCCACTTCTTTTCCAGGCTGGTCGCGAATTCGACCGCTTTTTTGAAGGTTGCGTCATCCGTCTTGAGGCCTTTGACAATTTCAACCAATGGAATCTTGGTGACCGGGTTGAGGAAGTGCATGCCGATCACTTTTTCCGGACGCTCGGTCGCGGCGGCTATTTCGGAGACCGACAGTACACCAGTGTTGGTGACCATGACGGTATCGGGGCCGCAAATAGAATCAAGTTTCTCAAAGAGCGCGCGTTTTTTCTCGCGGTCTTCGTAGATGGCTTCTAGCACGATTTCCGCATCCTCGGCGACCGAAAGGTCGCTCGACGGATCGATGCGAGCCAGAATTGCCTTCTTGTCGGACTTGGTCAGCCCCCATCGTTTGATCTCGCGATCGATAGATTCGCTGATTCCCTTGATCCCCTTTTCCGCCAGTTTGGTGGTCCGGTCGACCAGGGTAACATCGTGGCCGGTGGTGGCAATTGCTTCAGCGAGACCTTGCCCCATTACTCCGGCTCCGATTACGACTATTTTAGACTTTGCCATAACTCAACTCGTAATTGTGAAATATGTAACAAACAATTTTTCGCCTACCTTATATAGGCATTTCATGTATCGGTGCAAGTCATATTTCTATAAAGAACTAGGTTCATCTCAGGAAAGAAAAGTGGGCAAAATCAGTACTTTGGGGTACAAAGATATGGCTAACCTCAAACCGGACAGTGGTTGACAGGAAAGCCTCAACACGGTATACTGTGAAAGTCGCGTAACGCTTTGGGAGACAATATGTCCAGACTTCTGACCCTCGCCCTGTTGGCCACGCTGGTTTTATCAGTGGCCGTCTCCGACGCCGGCGCAATCTCTCGTGTCGGTCGTAGCCTCAATTTTATCGAAGTTTTTGGCGCCCGCTCGGCTCCCGTAGGGGAATTAGAGTTCTTCAATCTGCCGGACTATAGTGGCGAGTTTGACGCCGACGATGTCTACGATCCTACCTTTTCACTCGGTGTTGGGATCGGCCAGGTCAAATATGGCGCGGTTGCCTGGTCGCTGGACTTCCGCTATACTCATCACGATGTCGAAAACCGGTTCGAGAATGATGAAGTCATCGTCACGGTCGAGGACGGTCTGAGCCTGAACTCATATGACCTCGACCTGAACATGAACTACTACTTCACTGATATTGCCAATTCGGATTTCGCGCCCTATGTAGGCTTAGGCGTGACCGCGGGACTGATGACCGCGGGATTCGATGATTCCAATATCGATGGCGAGACCGAGGCAAAGGCACTGGCCGGGCTGAATTTCGGTTTTGATCTGCGCCTGGCGCGCAACGCAGATGGCTCTCAGATAAGTCTCGTATCCATGAATCGATACGATATGATCGCGACCTCAGAGCGTCCGCGTTACCTGAATATCGGGCTGGCGCTTCGCTTCTACGTGAGACCCTAACAAGGAACCTGCTGGTGATAGAAAAGAATATTCGGCGATTCGGTGTCATCGCGATCGCGTTGATAGCGATAGTTGTGTTGACGGGCGGTTGCTCCTCGGACAAACCGACCCAACCGCCAACTATCACACCTCCTGAGATCACGACATTCACCGGCACTCCTTCGGATATCGCCCCCGGAGATTCGGTTCTAATCACCTATATTGCGATTCGTGTTGATTCATTGAAGCTTTTCCCGACGGGCCTATCGCTTTCTAATACCGGCTCAGGGAGTCTGTATGTCAAGCCGACCGGAGTGACCAGATATACCCTGCGGGCTTACAACCGGGGGGGACAGGATTCCGCATTCGTTTCCATCACGATGAACGCGGCGGTCCCGTCTATCACCGCCATGTCCGTCAGCGAAGATACCGTGGTTGTCGGAGATTCGACGCAAGTGACCTGGACCGCAATTCGAACCGATTCGATCAAACTGAATGGCGGCGCCAAACTGACGCCTGCGGCCGGTTCAACGGTCTGGTTCACTCCTTCGGTGAATGGGCTGTTGACCATGATCGCGTACAACAACTACGGCGCTGATACCGCCAGCGTGCAGATGCGAATCGAGGTACCGGCGGCGATACAGCAGATTATTAATCGTCAGTATTTCAAAGGCGCATTCGGCTCCAGTAATCAGGATCCATTGATGCGTTTGAAGGTTGTCGATGCTACGGCGAATACGCTGTACAAGGTCTGGATGAAGTTCAATTTGATAGACGGGGATGGGGAACTGTCGGCGGACTCTCTACAGACAGCGGCCGCAGGGAGTGCGCTACTCACGTATGACTTCTCCGGAGTGGAGGGACATGCGCTGATTCGTGCGATGGTCCCCGGCGTTGACACTCTTGAGCTGACAGTGCGGGCCAGCACAATTGAGCCAGGAGTGGATTTTCAGGGGCAATTCATCAAGAACGGAGATGATTTCGCGGTGGTCAGGTTGTTTAACGGGCAGGAACTCGCCAACACGCCCGATCCTAACTTCTGGCTCAACTACGTTGATTATGAGTCACAGCTTGGCTTCGTTGGCATAGTCGCTGACACCAATCAGGACAGCACCGCGCAGGACTTTGAGCCGCTGTATGGCGTTATTCTCAACACCGTCTTTGCAGACACATCCGCGAGCGGATGGGGGATCGGTTCGTTGGTTCAGAATCTTTTGACAGAATATGGCGCCGTCGTGCCGACTCTTGATCCGACACCGCCGGCCGCGTATCGCTATGAGTGGCCGACTTACGGTCTTACCGCGTATACCACCACCGCGACTCTGGAAGCGGACCGAACGGTCTTCGAGGTACATCTGGTTGAAGCGCAACCGCTGGTTGCGGCGAAGCTTCCGCGATTGCAACGTCAGCGATGATGTCATCGCTTGACCATGGTGAACAGATTCCTGTATATTGACCGACAGACATGAAAAAAACAATAGAGGAGACAATTTCGTGTTCAAGACAGTTTTACTCGTAGCCGCAGCCGCTGTGCTGATTGAAACAGGAAGTGCCCAAGTGGACAAGACCGAAGCCCCCATCCGGAAAGAAACCAATCAATTCGTTACCCTTGAGACCACGCTCGGAAAAATGACCCTCGAGCTGTATCGCGATGTTGCCCCGGCGCACGCTGATTCGTTCGCGTCACTGACCAAGAAAGGTTTCTACAATAACGTGATCTTTCACCGTATCATCGATGGTTTCATGATCCAGGGTGGAGACCCGACGGGCACCGGTACTGGAGACGCAGGCTACAGGCTCAAGGCCGAATTCAATGAGCTTCCCCATGTAGAGGGAACGCTTTCCATGGCGCGGGCCGCGGATCCCAATTCAGCCTCCTGCCAGTTCTTTGTCTGCCTCGGCAGAGCCAAGACACTGGATAACCAGTACACCGTCTTTGGCCACTTGGTCAATGGGTACAAAACTCTGCGCGATCTTGGGAAGGTTCCGGTTGGTCCCCAGCCGTATGGCGGCGAAAAGTCCCGTCCGACCACGGAAGTGAAGATAGTCAAGGCATACATGTCCGATGCTCAGGGGAATCCGCTGGGCGAGTCTAAGGACGAAAAGAAGGACGAGAAGAAATAATAGTCCCGTCTTTCAGGAAGCCAGTATCAGGCAGGGGTTCATCCCTCTGCCTGTTCTATTTCCGGCAGGAAGCCGAACGGAACCCTAACTGAGAACATCCGTTACAATAGCAGACATGAAACCACGCAAGCTCTCGCTCCTTGGCTCGACCGGCTCGATCGGCAAGTCCTGTCTCGATGTCGTTTCCGCTCATCCTGGCGCGTTCAAAATCAAGGCGCTCGCGGCCTACAGCAATGTCGAGCTGCTTGTTCAGCAGTTCCATCAATTCCGACCCGAGTATCTCTGTATAGTCGATGAATCGAAATCCAAGCAGCTTGCCGCCGCGGTAGCGGGCGAGTCTGTTCGTGTGGTCGTTGGAGCCGACGCTGTGATCAGTCTGGCTGGTTTACCCGATGTTGATCTGGTCGTCAACGCCATAGTCGGCGCCGCCGGACTTAATGCATCGCTTGAAGCAGTCCGCCATAACATCACGCTTGCCTTGGCTAACAAGGAATCGTTGGTCGCGGGGGGGCCGATCTTTCGGCCACTGATAGAATCCGGGAAGGCGAGAATTCTCCCGATCGATTCGGAGCATTCTGCTATCTGGCAATCGCTATTGGCAGGAAAGAAGGACGAGGTCCGCAATCTGGTGCTGACAGCTTCGGGCGGGCCGTTCCGCGAACTCCCTTTGGAGAAGTTTTGCGAGATCACGGTTGAGCAAGCACTCAATCATCCGACCTGGAATATGGGGGCGAAGATCACCATCGACTCCGCGACCATGGTCAACAAGGGGCTGGAGATCATAGAAGCGACCACTCTTTTTGGGGTGCCCGCCGACAAAATTAAAGTTGTCATCCACCCGCAGTCGGTGGTTCATTCGATGGTTGAGTATGTCGATTCGTCGGTGATCGCCCAGTTGTCCAGACCGGATATGCGATTGCCCATTACGTATGCTCTGTTCTGGCCGGACAGAGTAAATTCGGACTTTGGACGTCTTGATTGGACACAATCCGCCAATCTGACTTTTGAACGACCGGATTTCGACCGTTTTCCGTTATTGCGGTTGGCCTATGAAGTTGCGGGAACCGGATCCACCCTTCCCGCCGTATATAATGCAGCCAATGAGATCGCCGTTGAGGCGTTCCTGAATAGGACTATCGGGTTTACCGACATATATGAGGTAGTCTCGGCGACCGTGGCCGCACTGGCTCCGGTCACCGACCTAACGATCGCCGACATCCATGATGCCGACACGGAGGCAAGGAAGTTCGCGCGTAAATCTCTGGAGAGCGTTCGATGCTGACGATTCTGTCATTCATCTTTGTGTTAGGTATTCTGATCTTCATCCATGAATTGGGCCATTTTCTGGTCGCCAAGAAGGTGGGGATCAAGGTCGAGAAATTTTCACTTGGTTTCCCGCCCAACATCTTTGCCAAGAAGTGGGGAGATACGACGTACTGCATCGGCATCATTCCGCTGGGCGGCTATGTCAAGATGATCGGCGAGAATCCGGATGATGAGACCACTGGTTCGTCTGAAGAATTCATGTCCAAGACGATCGGCCAGCGCGCGGCGGTGATTTTTGCCGGACCGTTTATGAATTACCTCCTGGCGATCGTCATCATGATCGGGATATATCTCATCGGCGGCAAGCCGATCTTTGACACGACCAAGGTGCTGGTCGGCACTGTTTCCGAGGATGGTCCTGCGTATGCGGCCGGTATGCGCGAAGGAGATCAGATCATCGCTCTGGATGGCGCCCCGGTCAGCAGCTTCGATTCGCTTCGCGCCGGGATCAATCGCCATGTAGCCGAACCGCTCTCTCTGACCTGGGTTCGCGGAGATGATACGACCACCGCTCAGATTATCACCAAGGCCGAGCCAATCATGGATGAGGCGGGGAATGTCGACTCCATCGGCGTGATCGGGTTCGCTCAAAAAGTTATCAGACGAGAGAGCTACGGTGTGATCGAGTCGGTCAAGTCCGGCTTTGTCATGTCACATGTGATAGTCTGGGAGACGGTGAAATTCGTCAAGCGGTTCATCACCGGTCAGGTTTCTCCCAAGATGATCGGCGGCCCTCTGTTTATCGCCAAACAGTCCGGCAAAGAAGCGGAGAAGGGGCCATCGAGCCTGTTTTTCTTCATGGCGTTGCTGTCAGTGAACCTGGCTGTTCTCAATGTACTTCCGATCCCAATATTGGACGGCGGCCATCTGGTGTTCCTGGCGATTGAGAAGTTGCGGGGTGAGCCGCTATCGGTCCGAGCGCGCGCTATCGCTCAGCAGGTCGGCATGGTCTTCCTGTTCGGCCTGATTATCCTCGTGACATACAACGACATAATGCGTATGTTCAAGGGCTTTTGATCGGAATCATTTCTCCCGATCTGGCGTATAAAGCTAAGGATGCACACTCGCCCTTTACAGGAGTCTGAATGGCTGAAATTCAGAAAATGACTCGCCCGTCCCATGAGACGGCTCGCCGGCATGGCCGTGGGGATGCGATATGGGACAATCTCAAGCAGTTCCTCATCGCTATCGTTCTTGCGCTGTTCATAAAGACATCGGTCGTAGAAGCCTACAAGATCCCAACCTCCTCAATGGAGGACACTCTCCTCATTGGAGACTTTTTGCTCGCCAACAAATTCGTCTATGGCGCAAGGCTCCCTCTGGTGAACTGGCGGATGCCGGCCATCAGCGACCCGAAGCGCGGCGAGGTTGTCATTTTTGTCTGGCCGGGTGACCAGGTCACCAAGTATATCAAGCGCTGTGTTGGAATCCCGGGGGACACAATTCTGGTCAAAGACAAGGTCCTCAGTGTCAACGGTCAGCCCTTTGTGAATCCTGAGTTCTCCAAGTTTATCGCGAGCGAAATTGAGCCGCGGGGACCGGGCGGACGCGACTCTCGTGACAATTTTGGCCCATATGTTGTCCCCAAAGACCATTATTTCATGATGGGGGATAACCGCGACAATTCATATGACTCTCGATTCTGGGGACCGGTTCACAAAGACCTCATCCTTGGTGAGGCAATGATGATCCATTGGTCGTGGGATGACTCGGAGTACCCGTCTCCACCGGTAACACTGGATGACCCGCTGTCGGTGCCGCGAGTCTTTCTCTACAATGTCGGGCACTTCTTCGGCAAAGTCCGCTGGGACCGGCTGTTTACCGTTATCAATTGAAGGTGGATGATGAAGTTCGTACGCAGATTGCTTTTCTGCCTCTTCGCATTTTTGATCGGCGGGTCGGCCTTGGCCGAACTTCCGATAATCATGTCACCGGGGACGCATAACTTCGGCAAGATCCCGCAACATGCGGTCGCCAATAAGCGATTCTGGGTCAAGTCGACTGCCGACAAGCCGATCAAGATATCCCATATCATTCCGGACTGCGGCTGCACCGAGATATTCGCGGTAGATTCGACTATTGCGCCCAGGGACAGCGTCGCCCTTGATCTCGTTTTCCATTCGCGTGCGTTTGTCGGATACATAGTGAAGAAGCCCGCGATCAAGATCGAAGGCTATGATGGCAACGCCGTCCTGCAATTCTATGCCGAGGTCCTGACTAAACCGGAAGCGGCTCGTCCGTTGGTAATGGAACCGGTGAAAGTCGACGTCTCGCAGTTTGGCGAGAAAGTCCGCCGCAAGGGGTCATTCAAGCTGACCAACTTCACGGCACACGACTTGACTATTACGGTCATTGATTCCAGCTTCAAATCATTCGACATCAAGATTCCGAACCAGATCAAAGCCGGCCAGTCGGTCGAGGGTCAGGTGACCGTCCGCAAGGATAAGATTGAGACCGAGTTTGAAGAAGCGTTCACCATTGAGCTGAATGATGACGGTCGGACGCGCTACGCGATTCCGGTCTTTCGCCTCTACAAACCTAAAGCCATGCTCGGCCAGGTGGGCAACTAGCTGATGACTTCTGCAAATGTAGGCCCCGCAAAGCGGGGCTTTTTTTTGGTTGGCAAAGCGGCTGTTGATAGGTTAATTGCCGCCCATGTATCGGCTTACCGCGACCAATCTGTACAAGCGCTTTGGCGACCGCAAGGTCATCAACGATATCAATTTCGACCTATCTACCGGCGACTCGATGGCGATTGTGGGTGCCAACGGCTCGGGCAAGTCGACTCTATTGATGCTTCTTCTGGCCGCGCTGCATCCTTCAAAGGGGAAGATCGTATATTTTGAGAATGAACGACAACTCTCCGACGCGGAGATTCGCGCCAGTACCTCGCTGGTTTCCCCTTACCTCAATTTGTACGACGGTCTGACGGCAGAAGAGAATCTCATTTTCTTTTCCACCGTTTCCGGCGGCAATATCACCGGTAAAGAGATCAACGCATTATTGACTAGAGTAGGGCTGGAGGGGAGAGGACCTGACGCGGTCGGTTCGTATTCTTCCGGCATGAAACAGCGTCTCAAGTATGCCGTCGCGCTTTTGAACGAGCCGGCGTTTCTTTTTCTAGATGAACCGACCTCAAATCTCGATGAAGCCGGCAAAAAAATAGTCTTTGAAATTGTGGAAGAGTACCGCAAGAATACCATTATCCTGATAGCCACAAACGAGAAGGAGGAGCAGTCGCTTGCCCAAAAGCTCTGTCGGGTTAGTCAGTAAGGCATTCGCGGTTTTCGCCAAGGATCTGCGGCTGGAGCTACGCTCCCGCTACGCATTGAACGCGATCCTGATGTTCGGAGTTACCACACTGGTGGTCGTTTCATTTTCACTCGGACAGGCGGGGCTGCCACCCAAACTGCTTTCCGCGCTTTTTTGGATCGTCATGTTCTTTTCCGCCATGTCCGGATTGGCGCATGTCTTCATTCGCGAAGAAGAGTCCGGCACCGCGCTCGTGCTGAAGCTCCGCGCCGAACCCGACGCCATCTATTGGGGGAAGTTGATCTTCAACTTCACGCTCTTGTCGATCATGACCGTGATCATCACGCCGATGTTCTTTATCTTCACCGATGCGCCGACCGGCAATATAGGAGCGTTCATCATCGTGCTGTTGCTAGGGGTGATCGGATTATGCGGAGCGACGACTGTAATTGCGGCGATCATCGCCAAAGTCGCGGTCAAAGGCGCGCTTTTCGCGGTGCTTTCGTTCCCCGTGTTGGTCGTGCTTCTGCTATTGCTGGTGGGGGCGAGTACCAAGGTACTCGATGGCCGTCCGCTTGGAGACATCTTCACCGAGATACAGGGCCTGGTCGCCTACTGCGTCGTCATGATCACCGCGTCGGTATTGCTCTTCAAGTTCGTCTGGCTTGAGTAGCCTGACCGTAGGATTCTCTACTCGTATCTCAACGCATCGATAGGATTGATGATCGCCGCTTTGCGCGCGGGGTAGAAGCCGAAAAACATCCCAACGGCCGCAGAAAACGCGAAAGCCAGGATCACCGAATCGGCTGTTACCGCGACCGGCCATCCGGCGAATCGGGAAATGAGGGAGGAAATGAGTATCCCCAGACCGATCCCGATTATCCCTCCCAAAAGTGACAACAGCACTGCCTCGACCAGGAATTGCTGCAGGATATCACGCTTGCGCGCGCCGAGAGATCGTCGGACGCCGATCTCTCGTGTCCGCTCGGTGACGGATACCAGCATGATATTCATGATCCCGATACCGCCAACCAGCAAGGAAACCGAGGCTATCGCTCCAAGGAGAACTGACATAATTTTGGTCGTCTGACCGGCTGTCTGCGCAATCTCAGATTGCGTACGAATAGTGAAGTCATCCGACTGGCCCGCGCTTATCTTATGCCGAATCCTGAACAGGTCGGATACCTGCGCCTGTGCCTCAGCAATCTTGTCCGGTGTCACGGCGGACAGTATGATCATTGAGACGCGGTCTGTCCCCTGTACTTTCTTTTGCACGGTCGCGAAAGGCGCGACGATTATATCATCCTGATCCTGCCCCATTGCGTTCTGTCCCTTGGGTGACAAAAGGCCGATGACTTTAAAGGGGAGTTTGCCAATGCGTATGGTCTGGCCGACCGGATCCTGGTCGGGATAGAGATTCTCTGCGATGGTCTGGCCGATCACGCAGACTTTCGTGGCAGCCCGTTCATCCTGCTCGGTGTGGATCATGCCGGACTGAAGCGGCCAGTCGCGAATATCAAAGAAATCCGGTGTTCCACCCTGTATTTGAGTAGCCCAATTCAGATTTCCGGCAACCACCTGACGATTCGTTCGATTGGATGGCGAGACATAGCCGACAGCCGGACATTGCTCCTTTATGGCCTCTACATCTTCAAGCGTCAGATTCTGTGCCTGTCCGGCCCCCATACTAACTGGTCCCTGGAATCCAGCGCCGGGGAAGACCATCAGGACATTTGTCCCGAGACTGGCTATCTGCGTTTCTACCGCGATCTGCGCGCCATTTCCGACGGCGACCATCGCCACTACCGCCGCCACGCCGATCACGATTCCCAGCATGGTTAGCAACGCACGGGTTTTGTGCCGTACCAGCGAATCGACTGCCGCTCGAATGATCTCCACAAAATGCATACTGAGGCCTCAGCGCCCTCTTCCGCCGCCACCCGGCATGCGAGGCATAAACGGATTGGTTTGCGTCTGAGAAGCAGTGCCGGTGTTGTTATTGGAAGTCGTGCCGATCAAGATGGTATCACCTTCATTTAACGGCGCGTCAATCAACTCCGCGTATCGTTGGTTCTGAATTCCACGGAAAACCGGAACAGGCTTCGGGGTACCATTCTCCATTATCCAGACAAATCCGCGCGAGCCTTTTGGTCTTTCGCGTCGCATTTCCTGACCGGCCGATGCCGAGTCTTCGGCTCCTTGCGGATCACGTCGGAATTTTCGCCGTTCGCCGCCTTCAGCCCAATTCCTTTTCTGACCGGACTTCTGCAGGCTGTCAGCCGCCTGCAATCCACCCTGAGGGCGTGCCTCGCTGCTGTCGCGCAATCCGCCACCACCACGACGCCCTTGTCCGGGAGTTGGTGCCGTCATTCCGGGAGGCGTGAATCGGAGCGCTTGCAATGGCACGCGTAGCGTATTATCCCGACGGGCTACTTCGACTGAGACAGTCGCCGTCATGCCGGGCATTAATTTTAGTTCCGGATTTGTTACATCGATGATCACCGTGTAAGTGACTACATTTTGTGACTCCACTGGCGCCAGCCGGATCTGGCTGACCGAACCTTCGAACTGCTCCTCAGGGTACGAATCTACTGTGAAGGTGACACGCTGCCCTTGCTTAACAGAACCGATATCCGCTTCGTCAATGCTCGCTTCCACCTTCATGCGGGAGAGATCCTCCGCGATAGTGAAAAGGGTGGGAGCTTGCAGACTGGCCGCGACCGTCTGACCGACATCAACATTTCGCGATATCACCACGCCATTGATTGGCGCACGGATAGTGGCATACCGAAGGTTGACCTGCGCGCGATCGAGCGATGCTTCGGCCTGCTGTAATGAGGCTTTGCTGGCCTCCAGCGAGGTTGTCGCGGCATCCAGTTCGGCTTGAGAGACCAGCCCGCGACCAAACAGTTCTGTTGTGCGGTCGAAGTTTCGCTTTGCTTCATTGTATTGCGCCTTGGCGCGGTCAGTGTTGGCCTTCTGCTCGTTGACGCTCGCCTGCAGAAAGGTCGGATCGAGTTGGGCCAGCAACTGCCCTTCCGTGACGGGACTGTTAAAATCGGCATAGAGCTTGGCAATGGTCCCCGAGACCTGCGATCCAACTGTAACCGTGGTCAGTGCGTTGAGCGTGCCGGTCGCGCTGATCGAGACGACCAGATCGCCGCGATCAACGACATCCTTGCGGAAGGTGACTTTGGCCTCAGTCTTTCTCCCCAGCCACCAATAGGCTCCTCCGCCCACAACCGCCAGTATGATAATGCCCGTGATGATTCTCTTCATGTCGCCGGTCTTTCTTCCGCGTTCCTTAGTTGCTATCCGTTTAGACCCATTAGGGTACACAATAGATTAATCAGCCGCAAGGAGCTTGACAGCTGGATTTGTGAAATGCTTATTGAAGCAACATCGTTTCGGTGCCGTCCATCCGGACGGGTAATAGGGAAGACGGTGCGAATCCGTCGCAGCCCCGCTACTGTAACGGCTACTTATCGGGTAGAAAGCCACGCGGCCTTGGGGTCGTGGAAGGCGCTCGATAGGGTCTGAAGCCCAAGCCAGGAAACCTGCCGAAGCACTATCCACGACCAGGTGCCGCAGCGCAGGGCTGTCGGAAGACTTCACGCGCCTTCGGTACCAAGGAGTACTGCCATGAGGCGCATCTTTTTGACTGCGGTAATGGCATGGCTGAGCGCGCTGGGATCTCAGACCATAGCTGATACCACATCCACCCCGACCGAACTTCCCGACACGATCGTCGTCACCGCCAACCGTTTCGGGCAATCTCCGAAACAGGCAGTTTGGCCGGCCACGTCTCTTTCACGACAGTCGCTTGCCAATGACATTTCATTGCAGCAATCACTCGATGGCCGCTTTGGATTAGATCTCCGTCAAACCAGCGGAGTCGGGTCGATCACTACGCTTTCGAATTGGGGGACCTTCAACCGCCATATGCTGCTCTTGTACAATGGTCGGGTGGTGAGGGATTACTCGCTTGGCGGTTTCAATTTGTCGGACTTCAGTGCAGACGAGTTCGAGCGAGTTGAATTGCTTAAAGGTCCACAGTCCGCGTTTTACGGTGCCGATGCTATCGGCGGCGTGGTGAATTTGATCAGCCGAAATGCATTGGTGGACCGGCTCGACATCGTCACCAGATACGGTGAAAGTGATTTGCGCCAGTATCGAGTCGATGCCTCGAAGTTACTTGGGCGAATCGGCATCGGAGGGTTTGCTGAGTTTGGCGAGGCAGGGAATAAGCGTCCGAACGCTGGTACCGAGCGAAAACTGTTCGGTGTCCGTGGCGATTTTCTGAGCGGCGATGGTCGCCACCGTCTGTCACTTTCGGGAAGATATTTCGATGATTCCCTGGGCGCGCCCGGTCCAGTACCGGATCCGACGGCCATTCCTGTCTACGGCAATCGTGAGGCGACCAGCCTGAATGACCACCAGATGGACGAAAACTACTCGGCAGATCTAACCTACCGGTACGCTCCATCGCAATCCAACGAACTGCAATTCGACCTCTTCTGGGAGAAGAAGAACCTCGATTACCACTCGCTCTATAACTATCAATTCTCCTACTACACTCCGGACGGCGCCGATTCCGTACTCAATACTGACTCTGTTGATGTTCGCTCGCGATCTATTTACAACAAGCGCTCGGCGGGAGCGAGTGGACGATACCAGCACCAATTCAGCAAGGTAACCGCTTCGATAGGTGCTGACTACCTGTCAGGATCGCTGCGCGCTACTTCGGACGACAAGAGCGCCGGCTTTAATACCGTTGGTCCATTTGCGCCATACAGCTATGAGTATGAGTCATACAATTTCTGGTCACGAGGGCAGGACCAGTTCGATATGTGGGGCGCGACCGCGATTTCCGTGTCACGACAGCTCCAGGTTGACCTTAGCGGTCGGGCACAATTCGTGCATAATCGTGAGGTGCAGCCTTCGTACAACATTGGGTTATCCATCACGGCAACACCGGATATCAGACTCAAGGCGGGCTACGGGTACGCCTTCCGCCTGCCATCTATTGCCGATCAGTTTGCCGACGAGATCTACGTGCAGGGGAGAGCCGACCTTGAACCGGAGACCTCGCATTCTGGCGTGGTGACGGCGGAGTACGATGACCCCAAGGGGAGACTCTCTGTACGGCTCAGCGGATTCACCCAGCGGGTCAAATCACTAATTCAATACCAATACAACCCCAACATCTTCCGCTCAGTCCCACACAATATTGACCGATTCAGGAGCGAAGGCATTGATCTCTCCATCAACTACAAATTCCTCGATGACTACTACCTTAACTGGGGGATGGTTTATCAAGACGCTAAACAGACCAGGTCTGGGGATGACTACATCCCGGCGTTCTATGTTCCTGAACTGAAATGGCGGGCCGAATGGGGAGGAGAGATATTTCCGAAGTTTACGGTAGGTTTCAATCTAGCATATACTGCGGAAAGATCGATCATCATCTATACAGGCGAGAACAAGACCATACAGGATGTGTACGAAATCGGAGCTTCATTTACGTATAACGTGAGTAAGATGGCGAGTGTCAGCCTGACCGCATATGATCTGACGGATCAGCGGAGACCGGACCAGTTCGGCTTTGTCGCCTCCGATGGAGACTATCCTACCCCCGGACGGCGTCTGGTCGCGCAGTTGCACCTCAGTCTCCTGTAGGTGCGAAGTGGGACAAAAAATACTGGACAACTAAGGTATCTTGAGCGTAGATTGCCAGTACCTACACTGATCGAGCGGCCTGTGTGGTCGCTCGGTCTGTCGTGCGAAATGGACACTTCGCCATTCTTATTCAGGGGAGTGTTCCATGTGCAAGACCATCACCAATCGAAAAGGATTACTTCTGTGGCCGGCTGGAGCCTCGAATACTCATTTGATCTTGATCAGAAAAACGCGGTGATCTATGTCAAGATCCATGGTATCTGGCGGCCCGCTACCGCCCAGAGCTATCACGAGGATTTTAAGGAAGAAATAGCCCCGGTTCTCGATCGTCCCTGGGCCAAGTTGATAGATCTCTCCAACTGGAAGACGTCATACCCGGGCGTAATCGAAGTGATCGGCAAACATATGGAATGGTGCCGCAAGCACAACCTGGCGATGGCGCTCTATGTGTTGAATAATCCGAGTACCTTTCGCCAACTGCATGAGATGTTCACTGCTGGCGGTCAGAAAGAGCTCTCACAGACCTTTCGCACTATCGAAGAGGCTAACCTTTTCCTCAAGAGCCATTGGCTGCTCAAGCGGAATCACGTGGCGGAATCCAAATAGCTCGCCGAAGTTGTTCTCAGATCACGGCAGGTGAAGGACCACGCCATGATCCCCGACTACCCACACTTTGCCGTCCGCATCCCCCCAAACCCCGTTCAGGTTGACGGTCACACCGCTTGCCATCGAACTCCAGGCATTGCCATTGAAATGCAGGATAGTACCGAAGTCCCCGACTGCGTAGATATCTGCAGCACTTCGCCCGAACACATCGTTTAGGTCGTTGGAAGTGCCACTAGTCGGTAAAGTCCAATCCCCGCCGCTAAATCTCGCGATCACGCCATCGTCCCCGACAACGAAAATCGGCCCCCCTGCGAATCCCCATATTGAACTGAATTGTTCGAAGGGAGCCCCCGGCATCACTGACCACTGAAGGCCGTCATGGTGCAGCACCACATTATCTCCAGCCGCATACAGATCTGACGTTGAGGTCCCCCAGATCGAATGTAGCGGCACCGCTGTCCCACTCGCCATCGGCTCCCAGACGCCGCCGGAATACTTACGAATCACCCCTCCACTTCCGACCACATACAGCTCTCCACTCGGAAGACCCCAGATATCGGTGAACGTCACTGAGTCAAAAGTTCCAGTCAGTAAAGGCGACCATCCGGCACCCGAATTCTCCCAGACTGAGCGGTATTCGCCGGCAAGGTAGAGGTTGGAGGTTGAACTTCCCCAGACCCCGTAGAAAAAGGCCGAATCGTCCAATCCGTCGTGAGTCTCTTCCCAAATCGCGCCATCAAAGTGGCGAATAGCCTGATAATCTCCGACGGCAGTTATATCAGTTGGTGAGAATCCCCAGATTGCCCGGAGATTTTGCCATGCCCCTGGTACAGTCATGGGAACCCAACCTGTTCCGACCTGCTCAATGATCAAATGATGCATTCCGGCCAAGTAGAGATTGTCCGTGCCAAACCCAAACACTTCATGAAAGTACGTTGTGTAGCCGGTAGACGAGGTTTCCCACACTGAGCCATTGAAGTGACTTATCCAACCGTCACCACCTGTCGCCCAAATGTTATTGGCGCCAGACCCCCAAATTGAGGTCAAAAGGGAAGAAGTGTGCGAGGTGGTCGTGTCCCACGCCGCGCCATTGAAGTGTACGATCGTTCCCTGCGCTCCGACCGCCCAGATATTGCTTGCCGAAGTTCCCCAGATCGCGCGCAGAGAATTTCCTGTAGGCGAAGTCAGCGGCAACCAGTCCGCGCCATTCCATCGATACATGGAACCATTCATACCAACCGCATAAATGTCGTTGGCGGAACTCCCCCATACTCCGTAGAGCAACACTCCAAGTCCGGACGCGACAGTCGACCAGTCCTGGCCATCGTACCTGAGAATCACCCCGTCACCGACGGCAAAGACGTTGGTGGATGAAGTCCCCCAGACGGCGCGAAGCGACTGGAGCGTGTGGCTGGTCATCAAGGTCCAGGACGATCCATCGTAATGGGCAATGGTGCCCCCCTCACCCACCACAAACACATTGTTTCCGCTCGTACCCCAGATCGCGCTGGCGGTGTACTCCAATCGAAGGCCCGTGTCGTGCCAACCGGAGCCGTCGTAACGCTGAACTGTCCCAGTTTGGTCGAGAGCAAAGAGTGTGTCGGGTGAACTCCCCCAGAGGCCACTGAATGTAGTCCCCGAGGTCTGCACGACCCACTGTCGTGTTGCAGGATTGTTCGGTTGGACCGGAGAATCGGAGTCACAAGACAGACCGATGGCGCAAAGCGCCACCAGCCAGAACAGGATGCTACCACGCTGTCGCATACGCCTCCCATCTCCCCCGAGCTATGTCACATGCCGTCTACCTGCGCCTTAGCGCAGGTAGCGGTTGAACCATTTCAGAATCCACTCGAGTCTGGCCTTGCGACGATCCGGACGGCCATGCCGCGACAGCCCGTGCGGCTCGTCCGGGAAGCGGACGAATTCCACGGTCTTCCCGAGCACCTTCAGCTTAACAAACATCTGTTCGGCCTGCTCAATATGGCACCGCAGGTCGCGTTCATTATGCAGTATTAATACGGGCGTCCTGGCCTTTTCGAGGAAGTACATCGGCGAACAATTGCGATAATTTTCAAAATTCGTCCACGGATAGCCATTAAATTCCCGGTTGAGGGCGTAGCCGATATCCGATGATCCCGTCATTGCGATCAAGTCGGTCACCGAGCGCTGGGTTACTGCGGCTTTGAACCGGTGTGTATGCCCGATAATCCAGTTGGTCATCCAGCCGCCATACGAGCCGCCGGTCACGCCGATCCGCTTTTTGTCGACGAACTTCAATTTCTCCATGTAGTCCGCGGCAGCCATACAATCTTTGTAGTCAAGGTCGCCCCATCCACCGGCAATAGCATCCGCCCAGGTCTCACCCCGGCCGGAACCACCGCGAGGATTGGTGTAGAAAACGACATAGCCATTGGCTGCCAATAGCTGCATCTCGTGGAAAAACGTATACGCGTACTGCGTGCGCGGGCCACCATGGATCTCGAGGATCGCCGGATACTTACGGGTCGATTTGAATCCGGGAGGCGTCACTAGGAAGCCCTGGACCTCGGTTCCGTCGAAAGACTTGAACATCACGTCCCGCGAGTGCCCAAGTCGAATAGTGGTCCGCAACTGCGGATTTAAGTCAGTATACTTTTTTGCTCTGGCTTCGCCGCCATACTGGGTCGCGCACGTCATTAGCTCACCCGGATTCTCCAAATCAGCGTAGGTGAATGCGACAATCTTTCCCGAACCATTAATTGAAAGCGATTTCACATGGCACTTCCCCTTGAAAATGCGCGTCGGTTTGCCGCCGGACAATGGCACATAGTAGATATTGGTCGCGCCGGTGTCGGAGGAGAGGAAGAAGAGTCGTTTTCCGTCGCCCGACCAGTAGAGCTGTGCCCCACCATGCACATCTTCCATGTCCGCGATCGACTGGTCATACGCCATGCGATCGAACTTGGGCATCAGATCGCGCGCTTTCGGAGCACCGTTCACACCGACCACCCAGACGTGGTGGTTCGTCACCCCCCATGCGTCGTTCGGGTTGGCGTGTCCGATATACCCGATCAGCTTTCCGTTCGGGGAGAAGGTCAGTCCGGCCTTAGGACCAGCTGGAGTCGCCAGCAGTTTCTCTTTGCCGCCTTTGAACGGAATGAGATAGATATCATCTCGAAGGCTGTCAATATCCGGGTCTTTCGCACGGTTGGAGACAAAGGCGACGGTTTGGCCGTCAGGGGAGAGGGCAGGAGAGTGATTATCCCGCTTGCCAGAAGTGAGTTTGCGTAGCAATCCTGTCTCGACATTCAGCGCGTAGATCTGCCACGGGTCCTGCGGCAGGAATCCGAGACCGTCCAGCCGGTAAAACAGTCGCGTGATATGGCGATAGACCGGCGGTTCATTTTTCTTCTTCTCATCAGTGATGAAATGCGAGTCCTTGTAACGCAGGCAGAGGAGAATATGTTTTCCATCTGGGTGCCATACCAGGTCACCGATCATCGCTTCGGCTTCGAACACTTTTTTCTCCGCGCCCCCGGAGGAAGGCATCACGTAAATGCCGGATTTTTTGTCTCGTGACGAGGTAAAAGCAATGCGCTGAGAGTCTTTGGACCAAACGGGCCGGCCATCGCCGTTTTGTCCATGGGTAAACTGGTCGGACCTGCCCGTCGCCAGATCCAGCATGTGGATATTGGTGAAATACTTGTTTGCGTCAAAGTCCACCTGTTCAACTGTATAGGCGACCTTCTTTTCGTCAGGCGCGATGGAGAGTCCAGTGAGCACTTTGAGTTTGAAGAGATCGTCGGCGGTGATGGAGCGACGTATTGCTGCGGGGCGACGTTTCATGGACGTCCGTTCCTTTCGGCTAACTAATTGTCTGCTAAGCGGGAATCTACGTTCTCGCCGGACCGGGGGAAAGGAAAAAAGCGGCATCCAGCATGTGACAAACGGCACATTGTAAAAAAAACGCTAACTCCCTAAAAAAAGAGGAACTTAGCGCCGAAAAATGAGTTTGCGTTTTGAAACGGATGTACTATATCTTGGCGGAAGTTTGCGGGTCAGGTTCCTCCGAACATTTACATCAGAGGTCTACCAATCCCATTTGCGCCTGATGCGAAAGTAAGACCAGACCTTTAAGGAGGTTTTCAGTTGGAAGTTCTTGCGCTGATAGACAAGATCAAAAATTACGACGGTAAGGTGCCCTCCAAGAAGCACCGCGACAATGAACCGTTGGAAGCGTATTCCGGGAAGACCCCGGCCGAGTTGAAGCATATGCTTCGCTCCATGCTGACCGCTCGCCGTGTCGAGCGCGAAGAGAAGCTGCTCTTGCGCAAAGGGTACAACCGCTTCTTCATCGGATGCGGTGGCAAGGAATTGATGGATGTTGCCTTTGCCTCCAATCTCCGACTCAATGACCCGTTCCTCGGCTACTACCGTAACAAGGCATTTGATATCCATCGCGGCTCGACCTTGTGGGACAAGATGCTCGAAGCGATCGGTGATTCCCGCGCCCGCAACAAAGGGCAACAGATCCCCGCGCACCCCGGCTATCCGGATATGGCAATTCTCCCGCAGGCGTCACCTACCGGCTCGCACGCGATCGAAGCCGCCGGTCTAGCCGATGCCATAAAGAACCCGACCCCGATCACCCAGTACGCCCCGATTCCGGGTGGTGCCTACCCGAAAGATGCCGTCACACTTTGCTGCATCGGTGAAGGCTCAACCTCTGAAGCCGAATTTGGGCGCGCGGTTTTCTACTCGGTTTTCTACAAATCGAACATCATTTACGGCATCTACAACTGCGGCTGGGCGATATCGGTCTCTGTCGAAGAGCAGTTCCCCGAGGGTGACCCGACCACCCCGTACGAAGGTTTCCAGCGTTTTGGTTTGAAGATCATGCATGTCGATGGCACTGACATCAAGTCTGCCCTCGCCGGTGCTGCCGAAGCCGCTGAGTACGCTCGGACCAAAGGCCCGGTGCTGATGAATATCCGCGTCACCCGCGAAGGTTCGCACTCCGGCTCCGATGACCAGTCGTTCTACATGGATCCGGTCGAACAGGATTGGCACACCTACAATGATTGCATTCTCAAGACCTGCAATACGCTGATCGAGGATGGCATCATCTCACCGAAAGAGATCGGCGAGATCTGGGATGAGTTAGATCGCGAGATTTCTGAGGCTTCGGCCAAGGCTGTCTCGACCTTTGTACCAAAGACCCAGGAGTTCATCTCTGGCTTGGTGCATAACTATGACTTTGATGCCGCCAAAGCGACCTGGAAGAAGTATCGCGATGGCGCCAAGTACGATCGCGCTGCCAAATTCAAAGAGTATCACGAGAAGGGATACTTCACGACTCCGGAACTCCCGGAGAATGTCGGCCCGATGACCATGCGGTTCGCCATCAACTACACCCTGTTCGATATCTTCACATTGACCACCGACGTTTTGATGTTCGGTGAGGATGTCGCTGATTTCTCCGGTCACATGATCGAAGAGAAAGAAAAGCAGGCGAAGCTGAAAGGTAAAGGCGGCGTATTCCTTGTCTCCAAGAATCTGCAACGTGAGTTTGGCAACGACCGCTGTTTCAACTCGCCGCTCGACGAGGTCGGTATTCTCGGTCGTGCCGCCGGGCACTGCTATCAGGGGCGTCGTCCGATGCCTGAGATCCAGTTCCTGGACTACATGTCTCCAGCCTACCAGATGCTGAAAGATAAGATCGCCACGACTTATCAGCGGTCGGGTGGTCTGTATAGCATGCCGATGGTCATTCGTACGACCTATGGCGGTTACAAACAGGGCGCAGGCGCGCACTGGCACTCCGAAGGTAATCTGGGCACCTGGATGAATATCCCCGGCCTGCTTATCGCGGTGCCGTCGAACGCGTACGATGCTGCCGGTCTCCTAAAGACGGCCTGGGCGACCGATGCCCCGGTGCTCTTCTGCGAATCTGTGGCGCTCTATAATCGTCGCGATTGGGAAGGCGTCCCGATGGAGAGCAATCTTCCGGGTATTGATGAACTGATCCCGTTTGGCGTGGCGAAGACCTACTACGAAGATGCCACCGATATCGGTATCATCACGTATGGCGCCACGTTCCAGATGTGTCGCAAGGCCGCTGAGATCCTTCGTGAAAAGGGTGTCCATGTCCGCCTGGTCGATCTCCGAACAGTGAAACCGATGGATGAAGAAGCGATCATCAAGACCGCCAAAGAGTGTGGTAAAGTGCTCGTGGTGACCGAGGACCGCTTCCATGGCGGCGCCGCGGCTACCATTTCAGCCGTCATCACTCAGGGCGAGGGACTCTTCTCGCTGGAGGCGCCGGTCAAGTTGCTGACGGCTATCGATGCCCGCGTTGCGTACGGCGTCGATGGTGACAACGCTTGCTTGCCGAATGTCGAGAAGATCGTGGCGGCTATCGAAGAGCTGCACGATAACTACTAGAGAATGTGTGCGGCAGACGTCTTCTTCTGCCCGACTCGATAGACGAAACAGAACCGCCGGTGCTAAACCGGCGGTTTCTTATTGGGTCCTGCGGCAGTCGAAAAGTTTCAGGCGGGGATGGGTAGACCTAGTTGCTTTGCAATGGTCAGCGCATCTCTCACCGCCCAACGTCGCTTGATCTTCCCATTCTCGAACTCAAACCACTCCATTGCGGTGATCTCATACGTCTTGCCGGTAACCGGAAGTCCTCGAAAAGAGCCGACCGACTTGCCATGTTCAATGAACTTCACCGCAACCGTATCTCCTTCGGCCACCATCGAATCGATGGTCAATCGCATATCGTTGGCGTCCATCAATTCTTTCCAGATCGCGCGAGTTGTCTCAAGCGCGCCGTTGCCGATTACACCATAGACCGAAGCATCGGGCCAAAAAGTCGTGCAGACCGCATCCAGATCTCGGCGGTTGAATGCTTCCACGTATTCTCTTACCACCTGTTTATTTCGTTCAGACATCTACTTTCTCCTTCAGAATGCCAAATTCACCGGCCAAGCCGACTTCTGATTGCGCCATACAGTCGGCCCCGCTCGGTTGGTTCCACTACCAGGAACCATCCAACCGCTAATGCGATCAGTCCTGTTAAGAATATATCTACAATAAATGCTCCCCAGGATGTCGGTGGGATCAGCGCCCGCATCGTCTGGGCGACCGTGCCAGTGGTCAGGAGCGCGAGACCGGCGGGGCGAGTTGCTGTCCCCAATATTTCCATAACCGACCGTCCAAGCACTTTCGACATGAAATGAGGGTAGAGGGTCAGGTAAAGGATAAACTGGGGAGCTGCCGCCGCCACCGCCATTCCCTTGGCGCCAAAGGCTGGAATGAGCACGAGGGAGAGGCCGATCTTCAATGCCGCTTCGCACACCAACACATAGAAGAGATACCGATGTTTCTCTATCCCAAAAAGGATCGAATTACCGATGATCTGTGGCAGAAATATCGCCGAACCGACTGCGAGGATCACCATTACTTCGCCGGTTTCAGCAAATTCGGCGGGGAGCCAGAGCGAAACGAATGGTCGGGCGAAGATTATCACACCCACAGACAGGAAGAAAGAGATGTACGATACGTACTTCAGTCCGGTCAGATAAGTTCGCACCACGCCTTCGTCGCGCCCCTTGGCTTCCAGGTGAGAGATCGCCGGTGTGAGGGGGATGCCGATGGCGTTCACCACATGCCGCATGTACAGCATCAGTTGCGCGGCCGGCGCATAAATACCCGCGGCGCTGGCAGAGGCGATCATGCCGAGCAGGATAGAATCAGAATTGAAGATCACTAGCCAGGCCAGGGTGATTCCGAACGACATCTTGGAGTAACGATACAGCTCTTTGAAGCGCTCGCGGTCAAATCTCCGCGGGTCCCATCTCACCGAAGGCTCAACCTTGCGCAACCAGAACCAGCCCGCCCCCAGTCGAAGCAGATTCACCAGAAGTATGGCAACAGCCAACTCGATCATTCCGTGGCCGAGGCTGAGCAGCAGCGCCATTGAGCTGAAGCGGAGTATTTCTTCGCCGATATCGATCGCGTTAAGAATATCGAAGCGCTGGAGTCCCGCCAGGGCATGGTTGATCGCCCCCAGCGCGAACCGGGTTGCCAACAGAACGCCAATGACTATCAGCGCGACCGTTGCTTCGGATATAATAGATGGGTCACTGATCTTGAGCCAGACAAAGAGGAACAACGAGACCGCGACGACGGTCAGCAATACGACCGGGGCGAGTACGAGAAAGAGCCCCTGCGAAGTAGACAGGGTGCGCCTGACCGCTTCTTCATCCCCTTGCGCCCAGTATCTGGCGACGAAGCGGATCACCGCCCGTTCGAAGCCGAAATCAAACAAGGTGATGTAACTGATCGCTTGAAAGATGATCACCCAGACACCATACCGCTCGGTGCCAAAGGTGGTCGCGATATAGGGGACGAAGACAAACCCCAGCGCCAGACGGATGACATAGGCCGCCCAGGAGGTCAGGATATTCTTAAAGAACTGTCTGGCAATTGACACGCTGAAAAACCTTTGATTTCGTCTGCCGCGAGTATAATCTTTAAGGCGAACAACGGCAACGTTTAACCGTGAAGGGTTCACTCGATCCCGTGAACTGCCCAATTCGGCTTGTCCGATCACTTCTGACTATCGCGCTGGTTATTGGTGCGGCCACTGTCTCCGCGCAGTCCGATCTGGGCGTTGCGCTATCCTATCCACTCTCTATTCCGGGGCCGTTGTCGGCAGATTCACTCTTTGCGGGTGTCACCTCGCCCTCGTATGAACTGACTCTTGAAGTCGATTCCCAGGGGAAAGTCTCGGCCTTGCGAGCAGACAAGTTACTCGCGGTCGCGTGGCAGAAGCGTCTCAACGATTATCTGAGTAGGTTCACCTTTAGGCCCGGAAAAATTAATGGTCGGAACTCCGTCCCACCATTGATTGCCAGAGTATCCGTCGATATTACGGACAGTCTTGTCTGTCTTGAATTCCCCTTGGACACGCTTGGCCGTGTGCGCGATCCACTGCTCTACGAACGGAACTTACAGTTGGCAGGAGTCACGCTTCCTGCGATATCCAAATTCCCGTGGTATCACGCCGTCTTCAAAAATCCAGATTCTGTGCGTGTATTGCCGTACGTACTGACATCGATCAAATTCGACCAGCGGGGGAGATGCACCTCCGCCAAGGTGGTTGGCTCAAATTATCCAGGCTTCAAACAGCAGTTGGCGTCTGCGTCGCTGTATGGCGACTACCGGTCAGGAAAGACTCCTGCCGGCAAGGCGATCCGAAAGTCATTCCTGCTGACTACCTTTATTCCGACTTCTCACTATCCGACCAAACCATGGACAGCCAAGAGTGCGGACAGCCTTGATCTGCATGACCGCTTGGCTCTCAGGTTAGTCCCTGACACAGTGGGTATCATGATTCCGCCATTGCCGGTCTCCCGGACGCCGCTCATAGTCAATTTCAGGCCCAAAAGCCTCGAGCGTACGAAAGAGTTAGCATTGGCAGTGAGAGTAGGCGATGATGGGCGCATCAGGACGGCGGTCTCTCCTGCCACCGAATCCGGGTTATACCCTTTGGCGATGGCGATTGAGAACCAGATCAAGTTCTACCCTGCACTCGGGTTTGATGGCCGCACGCGGAATTTCGACTCGGTGGTATATATTCGGCCAGAAGGCGAGTCAAGCGTACGAATTTCGTTGGCATGGCTTGGACCAATCAATTTGAAGTAGGGCAAATCACCCTCTGTCTTCCAACAACTTAACTTTTTCTGACAGATTCCCATCAAAATCACTCGCAGATATTGCGTTAGACGACTTGACTGACAATTTGTTATTCCACCTATTTTCCACCATAATCAACTACAGTGTAGCCACTTACCGTTACTTACGGCTACGTATATCCATTTTTGGCACCACAGTTGACATACAGAGTCATTGGTCGCGTGTGCTCATCTCTCACGTGTTGAAAGAATTGGACGCCTCGCCGGTATAAGTGAAAGGAAACAGAAGATGACTCGATTGGTCTGGTGGCTTGATACACTGTCGGCTGCGATGAACATCTTCACTGCCGGCTACTTGTACGTAGTGTTCAGTGACCTGATCTCGCGTCTGATCCTGATTCCGGTGGGTCTGGTGGTGATCATCATCCTCCTGGTCCAGATTGAAATGCTCTTCAAACGATTGAAGAGTCGCAATGCTAACACGTTAGGGTCGAGAGCCGGGGAATTTAGCTCTTGACAAGGTATGGCAGAACCATATTTTGGCCTATTCTTGAAAGAGATGTGCACATGAAGAAAATTCTTTCCCATTCGCTCCTTCGGACAACTCTGTTTGTCGTGCTTCTGGCTGCCGTTCTGGTGGGCTCGACCACCCAGGCTCAGGAGATCAAACAGTCCATCCGCGAGGCTCTCGATCGTGGTGACACGACCAATGCCATTGCCCAGTTGACGAAAGAGATCGAAGTCGACAAGACCTATCACCTCAATTATAGTCTTCTTGGTCAGATCTACTTCCGGTTAGGGCAAACTGAACGCGCCAAAACCTTCCTGGAACAGGCGTACGAAAAGAAGAAAAAAGACGTGGAAACGGTCTACTATCTGGGCCGCACGCTTGTTGAGTTGGGTGACCTTGACCGCGCCGAAAAGCTTTTGGACGAAGGCCGCAAAAAAGCCAAGGACAAAGAAAAAGGGATGCTTGAGGACGGCTATGGTATGGTCATGATGGCCAAAAAGAACTACCAGGAAGCCGACCGTGCGTTCCGCCAGGCGCTCATCGTTGACTCCGATAATCCGCTCTATCATATCCATCTTGGCAACGCCAATTTCCGTCAGGGAATCCCGTCTCTGGCCGTCTCGGAATATGAGAAGGCTTTGGAGAAGGATACCGCGGGCACTGAGGTCTACTACAATTGGGCCGAAGCTTGTCTGGAAATGAAGGACTACCCCTGCGCTATCGAGAAGCTGAAAGTCGTGCTGCAAAAGGACTCGCTCCATGCTTCGGCGTGGAATCGTGCCGGTGGCATTTATTTCAAGGCCGCCATGAGTCCGGGTGGTTCACGCGAAGACAAAGCGAGCCGTTTCAAAGACGCGATCGGCTCCTATAAGCGTTATCTCGAACTCTCCGGCGCCAAGGCAGATTCAAGCACCGTCCGCCCCTTCTTTGAATTGGCGATGTCCTACCTGAACCTGAGCGGTTTCGAAGAAGCTGTGAAGTATTTTGAGGAAGTGCTCGCCATTCCGTACGTCCCGAAAGATGTCTATTTCAATTATGGCAAAGCGCTCTGGGGCGCCAAGCAGTTCGATAAAGGCGCTGAGATGCTGAAGAAGCATCAGGAGTGGGTACTTCAACAGGGGCCGGACTATAAGTCCCCGATCAGCCCGACCGAAATGTACTCCTTCATGGGGGACACCTACTATTACCAGAAGCCCCCGGATTACGCGCACGCAATCGACAATTATAAAGAGGTCCTCAAGATCGACTCGACCCAGAAGCGCGTCGTGCAGAATATCGCTTTTGCTTACCACATGCTGAAGAGCCTCCAGCCAGCGATGTTCTACTATCAGAAGCGTATCGCCATGGGCGTTGATTCCGCCGCTTCGAGTCTGTATAAGAATGCCGGCCTTTGTGCCATGGCCATGGCGGGGAACGCCAATAACGAGGAGGTCGCGTCTGCCGACACGACCGCGTCGCCGCAGTATGCCTCGACCGAAGTGATCAATTTCGATCCGAGCATCAACTGGAACCAACTCGCGGCAGAGTATTTCGAAAATTACCTGAAATACAATTCGACCGACGCCAAGGTTGTGCAGATGCTTGGCACCACCTATCTCTTCTCGTTGAAGAACTGCACAGACGGCATCAAGCAATTCGAACATCTGCTTCAACTTGATCCGACTGACTGTGTTGCAAAACGCTCACTAGGCTACGCGTACTTCGCTGGAAGCGAAGTGGGCTGCCCAAAGAATATCACTAAGAGTCTTGACTACTTGTTGGATGCGTATAATTGTGTCTCCAAGTCTCAAGGGGGATGCAAGGATGTCAGTCTTGTACTCTGGATCGCCCAGGCCTACCACACCCGTGCGGCCGAGCGAGCTAAAGAGGATAAGGCTGCTTCCAAGGCTGATTTCGGGCAGGCATACGACTGGTATGGCAAGGTACTCCAGTGTCAACCTGGCAACGCCGATGCGAAAAAGGGCCAGGATGCTACGGTTTACGAACGCTAATATCCCTCTGTAGGGAAGAAGACCGGTAAGGGGTTTTAATGGCTGACCAAGATAAACAGCCCACCGCTCAACGCCGCATCTCGGTGGATGATCGCTTCCGTTATATCGGATTCGACGTCTTTCCGGGAAAACCGGGAGATCTGTTCACCTCCGAAGCTGAGAAGACGAAATTGGTCGACGCGGTAGTCGCCAAGCGGTCTCGTGGCGAACGGTTGCGTGAGCATTGTACGCTCATGATCGAGCGTATCTCGGGGTATGAGCGATGGATCATGGTGGTGGCTTCTGTGGTGATTCTCGCGTCACTCTTCATGCCATGGTTCTCCGTCTACCAGGAGAGAGTGGTGGAGACCACTCAACAGACGACGGTGGCCAAGGCAGACGACGAGCGCGGCGAAGTGCTCCATGCGGCTCAACCACGCAAAAAGGTTGAACGGATAACGGAAACAACCACCGGAATTGGGTCATTCGGCCAACTCGGCAACGCCTTTGGTGGCGGATTCGGGTTGATGTTGTCTGGCTTCTTCGGGCTTCTTTTCGTTCTTTCCGCTATCGCCCTTCCTATTTACATGTTGATAAATTTCTTCAAAGCCAAGAAACTTGACGACCAGTACGCGCTGCAGCTCAAAAAACTGCTCCGTCTGAACTGGATTCCCGTCATCCTGTTTGTCCTGGCATTGTTCGCCTCTTTCCTGGGCGGCGGCTATGGCTCAAGCGCGGCCAGCTCGTACGCCAATCTCGGGACCAGCTATGGTCCGGGCGTATTTCTCTCGGTGATGAGCTATGGCTTGGTCATTACGGTCGGGGCATTTGTGTTGATGGCTATAAAAGGTATAGAAATCTGATTGGTTTATCATAACTGGAGGATGTGTTCTCGTGGTTAAACAGACAATGTTCGTGACGCTGAACTCGCTGGTGGCGTTGGCTATCGGCTTGGGGTTGTTTTATGGCGTGTTCAAACCGGCGCCGGAAGGCACTATCATGCACTCCGTCTACAAAGGCGGACCGTTGGTTGTTATCCTTATCATGGTGCTCTGCATGTTGATCGTGTTCGTTATCGAACGCTATATGTCCCTGTACGGAAACGCTAAGGGCAAGAGCTCAGTCCAGGTCTTCTTCAAGAAGCTGATCACCCTGCTTCAGGCTGATGATTTTGACGGCGCTCTCGCGGCGTGCGACAAGCAGCGCGGCACTACCGCCAACGTCCTTCGCGCCGGCATTGAGCGCTATCGCGAGGTTCGGGCGGACAAGTCCCTCAACAGCGAAAAGCGTATCCAACTCACCCAGTCGGCTATCGAAGAGGCCAACGCCCTCGAGGGACCACTGCTTGAGCGTAACCTGATCGCCCTTTCGACCATCGCCTCGATCGCCACCATGATCGGGCTGCTCGGGACGACCATCGGTATGATCCGTGCGTTTGCCGCGACCGGTAACGTCGAAGGCGGCGTCATCGACGCCAACGCTCTGGCGACCGGTATCTCTGAGGCGCTGGTGAACACGGCCGGCGGTCTCATCTCCGGTATTCTTGGAATCTTCTACTATAACTTCTTTGTTAATAAGGTAGACGCGTTCAACTACACCACTGACGAAGCGACCTTCGAAGTGATGCAGATCATCCGCGCGAAGGAAGGTATCTAACGATGTCTAAGCGCAGAGTTGGCATTCGTATCGACATGACGCCCATGGTCGATATCGCCTTCCTGTTGTTGATCTTCTATATGGCGACGACCCAGTTTAAACCACCGGAAGCCCGGGCGGTCGAACTCCCGTCGTCGCACTCGCAGATCGAGTTGCCGGACAAAGACATTATCAATGTCACGGTCACCAAGTATGACTCGGTCTATGTCGATTATATCGAAAAGGGTACGATCAACATTGATGGCCAGGATATTGTCTCAAACGTCCGCCGCGTCATCACCGTCCTGTCTGGTGAGGTTGGCAATGAGCTTGTCAGAGCTCGAGCCAAGAACCTCAAGGCGCTGGTGGTGGTCAAAGCGGATAAACGAGCCAGCTTCGGCCTGATGCAGGATGTGATGGACGCAATGCAGGAAAAGGATATGACCCGATTCCTGATCATTACTGAACAAGAAACGACCTGATCGCAGGCGACCTTTACCAGTCCGGCTTTAAGTACGCCGGGCTGCTGAGAGGAGAAGAGGCCAAATGGCCGGTGACGTTGTACAACGAGAAAAATCAGGCAAGCACAAGGGGTTAAGACGCCCGAAACGCCGTATCGCTATTCGTATCGATATGACGCCCATGGTCGATATCGCCTTCCTGCTGCTGATCTTTTATATGGTCTCGACGGTCTTTGCCATGCCCCAGGCGATGGAGATCAACCTCCCGCCGAAGGATGACGAGCAACCTGACACGATGCAGGTCAAAGAGTCAAATCTCCTGACCATTCGCGTCGATGCCGAGGGTCGCTACTGGTGGAACACCAAGATCGAATCTCCGACCAATCTGCCCCTGCTGGTGCCGAGCACGGACAAGAAGCCGGATTCGGTGGCATATGTCGTGAATTCAGATTCATTGCGTAACCTGCTGAAGAATCTCAACCAGGAGAATCCGAAGCTGAATACGCTGATCCTGATCAACCGGCAGGCGGATTATGAAGATCTGGTCAATATCCTTGACGAGATCGACCTGTTAGAACGGTCATGGAACGCTTTCACGGCTCGGGAGTTGAAAGTTGACGTGAAAGACCTGCCGAGAGACAGGAAATTCTCATATCGATATGCCACGGGTAAGTGGGAAGAGCGTGATGACAGGATCATGATGGACGCTCAACTTGCCGCCCAAGCACGAGGTCAGTTATAATGGCTTCATACTCAAATAACGCCCTCTGGTCGCCCTATGGCGCCTATGAACTGAAAGCGAAGTACCAGCGCAATTTTATGATCGGTACCGGCTCGGTTCTGGGTCTCATAGTCTTGATCCTGCTCGGCTGGCAGATTATCAAATTGGCGACCGCAGAAGATGATCTTACAGCCATCCCTGAGGTCCGTATCAAAACGATCGCCGAACTGGGTCCGCCCCCGACCGTGGTGAAACGCCCGCCGGAAGTGAAGATCCAGAATCCGAACGTCGCCGCACCCAAGGTCGGTATCCCGAAACCGGTCGCCGATGAAGAGGTGCAAGACGAGGATGTCCAGCTTGCAACTCGTGAAGAGCTCGCTGAGATCGTCGCTCCTGATGTGACCGCCGGTGCCGGTGACCAGAATATCGTCGTCGATATCTCTGAGGACGAGTACCTTCCGCCACCGGATGAATTCGTCGCGGTCGAGATCCAGCCGGAGATGATCTTCCAGCAACAGCCGGAATATCCTCGTCTGGCCAAGACCGCCGGTCTTACCGGTACGGTCTGGGTCAAGGCGCTGGTCGATAAGGATGGAAATGTCCGCCAGGCAATGGTCGGCAAGTCCTCCGGGACTCAGTCGCTCGACGAAGAAGCGGTCAAGGCGGCCTACAAAAACAAGTTCAAACCGGGGATTCAGAATGGCCGACCTGTCGCAGTTTGGGTCACCTACCGTGTGGACTTCAAACTGACCGATAGTTGATCGACCTCGAATCGCAATTCCAACGGCGATAGCGGCCCACCCGTTATCGCCGTTTCTTTTTTCTCCCTTTCACAACCGGTCGACCCGACCCGTCCTTTTATTAAGAGGACCACTCAAGACCATATTGCACCGATCAGGGAAGAATCCACCTCGAATCTTCGTACTAGAAGGTGAGAGGCTAAACCACGGGAGGTGTACAATGTTCACGCTGATCAATGCCCGACGTACCCCGTATGGCGCGTACGAACTCAAAGCCAGTTACCAGCGCAATCTGCTGTTCGGACAACTGGTGCTGATGACCCTGCTGACTCTGGGGTTGACCGGCCCCACCGTCTATAGGGCGCTCTTCGGCGAAACGATGGTGGTGATCCCTGTTGATTCGAAGCCGAAGCCGATCGAGGTGAAGGTCACTCTTCCAAGACCGCCTTCGGTGGAAAGAGAGAACACGCCGGTCCAGCCTTCAGCGCCGCCGCCACAGCATACCGTCACTAACCAGATCGTAGCCGTTGCGGACTCCACGCTGAATGATTCCGAACCGGAACAGATGCTCCCTTCCCGTGAGGATCTGGGCGATTACAATGCTGCCGGTGACACCGGTAGTGTCGGCAACGGCATCGATACCTCAGCCCTGCTCGGGGATGACTTCATTCCGGATATGAATGAGTTTGTAGCATTCGAAGTTGAACCGAAAATGATCGAGTACAAGACACCCGAATATCCCTCGATCGCCCGCGCGACCGGCACGACTGGACGGGTCGTGGTGAAAGCTTTGATCGACAAAGATGGTAAAGTGATCGAAGCCCGGGTGTATGTCAGTTCAGGGTCATCGATCCTTGATGACGCGGCTATTCGCACGGCCTACAAGAATGTCTTCAGTCCGGGGATTCAGAACGGCACCCTAGTTCGATGCTGGGTGACTTACACTGTCGACTTCAAGTTGGATCATTGATACCTTTCCTAACAGAAGAGCCGCCCCGAAGGGCGGCTCTTTCGCTCTGATCGACAAGTACTAGATCATGGACAGAGCGGCAAACTCGGCTGCGGCGAGGTTGTCAGATAAGCGATAAGCAAGCTTAGATCTGAAAGATCGATCGTTCCGCTGGGGGAGCCGTTGACATTTGCCTCCTCTGGGCAAGGGAAAACGATCCCGGAACCCGGCACGGTCAGGAATCCGATCAGCATACTCAAGTCGGAGATATCGACTCCATCGCCGACCGAGCCATTCACATTCCCGCGTAGATTGACACAGCAGCCCGATGGCGCCAGGGTCACTTTGCCGTCCAACTGGGGCACCTGCAAAGAGAAGCACTCGGTGAGCAACTCCGGATAGATAGTCGTGGGGCCGGCATACGGCGCCAACCGCACCTGGTTGCTGTCACCGGCCGCACCGAATGGCACCGTGAAATAGAGTCTCAGGACCGGACCGGAGCCGGGCGGAAGGTCCGGCGAGGTTCCAGCCAATGACGCAAGTATCTCCACGGCTATGCGAGAATTCGCGACATCGTATCCCTGATAGTTGAAATACTCAAAATAGCTCGTCCGCAGACCGAAGGTTGAGGCTGAGTCAAACACCAGATCATACGGGCCGGTCCAATCTACTGGCAAGATGAAGCCGTGTGCGGGAACATCGTTATCTACATTGATGTCAACCACGATCTGCTCACCGGGATTGGTGGCGACAGAGGAGACTTTAAGCGTGTCCTGAAGTTGCTCAGTCTTTGAGAGGAATACGAACAGCCGTCCATCAAGGTTTGAAGCGTACACCTTGCCGGTTCGTGTGTGAGGAAAGACCCCCCACGAACCGTTGAATTGAGGTGATTCGCCGGAAGCGTAGGTATCTATTCTCGCGACCTCCGCGCCCTGCGATGGGTCGCTCATATTGACTACCGCCAGTCCGGATTCATAGTGTGACATGAAGGCCAGCCCACTTTGCATGTGCACGTTGTGACAGAGGTCGCTCGGGGCAAGATATTCGCCGACCAATGAAACGTTGAGCGGATCCTCAATATCCCAGAATTTCACCGACTTGGTCGCGGTCTCTTCGGTTGTTCCGGCATACTTGCCATCGAGTGTGGGCCAGATATTGTGCACATAGCCGGGATTTGGCACATGGACCCGGGTGATAAGTTGCGGCGACGTCTTTACTGCCAGATCGTACATCGACCAGCTGCCCATGGTTCCTTCCGCTACCCAGACCGTATCGTTTCGCGCGAAGACATCATGGCAGTCTCCCGTCAACACGGTCCCGATCTCGACAGGTGAGGTCGGGTTGGTCAGCCTGACAATGCGGAAACCGGAGTAGTTCTGTTTCACCAGATAGGCATATCCCTTGGCCGTATCGATCGAGAGGTTGTGTGAACGAATGTCGTTGACCGTCGAGAAACTTCCTATGTATCTGACAGAATCCGGGAGGAAACTCATATCCATGATCATCATTCCCTGATTGGTCCCGCTGCATTCAGAGACTGCGTAGCAGTATTTGCCATAGTTTTTGATATCCCGCCAGCGGATCGATCCACATCCCGTTTGCGGGCCGGGAATCAGATCCTTGATCTGCATGGTCTGAACATCCACAAACACGATTCCGTTGGCGACTCCCATGATGGCGTACTCTTTGCCGTCGGTATCTTCCCATCCCCAGCAATCAGTACCGCCAAATGTCAGGTCGGGCGTGATAACTGATTTAAGGCAGAGGGAAAACGTGCTGTCTCCGGCCATCGCTCCCATGAATGCGGTAGACGCGTTCGGTATCACTGGACGGATATCCGGCTGTATCTGGCTGAGAGCCGCTGAATCCTGGAGAACGCTTATGGGAACTCCCTGTGCGGCTGGGATAGCGACCAGCAGCAGGGCACAATAGACTAACAGAGTCGTACGCAACAGCGACTTCATAGCACGATCCTCATTCCTTGATCTGGTTACCCGGACTGGCCGGCAACGTTGGGAGACGAATGCAGTGTCTCTTCAAAATATGCTGAATGTTCGATTAGTCAATCCAAAATAGAGCTTAGAAGCCCACGTTAGGGCCGTGAATCGATCTCCGTTGGCCTGTTCGTGGTCTGTTCTGTGGCAAGGGGAGGGAAAATCGTGATTTCTCTCGGTTTATTACCGTACGCCAATAAGTAATTGATTTCCAGTGAGTTATATAGTTCTTGGCGGTTTCGATGAATTCCATGCGTGCCTTTTTTTGAGATTTTTTGCCTGCCCCCTCTTGACAGCTGCACAAATGTGCAGTATCCTTGGTTCACAGCAATCAACCCACACAATCGAGGGAGACAACCATGAACGGTTCTGAATTTATCAGTCACTCCAGTCCGGCGCTCAGCAGCCTTGATATCAGCGCGCCGCTTTTCGAAGCTTCCGCCTGGTCCGATTTCGTCGGCCATATCTGGCAGTCCGACCAGAGCCACACGGGCGATAGTTGCCGCTACTCCAATGCCGGCACGTGCCCGGATTGCGGCGTCGGCATGGTCCGCCTCGGGACCTGCATGAGTTGCCCATCCTGCGGCTACGGGAGTTGCGGAGAATAACCAACGGATGATCGGTTTCGGGCAACCAATCAACAGGGGAGAATCAGGAAATGCAATTGAACGATCTGGAAAGACATCGCATCCCGCGTCGCATTCTCGACCTCTGGCGGCAACGTCAGGGGGAGCGCCTGCTGCCGGTGCAGCGTCAGGCGATCCAGCATGGACTGCTGGGGGAGAGAACTGCCGACCAGCGGGTCCCCAATCTGATCATCACCGCGCCGACCTCATCCGGCAAATCATTCTGCGCCGAACTGGCCGCGGCGCGGGCGTTGATCTCCCGCCAGAAAGTGGTGATGCTTTTTCCGCTCAAGGCGCTGGCCGAAGAGAAATATCGCCAGATCGGCGGCTGTTACCGTACGCTTGGTCTGGAATGCCTCATCGTCACCGGTGACCATCCGGAGAATGACCGGAAATTCCTCGATGGCCTGTTTCATCTGGCGATTGCCATCTACGAAAAATTCGACCTCTTGCTCGCCACTCAGCTCGATACGCTTCGCTCGATCGGATTGGTGGTGATCGATGAATTGCAGATGCTCGCCGAACCGTTCCGTGGCGCCGTCCTGGAACGGTTGCTGACCAAACTCCGCGCGTCTTCGTATCGTCCAACTCTGCTGGCGCTTTCGGCCGTTATTGGTCGGGAGGCGTCAGCAGAATTGGCTCGCTGGCTCGACGCTGATCTGGTCTGTGAGACCGCTCGGCCGGTGGAGTTGATGCGTGGAGTCGCAGCCGATGGTGCGTTACGGCTGCGCTCCTACAATAGCGGGGAAGACCACCAACTTCCCTTTATCCGTCTGGAACAGGGCCCCGAGGCCCGTACGGCGTTTCTGAAGTCACTTCGGGAAGATTCCGGCTCCACTCTCGTTTTCATGAAATCCCGTCGCGACACGGTCGAGATGGCGCTTCGTCTGGCCGCCATCTCGCAGTGGCCGTCGGCTACTCATGTTCTTGACGCGCTGGCCACGGAAGAATCATCGTACCTGATCCGCTCGCTCAAACAGGCGCTGACCCGCAGTGTGGCGTTCCACAACTCCGATCTCTCCGCCGAACAGCGTCTGGTCATCGAGCGCGCTTTCAGCCGCCGCGAGATATCGGTGCTTTTCACCACCACCACGCTGGCTCTGGGAGTTAATCTTCCCGCCGACACGGTTTATCTGGAAACGGTCAAGTATACGTCGGGAAGTTATGGCGGACGTCCCCGCCTTGTCCCGATCTCCCGCGCCGAGTTTGATAATATCACCGGTCGTGCCGGACGTCTCGGCTGCGCCAGCAGTCGCCCCGCACGTGCTATCGTGCTGGCTGAATCTGGCTTCGATGGCGACATCCTCTGGGATGCCTATATCAACAACGACAGCAGTGAACCATTCGAATCCGCTTTTCAGACCTTACCGCTCGAGGATTGGCTGCTTCACTTGATCGTCGCAGGACTGGGGGAGAGCGTCGACGTGGTGACCCATTCACTTCGGCAGAGTTTTTATTTCACGCGTCATCCAGAGGCGAAACTCGAGATCGAGCCATCACTCGGCCGACTGCATGACCGTGGTTTGATCGACTGCGGCGATTCCGGTGCTCGCCTTTGGGCGACCCCGCTTGGCCAGGCGGTTGTCCAGACCGGTCTGACCGTCGCTGAGGCGGATCATTTCCTGCGGCAACTCGAGCGGAATATTCCGCAGTCGCTTTTCGGATGGACCGCGCTGGCGCTCAGTGCCCCGGATTGGGATCTCCCGCCCGGCATCCTGACCCGCCTTGAGTATCGCGAGAACCTGCCGCTCAAAATGCTCTACCAGCGATTTGATTTCGCGTTCGATGAGGTTGGCTTCCTGTTGCCGGAGGATCACCGTCGTGAGCCGCTTGACTATCGCACCGCCGCCTCGCTCAAAGCCGCGCTTTTGCTCGATGACTGGTGCCGTGTGATGTCGGTGCAGCAGATAGAGGAACGTTATCAGATGCATCTCGGGCAGGTCATCTCGCTCGCTGAATCCGCCGCGCATCTGGTGAGTGGTCTCGCCGCATTGCTCGCGGCGCGCGATGCCGCCCATCCATCGCTTGAACTGCTGCAGGGACACGCCTTCAGTCTGCGCCACGGGCTCCCTATTGACATGAAGGATCTCCATGACCAGTTCGGGCAGACGCTGAAACGCCAGGATTTTCTCACTCTGCATCATGCCGGTTTTACCCATCTGGGTGACCTGCTCGACGCGGACAGCAAAGACATTGACAAACTTTCACTCCCTGGAGACAGGGGAACTCTTTTTCAGGAGGAATTAGCCATGTTGAGACAGCAGACAGAGATCAAGGGGGCCGTTCCGGGGCTCGGCTCAGTCGGGACCGTCCCGCACCAGATCGAGATCGATGGTTCCTACGAGGGCGACCGCTACCTCGTTCGCATCAACGGATTCCCGGTCCGGTTGACCGGCAAATCGTTCAAGTACCTGACCAAACTCGCCTGGTCGCGAGTTGGTCGTGACAGCGGCTGGATCTTCAAGGAGGATCTCGAGGCTGGCTTCAATCAGGCGCGCTATCTCTATCGCCTCAAGTCCGAGATCGCGGCCGGCTTCCCGTCCGATTGGCAGGTGATAGAGAACAATCGTCTCGGCTACTACCGGCTGGATATCGACCCACGATCGATCAGCATCAACTACCAGAACCTTCGGCACTATCCCGACTGGGAGGTTCAGCAGTTGTGTGCTAATCCGGTAGCGGCGATGCCCGGTAACTCCCTTCCCTCTTAAGGGAAGGGAGCTCTTGGCCCTCAACAGGTTACAAATAGCCTTTGACAGCCAGGGCAAAATGCCGGTCTATTCATTGAGAAACATCGGTTTGAACCGATAATCTTCGTACAACCGGCATGACTATGATAATTCGAGCCAGACACCGACTGCCAGTCCAGACGACTGACACCTCAAACGAGTACCCGATCCTACCCCTCATGACCGGGGTACTGTTTCCGGGGATGATGTTGACGGTACAGATCGGGCGACCCGAAAATCGTTCGCTGATCGAAGAGTGCGTCGCGAAGAAGAAAGAATTCGTGGCTTCGTACGCCCATGCCGAGGTCGATACCGCCACCGACGCGCCGATCCACCAGGTAGGCGTCCTCGCACGAGTGGTCGACCACAAGGAAGGTCCCGGCGGCTCCATGCTGGTGACCCTTGAGGGGCTCAAGCGCGCCTCAATCTCCGCGATCACCAAGACCGAGCCATTCATGGTTGGCACTGCCGTCGGGATAGAGCAACCGTCGGTCGCGCTCAAGAATATCAAGTCACGGATGGATGCCGCGATCACGATCGTCAGCGAGATCACGCATCTCGATCCGATCTATTCGCCTGAGCTGTCAAACGTCCTCAAGATGAATATTGAAGATCCCTCTGCGCTGGCAGATCGGATCGCGTCTTCGTTCCACTTCTCGCTCCAGTCCAAACAGGATCTGCTGGAGAGTATTGGCCTCGAGATCCGCTACGACCGCCTGCTCAATTTGCTGCACGGCGAGATGCATCGCGTCACGACAGTCCTCAATATCAATGAGAACGCGAAAAAGCGTATAGAGGAAGAACAGCACCGCTATTTCCTCAAGCAGCAGCTCTATGAGATCAAGCGGCAGTTGGGTGAAGATCTCACCGAGGAGAAAGAGGCCGCGCGTTTGCGCAAGGCGATCAAAAGCGCGACCCATCTTCCGCCCGAAGTCATCGCGCGCGCCCGAATAGAGATAGATCGCCTCAGCGAACTCTCTCCGGCCACGGCCGAGTATGGCACGACCAAGAACTATCTCGACTGGCTTCTCTCATTACCGTGGGGGAAAACCTCGCCTGAAGATTACGCCATGACCGAAGTGGAGCATATTCTCTCCACCGACTACTATGGTCCGACCGCACTCAAAGAGCAGATCATGCAGCGTCTATCTGTGCGCAAACTGCTCGGTGGAGCCGATGAAGGTCCGACCCTTTGTTTGGTCGGCGCCCCTGGCACTGGGAAAGCATCTCTCGCCAAAGCGATTGCCCGCGCGCTGGGCAAGCAATTCGTCCGAATTTCGGTCGGCGGAATATCGGAAGTCGCCGATCTTAAGGGGACCGCTCGTACCTGGCCGGGAGCGACTCCCGGACGTATCATTCGAACCCTGCGCGATGTCGGGGCCTGCGATCCGGTCGTCCTGATCGAGGATCTGGATTATTTCAATGTCGAAAACGACAGTTCGGTCAATATGGCGCTGCTTGACGCGATCGATAATCGGCGGAGCAGTCGTTTCCTCGACAGCTATGTTGGCGTGCCGTTCGACCTGAGCAAAGTGTTCTTCATTTGCTCAGTCCGCTCTTTCGAGGAACTCCCCGAGCAATTCGTGCCGCGTCTCGAAATAGTAGAATTCCCCGGCTATATCGAGCGGGAGAAGATCGTTATCGCGCGACGGTACATCATTCCGAAGTTGCTCAAGAAGCACGGTCTGCTGAAATCGCAGGTCCGCATGAACGAGAAGACTCTCGGTCGCTTGATCTCAAGTTATACACAGGAGGCCGGCCTCCTCGTGTTCTCCCAACAAATCGAAAAGATCTGCCGCAAGATCGCGCTGGAAAAGGCAGAGAAGAGCAAACAGACCTGGGTTATCAACGAGAAGAATCTTGAGACCTATCTCGGTACGCCCATTTTCATCCCTGAGAAGGCGGAAAAGGAACCCGAGATTGGCACCGCAGCCGGACTTGCCTGGACCGGAGCGGGCGGCGAATTGATGTTTATCGAGGGCCTTAAGATGAAAGGAGAGGGGCAGATCATCACCACGGGATCGCTCGGTGATGTCATGCGCGAATCGATCCAGGCCGCACACTCGTATGTGCGCTCGAAGGCCGATATTCTCGGTATCGATACCAACGATTTCAATGAATACGATATACACATTCACTTCCCCTCGGGAGCCATTCCGAAAGACGGCCCGTCCGCAGGTGTGACGGTCTGTCTGGTGATAGCCTCGGTCATGTCGGAGCGACCGATCCGCAATGACATCGCTATGACCGGCGAAGTTACGCTGCGAGGGAGAGTCCTCACCGTCGCGGGCATCAAGGAGAAGATTTCCGCGGCCTATCGGGCCGGCATTTTTGAGATTGCTCTGCCCAAAGAGAACCAAAAAGATATCAAGGATTTACCCAGAGAGATCATTCGAAAGACAAAATTTGTCTTCATCGAGCGAGTTGATGAATTATTCGAACTCTGTCTGCTTGATTTCCAGCCATCTACCTACACGCTCGAAAAGATCTTTGCCAAGGAGATCGCCCGTTCCCGCAAGAAACGGGCCGCTCGCAATAAACCGCGCGCGGTCGCCGCGGCTTCCGCACGCCGCAAGAAAAAGTAGCGCATCTCGGTCCAGATTTCCGTTAGATTCCGGTTATCCGCCTTTTCAAACGTCATTTCCGCTTGACAGTCGCGTGTGACGGCCCGTATATTCATGCCATAGAAACGGTTCGCATTTCCTTACAAATCATAAGCGATGTTGAGGTTTTCGGGGACATCGCGTGTTCATTCGAAGAGGATTCCGGGCGGGGCAGGTCCTGCGTAGCCGACAGTTTCATGACTATGAGTTGATCCCACTATTTCGCGCCGGTGTGGCTGTTGGCCTGATCCGCGCGCTGGTCATGATGGGCGATTCACCGCACCCGGCCTACTGCATATAGATTCTTTCAGGACGAAGAGCGAAGATGAACCGATCAACGGTCTCTTTCAGTACCCAAACCACGGAGTGACACACATGCGGATTTCATGGAAGAATCTCTTCCTGTCTGTTGCGCTCGTTGCGCTGATCACTGGGGCTGCCTCGGCACAGCAGGGCGACGTTTCCCTTCAGAGTGTCAGCGGCCTGATCAGCGGCACTCAAGTTCAGGCGGGCGCCAATATCCGGTTCCTTATTAAATTCCACAATAACACCCCGGAGAGGTGCAACGTCTCCAACGGGTTCAGGTTATCGTCCCCGGATGGTGCCACATGGGACAGTACCACTATCGATTCGATCGGTCCAATTGATAATAGTGGCACGCCCGGCGACCCCAGCGACGATTTTGCTACCTACTTCCTCCCATTTTTCGATGTCACCTATGCCTTCAGCGAGATCAGTTGCGATGGCTCGGATGACTCGGTCGGTTTCCTCGCCGCCGGTAATCCGGTGCGACCCGGTCGCCAGATGCCCGCGGGATGGAACGATTCCGTTTTTGCCATCACTGCCTGGTTTGGTGGAGATAAGTCATCCGCAGGCAAACATATTTGCATCGACTCTGCTCGGTGGTTCGAAGGCGGTACCTGGGTCTGGGTAGGACAGAGTATCACCGACTACTTTCCGACCTGGTCCGGCCTTCCCGGTCAGTCCTATAACAACGGTGTCGGTCCTGAGCGTAATGGTGCTGGCTACTGCTTCGAGTTGTATGCCCCGGCATTGGGGCTCTCTGTTGATTCGCTGGGCTTTGATGCCATAGCCGGCGGATCGACTCCGCCCGCACAGAATTTTACTGTGATCTCAACTGGCGATGGTGCCGGTGATCATCTCGCATTCACGCTGGTTGAGAACGCTCCTTGGCTGATCAAGACACCGTCATCAGGCACCACCCCGCGATCAATAGCAGTTTCAGTCAATATCACCGGGCTGACTCCCGGCGTGTATGTTGACTCCATCGCGGTTCAGTCTGCGGGCGCGTACAATTCGCCGGTGTACGAGAAGGTCACCTTGACAGTCGCTGCCCCAGCGCCGGTCATCTCGACCAACAAGTCTTCATTCAATTTTGTCGGCCTGACCGGTGGCTCCAACCCGCCCGATCAGACAATGATTATTAAGAATATTGGCGGTGGTACCTTGAATTGGTCGACAAGCTGGAACAGCCTTTGGTTGAGCGTCACTCCGTCCAGTGGTATTGACTCCACATTGGTCACCGTTTCAGCCGATATTTCCGCCCTTGGAATAGGTGACTTCTTTGACACCATCGTTGTTAGCGACCCCGCTGCCACCAACGATCCCGTCAGAATTCCGGTGAAGTTGTCCCTTGGCTCGAGTCTTCCGATGATCGCTGTAGACTCACAAGTCAATCATATCATCGTTGATGCCCCCGACAATGCCCCGCCACGGTCTATTTACATCCGCAATGCGGGTGTTGGTTCCATGACCTTCACACTGAGTGAGACTTCGATCCGCCTGTTCACGGTCACTCCGATGAGTGGTTCGGCGCCTGACTCGGTGCACCTCACTTTCAAAGTACTGGGTGGCTCGGTTGGGGACGAATACTTCGATACCCTCTGGGTCAGTTCGCCTGAGGCGATCAATTCACCTTATCCCGTTGTTTTCCATTTCCGGATCGTGGAAGATCCGGCGATTCTGGCACTGAATAAAGATACCTTGAAGTTCACCACATATGGTTGCCGGGACATTGAAGAGCTTTCGCCAATTGGAAACTTCACCGTCTTCAATCAAGGAGGAGATGACCCCAAGGTCGCGACTCTTACGTATGAGTCGGATCTGTTTCTCGTCACTTCGAACTCCGGGACTCTCGACAAGACCTTTATAGTACAGTCACTTTACCCAGACGTTCCGGCCGGCGTCTACTACGACACGATCATAGTGTCGACCGATTTCGCGTATAATTCTCCCGAGATGCTGATAGTGGAATATACCCGCATTGACAGCGTCGCTCCAGCTAATATAGGATTAGCTGAGTCGGTGTTCTCTATCCCGCATCAGGAGCAGACCGGTCCGGTCGCTATCTCTACTTACATGTTTAATTCCAATGTGGGCTGTATGCCATGGACCATGGAGGAGGATATCCCCTGGTTCGTGCCAGATAAAACATCGGGTAACGTGCCAACACTTCTCTCCGGCGTCTGCCAAGCTGACGATCTGACTCTGGGAACCTACACCGACTCGTTTTTGGTCTATTCAACCTGGGCCAACAACAGCCCCCAGACTGTCAAAATCAGTCTCCTTATGTGGCGCTACCATGGTGATTGGAACTGGGACGGCAAGTTGGACCTCTCGGATCTTTCGTGGAATATCAACTATATGCTTCTGGGCTCGCCTCAGCCACAGCCGGAGTACGTCGTTGGCGACACCGATTGTTCGGGCGTGATCGATCTCTCAGATCTCTCTCGTTTGATAGCTTACTTTATCATTCCTGGAACGACTATTTGCGGCAATCCGTAACTGAATAGCCGAATCTGAGTTACCTTTAAGGGCGCCGACTCCTCGGCGCCCTCTTTTTGTGGACTTGGGGTGTCCTGGTATGGCTATAACTCGTTGACAATTAGCCGATAGTGAGTATATTGAAGATTGGATTGGATGGTCGGCGATTATTTCCGTCCGTTCGTCGAAACGATACACACTTTGGAGGTCCTACGTGAGATTGGTCTCGCCCCGTTTGCTGCTGATCCTCACCCTGTTTGTTCTGATAACCGCCATAACTGCCAACGCCGAATCCGTTTCTGACACGGATTGGACCAATGTCCCGTCCTCGCAGATCCATGAGCAGATGTCTTTGGCCAAAAGCCGCGCGCTACTAGGGGAACAGCATGCCCTTCAGCGAATTTCCGCGGCCCCGATGGCGAATACGCAGACCAACTATAATGTTGGATTCTACGACATCTTTATGCGCATTAATGACACGACCGAGATCATTTACGGTAAAGTGCGCATCGTTGCCAAAGCCGCCGAAAACAATGTCACGCAGGTGCAGGTTGATTTCTATGACAACATGATCATCGACTCCCTCACCTGGCCAGGCGGTACGCGTACCTATTCGCGGCTGTCCAATGTCGTCACGGTTGACCTTGATCAGGCGTATGATACCGGCGAAGAGTTTGAGATGACCATTTTCTACCACGGCCATCCGGTCGAGGGAGGCTTCCAGGCCTTCGCGTTCGACACTCGCGTCAGCGGCAAAGTGATGACGTCGCTCTCTGAGCCGTACTTCGCGCGTACCTGGTGGCCCTGCAAGGATCGCATGGACGACAAGGCCGATTCGTTCAATATCGCTATCAAGGTCGACAGCGCTTTTTACGTCGGTTCCAATGGTACCCTTGACTCAACCATTCTGATTGGCAACACCAAGACGTATTACTATCGGGTGCGGTACCCCATGGTAACGTATCTTTTCTCGGTCGCCTGCTCCAAATATACGGTTTGGAATACGCCTTATGTCTACAACGGCGGGCTCGATACAATGCCGGTTATCCATGCCACGTATCCTGACCGTTATTCCTATGCCTTACCGCTATGGGGTATCACGCCGAATGCCATCGCGCTCCTGTCCGAGACCTTCGGGCCATATCCTTTCCTCAACGAGAAGTACGGTCATTCCAACTTCGAGTGGGGGGGAGGCATGGAGCACCAGACCATGACATCCATGACCGGGAGCAATTTCGGGTTCTCGGAACCGGTAGTCGTTCACGAACTGACCCATCAGTGGTTTGGCGACATGATTACGTGTAATAGCTGGAGCCATATCTGGATGAATGAAGGGTTCGCTTCATATGGCGAAGCCGTTTATTATCTCAACCGCGATGGTTGGCCCAGCTATCATGCATATATGCAGAGCCAGGACTATACACCTGGCGGTTCCATTTACCGAGCTGACACGCTTTCAGTAAGCAGTATCTTCAGCAATATTGTCTATGACAAAGGATCGTGGGTTGTCCATATGCTGCGCGGAGTGCTTGGTGAGACAAAATTCCAGCAGGCGATGGACGCCTATGTGACCTCTCAATATCAGCACAAATCTGTCACAACTGAACAATTCCGCGATCTGGTTGAAGTGACAACGGGCGAGGAACTGGACTGGTTCTTCCAGCAGTGGATCTACGGTACGTATCGGCCCGCGTACCAGTTCGCCTATTTTGGTGAAAACGCTCCTGGTGGGTGGGATCTTTACTTGCATATTGCCCAGACACAAACGACCGCCCCTCAGGTGTTTGAGATGCCGGTCGATATCGCCGTTGACTATCTGGATGGTACCCACGACACTGTCACGGTCATGGTGGATGAACGCGTTGAGATGTTCAAAGTCCACCTTCCAAAGCAAGTTGTCCTGGCGAAATTCGACCCCAATCGCTGGATTCTCCGATACCTTGCCGACATCACCTGGAACATGTTCGTTATTACGACATCGGCTGACCTCCACGAGGGCCAGCAGTTCCACCCGTATGTTGACACAGTCGACCAGCGTGGCGCGCAGGGGCCGCTGGAGATAACGACTCTCTCCGGTTCACTTCCGCCCGGGCTGAGTATCGACAACGATGGACTCATCTCCGGTCTCCCGACCGATACTGGCAACTTTACTGTAACCTTGCGGGTACGCGACACGTGGGGCGGATTCTCTGATCAGGTGACTCTGAGCATTCATATTGCTCCGGGCCAGTTGTATCCCGGCGATGTCAACTTGTCGTTCGCTCAGTGTGATATCAGTGACCTCTCGCGCTTGATCGCATACCTGACACTTCCAGGACAGACTCTGCCACTCGGTCTGACCGCCGATGTGGACAATTCCTGCAATGTCGACCTCTCTGACCTGAGCATCATGATCGCGTTCCTCACGGTCGGGAACACGAATATGCAGGTCGGCTGCGCGCCGTAAATGGCCGAACAAACGCATAGAAACACAGGCCCTGGCTCTCCCAGCCGGGGCTTTTCTTATCGGACAACCTTCAGGTGCCGTTTCCCCTTTTATATTGATTTCCGCCGGGGATTCGGTATCATTGTACGTTACAACCGGGCCGCTATTGACCATCGCGGAGTACCCACGTGAAGAGTGCACAAAAAGTAGAGACATTTCATATTTCCACATACGGCTGCCAGATGAACCTGGCTGATTCGTCAACCCTTGCCTCGACCCTGATAACCCGGGGATATCGACGCGTCGCCGATGAATCCCAGGCGGACCTGATCATTCTCAATACCTGTTCGGTTCGTGAAAAGGCCGAAGACCGCGTGTTTGGCCGGCTCGGCGAGATTTATCGCTTTAAGAAGCGCAAACCGCATCTCAAGGTTGCCGTTGTCGGCTGCATGGCGCAGCGCCTGGGGGATGACCTGCGGCGTCGCGTTCCTCATGTTGACTTTGTTCTTGGGACCGACCGACTTTTCGAGCTTCCCGATGCTTTGGAAGGGATCGAGGGGACCAGTTCCGTCATGACCGCTTTTGGCCATGAGAACATGGACATGATCGCCCCGATCAAGGAGACCCCGTACTCCGGCTTTGTTACGATCTCCCGCGGCTGCGACAACTACTGCACCTACTGCATCGTGCCGTACGTGCGCGGTAAAGAACGGGAGCACTCAGCGGATTACATAGTTGATGCTATAAAGAAAATGGTCGATGAGGGGGTGGTCGAAGTCACTCTTCTGGGCCAGAATGTCAATAGCTACGAATACAACGGTCTTGATTTCCCCGGACTTTTGTCCCGCGTCGCGCGGGAGACCGGTGTCGCCCGCATTCGTTATATGACCTCGCATCCGAAGGATCTTTCGCGTCGCTTGGTCGATGCCATGGCGGATGAACCAAAGCTGCTTCCGCACATCCATCTCCCTCTCCAATCCGGCGCCAACCGTGTACTGCAGAAGATGGGGAGGATATACACGGTCGAACATTATCTTAAGATTGTTGAGTATGTCCGTAAGAAGCTTGACTACATCTCACTCACGACCGATCTGATTGTCGGCTTCCCGTCGGAAACTGAGGAAGAATTTGAAGCGACGCTCGACGCCGTTCGCGCCGTGCAATTCGACTCCGCCTTCATGTTCCGTTATTCGGTCCGACCCGGAACCACTGCCGCTCAATACCCCGACGATGTACCGGAAGAGGACAAGATTCGCCGCTTGAACAAGCTGATTGCTCTGCAGCAATCCCTGAGTTACGACCGCAATCAACGCGAGGTAGGGCAGATCCGCTCTTCTCTTATCGAGGGAGCCTCCCGACGATCGGGTGACTACCTTCGCGCGCGTACCGAAGGAAATAAGACCGTTCTCTTCAAAACCGAACAACCTCTGGTTCCGGGGATGGTTGTCCCGATCCGCGTCTCGTCGGCCGATGCTTTCACCCTGCACGGAGATCTGGCGGAGATGAACTAATGGCTTCGCTCTGGATCACTGTTCCAGTGGCCGTTTTGGCGGCCGCTATGCTGACGTTTCTTTTCGTCCGTCTCCAGTTACATCGAATCAGTGGAGCGGGCAGAGCCGCGTATATTGGCGGCGGAGTTCTGATCCTTATTGCCGCCATCTGGAATGCTATTACTTCGGTTTCTGATTACAACACTTGGTTTGTCATCACAGCGTATCCGATCCTTGCCACCTGGACCTATATCGTCTTCGCCTTGGGTTTCGGATTAGTGGTAGTAGCGCTCGCGCTGTTTGCCGACCACCAGCGCATGCATAGGGATGAGCTTGAGGTCCGTGAAAACCGTCTGAATCTGCTACAGACACTTCAGACGGAAACCAGAGCGTCATATCAACTGCTCGAGCTCCTCACTCTCGCGCTGCGAGAGATCCTCTTGCAGACCCCGGAACGCGCGGGTGTGACGTTCCTTATCAATCGCGGCAAGCGCCAGTTGATCCTCGGCGCCACGGCCAACCTGACCAAAAATGAGACCGCGCACCTTGAGCACTTCACGCTTGACAGCAATGTCGTGGCGCAGGCAATTGACCTGGGCGACCCGATGATCGCCGGGCAATTCGATCTGACTGATGCCAAGGGGATGCCGGTTCAGTCCCGTTTCCAGTCTAGTCTCGTGCTGCCGCTTATCTCCGGGAGCGAGAAGATCGGGGCCATTGTCTTGCTCGCTGAAGAACCACGAGCATTCAGTCGTACCGAACTGATGTATCTTTCTCCGGTAGCGGATTGGGTCGCTGAAAAAATACGCACGGCCCGTCTCACCCGCGAGTTATCACTCGCCAGAACTGAACTCGAGCAGGTCACTCTCCGTCAAACCGGGCTGATAGATCGTCTCTCCGCGAGTGCGCAGTCGCTCGCCGGCCCGGCCAACCTACCGGATTTCTGCCGCCAACTGGTCGGCCTGGCCGGATGCAACGAAATCTACCTCTGTGGACTGTCCGGTGGTGGCGTGCAAATATATGGCGGCACTGAAGCACTATCTGATCTGACCGACCAGTATCGGTTGACTCTGACAGAAGCGCTGGAGCGCCGCAAGCCGCTCATCATCAACCATGAATCAAGTGATCGCGAAGGTCGCGCCGCGGTCGTTCGGTCATCCCTGGTATTCCCGGTGGCAAGCGACTCTACTGATGCCCTCCTTCTGCGCAAAGATGGCGGTCCTTTTAATGTCAGCGATCAGGATCTTCGCCTGCTCGCGTTTTTTGGCCTGCTGGCTCGCTTTGCCCTGCAACAGCGGGAAACCTCGCGCCGCGATCTCTCGCGTCGTCTCGGCTTCGAGAAGGTAATTCAACTCATCCAGCCGTCCGAGACCTCCGGCGAACCACGAATCGGGTCGTTCATGCGGCATTTCGCAGATATCCTTCCGCCGCATTCGCAAATGATAACGCTGGTGCGACATTCGCACGGTTCGTATACCGCGGCCGACTCATTCAATGTGAATCAGACCGATGTAATAGACCTCTTGATAGAACCCGGCGAAGGATTGGTGGGAGACGCCCTCACACAAATGGCGCCCAAGTTCGTTTATGGAAAACGCTCGGTGTTCTCCGCGCTAGAGTCATTCAGCCCGTCGACCCAACAATCTCTGCATGCCATGTTCGGCGAACGACGCCTTCCGCAGATGCTCGCTGTCTGCCCGCTGGCAGGCGCGACCGGTGTCAATGAAGTAGTCATGATAGTCCTCTACGATCTGCCCGAATCGGAGAGACTAGAATGGGAACGGCTCATTACACTTGCGGTGAGCCTCTATGTGCTCCAGTGCAACATGGCGACCTTAACCGGTCGTTCTGAGCAGTTTGAGTTCTCGGCAGAGCAAAGCGAACGACTTGCGCCGCTCATCAATCAGTTGAATAACCACCTTTCAGCGGTGATTGGCTCTGCTGACCTTGCTTCCGGTAGGGAAGAGGTCTCCGGCGAATTGCGTTCGATGCTCAAATCGATAGTGGCCGAAGCGGACAACGCCGCCCGTCTCGTCAAGAGAGCACTAATTCTTCCGTCCGAGCCAACCCAGGTGCCCGACAACCCACTGTCCGGGACGGTGAACCACTCAGTGGAGTCAGTTCTACGGGAAATCCATATCTCCGGCGACCTGTACATGGCTGGGGGGAGACCCCGCGAACTGGATGTCAAGCTCGGGCAGGCCGTCAGTATCCATTTTCCGGACAGCGAAATACGCCAGTTATTTGAATCAGTGCTTAATAGGTTTGCGGCAATTGCAACGGACGAAGACGTCATCTCTATCGCCACCTATGTCACCGACAATTATCTCTATCTTGACATCTCGCGTCACCGGAAGAATTTCCCTCCGGTCGAGGCAGTGGCCAATTTCGGAGATTATCTGCCGGCGGACCAGGCCTTCCAGCACCGTCCCTCCGATGTCTTTCTTAAGCCAGTTAGCCAGGGGACCTGTTTCTTCGCTGCCGACAAGACTGGCCCGACCCCGGCCTATCTCAGCTTCAAGTTCCCTCTGAAGACTGCCACTCAAGTTACGGCTTCCAGCAAATTGGCAAAGCAGGTCCGAGTACTTGCAATAGATGACCAGGCCGTCATTCTCGACCTTATTGCGGCAATGTGCCAATCCCTGGGATACCACGTCCAGACGGCCGCAAGTGGCTCAGATGGGCTGAGATTGGCTTCTGCGGGCAAATTCGACATCATCCTGACCGACCTGGCCATGCCGGACATGACCGGCCTCCAGGTAGCCCGCCAACTCAGGGCGCTCCACCCTCAGGTCCCTATTATTCTGGTGACCGGTTGGGAGGCAGGGCTGGATCAGTCCGAGATTTCAGCCGCAGGGATCACCGAGGTACTACTTAAGCCGTTCCGTATTGAGCAGTTGACCGACCTGATTCGATCGCTCGCCACAAAAATAGCCTAACCCGCCATATTTCAACCAGTTTACTCAATCTTTTCGCGGTTCTTCCGACAATGGGAGTAACTGTAAGAGTGCCCCTATGGATAAGATGACAATACTGGAAGATATCTCGCGCAACGACGACATTTTATCGCTACCCCAGGCCCTGAACGAACTTCTTCGAGAGATCGAAAAGGCCAACTACTCGACCGAGTCACTGGCCCGAATCATTCTCAAAGATCCAGCCCTGACCTCTCGAATTCTGAAGTTGGCCAATTCGTCGTTTTATCAACGATTCAGCCGTACTACCACTGTGCAACAAGCAGTGCAAGTACTCGGGATCAGTACGGTCAAATGCATGGCCTTGTCGTCCTCGGTCTTCAACACCGAGCGGTTCAGCAAGGCCACTTATATCAATACCAAGCACCTTTTTGCGGACAACTTGACCGTGGCCGTCGCCGCAGAAAAGATAGCCAAAGCGGTCGGCGTGAAAGCGTCCGATGAGGTCTTCATTGCCGGTCTCCTGCACGATGTCGGCATGCTCTATTTCATCAACCACTATCCGCAGCAATATGAAAAGATCGTGTCGATGAATGTGAAAAGTAGCGGAGTGCTTGCGGCCGAGCGGGAGGTTTTTGGTACCGACCACTGCGAGGTCGGCTATCACCTGTCGATCCGCTGGCGCCTGCCGGTCGCTATTTGCGAAGCGATTCGCGATCATCACAATTTCTCTACTATCGCGCCGGGAGCGACAACACCCAACATCATTCGGCTAGCCAGTCTCCTCGGACACACGTTCGCTAATGAATCCGGCTGGGATCCGATTGAGAAGATGAACCGCACCAACCAGGTCTCGCAGGCACTTAATATATCCAAGTCGGACATCGAGCAGATCTCGGTTACGCTGATGACCGACGCGCTAGCTGCGGCTGAGTTCCTGGACACGGATATCGGTAAGGTCGAAGACCTGCTGATGCGCGCCAACAAAGAGATCTGGCGTACATATCTTGTCGTGCACAACCTCTTCCAGGAACGTCAGGAACTGAGTCAGAAATTGCTCAAAGAAGAGCGAGAAAAAGGCGCCATTGAGTCTAAGAATATCGCCATCGCGACTCTGTCGCACTATGTGAACAACGCCGCCATGGCCATGTACGGTCGCACCCAGCTCATTCGCCAGCGTCTCAAACGTGGTGATACAGAGCGCGTGATCGAGGCGTTGCCTGCCTCACTCGATGTCATAGAAAACGCCGTGCGCAAAACCGTCGCTGTCATCGCCGAGATCAAAGATATCTCGCCAATCGACGAGGTTGAGTTCTATACCATGTCCCAGGCGATGAAACTCGATGACCGCATCGCCAAACGGATCCAGCAGCTCGCGGCCGATTCAGGGCTAGTCCTGCCCGATGACACGGTCATGGATGAAACCCCTTCCCGTTGACCTTTCGCTCTAAACCGCTTAGATTCTGACCCATGCTGCGCTACCTGACCGCCGGTGAGTCACACGGCCCGCAATTAACCGCCATTATTGACGGACTTCCGGCCGGTCTGCCTGTCGATCCCGATAAACTCGCCTTCCAGATGGCTCGTCGCCAGAAGGGATATGGTCGGGGTGGTCGGATGAAGATCGAGCAGGATCAGGCTGAGATTGTCTCCGGCGTGCGCCATGGCCTGACACTCGGCTCACCGATCTCTCTGGTTATTCGCAACAGGGATTGGGAAAACTGGACGGAGATCATGCATCCGTTCAACCCGCTCCCCAAAGGGCTCGACCTTCGCAAGCAGCGACTCGCGTACCAGACGACCACGCCGCGCCCCGGTCATGCTGACTTACCCGGAGGCATAAAATGGAATCACCACGACCTGAGAAACGTCCTCGAGCGTGCCTCCGCACGTGAAACCGCCGCGCGCGTCGCTGTCGGCTCACTGGCGCGACAACTTCTTGAGTATTTTGATATCCAATTTGCATCACACGTCATCCGCATCGGTGAAATTGCGCTCGACAGGAAGGTGAATCTCTCTGACTTGACCAGGGTGCAGAGACTAACCGAAGCTTCTGAGGTCCGCTGCCTGCACAAGCCCACCGAAAGGCAGATGATAGAGGCGATACGCCAGGCGAAAAAGAAGCGCGACTCATTGGGTGGTATTGTCGAACTGATCGTTCGCGGCCTTCCGGTCGGGCTGGGCGGATTCTCCCAGTGGGATCAGCGTCTCGACGGCCGCGTTGCCGCAGCTTTGATGTCTGTCCACTCCGTCAAAGGCGTGGAGATCGGTCAGGGATTCAAGTCCGCTGAGCTGCGCGGCTCCAAGGTTCACGACCAGATCTACTTTGACGCCAAAGGTCACCGCACGGGCAAACATTTCTATCGCAAGACCAACAACGCCGGCGGACTCGAGGCCGGCATCACCAATGGTGAGGACCTGATAATTCGGGTCGCCAACAAGCCGATATCCACTCTGAATCAGCCGCTCGACTCGGTCGATGTCGTCACCAAAAAACCGGCCAAAGCAATGGTCGAGCGGACCGACAATTGCGTTGTCCCAGCCCTCGCCGTCGTCTGCGAAGCGGCGCTGGCTTTGGTTTTGGCCGACGCGTTCCTCACTAAGTTCGGATCAGATAACATCGAAGAAACTTCCCGCAATTATCGCGCCTTTCTTGACTCCCGATACTAATCCTCCTTTATTTCGTTAGCGCTTAGTCAAACGAGAAGAGGAGTTCTCATGCAACATCGTGCTTTGACCGGTCGGCTGCAGGATATTTCCGCCGATTGCGCCGTCCTTCCGGTTACATCTTTCACTTCGATAAGATCAACACTCTTGAAGCAACTTGACACCGCGACAAAAGGCGCGATCAGTTCGCTTCTCACGTATGGCGACTTCAGCGGAAAATCAGGTGAATCCGCAGTCCTCTTTGGCCCGGCTGGCTTCAAAGCCAAGCGGATCCTGCTGGTCGGATTGGGCGACGAGTCCAAACTCTCGGCGGAGAGCTTCCGTGTTGCTCTGGGCAACAGCTCCCGTTCCAAGACGCTCTCAGGAAGTCGAAAAGTAGTGGTCTACTTCGATGGCTTCGACAATGAAGAGTACTACCAGGCTTCGCTGGAAGGCTATCTTCTTGGCTCGTTCATGATGACGGAATTCCGCTCTGGCGAGGCGAGAAAAGAGACGCGAAAGATCGCGGAACTGAGTCTGGCGGTCGCCAACAAGCGCGAATTTCCGGCCCTGCAGGGAGCGGTCAAGCGCGCCGAGATCATCGCGGACGGCCAGAATTTGGCTCGCCGCCTCGCCTTTACTCCTGCCAACCATCTTACTCCGCGCATCTACGCCAAAAAGATGCAGGACCTTGCCCGCAAGCATAAGCTCCAGTGCCGCGTGCTTGATGAAAAAGCAATTGAGCGTGAACGGATGGGCCTGCTGCTTGGCGTCTCTCGCGGCTCGGTTGAACCACCGCGCTTCGTCATCATTAAGTACAACGGTAGACGCGATGGCCAGAAACCGATCGTTCTGGTCGGCAAAGGTGTCACCTTCGATGCCGGCGGTATCTCCATCAAACCCGCGGAGAATATGCACGAGATGAAAGGGGATATGCATGGCTCAGCCACCATGCTGGCGACTATTGTCACTGCCGCACGGCTGAAACTCCCACTCAATCTCGTCATGTTGACGCCACTGACCGAGAATCTCCCCTCAGGCACCGCCACCAAACCGGGCGATGTTCATGTTTCCCGCAAAGGCCTGACTGTCGAGATCCTCAATACCGACGCGGAGGGGAGGCTGATCCTTGCCGACGCACTGGATTACGCCAATCAGTTCGAGCCGCAGGCGGTCATCGACATTGCGACCCTCACTGGTGCTGCTCTGTTCGTTCTCGGCTACGCTGGTGCACCAGTCTTGGGAAATAACGATGATCTCATGGGACAGTTGGCAAAAGCCTCTGAGGCTACCAGTGAGAAAACCTGGCGTATGCCGATCTGGGATGAGTTCCGGGACGCGATGAAAGGCTCGGTATCCGATTTGATCAACACGGGTGGAAGACCCGCCGGCACTATGACCGCCACCGCATTTCTCGAGAACTTCATAGGCAACTGGCCGTGGGCTCATATTGACATGGCGTACACAGATCACGAACCCAAGGGAAGACCGTACCAGCCGAAAGGCGCGACCGGTTACGGAGTCAGACTGCTCACGCACCTCCTGAGCAATTGGCAGCGGCCCAAAAAATAGGCGAGATATTCCAGCCAAAAGAAAACGGCCGGATCATCTGATCCGGCCGTTGTTCATTTTCTGAACAGCGTTTAGTTTTTAGCTGTCGTCTTCGGCTGCCCTTTGGACCAGGCAGGCGCCCAATCGGTCCCGGGACCGGTCAATCGCTTCAGATTCCCACCGGTGATATCACAAATGTAGATCGAACCGTCATGGGTGGAAAACGTCAGCCACTTACCGTCAGGTGACCACGACGGAGCGACTGGTCGCATGGCCGTGCTTGCCGGTGGCGTGTAGACCACATATGAAGTCTTCATATCTGGCGTCGTAATGTAGATTCCTGATTTCTGAAGGTCGTTCCGGACATAGGCGAGCCACTTGCCGTCGGGCGACCATGCCGGCGCGATGCAGTTCAGCATCTTCTTTGTCTCAAGCTTGACCGCGCCAAGGTCCTTCATGAAGTTCGCCTTGTTCAAGACCGATATCCCCTGCGGCTTGTTTTCGTACATATGTACGAATGCCACATCCCCATTCGGACTGAGGGTCGGATTCATGAAGTATTCGGTCATATTCTGCCAGTCCTTGCGCAGAATCACCTGGTTGCCGCCTTCATCATCCATCGTGCAGACCTGATAATTCGGGGTCGGCGCGTTCACAATGTTGGCATTCATATCTCTAGTAAAGAGAATGGACTGGCCATCCGCGCTCCACTCCGGGTCACGTCCGCCGACATCCATCGTCAGACGACGCCACCACATGGTGTTTCCGACATTCGCGGAATCCAGAAAGCAGACAAAGACGTCGTACAGCTTCTTCACGCCGCCCGAGTTGTCGGGTTCTTGGAATTGGACTTTGCCGGCGCGGGTATAGGCGATCCGCTTGCCATCCGGCGCCCAGCTTATCCGGCCATCGGCGTTCTTGACCTCGGCGACGCGCTGCTGACGCTGGCCATCGGCATCCATCACCCAGATATCCCCATCGCGGATGAACGCGATCCGACCTGATGGTTTGGCGGGAATGGTCCCGGCCAGGGTGGCCGGAAGCTTCGTCTGGGCAATAGAAGAGCCGCCGTCAGCAAGGCTGCTCATCAGCATCACCAGAACGGCGGCTACGATCGTATACAGGTGTCGTTTCAAACTCTCTATCTCCAGTTCAATTGACAGTTTCGCTGGCGTCAAGATAGGGATGATTCGCCACCTGTCAAGGTGCCGGTATGACCGGCTTACCAGCCAAAATACTTCTTCAGCGAGATCCGGGCGCGGACTCCGGACATCGTCAGGTCGACGCGTGAATCCGGGCTATCGCCATAGGTGGCGACCACTTCCTGGTCTACCGAATTATACCACGCGACATTGTTAAAGTTCAGATGCAAATAGTTGGCCTCAGCGGCAAAAGACAGCCCGCCAAAACCGACCGGATAGTCGATTCCCGCACCGATGCTGAAGCCCGGAGCGTTCCCTTTGAATGTCGTGTTGGTACCGTCAGGGGAAGCGGTCGAAAGATTCAGATTTTCATATTGCGGGAAGAGATCCCAATTCACCTGATAGTACCCGACGGTACCACTCACCCACGCGGAACCACCATTCACAACTTCACCTGCCGCGCGCGGATTCCAGATGCTGTAATTGACGCCGGTATAGGCGCCGTACACCTGCATCTCGGATTCCGGATCGGTCAACTGAACCGGGCCGCCGCCAGAGGGCGGGGAGTAGCTGACTGTCCCGGAAAGTTTTTCACCGGCCTTCAGCCAATATTCGCCACCAATCACCCACGCCAGCTTGCGATTCATCCCAATACCCATTTCCAGACCACCCGCCAGAGCCTGGCTCAGGTTCGAGAACTGGCCGCCGGACAGGTTGCTATTCACATGGTTGGTGAATGAATTGTACTCGTTGTAGCGGTTGACACGGTTAAACGTGAAATTCGCGGACACCCACCCGAGCTTTTTCGGGCGATGTTTTTTTTCAGTCTTCTTCAGGAATTGATTCACCATTTCCTGTTCTTTGGGCGTCGGAGCAGCGATCGCTGACATCGCGATCAAAAAAGCTCCGGCCAACATGAGTGCAAATCGGACGCGCATGGTTCCTCCGAAAGTCGAACTGTTCCTGATAGTCGTTAAGCTGATTATCGGACGATTCCCAAGGAACCTTGACTCTTTCAAGCGGCTCTGCGGCAATAGAAAAGGCGGGTCATCAGACCCGCCTCGAATCAACCTAGCGATGTTTCAGAATGGATCAGTTCAGTCTTTGACTGATGTGTAATCCATGCCCGACAACTGCTTATACAGATTCCACCGACGCTTGCAGTCCATTTGGCCGGCTTCCAAAAGCCATTTCGCCCGTTCCGGCTCTTTGCCGATCAACGTCCGCCAGCGATTCTCCGCATAGGCGTATTGCTCGAACGAGATCGACGGCTCTTTGCTGTCAAGCTGCAACGGGTTCTTCCCCTGGTGGAGAAGATCCGGATTATAGCGATACAGCATCCAGTGACCGGACTTCACTGCGAGATCCTCGTGGTTCATGCCGTGGGCCATATCGATGCCGTGGGCGATGCAGTGACCATACGCGATGATGAGGGAAGGACCGTCATATTTCTCGGCCTCCACAAACGCCTTCACCGCCTGATTATGGCTCGCGCCGATGGCGACCTGAGCGACATATACACTGCCGTACGACATCATCATCATCCCCAGATCCTTCTTGGGTGTAGACTTGCCGGCTGCGGCAAACTGAGCCGTGGATCCGCGCGGGGTTGCTTTCGACATCTGACCGCCAGTGTTCGAATACACTTCGGTATCCAGCACCAGCACGTTGACATTCAGCCCCGAGGCCAGAACATGATCCAAGCCGCCAAAGCCGATATCGTACGCCCAACCATCACCGCCGATTATCCAGACCGACTTGTTGACCAGGAAGTTGGCGACGTTTTTCAGTGCTAGTACCTTGTCTGAGCCATTCATGGAATCAAGTGCCTTGAGGAGCTTCTGAACGCGACCGCGCTGAATCTCGATCCCCTCCTGGTTCGACTGATCCGCGCCATGCAGTTCGTCGTACATGTTCGGCACCAGCTCTTTGACCAGCTCGAACGCGTACGTTTTCAGCTTGTCGGCGGTCAAACGCATGCCGAATCCAAACTCAGCGTTGTCTTCGAACAGAGAGTTTGACCAAGCTGGACCGCGACCGTCAGCCCGCTGACAGTACGGAGTAGTCGGGAGGTTGCCACCGTAGATCGATGAGCAGCCGGTGGCGTTCGCGCACAATGCGCGATCGCCAAACAACTGGCTCATCAATTTGACATACGGCGTTTCGCCGCACCCCGCGCATGCGCCCGAGAACTCAAACAATGGCTTCACAAACTGCGAGCCTTTTGGCGTCTCCAGGTTGTAAAGTTTCGGATCCGTCTCCGGCAGGACGTTAAGGAAGAAGTCCCAGTTCTTCACTTCCTGCTCGCGGATCGGAGCCTGCAACGCCATATTGATCGCCTTGAAATCAGATTTGGTGCCGTCAGCATTCTTCTTCACGGCGGGACAGGCGTTGACGCAGACGACGCAACCGGTGCAATCTTCGGGCGCTACCTGCAATGAGTAGTACATCCCTTCAAACTGCTTGGTCATCGCTTTCACATACTTGAACTCCTTCGGTGCCTTCTCAATGTAGCTGGCATCGAATACTTTCGGACGTATCGCCGCGTGCGGGCAGACCAGCGCGCAGATATTGCACTGGATGCAGAGGTCCGTTTCCCAGACCGGAATATCAACGGCGATATTCCGCTTCTCGAACTGCGTGGTCCCGGTCGGGTACGTGCCGTCGTCCGGGAAGGCCGAGACTGGAAGGTCATCGCCGCGACCGGCAATAATCTCTGCCGTTACAGTCTGGACGAATTCAGGAGCAAAGACCGGCACAACCGGCGGACGAGTGATTGCGCTGGTTACCTTGTTCGGGTACTTCACTTCGTGAATCCCTTCGATGGCGGCATCCACCGCGGCGAAGTTCATATTCACGACCTTGTCGCCCTTGCTGCCGTACGTTTTGACGATCGCCTTCTTGATCGCTTCGATCGCCTTGTCCCGAGGGAGCACGCCGGAGATCACGAAGAACGCGGTCTGCATGATCATATTGATGCGGGCGCCGAGCCCCAGTTTCTTCGCGATATTGATCGCGTCGATCACGTAGAATTTCGCTTTTTTGGCGATGATCGTTTCCTGGACTTCCTTCGGGAGCTTCTCCCAGATCTGGTCCGGGCCATGCAGCGAAGTCAACAGAAAGACACCATTTTCCTGCAACTTCTCGACCATCTCATATTTCTCGAGGAAGCTGTAGTTGTGGCAGGCGACAAACTGGGCCTCTTTAATAAGGTATGGCTTGCGAATTGGGTCCTTGCCGAAACGGAGATGCGAAACCGTCACCGCGCCGGCTTTTTTCGAATCGTAAACAAAATACCCCTGCGCCCAGTTATCCGTGTTCTCACCAATGATCTTGATGGAGTTTTTGTTCGCGCCAACTGTACCATCGGCTCCAAGACCGAAGAAGAGTCCGCGGAAGGTATCGCCCTCGATATCGAACGAAAGGTCCGGATCTAGCGAGGTAAACGTCACGTCGTCCTTGATGCCGACCGTGAAGTGGTTCTTCGGGGTTTTGGCGTCGAGATTGTCGAAGATCGCTTTCGCCATCGGCGGATTAAACTCTTTCGAGCCGAGACCATAGCGGCCCCCCACCACCAGCGGATGCGTATGGAACTGCGCGGTTCCGTTTTCCATCATCTCGTTGATTGCCGACTGAACATCGGTGTACAACGGCTCGCCGACCGCGCCCGGTTCCTTAGTTCGATCCATCACCGCGATCTTCTTGACCGACGCTGGCAGCGCCTTCGCCAAATGATCCACGGAGAACGGACGATACAGTCGCACTTTGATCATGCCGACCTTTTCGCCCTTGGACACGAGATAGTCCACCGTTTCGTGTACTACTTCGGCGCCAGTTCCCATGATGATGATGACTTTCTCCGCCTGCGGATGACCGAAATAATCGAAAAGCTTGTATTGACGTCCCACTATGCCGGCGAATTTGTCCATCGCCTCCTGGATGATCTGCGGAGCGGCTTGATAGTACTTGTTCACCGTCTCACGACCCTGGAAGTAGACATCCGGATTCTGTGAGGTTCCCTTAATGGTCGGGAAGTCGGGGGAGAGAGCCCGGCGGCGATGTTTTGCGACCAGATCCTCATCGATCATAGCGCGCATATCTTCAAACGAGACTTCTTCCACTTTCTGCACTTCATGTGAAGTGCGGAATCCATCGAAGAAGTGAATGAATGGCACACGGCTGGCCAACGCACCGGCCTGCGAGATGAGAGCCATGTCCATTACTTCCTGTACCGAGCCCGAAGCGATCAGGCCAAAACCGGTCGACCGTGTAGACATCACGTCTGAGTGGTCGCCGAAGATCGATAATGCCTGCGTCGCGACCGCGCGAGCGGACACATGGAAGACTGTCGGAGTCATTTCGCCGGCGATCTTAAACATGTTCGGGATCATCAGCAGGAGTCCCTGCGAGGCGGTAAATGTCGTGGTCAACGCGCCCGTGGTCAACGCGCCATGTACCGCGCCGGAAGCGCCACCTTCGGACTGCATCTCGACCACGGTCGGGATCGTTCCCCAGATATTCCGTTCATGCGCCGCCGTTTTGGCGTCGCAGATCTCGCCCATGTTCGAGGACGGCGTGATCGGGTAGATCGCGATCACTTCATTAGTCGCGTGTGCGACATGCGCGGCGGCCGTGTTGCCATCGATCGTCACCATCCTCCGCTTACTTGCTTTGCCGGAGGAACCGTCTTTCTGTATTTTCACAGCATCCTTTAACATAACCAACTCCTGCTTATTCTTATGCCCCGAGATCACTCTTCTGATTTCGGCGCTGACTCAACTTTCGACAAAGTTATATCCTTCTGCCCCTGGTATTTCCCCTTCTTGTCCCCGTAGGAGGTCTGACAAACCTCATCCGATTCAATGAACAATATCTGCGCGATCCCTTCGTTCGCGTAGATCTTCACCGGACGGGGAGAGCTGTTTGCCAGGCTGACCGTCGCATATCCTTCCCACTCCGGCTCAAAGGGCGTTACATTGACTATCACCCCTGACCGTGCATAGGTCGACTTGCCAAAACAGACGGTGATGACCTTTCGCGGTATCTTGAAATATTCCCGCGAACGGCCCAGCATGAATGAATTGGGGGGGAGGATAACCGAATTCGACTTAATATCCACAAACGCGGCCGAACCGGAAACCTTGGGGTCAACGATCTGTGTGGCTGAGGGGTCAAACATCTTGAACTCATCGGCAAGACTGAAGTCGTAGCCGTAAGACGAGACCCCGAAACTTATGCCGGTACGAACCTGGCTTTCGGCAAACGGAACGATCATCTGATGGTTTTTGGCCATCTCAATGATCCATCGATCTGACTTTACCGGCACAGCGTCATGTCCTCCGCTTAAAAATCCACGTTCTGACGATTATACGTGAATTTTTTCGCAAAGTAAACTAAATAACGCCCATTTACGACATTTTTTGTCTTAGCCTTTTACCGCCTTGCTCCGCTGCCATTCGATCAGGTCGGCAACCGTGTATTGCTCGAAAACCGACACCAATTGACGCTCCGCGATCATCACAACTTCGCGTAGCGCGCAGAAGTGATGTCCGTTTCGATCGCACGTGCGAATGTCTTTGATACACTTCATCAGGTGGTAGGGACCCTGTATGGTCTCCAACACTTCCTTAATGGTGATCTCCTTCGGGTCGCGAGCCAGGGTGAAACCACCACGTACTCCGCGATGTGAACGCACGATCCCCGATTTCGAGAGCGACTGGAAGATTTTGGCCAGAAACTTCTCAGGAATGTTTTGCGATTCCGAGATCTCCGAAAGCGGTGTCACGATTTGACGGTCTTTCTCCGCCAGGTACAGGACGCCAAACATCCCGTATTCTTCCGCCTTGGTGAATTGCATAGCGACCTACCTTGCCCAAGGGCCACGTTAGAAAAACGAAAGCTCTTACCGGATAAGCTACTTATCCGATACTTTATATCTCTATATCGGCAATGTTACAGAACATAGACCTTTAAGTCAACTACTTTTGTTACTTTTTTCACAAAAAGACAGGTAATCTATTGCGGGACAAAAGAGAGGGGAGACCGAAAAATCGCTTTCCCCGGACCCCCTTTTCGGCTACATTTGCCAGTTCTAAGGTAATATATGCAAAAAGACTCGCCTACTGGACTACTTATCGTTTACACCGGAGACGGCAAGGGTAAAACCACTGCCGCTCTTGGCATGTGTGTCCGCGCCATCGGCTATAATTGGAACATCTGTCTCATTCAGTTCGTCAAGGGCTCCTGGAAGTATGGGGAGTTGAAGGGGCTCAAACGCCTTGAATCGAATGTTGAACTGCATGTTATTGGAGAAGGATTTGTTGGTATCCTGGATGACGACAAATCGTTCGAGGAACATCGCGAGGCCGCCCGCAAAGGCGTCCAGCTCGCGCTCGAAAAGATCCGCTCCGGGAACTATCAACTGGTTATACTGGATGAGTTGAATGTGGCTTTTTCGCTCGGCCTGGTAACGCAGGATGAGCTGGAAGAAATACTGAGTAGTCGGGGGCCGCTGCAAAACCTGGTTATCACCGGCCGCGGCGCGTCTGACTGGCTCAAAGAGAAGGCTGACCTGGTCACGGAAATGCGTGAGATAAAACACCCGTATCAAAAGGGTATCCTCGCGCAAAAAGGGGTTGACTGGTAGCCGCGGATTTTCGCGAGTGCTGGCGTGTTGCGCTTGTCACGGAATGTTCAAAAGGAATCGTTGAATGGCTCAGGAAAAAGTGTACGAAGTTATTGTCGTCGGTGGTGGCCCGGGTGGACTCTGTGCCGGTATGTACAGCGCCCGCGCCCGCAGAAAAACAGTCTGCCTTGAGAAATATCTTCCGGGCGGACAGATCGCGCTTACCGGCGAAGTCGAAGATTACCTCGGTTTCGAGCATATCTCTGGCGCCGAACTCGGCCAACGCTTCACCGACCACGCCAAGAAATTCGGTCTGGAGATCGAAATGGAAGAGGTTGAGGAAGTGTACGTCGATGGCGAGGACCGGGTCGCCCGTTGCGCTTCCGGCAACCTATACCGTGCAAAGGCAATAATCCTCTCCACGGGTGGTTCTCCCGTGCGCCTGAATATCCCGGGCGAACAGGAATACGGTGGCAAGGGGGTCTCTTATTGCGCAATATGTGATGGCGCATTTTTCCGCGACAAAGTAATTGCGGTGGTAGGCGGCGGCGATGCCGCGGTCGAGGAGGGTGGATACCTGACCAAGTATGGCTCCAAGGTATACATCATTCATCGTCGAGACGAACTTCGCGCCCAGAAAATCATCCAGCAGCGCGCCTTCGCCAATCCCAAGATAGAGTTCATCTGGGACACCGCGGTTGAACGCATCAACGGGAATGGCGGCATTATCTCGAGTCTGTCGCTCAAGAATCTGAAGACAGGCCAGTCATCGACTCTTGATGTCGGCGCGGTCTTTATTTACGTTGGATTTCGTCCTAATTCCAATGTCGTCCGCGAAGATCTCCGCAAAGATGACGGCGGCTACATTATCACGAATGACCGTATGGAAACCTCAATTCCGGGGATCTTCGCGTGCGGTGATGTCCGCGCCCAGTTGGTCCGTCAGGTGACCAACGCAGTGGGCGATGGCACCACTGCGGCAGTCGCGGCAGAGAAGTATATAGAGGCCCTGGAGGATCGACACGCTCAGCGCGTCTAAACAGACTCCACACGCGATGCTCACATCGGCAGGGAAGCCGGAGTGGTAGTATTCAGGTCGGGCGGTCAGCCGCCTGACCGATTCTTTTCTGTTGAATATTAATCCCTGCCGCGAGTAATCAACTCTGTACAGTATGTACTGAAACTTTTGGACAAACCATTCGTTAACAAAAGCCATGAGGGAGAGTACTATGCCGGAAACTAACTTTGACCAGGGCGCGGTCGCGCTCCCGCAAGACAAGGGGATCGCACTGCGCGGTCTATGGGAAGTCTTTACCAGTCCAACCAATTTCTTCCATAAATTGGCGGCCAACCCCAAGATTCTTCTTCCCTGGGTGCTCATCGGCATCATCGCCCTCTTTGGGTTCATTATGATGGCAGATATCATTTTTGAGATGCAGTGGGCCAATCCAAAATTCCAGGAGCAGATGCAGAATAGCCCCGGCATGACCAAGGAACGCATGCAGTCGATCATGGCTATGACTACTCCGATCTTTGGCACGTTAGCGTTGTTGCTTTCGCCGTTACTTGTCGCCGCCCTCGCCTATTTTTGGGGAAGTTTTGTTTTCGGCGGACAGGCGACATTCAAGCAACTCCTGTCGGTCTCACTCTATGGCGAGCTCCTTTACTTTGCAGGCAATATCCTGCTACTCATGCCCATGGTTCTCGCTAAACAAAGTCTGGCTGTAAGTTTCTCGCCGGCAGTTCTGGTCGCGCACTTAGGGATTGAGAGCCCCGCGTACATCGCTCTTTCGAAGATTTCGGTTTTTCATATCTGGGAGATCATAGTTCTCGGCATAGGCTTCGCCGCATGCCTGAATATTACCAGGAACAAAGGCTACGTAATCGCGCTCCTCTCGGCTGGATTGGTCGCGCTTATCCATGTTCTGTATACCTGGATCGCTTCGATGATGTAATACTGTAAGGAGACATAGATGAAGTTTCTGCAACGTGCTGTATTTGCCGCGATGGTCGCGGTACTCTTCCTCGGAACCGCCGCCCAGGCCGCGGTTCTGACGCTCGATGATGCCATCGACATGGCGCTCAAAAATCGCGCCTCTATTGTAGCCGCCCGTGGCTCAGAGGATCTTGCTAAAGCCGGCAAACGGGCCGCCTTGGGCGCTTTCCTTCCGCGTATCTCCGCGGCCTATGATTGGAACAAAACGAAATACACAAATCAGAAGTTTGCCGCTTTGGATACTTCCGGTACCCTGATTGAAGGGGAGGAGGAAGATGTTACCGTTACCACCAAGTCGCTTGACTTCGGCGGACGTATCAGCTTCACACTTCCTGATGCCGTTTTCAATTATCTGGCGGCCAAAGAAGATGCGATCGTGGCCGGTTTGGATGTCATCTCCTCCGAGCAGGATCTGATCCTCGCGGTCAAGACTCGCTACTATGCCTACCTCGCCGCCGAACAGAATATTGGTGTGCAGGAAGAGGCGGTGAAGCGTTCTGAAGAACAGCTTAAACTGATTCAGTCCCGCTTTGAACTTGGTTCAGCCGCCAAATCGGACGTGCTGAAGCAGCGTGTGCAGTACGGTAACGATAAATTGAACCTGTTGCAGGCGCGCAATAGCGTCATCAGCACCAAGGCCGCGCTTTCATACACGATTGGTCTTGACCCGACACAGGAACACCAGTTCTCCACCGAGTATATCGTACGTGAGTACACTGGTACGCTGGAGGAGGCGCTGCAATACGGGTTCACCCACAGCCCCGATTTGCTGGCGCAGGAACGTAATATCAATGCCGCTAAGCTTCGCTTGACCAACGCGAAGAGCGACTACCTGCCCAAGTTCACGCCGTCACTTTCGTACGGATATGGAAAGAACTGGGGCGAGAATGACACGTGGTCATCCGGCACGGCGCTCACCTACGGCTTTAATCTGTCGTGGAACATCTTCGACGGCTTCGCGCGCGAACGCGATGTCACTGCCAGCCGCGTTTCATTTAATAACGCCCGCGCTGCTGCCGCCGATGCCCGCAATCTTACGGCCAGCGACATCAAGTCGACCTATCTTGAGATCGAGCAGCTCCGCGAGCAGAAAAAGGTCTCGCAGGAGAACGTCGACGCCGCGACTGAAGATCTGAAGATCACGCAGGAAAAATATAACCTGGGCGCCGCGACCATACTTGATCTGCTGAATGCCCAGGTCTCACTCAAACAGGCGCAGGTGTCACTGATCCAGGCCGATTTCGACCTGAATCTCTCCATCTCTCGTCTCGAAAACTCTATGGGTAAGATGTAAGGTCTGCTGAGCAGGCAAAAAAGGCTGTTACCATGAAGCTCTGGAAAATTCTACTGATTGCTGCCGGTGTGGTTGGCGTTGGTGCCATTATCTACGTCAACTTGGCCTCGGACTCACGACAGAAGACCGAAGTGAATGCCCAGGTCGTCGCGAAAGAGGATCTCGTCGAAAAGGTCTCTGCCTCCGGCCGTATTCAGCCGAAGAGCAAGGTGAATATCACGGCCGAGGTCAGCGGCAAGGTGATTGCGCTCCCGGTTAAGGAAGGCGACACAGTCGAGACCGGCGATTTGCTGGTGATGATCGATACTATTCAGGCCAAGTCTGATCTCGACCAGGCGCGCTACACGCTTAATGAGATCAATGCCCGTATGACCGGTGTCAAAGCGGATCTTGAACAGGCCGAGCGCGAATACAATCGCCAGAAACAGCTCTATGAAAATGGCTTGACCTCGGAAGCGCTGTTTGACAACGCCAAGTACGCCTATGAGGCGGCCAAATCGTCCTACGAGGCAAATGCGGCGTCGGCCAAACAGTCGCAGGCCTATTTTGAGAAGGCGACTGACAATCTGCGCAAGACCAAGATATCAGCTCCGATGCCCGGCATTATCACCTATGTCGATGTCGAGGTCGGTGAAGTTGCTCCCGCGCAAAATGCCTTCACGCAGGGGAAAACCTTGCTAACGATCTCCAACCTGAATGTCTTCGAGGTTGAGGTCGAGGTCGACGAAACCGAAGTAGCCAAGGTTGATATTGGCCAGAAGGCCGAGATCTCGGTCGACGCTTTCCCCGATACAACCTTCCCCGGTGAGGTTGTCGAGATCGGCAACACCGCCATCATCGAGGGTTTGGGCTCGACTGACCAGTCGACCAATTTCAAAGTGACTGTCGTATTCCAGGGTGCCGAAGTCAAAGTCCGTCCCGGCATGTCCGCGACTGTCGATATCACTACCGCGAAGCAAGACGACGCTCTCAGTATTCCGTATAGCGCGGTCGTAGTCCGTGCGTTCGATATGGATTCTCTGAAGGTTGCTCGTGAATCCCAGGCTTCATCCGGCGGAGCAGTGAATACCGTTCAGGCGGCCGAGACGACCTCTGACACCACAAAAAAGACTGACGAAGAGAAGAAGGAACTCAAGGGCGCGTTTGTCATTCGCGACGGCAAGGCGACCTTTGTCGAGATTCAGACCGGCATTGCCGACCAGAAGAATGTGCAGGTCACTGGTGGCCTCCAGGTTGGCGACTCTGTCATCTCCGGCCCGTATCGAGTTCTCCGTATTATCAAGGATGGAGACTTCGTGAAAGTCATCCACGACGAATCTTCCGGTGACGGGAAAGAGAGCAATTCGTAACATGGCGCTCATCGAGACAAACAACCTCTGGAAAACGTACCAGATGGGAGCCGAGACCGTCCACGCCCTGCGTGGCGTCTCCATTGCCATACAAAAGGGGGAGTATGTCGCCATCATGGGACCATCCGGTTCTGGCAAATCCACTCTCATGAATCTTATTGGCTGTCTGGATACGCCGACTCAGGGCGACTACTACCTGAACGGCAAGCTCGTGAGCGGCATGAGCGATGATGAGCTGGCGACCATCCGCAATCGCGAGATCGGATTTGTCTTCCAGACCTTCAATTTGCTGGCCCGTGCGACTTCGCTCCATAATGTCGAGCTTCCGCTCATCTACAACGGCACGCCGGCCAAAGAACGTATTGACAAAGCCAAACTAGCGCTCGAGAAGGTCCAGCTTGCCGACCGTATGATGCACAGGCCGAACGAACTGTCGGGCGGACAGCGTCAGCGTGTGGCCATTGCTCGCGCGCTCGTTAACTCGCCGTCTCTCATACTGGCTGATGAGCCGACCGGCAACCTTGATAGTAAAACCTCCGAAGATATCATGAAGCTCTTCGATCATCTGCACTCGCAGGGGAACACAATTATCACGGTCACTCACGAGCATGACATCGCCGCCCGCGCGCACCGTGTGCTGTCCATCCTTGATGGCCAGATCGCCAGCGACAAGGCAGGGGAGAGGGCCAGGGTGTCGGTCTAATGATTGCCGGTTCATTACTGAGGATATCCTATGACGCGCTCCGCGCGAATAAGCTGCGGTCAGGGCTGACCCTGCTCGGCGTTATCATAGGTGTTACTTCAGTAATGACCATTATTTCCGCACTTGAGGGGATGCAGGGAGCGATCGCCGAGGACCTCAATCGCCTGGGTCCGGCAACATTCGTTGTGACGCGCATGGGAATTGTCACCTCCGAGGATATGTTCTGGGAGAAGATCAAGCGCAAACCGCTGAGCCTGACCAATGCTGAACAAATAGAGAAGGGGTGCACCCTTTGCGACAAGGTGTCACCGCGCGGTTATTCCGAAGCCCGCGTCAAATATCGTGATCAGGCTATTCGGAATGTCCTCATCGGCGGAGCCACCGCGAACTATATTGATATCGTCGACATCGATGTTTCTGTTGGCCGGTTCCACTCCTTTGAGGATGACCTCTACCATCGAAAAGTAGCCTATATTGGCGAACAGATTCGCAAGGATCTGTTCGAGGGTGTCGACCCGCTCGGCAAGGAACTGACTATCGCCGGGCGAAAGTTCACCGTTATTGGTGTTGCGAAAGAGCTGGGTTCATCTTTTGGCAATAATCAAGACAACTTCATAATGATACCTTTTTCGGTCTTTCAGACTGTTTTTGGCGAGCAGCGGCGTGGACTCAATTTCGCGGTCAAGGCTGTCTCCGTCGACCGACTTCCTGAAGCAATGGACCAGGTGCGCGTCATTCTCCGTTCGGCCCGACATGTGCCGTTTGACGCGCCGGACGACTTCGACATGCTGACCGCCGATAACATTCTCGATGTCCTCAATCAGTTCACTCGCGTACTACGCTTCGGATTGATCGGAATATCGTCAATCTCTCTTGTGGTAGGCGGAATTGTCGTGATGAATATCATGATGGTCTCGGTCACAGAACGGACACGCGAGATTGGCATTCGAAAATCACTCGGAGCAAAGCGCCAGCACATCCTGCTGCAGTTTGTATTCGAATCCCTCCTGGTGACACTGTCTGGAGGGCTGATCGGCATCATTGCCGGCTTCCTCATTGCTCGATCCCTGGTCGGCCTCATGGATATGGAGATTCAACCCTCCATGCTGGCCATTTTTCTTGGTCTCGGCATCTCAGTCGGTGTTGGCCTGTTTTTCGGGATCTACCCAGCCATGAAAGCGGCGCGACTCGATCCGGTCAAAGCGCTGAGTTATGAGTAATATATGCTGATGTCCTTCGTGGAAATGCGGGATAGCGTTGGCATGGCCTTCGGGTCGCTCCGCGCCAACAAATTCCGGTCCAGCCTCACGATTCTGGGCGTGATGATCGGCGTTGCGTCCGTCATAGCCATGGCCTCAATTATCAATGGTCTCAACGGCCAGATGAACAATGAGATCGATGAGATGGGCTCGAACGTTATCTGGATCACTAAATTTCATCCCAGTGTCGAGCACGAAGACATTTCCGAAGAGGACAGGAATAGACCACCGATCACGGTCGGCGAGGCTGAGGCGATCCTCAAAAATTGCCCGACCGTCGAAGGCGTCTCGCCTCAGAATTATTACTTCAAGCCAGGCGGTAATGATGTCAAATACAAGAATCGTAAGTACAGCCGCCCACGGCTGATGGGGACCTGGCCCGATTTCCTTAAGGTCAATAATCGAAATGTGACCCACGGACGCTTCTTGACCGAAGCAGATCAGCAATTCCGCACTATGGTCGTTGTTCTCGGCGCCGATATTGCCGACGTCCTGTTCGAATCTGACTCCCCGATCGGCAAAGAGATTCGGGTCAATAACAACGTTTTCGAGGTTGTCGGCATCCTCGAAAAAGTAAAATCGAGCTTTGGCAATGACGAAGTGAACGAGACGGTCATAATGCCGCTCTCTACCTTCGAGAAGATCCATCCTTGGGAAGAAGAGCTGTTCCTGGTCGCCCGAGCCAAGTCGCTCGCCCAGATGGAACAGGCCCAGGAAGAGATCATCAACACGCTACGCGTGTATCGCAAAGTTCCATTTGATCGGGACAACAACTTTGCGCTCGCGACTCAACAGCAGTTCAAAGACTTCATCGGAAATATCACCAAGTACATTTACCTCGCCATGATCATCATTACTTCGGTCGGCCTCATGGTCGGCGGCATCGGAGTGATGAATATTATGCTCGTCTCTGTCACCGAGCGAACCCGCGAGATCGGCGTCCGGAAGGCAATTGGGGCGAAACGAGCCAATATTATTCTGCAATTTCTGACCGAGGCCATGACCCTTTCCGCCACCGGGGGGATGATCGGCATCCTCTTTGGTGTATCAATCGGCTTGATAGCCAACGCCGCATTCAACTTTCCGCTGTCCGTATCCGTCTTTTGGATAGTACTCGGGTTTGTGGTGGCAGTCTCTGTTGGCCTCGTCTCCGGCATGTATCCGGCCATCAAAGCTTCCCGCCTTGACCCGATCGAAGCGCTTCGCTACGAATAGCCGGCGCTTCTGTAAGTCCAATTAAGACTTGCCTTTTGCCCCGACAGGTCTAAATTGGAACTGTCTCGATAACCAAAGGTTAGAAACTAGACAGCACCATGCGAAGAGCACTTCTGTACATCACCGTAGTGGCAGCCTGCCTGCTTGTGGCCAGTTGCGCCCTTACCCGTCGCGATACCCGGGCCGAACAGCGCACCCAGGAGACGGAAATCGGCCAACCGACGTTCTTCGTGGACTACGCTGGATTCGACCTTCCCGGAGACTCCCTGTCTCGACTTGAGGTCTACTACCAAGTCTTCAATTTCGGCCTGCAATTCTCGCAGAAAGAAGGCGAGTTTGTGGCTGAGTTTGCATTCGTCATTCGGGTCATTGATTCCGACGGTGAGCAGATCAAGTCCCTCGACCAGACGAGAACAGTCCGGGTGCCGAACTACGAGGCAACCCAGTCTCGCTTTGACTATCGGACCAGTCAGATCAATGTCGAGCTCCCGCCAGGCAAATACACACTCGAGACGACGTTGCGAGATATCGGTTCCGGCCATATCCATAACCGGGAGTTCCGCGTCAATTTGCCTGATCACGATGTCAGTGATCCGACCACGTCCGACCTGCTCTTTGTTCAGGAAGCTCATTCACGCACCGGCGAACCGGGCATTTTCGACAAAGGAGATATCACCGTCATTCCTTCGGTCTCCCGGTTCTTCGGCGGCGATGATTCCACTCGCCTGATCTACTATTTTGAGATCTATCGGGGCTCAAGTGAGGATGCCAAGGTCTACGTGGAGACCATACTGCGTTCGCCGTTCAAAGGGATGCTTTACCGGGACACTCTCTGGATGGACTTAACTGAGCCGGTTACTCGTCAGATTCGCGACATCGCCCTCGCGGACTATCTCCCCGGCGACTACAATCTCGAAGTCTACATTCGCGGCCACAGGGCCAAAAAACTCGATTCTCGCAATGAGTCGTTCACTATCCAGTGGTCGCAGGAAGCGCTCCTGCGCCACGACTTTGAGGCCGCCGTCGAACAACTCGCCTATATCTCTAATTCGGCCGAGCTCTCCGGCATGAAGAAACTCCAGTCGATGGAAGAGAAGATCCAGGCGTTTAACTCATTTTGGGAGGGGAGAGACCCTACTCCCGGAACACTCGAAAACGAGACCAAGCGCGAGTTCTACCGCCGTATCACCTATGCCAACCACCAATTCAGGCACCTTCGCCGGGAAGGTTGGCGGACCGATCGCGGACGCATCTATATTCAGTTCGGCGAACCGGATCAGATCGATGATCACCCCATTTCGCCGGCTTACTTCCCGTATCAGATCTGGCATTACTATCGGGAAGGAAAATACCGGCGGTTTACCTTTGTGGATCAAAACGAAGATGGCGATTACAGACTACAATATCCGTACGATGGGCTCAATCAGCGCCCTGATTTTTGATCGCGCGGCCGGATGGTTCCGTGTGTGCGTGGGACTGCTCCTGGTCTCGATTTCGGCCTATTCATCAGCCGGGGCAGTAGAAAAGCGACTGGTTGCGTATGCGACCTCGCTCTGCTACAACAACCCCGCCTATGATTCGGTGGCAGTGGTGGAGTTCCCCTTCACCGTCAACCAGACCGGCCTCGATTTCTTTCGACCCGATTCCTCCGATTCGTCATTTTATGGCCGAGTTTTCGCCCAGGTGACACTATTTGACTCCGCCGCCTTCCCCATAGATTCCGCCAACACCTACTTTTCCGTCAGGGTAGAGGACACCATCGCCGCCGCAGCCACCGAGATGACTCTGTTCAACAAGCTCTCGCTTTTGGTCAAACCGGGGCGATATACCGCGAATGTATCGGTGATCGACGCTGTCAGCAAACGGACCGCCGATGTTTTTCTCCGTTCGGTGGTGGTCTCACCGCCGCAGACTGCAAGACTCGAAATCGCAGGCCCGCTCATGGCTCACCGGATACTCACGGTCAAAGACACCGCCGCCGCGGCGCAGGATCGTCTGGTCAAACACGGCTTTAAGATATTCACTATCCCGACCGGCACTTTCAGTGTCAAAGATAGCACCTGTTACTTCTTTGCCGAGTTGTACAACTTGACGCTGACCGACAGCGGCTCGAAATATCGTGTCAATTATGCGATCCTCGATTCTCTCGGCACTGTGCTTCAGGATTTTGGATTTACTGAGCGGCCCAAACCCGGCGCGACAGCCGTCATCGCTCAGCCGATAGATATCAGCGCGATCTACGGCACCAAACTCATTTTCCGCGCCATTGCGACTGATCTTTCCAGCCACCAGGCGGATACCGCCGTCGTACAACTTCAGAGAATTCAGCCACGAGCCAATATCGCGGTTGCGGCCGCGCAGGACACACTGGTCGATCCCTACGACTCATTGACCCTGCAGGAGAAGATAAATCTCACCCGGTATATGCTTGGTCCGGAACAGCAGGGGATCATGAATCGTCTGTCGGATGAGGGGAAACTGAACTTCCTCCAGCAGTACTGGCGGGAGCATGACGATGACCCGCTCACTCCGGTCATCGAAAACCGTATCGAAATGATCAAACGGTATCGTTTCGTTAACGAGCGATTTTCTCGGTTGGCGGGAAGGACCGATGGTTGGTCCTCTGACCGCGGAAGGATCTACATGGTCTACGGCCCCTGGGATCAGATCAAGGATGTTCCGACTCCGCGTACCGGCGAGCCATTCATGATCTGGTATTATCGAGGCATCAAGGAGGGGAAGCTCTTTGTCTTCCAGGATCTTAAAGGGGACAACGAATATAAGTTAGTGCATTCTACGGTGGACACGGAACGTTTCGATCAGACCTGGGCGGATTTCCTCAAGGAAGAACTGCTCGATCAGTACTGATAACGCGATAGAACAGAAAAACGGCCGCCCGGGATCTGGACGGCCGTTTTTCTTTGAGGTGCGGCCTACTTGTGTGAGACGTTTACGTTTTGCTGAACCGAAGTCTGTACCTCGTTCCTCAGCTGTCTCTTCACCGGAATTGTGTACCGACTCTTTGCATCGTCGTTGAGCTCAATCGTAAAGGACTTCTCGAACCCCCTGAGTTTCATGTCAGGTTTGATTGCGATGATCCCGTCCGCGGAGCCTCCGGCAGGAATTGACTTGGGTAGAGTGACCTTAAAACAATCGTCAAAAGTAGAGACTATTTGCGGCGTGAGCGATTTGTCCGTCTTGTTTACCAGGGTGAACTTCGTCTCCTCGCGCGCTTTATCGCCAAATTGCGATAGGTCAACTTTGTACGGTTTGACAACTAGAGGATAAGTTGAGTCCGGTCGTGTCATAACTCTCGTCAGAATGCGCAGAAACTTGTTGGGAGCCCCTTCGTTGGTTTCGATCTTGGGGTTTTTGGCCACGGCGCCCTGGTAACTGCCGGTGGAGAAAACGATCTCCAGGCGAGTGCTGTCGCCAGCCGCTATCTTATCGCGCTCCAGCGGCGCCTTGGTGCAACCGCACCCGGGCACAACATTCTTAATGAGGAGCGTGTCGTCACCCGCGGATTTGAGCCAAAAAACATGGCTAATTGATGAGTTCTGCGGCGAGTAGCCAAAGTCAAACTCCGACTCCGGCAACACCAGCCGTGGCGCGCTCCATCCCGTTACCGTGGCCGCGAGCAGGAGCAGGCCGGTCATTCCAAATATCTTTCGCATCAGCTTACCTCCATCCATTCATCAATGTATCGTTGTAACCAGTTGTACACATCAGTGGTTCACTGGCGGACGGTAATCTGTGGTCTGCCACAAAAAAGGCCGCCATCAGGCGGCCCTTTTCACCAATATCGCGACAGGGAAGAGAGCTAGTGCGAGCCTCCCTGAGGCTCGACAGTCGTCGGAGCGGCGGCCGCCTGGGCCGTGCCACGGATCTGTCGCTTCACCGGTATCGTGAACCGGCTCTGTTTTTCGTCATCGAACTGAAGCGTGATCGACTTGTCGATCTGCTTATCAAGCGCGTCCTTCTTCAGGCGAACCACGCCCTCCGCCGACTTGCCCGCGGGGACTACTTTCGGAAGTACTACTTCCAAAAGCTGATCCGGCGCGAACGCCACACTCGGATGCAGGTCGCTCGAGGCGAGATTGTTGATCGTGAACTTTATCTCGCTCCGTACCTTCTCGCCGAATTGCGTCAGGTCGAGCTTGTACGGTTTGATTACCACCGGATACGTTGAGTCCGGTCGCGCCACCACATTTGCCGATATCCGCACGAATTTGTTCGGCGGACCTTCATTTGTCTCGATCTGCGGTGATTTCATCACCACATTCGTGTATGACTTCGTCTCGAAAATGATCTCAAGCCGTGTGCTGTCACCGACAGCAATAACCTCTTTTTCCAGAGGCGCCTTGGTGCATCCTCAGCCAGGGACCACTTTGATGATCTTCAGGCTGTCGTCACCATTCGAGTGCAGCCAGAAGACGTGCGAGATCGTCGAATTCTGAGGCACGAACCCGAAATCGAACTCCGCCTTCGGAATGGTCATTCGCGGGGCTCCCAGTGCCTGAGCCCCCAACACCGCCAATCCCAACGAAACTCCGAGCAAGGTTTTCTTCATGGATATCTATTCGATCCTTTCAACTAATGCCCGTTGCTATCGGTTATCTCTTCCTGATATCGGCATCAGGAGATTATTTTCCTTCGTACCGGAACAGTAATATTGCCGATCACGCTGACCGCGCCACCGTCATACGAGAGCGTAATTGACCGGGAGAATTCCTTGTCCTGGAACTCAGGCGCTACCGCGATCACCATCGCCACCGTCTCTTTGGCCCGCAGGCTGTCTGGCACCGTCACGCGGAATTCAGCCACCTGAGCCGATGTCACCTTCAGCGCAACCGGTAGTTCACTGTGATTGGTCAGCATCACGCGTACCGAATCTACCGAGCGGTTGCTCATCTTTGACAACTCCGCCCTGTACGGCTTCACCGAGATCGGCCGCGCCGAGTCGGGGAAGAGGGTCACTGACGCCGTCAGGAACAGCCTCTCCGGGTCCTGCTGCCCTGCAATATGAATGCGCGGATACTTTCCGCTGCTTCCCACGCTGGCTTGCGTGTCCCAATTCACACCAACCTTCATTGAGTCGCCCGGCGCAAGGATGGTTTTCTCTAAAGGCATTGTGGTGCAATCACATCCCGTCTCAACTTTGGTGATCTTCACCGTGTCTGTCCCGGCCGAATGAAACCAGAAGTACTGCGTCAGCGTCGAATGCTGCGGTGTAGTACCAAAGTCAAATCTGTTGCCAGCTATAACCAATCGAGGCTCGGCAGAAATCCCTTGAGCGGAGAATATCAGTAGTAATGCCAGCCATGCAAATCTCATACTGCTCACTTATACCCAAATATCACGACTTTCTCCCCGAAAATTCACCACAATATACAGCCCAACCTACTAAAAGGTCAAGACTTGGATAGTCTTTTTGTTCTTGTGTTGAAGAGCAGAACACTCTACTTTGAGCCGGTGCGCGGGAGAATGGCGCCGCCGTAAACCTATGAATATTATCGAAGTTACAGACCTGACCAAGATATACGATACCCGCTTGCGCAAGGGGAACGTTATCGCTCTCGACCGCGTCAGCCTTCAGATCCAGCACGGCGAGATATTTGGTCTTCTAGGCCCTAACGGAGCCGGAAAAACCACTCTCTTCAAGATTCTTCTGAGCATAGTCCGTGCCACTTCCGGCCAGGCAACTATCAACGGCCTGCCACCCCAGGATCCCGAGTCTCGCGCCAAGGTCGGTTATCTGCCGGAGAACCACCGTTTCCCGAACCACCTGACCGGCGAAGGGCTACTCCGCACCACCGGACGGCTTCATGGCATTCCGGACTCCGAAATTGACCTCTCCGCGCAACGATTACTTCCCATGGTAGGGATGGATAAGTGGGCCACGACCAAGATCAAGAAGTACTCCAAAGGGATGACCCAGCGTATCGGTCTGGCTCAGGCGCTCATCGCCGACCCTGACATCCTGATGCTTGATGAACCTACCGATGGCATTGACCCCGTAGGCAAAGTTGAGATCAGGGAGATCCTGCTCCGATTGAAAGAAGCCGGCAAGACCATTATTATTAACTCACACCTCCTATCAGAGGTCGAACAGGCCGCCGACAGAGTCGCTATTCTCTCCCGCGGACAGATCGTCCGCATCGGCACCGTCAGTTCGCTAACCACCCGACAAAGCCAATTTGAGATTGAGGCGTCTATCGGCGACCATTTGATTGAGATTCCTGAAGAGATGGGGAAGATTCGTTCCGTCTCTTCTGATAAGATGCTGGTCGAGTTGAACAAAGATGAGGATATCAACTACATCATCGACCAACTTCGCCTCAAGCGCATCAATATCCAGGCGGTCCGACCGGTGAAGATATCTCTGGAGCAGTCCTTTTTTGAGGCCGTGCGTGGCAAACAGGAGCAGGTCGTATGAGAGGGATAACTCGGGACACCTTCGCCGAAATGCGCGACCAGAAGATCCTTTGGGTCATTGCTATTCTGACCATAATAGCCATACTTCTGGCATCGGCCTCGCGGAGTATTGAAATCAAGATGCAGGTAGACGGCGCCGATGTGAGCGCCCTTGCTGAGCAGGCCGCAGTCAGGGCCATGAATGTGGTCGACCTCTTCCTTGCGTTCCTCATTTTTCTCGTCGTCATGTCCTCAGCCTCCTCAATTACCCATATGTTGGAGAGGGGAAGGGCCGATTACTTCCTTTCCAAGCCGGTTTCGCGGACGTTTCTGTTTCTGTCCAAACTGACCTCCGTTTGGGTAGTCTATGGCGGTTCGGTTCTGTTGGCCAGCTTCCTTGTTTATCTCACCTTCAGTATGGTAGACAAGTCATTTGCGCCTGGTATTCTGATGCTGATTGGTATTGGCGCGTTGCAGATACTGGTCTGGTTATCCATCACCTTTGCCGCGGGGGTCTTTAGCGGCTCCACGGCCCTCGCCATCGTCTCAGCCTTCATGATCTGGATGTTCCAGTTTATCCTGACCGGCCGGGAGGCGATAAAAATGTTCTTCAATTCGAATATCGCGTCCACCATAGTTGACACAGTTTACTACATACTTCCCAAGTCCTCTGAGATGTCCAAGGTGGGCGTTTCTCTGGCAATCGGGCAGCCGGTCGAGACCTGGGTCCCCGTCTGGACCAACGCGCTGTTTGGTCTGACCCTGGTTATTGTCACGCTGGTTTACCTGAAGCGCAAGGACTACTGATCGTTCACGCACACTCGCAAGGAAACGACCCTCATATGCCGGATAGACAGAAACTCGACGAATTACTTGAGCCGCTTAAAGTAGCGCTTCAACTTGAGCAAGAAGGGAAGCGTTTCTTCGCGGAGGCCGCCGCCACCGTCACCGGTAAGGCCGCCAAACAGACCTTTGAATTTCTGGCTGCTGAGGAAGACAAGCATATCCGCCGTATTCAGGAGTTCTACCAGTCGCTGGAGGAGTCTGACGGCGAAAATGCTTTGGATACAGAAGAGAGCGATGCTGACCAGCGGCTGGTCGCTTTTAATGACCGCATGGCCGAACTGCGCAACGAAATCAAACCGACCCTGTCCGATATCGAGGCCTACAAAACCGCTCTCAAATTCGAAAATGGTGCCGAGGACTTTTACGCCGAGCAGGTCGCCCAGTCCTCCAACCCCAAGATCAAGAAGTTCTATGCCTGGCTGATCCACGAGGAGTCCATGCACGCGAAAGTCCTCAACTCCTGCGTCCATTTCGCTGAGAACCCGGCGGCCTGGTTCACGAATCGCGATCAGAACAGCTAATCCGCACTTTACAGCGCTCTCCCGTATCTCTATATTCTTCCCCAACAGACGAGCATAACTGTTGGAGGAATACAGGTCATGACCCCGTTTGACTACCTGAAAGAGACAGAACAACAACGTCTCAATGAGCTCTTTACTTTTCTAAGTTTCCCTTCGGTCTCAGCCAAATCAGAACACAAAGGTGACATTCTGGCGTGCGCCGAATGGCTCACCAATCATCTGAATGGCATCGGCCTCTCGGCCTCACTGCATCCGACCAAGGGCCACCCGATCGTTTACGCCGAGAAGATCATCAACCCCAAGCTTCCGACCATTCTCTACTATGGTCACTACGATGTTCAGCCGGCGGAACCATTCAATCTTTGGAAATCCCCGCCATTCAAACCGGAGATTCGCGATGGTTACATCTATGGCCGTGGCTCTTGTGACGACAAAGGTCAGACCTTCTGCCATATCAAGGGAATCGAAGCACATCTTAAGGCGACCGGCACGTTACCGGTCAACGTGAAATTCCTTATCGAGGGTGAAGAAGAAAGCGGCACTACTGCCAATCTCTCCGCCTTCATAAAGGAAGGAAAGAAGCTTTTGGCGGCTGATATCGTCGTTGTCTCTGACACCGCTCAATTCAACAAAGACCTCCCGGCCGTGACCTTCGGTCTCCGCGGAATTGCGTCGCTCGAGCTGTTTGTGTATGGCCCGAACCGCGACCTTCACTCCGGTACGTTTGGCGGCGCGATCGCCAATCCGGCCAATGTTCTCGCGCAGATCATCGGTAGCCTGCACGACAAGAACGGCAAGGTCACCATTCCCGGTTTCTACGCCAAGTGCAAAGCTCCAACCAAATGGGAGCGCCAGCAGTTCAAGCGCCTTCCGTACTCCGAATCAAAATACAAACAGGCGATCGGCGTGCCCGGACTTCAGGGTGAAAAGGGCTTCTCGACCTATGAGCGGACCTGGGTTCGTCCCACCCTCGACATCAACGGGCTGACCTCTGGTTATCAGGGCGAAGGCGGCAAGACGATAATCCCGTCTTTCGCTTCAGCCAAGATCACGATGCGTCTCGTCCCCGCCATGAATCCAATGGATATCATGAACAAGTTCGAGAAGCACGTGAAGAAGATCGCGCCGAAATCGGTCAAGATCAGTGTTGTCAAGCATGGCGGCGCCGAAGCGGTGGTCGTGCCGACTGATGGCCCGTGGCTCGAAGCCGCTGGCCGCGCCATCAAAGCTGGATTCGGCAAGACTCCGGTCTACATGAAAGAGGGTGGCTCTATTCCGGTGGCCGGCGATTTTAGTAAATCGCTCGGCATCGACACCATCTTCGTTGGATTCGGACAGAACGATGACAATATCCATTCGCCCAACGAACGCTTCCGTGTCGTCGACTTTGAGCGTGGCTGCAAGACCGCTGTCGCGATCCCGGTCGAACTCGCCAAAGTGAAAGCCTGAGCGATGGATCTCGGCATTACAGGAAAAGGGGCGCTGGTTACCGGCGCCTCTTCCGGTTTAGGCCTTGCCGCCGCGATGCGTCTCGCCATGGAGGGATGCGAACTCGTCATCAATTCGCGAAGTGAAGACCGCCTCAAGCAAGCGGCTCACAAGATAGAGAATGCGACAGGCGCCAAGGTGCGCCGCGTCGCGCTTGATCTTACTCCCGATGGCAACGCTGAATTGGTCGCCAAACGTGCCGCGGACCAACTGCCGAACGGTATAGATATTCTTGTCTCCAACACCGGCGGACCGCCACCTGGACTCTTTCTTGACCATCCTAAGGATCGTTTTCAGCAAACCAGCGATCTGCTTTTGCACTCTGCGGTCAACCTGACTCGGGCGGTTCTCCCCGGCATGGTGGAGCGCGGATGGGGGAGACTTATCTACATCACGTCTATCGCGGCGATTCAACCAACCGATGACCTGCTGCTTTCGAACACTTACCGTGCGGCAATTACCGGATTCTGCAAAACAATTGCGAATACGTACGGCAAGTACGCCATCACCGCCAATACTGTCTGTCCCGGCTATACCGGCACTGAACGTCTGAACGACCTCGCCAAGAAACGCTCTGAGGCTAGTGGTCAGACCATCGATGATGTCATACATGATTTCGCCGCTTCTTGTCCCGCTGGACGTATCGGTAAACCGGAGGAACTGGCCGCGGCCATTGCCTTCCTGGCCAGCATCCACGCGGCCTATATTAATGGCGTCAATCTCCCGGTCGATGGCGGCTCGCACCGTTCGCTCATCTGATACCATTATTGTCACTATGACGGAACATTGTTTCTTTCCACCCGTTTGATGTCTGCATGGAAGAGAAGGTCGCTACAGCCGCCCATGTGGATAGGGGAGAGCCAGTAAAGCTGGGCCTGCTTGCGCTGTTACCACTCATCCTGACCCAACAAACTCTCGGAGCGCTTTGTTTTCCGATCGGCGTCTACAGCCTGAAGATCATCGAACCGTTCACCTTCGCATTTTATCGATTTATCCTGTCGTCGGTCGTCCTCTTACTCCTGGTTCGTTTCACCAACCATGCTATCCCAGTTGAACGCAAAGACTATATCCGTATCTTCTGGCTGGGGATTCTTATCATTCCACTGAATCAGACACTTTATCTCTGGGGACAATCACTGACTGCCGCAGGCCATGGCTCAGTACTCTTCGCCACAACCCCGATTTGGGTCTTCGTGTTTGCGCTCTTCATTCTGAAGGAAAAACTCGTTTGGCGTCGTGTGCTCGGCATCGCGGTCGCCCTGACCGGGGTGGCCACGATCATCACCTCCGGAGCGATTCAGGTCGGCAGGGAGTACCTGGCCGGCGATATGATTATCTTCTTCTCAGTTTTGGCCTGGGCACTTTACACGATTCTTGGTAAACCGTTGGCCGAAAAATACGGCGCATTGCGCATGACCGCCTACGCCCTCGCCAGTGGCACGGCGGTTTACTTTCCCTTTGGCCTGTTCCGCGCCATCCAGTATGATTACAGCCAGTCGACTTTCGGGGCATGGATGAGTGTGGTTTATTTTGCCATGGGCACGTCCGTTATTGCCTACGTCATTTGGTATTATGTACTGAAGCACATGCCGGCTTCCCGGATGGCGGTCTTTTCCAATATCCAGCCGGTTATCGCGACCACCGTCGCGTATTTCACGCTTGGCGAGCAACTCGGCCTCTCGTTTTTTGTCGGAGCGGCCGTTGTTCTTACTGGCGTGTTGATAACCGAACTGTAGACAATTTCATTCTTCGACAAAACGAGGGAGACAAGCATGATCTTTCGACTCATCTTATTCGCCATTCTCGGTATCGGAACAATCGCATTAGCAGAGGATAAACCGGCCATGCAGTTCTCGCACTTCTTAATCCAACTCCACCCGGTACGCGCCGAAATGCCCTACGATATGAACGAACATGAGCAGAAGGTCATGGGCGAACATTTCGTTTACTTGAAGAAGCTGACGCAAAAGGGGATTGTCCTGATGGCTGGCCCCGTTTTCGGCAACCCGGTCTTTGGACTCTGTGTGGTCAAGGCCGCCAGCGAGGAAGAGGCCCGCGCTATTGCCGAACAGGATCCTTCGGTAATCCAGAAAGTCAATACCTACACTGTCGCCCCGATGGTGCGTTCTCTCATGTCCCATAATATCGACCCGGCTCGCTATGCCGATTCTATCACCGACCGCATGGTGCGCAAAGAGATCACCGTCAAAGGGACGCGTGAAAATGCCTGGCAGCTCTGGTCGACCACCGATGGCCTCCGCTCCTGGTTCACTCCCAATTCGACCATTGAACTCAAGGTCGGCGGCAAATTCGAGATTCTCTTCTCTATGGAAGCGCCGGAGGGATATCGTGGCTCGGAGGGATGTCGCGTCCTCAGCTTCCTGCCGAATGAAATGCTTTCCTTCGAATGGAACGCTCCACCTACTCTCGGCGACATGCGCGATTTGCACCACTTTGTGGTCGTGCAATTTGATCAGGTGACGACGGATTCAGTTCGTGTTCGCCTTTCCGAATACGGATTTGGGGCAGGGGAAGGCTGGGATCAGGTTTACCAATATTTTGACCGCGCCTGGGGGATGGTGATGGGAGAATTTGAGAAGCGGATGCTGAAAGACTAAGGAATGCTCGGTAAACAAAAAAGGCGGGCCGGGCCCGCCTTCTTTCTGTCTCTTGATGAGCTCACATTGACGGATCGCGGCCTTCCCAGCTCATAAAGTTCCGGTAATTCGCCGAATCCATAAATCCGCCCGGGTCAGCCATAAACGACAGAATATTATCCACCAGATAGACGTGCGTTTTTTCCTCGTCCGCTATCTGAGTTAGCAGATGTTTGCGTGTCGGGTCTACTTCACGAGCCGCTTCCTCACGATACGCCTTTTCCGCCCGCTCCTCGATCTTGAGCGCCTCTGTCCAGATCGCCCGCGCTTCAGCGCCAAACGAGTTCTGTTTCCCTTGCTCGGCCAACTGCTGAAAGAGATTCTTGGTATTCAGCAGGGGAGAGGTAATGGCATCCATCTGCGCTTTTGCTTCAGCCGTGTGCCCCTCTTTCATCCGCTTGAAGAACTGAAAGTGCTTCAATTCTTCCTCTGCCAATTGCAGCAATATCTTTTTCAGCTCCGGAACCGCTGTCTGGGCGGCGCTTTTCTCGTAGAAGGCCTTCCCGTCCAGTTCCATCTTCATCGCGTATTCAAGTATATCCATGGTCGCTCCCGGTTCTGTGATCAATATATCCGTTCGATCTTTCCCTCGACCTGCATGGTCGATGGATGGAATTCATGACGGACTCTGCCAAATGTAAAACCAAGCTGCTCGTACAGATTGACCTGTTCGAGATCAACATGCCGTTGCTTGATCGCATCCTTTATTTGCATGTAATGAATTGTACCATTGAAATACCCCGACACTGTTACGCCGCCCTGTCCTGACAGCAACAGCATCACCGCGCACGCCCCCGCTTCCATTCCAAAATTGGCGTCGTACGCGGTCGAAATGCCCGATCGCACCAAATGGCTCGGCGTGATCACGCGAACCTCGGGAATGGCGTTCATCTCCTCAACGAACATCCCCTGACTTTCCATGAACTGCTTGATCTCAGGGTCGGCGGTAAGACGTTTCGTTATCTCCTGCGACACGAACTTGCCTGCCCCGGCGAGCTTCTTGTGCCCGAACGAATCAACTCCGGCTGAGTCATCGTACATCTCGCGTCCCGAAGCATCTTTCAATCCTTCGGCCACCACGATCATGTAAGTACCGGCCTTGATGTCTGATTCGATTATTCGCTTGGTGTAGACCTTTTTGCAGTGACGATACAGCTCTTCAAAATCCACCGGTATCTCAGGGATGAGAATTGCGTCGGCCTCGCCGGCGATCCCTCCGCGAAACGCCGTGTGTCCAGCGTAGCGTCCAAACACTTCGATGATCATGATCCGATTGTGTGAACGACCAGTCGTCTTGAGGTCACGAATGAACTCCGCGATACGGTTGATGGTCGAATCGCCGCCGACTGAATAGGGGACCAGGTCGAGATCCATCGTCTTTGGCGCATGCACTACCGGGATCCCCTGATGATGCAGATCCAAAACGACGGAACCAGTATCATCGCCGCCCGATATCACCAACCCGCCGATATTGAATTTCGCCAATCCGGCCTTGATGCGATCCCACTTCTGCGGGTCTTTGATCTTGCCGATTTTGACGCGCGAGTGTCCTGCCTCAGAGCCGGCGAGACTGATCGAGAAAGAATCGAGCCGCGAGGGCGTCAGTTCAACCAACGATTCCATATTGATCAGATTGTACAGCCCGGCATAACCATTCGGGATAGCTACCGCGCTGACCCCTTTACGGCTGGCCATTTGGGCGGCCCCTTTGACCACCGCGTTCAGCCCACCGCAATCTCCACCACTGGTAATAACTCCGATACGAGAAATAGTAGACATAGTCAGCTCCAACTTGTGCGAGCGCTTGGCCGAACCCTGTGTTGCGGATAAAGCCCCGCCTGTCGGGGATGAAGGGGAACACCCAGTTCACCAGCCCGTCCGGCAAACATAATGGCCGGCGAGAAGTAAGTCAACTTCTCACCGGCCATCCGAACTCTCTGAATTGTGAATAGAACTATCTGTCTACACGCTCTCTGTCGAGCACTTTGCTGAGATCAAACTCGATCGCTGGCAGCGGATTTCCCAGTTTGTCGTTGATGCGCGACTCGTAGGTCAATCGATTCGGCAACGACGTCACCATTGTGCCGGTCTCGCGCGTACCGTCATCCCATTCCCACACCCAGTTCCAGACGCCATTCTTAACTGTGGCGATGCCGACCTGTCCACTCCCCGCGTTATCTACCAGATAGGCTCGATATTCACCAGATTCGGAACCTGGCCGCACATAGACATGAGCATGGTAGACTATCTCACTTTTGGTAGAATCGCTGTATCCGATCATCTCCATCTTGAGCCACTGGCCATTCAGATCCATGCTCATATCGATAACGCAGCTCATCAATCGTCCGAGTACTGTGATATCTCCGATCCACCGTCCCAGCATCGCCTCAAATTGAACGTCGATCATTGATCCACTCTGCGACGTTCCTTGTGGCGCTGCCTCCTCGGCCACCAATGGCGGCGCCCAGATCAGCATCCCGATGAGGACCACTATCACCGATGTGATCGCCGTCAGTACTACGATCAAGTTTTTGTCTCGTGCTTGGGTCACTCATGACCTCCGTTAGCAAACGGTACCAACAAGCCGCTGGTATCCGCGGTGTTCTCTAACTTTATATATCGGGCAATAAAGGCCATGTTAGAAGTCCCAAATTATCGAGGCAACATAAAAACTCCATCTGGCGCGAACGCGAATTTCATCATTGCGGTATATTTCAGAGCACAAGAGAACACAAAGGCCCATGTCCGCCAACACGTACGAGAAAAATCTTCATTCCTCAACCGCCAAATACTGGCTATTTAGACCCCTAAACCTTTGTTATGCCAAAGAACCGCAAGGCAGGGATTCACTGGGCTGCGTAGGCTTGAAAATGACTATATTCTACCCACCAGTATATGCATGGCGACTCTCTCGGGGCCCTGCGGGTAACAATGGAAAAAGTGCGAAAAGTGATTGATACGCAGCCACATACGTAAATGGAACATCTTTGCTTCTTGGTTGTTGTGTAAAGTCTCGTGGAGGGTGCTTTGTGAAAAAAAGCCCAAAGTTAACGAATTTTGTTGCATTTTGGCGATTCGAGTCTATTTTAACGCCGAGCCTCAGCGTATAAGGCAAGGAGACTGCGCAAAGATGTGGTGGAAATGGTTGCTATTTTTAGGGATGTCAGTGATGATCGTCGCTAGTTTCGTCACGCCAGCGCCCCAGCAGATAATCGGCGAATCAAGCCGTATCTTCTATTACCATATCCCCCAGGCATGGATCTGCGTTATCGCCTTCGCCGTTGCTATGGTCTATTCGATAAAATACCTGCGTTCGAAGAACATTGTCGATGATGACAAAGCCTCCGCCGCAGCGGCCCTCGGGCTCGTTTTCTGCATTCTGGCTACGCTCTCCGGTTCGATCTTCGCAAAGGTAACCTGGGGATCCTTCTGGAATTGGGATCCGCGCGAAACATCTATTTTCATCTTGCTGCTGATCTACGGAGCCTACTTTGCGCTCCGGGGCGCGGTCGAGGTAGAGGAGAAGCGAGCCAGCCTGGCCGCGGTCTACGCGATTTTCGCCTTTGTCACCGTACCGTTCTTGATCTTTGTCGTTCCGCGAGTTACGCCATCGCTTCATCCGGCGGACTCAGTGGTCGATGAAAATATGAAGTTCACTATGGGGCCGGTTGTCCGAACCATCTTTTTTTCGGCGCTCGCTCTCTTTACTATGCTGTTTATCTGGATGCTCGGGCTAGCCAATCGCGTACAACGTTTGGCCCGCGCACACCAGGAAAGGGACTAACGAATGGATGGCAACTATGTGGCTCTGGGAGTGACTCTAGCGGTTTGGGTGGGACTGTTTGTGTTCATCTTCCGACTTGATAAGAAGGTTAAGAAACTTGAGGAGAATAAGCGATGAAGGCGAAGTACATAATCGGCGCTGTGATCATAATAGTGTTTCTCGCCTGGGGTGCGTCGGCCTTCCTGAAGACTACGATCCAGTATGTGCCGCTCACTGAAGCGGCGCATAGCACCCGCACTGTCCAGGTGATGGGAAAGATCGACTTCGCGAAAGTAAACTACAACACCGGCCAGAACCGCCTCGAATTCGCGGTCTATGATGCTGAGGCTAAGGATACCCTGGCCGCGGAACGAATGCCGGTCTATTACTACGGCGTGGTACCGGGCAACTTCGAACAGGCTACCTCTGTCGTGTTGAAAGGAAAACAAACCGAAGGCGTCTTCGTGGCTGAACAGATGCTGGTAAAATGTCCGTCCAAATATCAGGGGGAAGGCGGCTCAGAGTACCAGGATATGAAAAAGCATGACGAGGCAGTCGGAAGTACTGGTGCGTAACTATGACTGCTCACATTCCCGGACAACTCGCAATACTTTTCGCCCTGGCCTGCAACATTGTGGCAGGCCTTGCGTTTTTTATGATCGCCCGCGGCCAGCGCTCATATGAGCGACTCGCCACTCTGACCTACAATCTCTTCACGTTATTCTCCGGCATAGCCGTCGTCTGGCTTTACTATCTCTTCTTCTCTCATAACTATGCCTTCAAATACGTGTACGAATACAATGAACGCGCCCAGCCGCTGATGTATATTATCTCGGGTTTCTGGGGTGGCCAGGAAGGAACCTATCTTCTCTGGCTCTTCCTCAATGCGTTGTTTGGATACATCATCATTAAGCGCGGCGGACAATACAAGTACTGGGCGATGACGGTCTTCAGCGTCATCAATCTGTTCTTCTTGCTGATCCTGACCAAGCTGTCGCCGTTTGCGCTCCTTCCGGTGGCTCAACCTGATGGTCTCGGTCTCAATCCGCTTTTGCGTGATCCCTGGATGGTCATTCATCCGCCGATCGTTTTTGTTGGATACTCCATGGCCGCGGTTCCGTTCGCAATTGCCTTGGCGGCCTTGATCATCAAGGATTATTCAGGGTGGCTCAAGCGAGCTTTCCCATGGGTCGCCATCACTGCGCTGTCACTCGCCGGTGGAAATATTCTTGGCGGTTTCTGGGCGTACAAGACGCTTGGATGGGGTGGTTTCTGGGCCTGGGATCCGGTCGAGAACTCCTCGTTCATCCCATGGGTTATATCTCTCGCGTTATTGCATGGCATGATCATTGAGCGACGTTCCGGCGCTCTCCGCAGATCAAATCTGCTTCTGGCGTCGTTCGTATTTCTGCTGGTAGTGTACGGCACTTTCCTGACCCGCTCAGGTGTGCTTGCGGATTTCTCGGTCCACAGCTTTACTGATCTCGGAATTAACAATTACTTGATCGGTTTTATGGCGGTGACCGTCGGGTTGACCCTGGCTATCTTTCTCCCGCGGGCGAAATCAGTACCGAGCGCTCCGCTCAACTACAGTTACTTCAGTCGCGAGTTTTCACTTTTCACTGGTCTTGCGATGTTGCTTTTGTTTGGACTGGTGGTCCTTTTCTGGACTTCGCTCCCTCTCCTGACCAATTTGGTCGGCGCCGAACCGCGCGCCGCGAATCCAGAGACGTATAATGGCTTTGCGCTCCCACTAGCAACCATCATGGCGTTTCTGCTGACCATCGCGCCATTTGTTCAGTACGCCGACTTCCGCCTCGAAAACTGGAGCCGTAAACTGCTCATCGTCGGCGGAACTGCCGCGGTTATCGGCTTTGGCCTTTTCGCCGGCCTACTCCAGTCCGGCATTCTCTTCGCGGTCATCTTCCTCCTGGTCATGACCGGCATAGGTCTGTACCTATTCAAGAAAGACATTCTGAAGGCGCTGATACCGGCTATCGCGGTATTTGTCATCACGATCGGCGTTTCTGTCGCCCTAGGAGTTACTGATTATCTCTATCTGCTGTTTTTCGCCACCGCGTTGATGGCGGCGACTTCCAATGCCATTCATCTCGCTGGCTTTGTCCCAGATCGATGGAAACTGATGGGCGGACAGCTGACTCACTTCGGCTTTGGTCTGATGCTGGTTGGTATTCTCGCCTCGGCCGCTTTCACCAGCAGTGAGAAAGTGGTGATTCCAAAAGGGGAGAGCCGCGATGCCTTCCAGCGCTCCATCACCTACAACGGCATGGCGAACGAGATAACGCATCCAAATAACGAGCTTAAACTGCTTATCGCCCATAATGGCTCGACCGAGGAAGCCCGCCCGCAACTCTACTTCTCGGAGCGTATGCAGGGAACAATGCGCCGGCCGTATATCGATCGTACCTTTACCGCTGACTATTACATGGCGCCGGAGCAGATCGAACAGGGGAATGAGGAAGAAGGTTTGGTCCTCGGGAAAGGCGAGACCCGCCGAGTTAACGATCTGGCCGTCACGTTTAAAGGTTACTCGATGGGTCAGCATGGCGCCGAGAACGAAGGCGGGATGATGGTCGCTGCGCAGCTCGAGATCTCGACCGCGGGCAATAACTTCACACTCTCACCAGCAGTCGAGCACTCCCAGAACGCTGCAGGAGAGACTGTCCGCACTCAGCGTCCGGATTCCATTGTGGTTGCCGGCCAGACCTATTATGTGCACCTCGAACAGATAATGGCAGACCAGGGAGCGGTCGCTATTGCCATCCCCGGGCTTATCCAGAAGAGCCCCGAGCAGTTGGTGCTGGATATTTCTAAGAAGCCGCTCATCAACTTTGTCTGGATCGGTGCCATTCTGATCATGATTGGTTCGCTTATCACCTTCCTGCGGCGCAGGGAAGAGATGTACGCGCCTCAAAAGGCTGCTCAGGAGTCGGCTGCGGCGATTGCCGAGCCTTCCCGCACCTGACCTGAGACATCAGCTGAATGTAGCCCGAGCCGGTCGATATACCCTATCTTCCGGCTCGTCGCTTATGCAGATGATCTGTCCGAGACAACCGTCCAATAGCTCAATCGAAACTGACACCATGGGGAAGTGGGGAGTTGCTGTCGTTCCCAATCATTTGTCCCGTGATACCTTCCTGAATTGCCCCCATAAGCACAATCGCTTTACTTGCACTAACTTAATTAATCCATACAACATTGTGATATTATTCTCAAATAAGATTCGTAGGTGGTCTCAGGATTTCAGCTATCCTCTCCGATAACAAGAGTAAATCGGCATTATATAGGCAATTTCATCCATATAATGCTTGACAAATAAGGTAGATTGTGCATAAATTCACAACCGATGGGTAGCGGCAGCCGTGCTGCTCCCAGCGTAAACGAAATTACCGCCGCCGACCGCTGGCCGAGTCCAACGGCACACCGGAGACGGCGACTCAGATGTAGACGAGGTGACCAAATGAAACGCTTCTTAACGCTGCTGATCCTGGTGGCTGGTGTCCTGTTCGCCCAAGCAGCCACCGCTCAGGATGATAACGCTAACTGCCTGACCTGCCATGCCGAAGAGGGGATGACAGGCCTTGACCGTCACGGAATCGAGATTCCGATGACGGTCCCGCAGGGAGCGATTGATTCGTCAGTTCATGCCGGCATGAACTGCGTCGATTGCCACACCGACTTGGCTGGTGTGACTGATTATCCCCACAAAGAAACGGCTAATCGTGTCGATTGCGGCACCTGTCACAGCGATGTCCAGCCGATCTACAATGAGTCAGCGCACGGCACCGCTTCACAGGACAATCCAAACGCGCCGACCTGCGCGTCCTGTCACTCCAAGCATGACATTCGCCGTGACACCGATGAGTTGGCGACCACGTCGGCCAAGAATCTGCCTAATACTTGCTCGGCATGTCACTCCAAGTTGGCGCTGAAGCTTGATCCGGATATTCGCATCGCGGATTCCCACGATCGCTATATGCGCGGTATCCATGCTGAAGGGATCGCCAAGGGCGTCGGTTCCGCCGCCTCCTGCAACGATTGTCACGGCATGCACGACCTGAAAAAGGCCTCTGATCCCAAGTCGCTTGTCAATAAGATGAACATTCCGAGCACCTGCGCCAAGTGCCATAACGACATTTATATTCAGTACAGCCGCGGCATCCACGGCAAGGCCCTTGCCGCCGGTATTCTCGATTCACCGAACTGTACCGACTGTCACGGCGAGCATGAGATCCTGCAGATAGATGACCCCAACTCGCCGGTGAATGCTTCCAATATGTCGGACTTTGTCTGCGCCAAATGCCACAACGATCCGCGTATCAACGAGAAGTTCGGTCTTTCGGGCGCCAAATTTACATCCTACCAGGATTCCTATCACGGCCTGGCGGTACGCGGTGGGTCAGTCAAGGCAGCTACCTGCGCATCCTGCCACAAGGCCCATGATATTCTACCCAAGACCAATGTCGCCTCGTCGATCCATCCGGACAATCTGACCGCGACCTGTCAGAAGTGCCACCCGAAAGCGAACGCGTCATTCGCGGCCAGCTACTCGCACAATACCGCCGAAACCGAGTTCCATGACCTGAACTCGGTCGTCGAAGATATCTATATTATCGCCATAGTCATCATCATCGGTGGTATGATCGCCCACAACCTGATCATCGTCGGCCGCTTTGTCATCGACAAACACCGCGCCAATAAGGGCCAGCCGACAGTCGAACGGTTCACCAAGGGAATGGTCTATCAGCACCTGGTCCTGACGGTCGCCTTTATTACACTCGTGATCACCGGTTTTGCTCTGCGCTATCCCGATGTCTGGTGGGCGAAAGGGCTCGGCGCGATCGGCATTCAGGAAGATACCCGCTCGGTGATCCACCGTATCGCGGCAGTCTTTCTCTGCTACATTTCTCTGCATCACGCGATCTTCCTGCTCTTCACCCGTCGCGGCAAGAAAGAGCTGCGCGCCTTCTGGCCTACCAAGCAGGACATCGTCAACGTGAAGCAGAATCTTATGTTCTACATGGGCATGGCCAAAGAGAGACCGAAATTCGATCAGTACGATTATACTGAGAAGGCCGAGTATTGGGCGCTCGTCTGGGGCACCTTCATTATGGCCCTCACCGGATTCATCCTCTGGTTCCCGACCTTCTTCACCAGTTTTATGCCCGCCTGGACCGTGAAGATCGCGGAGACCGTGCACCTTTACGAAGCCTGGCTCGCCACGCTCGCGATTGCCGTCTTCCACTTCTTCTTTGTCATCTTCCATCCGGATCAATATCCGATGTCACTGACCTGGATCACCGGTCGCATGACAGTGGAATCCTGCGAACACCACCATCCGGCCTGGTATGAGCGGATGAAGGCAGAGGGCAATGTAGAGAAAGAGTCAACACAGAAGGAAGAGACCAAGACTAAACACTGATCCGAAAGTACTCTACTGCTCAATATGTACTGAATGGTCACCTCCAGTGCATAGGGCATCAGGGCCGCGCAAGCGGCCCTGTTTTGTTAGCGCGTCCCGCGCAGTGGCAAGTGGACAGATCGGTCTCTCTACTTGTCTCTTGGGTAACAGGTTACATCCGTTCGAATCTTCCGCAAAACCCACTTGACCAACTGTTCGGATTGTGTTAAGGTTACCGCGATTTGTGCACGACAAGCTTCTCTGATCTATGGAACAGGAAGTGCAACCATGTCACCGCGAGCCATAATGCTAAGACGATTACTCCCCCAGGAAACCAGCTTCTTTGACTTCTTCGAGAAGCACACCAAACTTTCCATTGAGGCGTGCCTCGAACTGGACGCGATCGCCGCCAAACCTTCCGACCTCGTGCCGCGATCCCAGCGCATCAAAGAACTTGAGCACGCCGCTGACGACATCACTCATGAATGCATCGAAGCGCTCCATCGCACTTTCATCACGCCGATCGACCGCGCTGATATTCATCGTCTGATGAAGCGACTGGATGATATCATTGACTGTGTTGACTCAGTCACGTCACGCATGGTTCTCTATGAGATCACCGAGACTCGCCCTGAAATGAAGCAGTTTACCGAGGTGTTGATAAAGGCAACGAAAGAGATCGATGGCGCCATCCTTCACTTCCGCCACCTCAATCGTGATTCCGATCGCATCAACAATCATTGTCGACTGATCTACGACGCTGAGAATCAGGGAGACCAGATACTTCGGTCTGCCTTGCAGCGTCTGTTCAAGGACGAACCCAACCCGATCCATGTCATCAAGTGGAAAGAGATCTTTGAGCGGCTTGAACGAGCCACCGACCGTTGTGAAGAGGTCGCCAATATCGTACAAGGTGTGGTAATTGAGGCGTCGTAAGCATGCCGTCACTTGAGATAGTCATTATCATCACCGTTGGCATTGCGCTGATCTTCGATGTCATTAATGGCTTTCATGATGCTGCCAACTCCATTGCTACCGTTGTCTCAACTCGTGTTCTAAGTCCCCGGGTTGCGGTTCTCTGGGCAGCCTTCTTCAACTTCATCGCTATGTTTGTCTTCGCCCCAAGGGTCGCTGACACAATTGCCAAGATCGTCAAGGTCGACGGCACGGATCACACCTATGTCTGGGTCGTTCTGGCCGGATTGATCGGGGCAATAGTCTGGGATCTCATCACCTGGTATCTCGGGTTACCGACGAGCTCCTCGCATGCGCTCATTGGTGGCGTGGCCGGCGCCGGACTTGCGTACAAGGGGTGGGAGGTCATTCGTATGGATAACGTCTGGAAGACTGTCAAATTCATCCCGCTTGCGCCGCTCATCGGTCTTGTTATCGGCTTTGTGGTAATGATAGCGGTCTATTGGATCTTCCGCCGCTACAGGCCGACGGAGGTGGACCGGCTTTTCCGCAAAGGACAACTGCTCTCTGCCGCCTTATACTCGCTTGGGCACGGTGGCAACGATGCTCAGAAGACTATGGGTATTATCATGGCGCTTCTCATCGCCGGCGGGATCATGCGGCCAGATACTGAGCTATCGCTCATGCACTGGAACACGGCCTGGATTATTCTATCCTGCCACGCCGCTATGGCGATTGGGACTGCCTTTGGCGGGTGGCGCATTGTCAAGACGATGGGGATGAAGATCACCAAACTCAAACCGGTCGGTGGATTCTGTGCCGAAACTGCCGGTGCCGCCACACTATTCGGCGCCACTCACTTTGGCATCCCGGTCTCTACGACGCACACCATTACCGGAGCTATTGTTGGAGTTGGAGCGACGCGGAAACTGACCGGCATCAAATGGGGAGTCGCCGGACGAATTATCTGGGCCTGGATCTTTACCATCCCCGCCTCAGCGCTCATCTCCGCGGGTTGTTTCTATCTCTTCCACTTGATGCTCTAACGCGAATCACTGGCCAAGCTGATTATCCGACCGATGGCGGGCGATCTGCCCATCTACCAGATAGATCACATCCTCGGCGATATTCGTGGCATGGTCCGCGACTCTCTCCAGATACCGTGATACCGCAAGCAGCTGGATCAGTTCGTCCGTTCGCTCAAGTTCTCTGCGTATAGCTGCTTTCACGTGGTCGTACATTTGACGATGCGCGCTGTCAACCGCGTCATCCTCGGCCAGCACCTGATGCGCTTTCTGGGTGTCCAGTTCAACCAGCGCGTCCAGACTTTTCCTGACCATGCTTTGAACTCGGGCAGCCATCGCCGCCAGATCGAAAGGGGGAGTTATGGGGGGAAGCAGACTCAACGACAACGACCGCTCCGCGATATTCACCGCCAGATCGCCTATGCGCTCCAGGTCGTTGTTGATCTTCAGCACCGCTATCAGAAACCGAAGATCGATCGCCACGGGCTGGTGTAATGCCAGAATCTTGAGGCAGTCTTCTTCGATATCCACTTCCTGCTGGTCGATCTCCGAATCGCGCGAAATCACCTGCTTGGCCAGAACGGTATCGCGATTCACGAGCGAGGTTACCGCATGACGCAGTGAGTCCTCAACCTCCGCCCCCAGAGTCAGAATCTGTTGTTTGACGCGCGTGATTTCCCGGACTAAGTGTTGCGACATGTACTTATTGTGTCTCCAAAGTTTGTTGCCCGAATATAGAGTCTTATACGCAACCTTCAACCAAAAATAGCCCGTTTTTCGACTTGGGAGGTCCGTATTGGGCGATGCATACCGTTGTACCACAGTTGGTTATATAATATTCTGCAAATTGTACTTAGGATCGCTTTTTACTGACAGCCCCTGTCAGTGCGCCGGTTTATCGTCTTACGAACAGCTATAGGGGAGTAGGAAGATGAAACACCAGAGTACCTCGAAAAACGGAAACTCAGGCTCGAATGCTGGACGTACCACCGCGCGTCCATTCAAACTGAATATCATCCGCGATGCCACCGGAGAAAGAATTCTCCGTATTCACGCGCTCCATCCATGTAAAGGAGTGATTATCATTTCGCGTGATCATGCCTATTACTTCATGGAGCAGGTGATTCATTTCGTCGCCGCTCTGAACAAGGCCGATTGTGAATCTTCGTGATGCGCCGCGCTATCCGCGTTTGAGCTTTGCGTGCACTGACACGATCTTCTCGCGAAGGCTCGCCAGCGTTTCTTCGGTGTTGCGGAGTTTGGTCTCTGTCTCGCTTATCCATCCGCGCACCCGCTCGGCATGGTCATCACTGCGCGCTGTCTCCAGCATTGTCTCGAGCTTCTGGATCTGTCCGCGCAGATGCTCCAGTGTTTTCTCGCGGCGCTCGACCTGGTCACTCCAGCGCTTCAGATTTTCCTGCATCCGCGTTTTCCACTCGGCGTGCCGCGTCCGTCGTTCCTCCCGAAGCACCTGCAGACGACTGATCGCGATCTTCCAGGCATCATTCAATATCCCGCGTAGAGACTCCCGTTGCTCACGACTCAAACCGACTTTGAATATCTCCTGCTGCAGCTCTCTTACTTTCTTGAGAATTCCCGCAGGCTCCCCATTCTCGGCTGATTCTTTGAGGCTGGTGGCCCTCGCCTGAAACTGATTCTGCCACTTTAGCTGAATCTCGGCCAACATTCCGCGAACTTCTTGCCACTGTATCCAGACCGCCTCGCGATCATCTTTAAGGAGTCGTACTGGATGCCCTCCGTCCTGGTTTTCAGTTGATCCTTCCCGTGGGATCGCCTCAGTGTGCGATTTCATCTGCTGCATAGCCGCGGTCAACAGGTCCCGCGCTCGCGTCACTGCTCCAAATTCAGCTTCGGTGGTCAGAAGTCCGCGCGCCTCTGCAATTTGAGTCTCAAGTACGGCACGCTTCGTCTGCGACTCCTCCCGCAGCGAATGACGTTCCTCCACCTGGCGCGAATGCACCGCGTCGCACACTTCACGATAGAGTTCCCACAGCCGCTGCCTGTCTGCCGGGGCCAGTGGCTTCAGTGTCTTGAACTGCTCAAGGATCTCGCGCGCCCTGCTCCAGAACTCCCTGTACCCCGTTTCTCTACCTGCCAGGCTCCGCTCTCTTAGTTGGGCGATAGCAATTTCGAGTAGCGTGGCCGGAGCAGTCGACTTCTGTTTAACTGGATTGTCAGATGGATTATCGTTGTGCTCGTCGTCCATTGTCCTCTCGCGCAGACTGCAAGGTTCAATGAGTTATACGAGAAAAAGAGGGGAGAGGCGGTCCAAATCGTGAGCCGCCTCTCGAAAAACAGTCTCAGTCCATACCCACCGGGCGGAGCGCTTCTTTGGAGAATGCCTTCTCCATTTCAGCATCCGTGAAAACACCATTCTTGCGGATCAATTTGCCGTCGAACCACAATTCGCCGCCGCCGTAGTCGGTGCGCTGTATCAAAACCAGATCCCAGTGGATCGCCGACTGATTTCCGTTGTACGCTTCATCGTAGCACTGTCCCGGCGTGAAATGTATCGACCCCGCGATCTTCTCATCAAACAGGGTATCCTTCATTGGATGCAGGATAAACGGATTTACGCCAATCGCGAACTCGCCTACATACCGCGCCCCGGCATCCGTATCCAGTATCTTATTCAGCTTGTCAACATTGGCGTCGGCCGTCGCTTTGACGATCTTTCCGTTCTCAAAGGTCAGCGAGATCGAATTATAAACCACCCCTTGGTAGAGCGAAGGCGTATTGTACGTGATCGTTCCGTTGACGGAGTCACGCACCGGTGCGGTGTACACTTCACCATCGGGGATATTCCGATGTCCGTCGCACTTCACCGGCGGGATACCTTTGATCGAGAATGTCAGGTCGGTCCCCGGCGCAACTATCCGCACTTTGTCTGTGGCATTCACTAGCGCAAACAGCTTGTCCTGTGCTTTGGACATCTTTGCGTAATCGGCACAGCATACATCAAAATAGAAATCCTCGAAACTCTCCTGCGAGGTCTGCGCCAACTGCGCCATCGCATTGTTGGGATATCGCAACACCACCCATCGTGTCCGTTTGACCCGTTCTTCTAAATGCACCGGCTTGTAGAAGAGGGTATTATACTTGTCCATCTGCGCCGTTGGAATATCGGCCAGGTCAAAAGGATTGTCGGAACCGCGCAGCCCGATATAGGCATCTGCCCGTTCCATCAATTTCAGATGCAGCTCCATCTGCACCTTATGCTGTTCATCGGTAGCCGTACGGGCCCATTGACGGATAAGCGACTCATCATTGTAGAACCAGAACGGGATCGCCCCCTTTTCAGTCGCGATCCGGATGATCTGTTTCCCCAATTCTAGTGTCTCTTTCCCCTTGATCTCAAGGTAGAGTACTTCGCCCTTTTGAAGTCGTAGCGAGTAGTCGATCAATTGCCGACCAAGTATCTCATTCCGTTTATCTTTCATTTCCTGCTCCTGTCAGGTCAGATTCTTCTGTGAGCATCGAACATAACATATCCGCCGGAACTTCGCAATTTCCTGGGCTTGTAAGCGTATCAGGTTGGAAAACAGCGATTTACGGCGATTGCGGGTGCCGGGACGGTGGTCGGCATGGGAAACTGGCCAGGCCCGTGCAGATTTCTCCCAGCCTGCCGATACTCTCCAGAAAAGGGGAACTCATTTTATCAGAAGGGATTCGGGCAATGAAAACAGACTCATTGATCCATGGCGACAAGAACAGCGTCGGCAACGGCGATGAACTGCAACTCGTGTCGTTTAATATTGGCTCCGAAGAATTCGGCGTTGAGATCCTGAAAGTCCAGGAGATCAACCGGATGGTGGAGATCACGCGTGTACCGCAGGCGCCGCACTATGTCGAGGGCGTCATCAACCTCCGCGGCAAAGTCATTCCGATCATTGACCTGCGCAAGCGGTTCAGCCTCGATGTCAAGGAATACGACAAGAACACCCGCATCGTAGTGGTAGATATCAACGGCAACATCATGGGGATGATCGTCGATGCCGTCTCCGAGGTACTGCGGCTTTCGTCCAGCACCATCGAACCGCCGCCCGAGATAGTCACCGGCGTCAACGCCGAATATATCAAGGGAGTAGCCAAGCTCGAAGATCGTCTCTTGATCTTCCTCGACCTTTCCAAGGTCGTAAACGCCGCCGAGCTGGCAACCCTCAGCAACTAAGTCTCGGTCACCAGACAGCAGAAAGGGCCGGTCAACCCGGCCCTTATCTTATTCTGGGATTAGTGAATTCATCAGTCAAACTTCAGCAGCGAGACTTCGTCGAATAGCACAGCGTCAGCCGCCGCAGGATTGCCGCCTCCGGCGCTGAGTCTCACCACCAGAGTGTCATCCTCAAATAGTCTGACGGTGTCCTCCAGAGAGTAATACTGCCAACTATCAACGCTTACCGGAGTTGATTGGCGTTCCACCGTTGATCCCGGTGAACGAAGTTGGAATCGGACTGACCCGGCGTCCCACCCGTTAAGAGTCTTCGCCCAGACCGTCAGGCGATAGACTGCTTCATCTTTCGGCCCGACTACGTACCAGTCGGCAAATCCTTCTTCCGGAGAGAACTCCGGTTCCACCTTCAGTGACCAGTTACCCCCAAGGATTGGAACATCATTAGTGAAATGCTGGAGCGAGTCAAAACGTACTGTGTCGTCCAGATGCCATCCCGCAAACGATGGAAAGTCCCCCGGTTCAAAACTCGGATTAGTTATCAGATTATCCTGGCCGCTCCCGGGCCCTGAGATATCATTCTTGCACCCAGTCTGCCATAGAAGGAACAGGGCCAGCCCGATGAGAAGCCCCTGCGGCCCTCGTTTTTTGAAATTCTTCTGCACCATATTCTTGTACCAAGGTAAAGCATCGGCGGCCCGACCTCAAAAAGAATTTGTGTCCATCCCGATTGCCGAACCCGACAGAAATCAGTACTTTTCCGGCGGAGCGCCATGTGAGCACGCAGACCCGCATCAACTTCTTGAATCTCCCCATTGGGCGTGGCCACCCATTCTATCTCGAGGGGATAGTTGAGGCCTGCAATCGCTCCGGCAAGATCAATCTTGTTCGCTCTGTGGAGGATCTCTTCAAATTGGCTCCGCCGCACTCGCGGGCCGCCTGGCGCGGCATCCAATGGCTCTACCATATCGGATCTTCACCGGGGCAATTCGGCAGACTCTATAATAGCCTCAGGCGAAGAAACGATCTCAATCGCGATTCTCTGCTTCTGTCCTATCTCGGCGCCGGAATCGCCCGACGGCTAACCGCTGCCGGTTCGCCAGTCGTTGTCTCTCATCCTATTCTTGTTCCAATTCTGCGCGGGAAGTGCCAGCTCGTTTATCAGCATGGTGAACTGGTCGCTCCGCGTGAGTCGCTTGTCACCGGTGCCGATCTGGTCATCGTCCCCACAGAAAGTGTCGCCGACCGTTTTCTCTCAGTCGGCTACAGCCGGGATCAGATTCTCGTTTCAGGGCTCTGCATTGAATCAGCCAAAGTTCGGCAGGCGCAAGATTCGTACCGCTTGCGCCTTCAGCGCATTGCCGATTCTGAGCCTCTGACCGGCGCTTTTTTCTCCTCCGGCGCGGAACCATCCGACCACATCTCCAAGCTGCTATCGGCGGCCCAAGCCGCGGTTGCCCATGGACATCGCGCCATCGTTTTTGCGGCGAAAGGGAAGAGGCTTGCCAAACTTGTTCTGCCGCTTCTCTCTCAGGCGGATTACCCTGCGCGCATCATCGACTCGGCCAGCGAGATATCAGCCGAACTTCACGGCCTAACATTAGTTCTCCACCAAAACCATCGGGAAGAATCCATCCTCTCCAGCCGCCTCTTTCCCGAATTCGACTTCTTTGTCGCGCCATCCCACGAACGTTCCAATTGGGCGATCGGATTGGGCCTCCCGATGTTTATTCTCGAGCCACCAAAGGGCTCCTTCGCCCCTCTCAACCGAGACCTTCTGCTCGAAGAACAAGTGGCGATAAGTCTCTCTGAAAATCACGCCAGCTCCTTTGGAGCCCGTCTCGATTCGCTCCGCCACCGCGGTCAACTACTCGACATGGCACGAGCCGGCTGGCAGGGGAGAGATATCACCGGCTTTGAGACTATCGCCAGCCACCTTGCCTCCCGATTCGGCCACGCCTCGGTTTGATACCGTTGTTCCTCTGTTTTTCTCTTTGACGCGCCATGCGCCCGATTATATTCCAGCCTATCTATGATACAGCGAAGCATGGCATTCTTCCGCGAATTCGACTCCCGTCTCTGGGTGTTGGTCTCCGGATGGTTCGTTGCTGCTCTCGGCTTCGCCGCTTCAATCCCGTTTCTTTCGATCTATTTCCATGGAGAGCTTGGCCTATCGGCCTCAGAGATCGGTTTCTTTTTCGCCGGTCAAGCGATCGTTCGCGCCCTCTTTCAGGCAGTCGGGGGAGAGCTATCCGACCGTCTCGGTCGTCGTGGCCTGGTCATCCATTCCCAGACCATCCGCGCGGGCTCGTTTCTCCTCCTGGGCGTAGCCATCGCATACCATTGGGGTTTCTGGTGGATCACCTTGCTCTTCACCATCAATTCCGTTTTCGGCTCACTGTTCATGCCCGCGGTAAACGCCCTGGTCTCAGATATCCTGCCGCCCGAAAAACGTCTCTACGGCTACGCAATCGCTCGTTCGGCCTCAAACCTTGGATGGGCGGTAGGCCCCGCGATAGGCGGCTTCCTCGCCAAAGCCTCCTATCCGTCGCTCTTCTACATCTCCGCGGCCTTGACCTTTCTCTCCGCGATGATCTTCCGCTTTTACCTGACGGTGCCGCCTCTGACCAACGCACCGACCGACAAGTTCCGGATGCGCGACCTTATTGCTGTCAAAGACGACAAGAATCTCGCTATCCATGCCGGCTTGACCTTCATTCTCTATCTGGTGGTCGCTCAACTCATCGCCCCGTTCTCAGTCTACGCCGTTGAAATGATCGGTCTCTCTGAAGCCAAACTCGGGCTGCTTTTTACCGTCAATGGCCTCCTGGTCGCCATTCTCCAGATCCCGATCACCCGCATGTTTGCTCACCGGACGTTCACTTTCCAATTGGCCCTTGGTTCGATGCTCTACTTTGTTGGATATGGGATGATGGGCATACTCATCGGCTTCGAGTACTTCATGCTCGCGCTGTTCGTTGTGACCGTCGGTGAGGTTACCATGTCTCCGCCCGGCCTGACACTGACTTCGCGCCTCGCGCCCCCCGGAAGGCTCGGTCGCTATCTTGGGATTCGCGGCTTCATGGAGACGGCCGGGTGGTCACTCGGACCACTCTACGGCGGAGTTATCCTGGATCATTTCGGCACACAGCCCGCAATCGCCTGGCTCCTAATATCATCACTCGCGCTGGTCGCGGCGTTCGGGTATTGGCGATTTGGTCGGACCCTCCCCCGGGAGTACAATATCAAAGAATAGGAGAGAGGCTCCTCAAATCAAAAAGGCCGCCGGGTGACCGGCGGCCTTCTGTGTATGTTGATCAGATCATCACTTACATGATGATGACCATCTTGCCCATTTGGATCTTTCCATTCGGTTCTTCGACCGTCCAGTAATAGATTCCCGAGACAACCAACTGCGTGTTACGAGTGATCAAATCCCACTCGCCATGCGTAGAGGTCGGGTCCGACGGATCGACATCATGCGTTATCTCACGCACCAGGTCGCCATCCAGCGTAAATATCCGGATAGTGCACTGCGGCGGGAGATTGGCGAAGTTCACCACGCGCTGGCGATCGGGCGCCTTGCCGCGGGTATCCTTAGCACGGCCTTCAAACCCATCCGCGCGATAATTGCCGTCGAAGCGATATGGATTCGGGTAGATGTACACCGGCAGATCCTGCGCGGCAACATCCGCCGAATTCGACTGCGGGAACGCTACCTCATAATTCACCGTCACCGAGGTCTCAAGGCTACCCAGACCTGATTGCGGTGATCCGAAGTCAAACGCCGTCACGTTCACGTAGTACGGCACGGTCGGGAGGAGATTGTCAATCTCCATCTCATATTCCCAATACTTGAAATACCCGTCTTCGGTCAGGAAGGTGTCGCGCGAGGCCGGCGGGATAGAGTCGGCAAAAAGCACCGGCGGATATGGCGCGTCCGGATAGATCTTCGTGATCTGGGTCGAGACGCCCAGCTCGGAACGATTGAAGTCCTGCGGCTGGAAGTAGAAGATCGAATCCGTCAGGAAGCCCGGCAGACGATACGGATTGTTGACCGAATACGCCTCCGGATCCCAGTTCGGATTTCCACCGCCATACAGAGCGATCAACTGCTCGCGGGTGAAGGGGTTGTCCTTCAACACATACCCGGAGCCGCCACCCGGCATCTGGGTGGTATAGACGAACTTGTTATAATCCTCGATATCAAAGCTTGCGTATGGCGCAAACGAAGCAGCCCGCTCATCGCGCGCAATGTACACGCGATACCCTTCGAAATCGGCTACGCGACTGAACACGTCCTTGGTCGTTTCCGAATTCAGGCCGTTCCAGCGAATACGAAGTTTTCCTTCGCTCGGGTAGACCCATTTGAGTGGGGCAGGCGGCGGGGAAGCACCTCTGAAATCCGGGGCGCCGTCACCTGTGTAGTACAGCGTGTCCGGACCAAAGCAGTTCGTGTCGACCACCAACGGATCGGCCGCGATGGTGTCATACATACATGAATCGTAACAGATACGGAAACTCCCCCTTGAACCGTTCCCATCCGTGTCGACTCCCGGATTGTCATATACCCACGACGCCCACATAGCGTTCAGGCCGAGATCGGTAAACGATACGTTTGCCATATATGCGTCGGGATCATACCCGGCATCCAGGTTGACAGTCCAGTTGTTCGGGACGCTATGGAAATTCTCGCCGGCCACATACGCAAATGAAAGCGGTCCGTCGTCTCCGGGTTGAAGCGTGAACGGTCCAAACGACAACAAGTATCGAGTATCGAAACCGTTGGAAAGATTCTGCGCCAGAGCCTGGTTGGGATACTCCCACAACGTGTCACTGATGGTTATTGACGCAGTATACACCTGGTCGTAATCATGCTCGGTATTGCGCAGGAAGAAATACTTATTGCGGTCGCCGGCCGGAGTCCCTTTGCCGCCCGTCGATAGATCGCGGGTTTTGTCGCGGTGGCGCGGGCCAAAATCAAGCGGCGCTGACCCGTTCGATACCCACCAGTTGAATGACACGTTGAGCGTGTCACCGGGGGTTCTGATGATTCGGCTACCCGTGACGTGTGGAACCGGTGTCTGGTCGTTCAGCTTTCCGTCGCAATCCGCGATCCAGGCGATATACACCGTGTCGCGGAAATAGGTGCAACTCCCCGAGTAGTTCGGCGGGGAAGGAATGTCATTCAAGAAACCGCAGACGTCATCGATGTACGCATTGGCATCGCCATTTTCACCCACATCGGCATCGACATACAGCCCCATGTAAACGTTGTCCAAACGTTCATTGCTGTTGTTCTTGATCGTGTAATCAAACAGCACAAAGTCTTCGGCGTAAGAATAGGACCACATGTAGGAACGTTGGGAGACTTCAATACCGAGCGGGCGATGATTGCGCCCGTCGATCTCGTCCTGCCCAAGCCCCGGGACACCGGTCGTGAAAGAATCTGTATAGATCGCGATGATATCCTGTTCGGACACCGCCAGCTCGTACCCCTCGGATTCCGGGTCGATGATCGAGCGGGTCTTCATCCCGTCGTTCGGCTGGGTTACCGCGTCATAAGGCTGCATTTCTCGCTGTTGCAGCCAGCCATCCGCGCCAACTGAAACTAATGTATCCTCGCCTTTGACCGCGCCAATCCAAAATGCCGCGGCAAAGCAGTACTCGGTGTTGGATCCTTTCGGATACTCACAGGCAACTAACGCCTGAGCGGTGAAGCAGTCCGAGGGCGCGCCCTGCAGGAAACCGCCGGAGCCCGTGGCAAAGGTTCCATAGTTGGTCACCGAAATTGCCATTTTGCCGACGTTATGAAGGGCGGCGCAGTAGGCCGGTGAGGCAGTCGCCCCGCTGATCGGCCCCTTCGGACCACTTTCATCGCGAGGCAAAGATCGAGCCACCACGGAGCCGCTCACGACCAGTCCTATCCCAACAGCCAAGACTGTCCGTAGCGTCAAGTTCTTGAACATACGTTCCACAACTCCATCATGTTAAAAGTACGCAATTATTGACGTTGTAATGTGTGAATCCGTTCAGCGAGGAATGTCTCAGGCAGAAATCGACCCGAATTCCAGACCGCCGCTGGCGGCGGACCACAGGCCGATAAGGTCGCCATTTCCCGACCTGATGTCAATGGCTACTTTATGATTACGAGCTTTCCGATCTGGGTCCGCTGAGACGATTCCACCACGAAATAATACAGCCCCGAGACCACTGCCTGCGTGTTCCGTGTGATGAGGTCCCACGACTCATGCATCGCCCCCGGGCCCCCCTCCGGGTAGCTGTGCTCAAGCCGCTTAATGAGGTCTCCGTCAAGTGAATAAATCGATATGGTACATACTCTTGGGAGGTTCATGAAGTGAATGCGGCGGGCCCGTTCCGGGTCGATCTGCTCCCGATTCTCGTACCCCATCGACGCATAATCCGCGTCGATCCGGTACGGATTTGGATACACAAAGACTTCAAGTCCCTGCGCCATCGCCGTATCGGATGAAACTTGCGGATACTCCATCACAAAGTCGTTATATGGACTGGTTTCAAGGGAAAGTAGACCGGCTTTAGGTGACCCGAAATCAAACGCCGTCACCGCTACATAGTACGGGATCGTTGGCAACAGATTCTCCAACTCGTACTCGTACTCGTAGTACTTTGGCAGCCGGTCCCCATGTTCCCACGTCACCAGTTCCTCTGTCCACAATGCTGTGTCACTCGGCGGCGGATCAGCGTCCGGATACACTCTGCGAATCCCTTTTGGCAGATTCAACTCGGACGAATTGAAGTCCTGCGGCTCAAAGTAAAACAGCGAATCCCCAAACTGGTACGGGTTGGTTAAAGGATGATTGTTGGGATCGAAAATCGGATCATCAAACGCTTTGCGCAACGAATCCAGCGTGAAGGGGATCTCAGTCAGTACCCACGAGAAGACTCCCGGCGCGGTCTGCTTGAGCAGGAAGCGATTGTAGTCCTCACGATCGTGCGACGCTACCAGCGAAAGACTCCCCGGTCGGCTATCCAGCCCCATATAGACTCGGTACCCTTCAAAATCCACTTTGCCAAGAAAGATATCCTTTGCCGTTTCAGAACGATATCCGTTCCACCGGATGGTCAGTTTCCCGAGTTGCGGGATTACCCGGATGAACGGCGCCGGGGGAGGACCGGCTCCGCGAAAATCTGGAACATTGTCTCCTTCGTAGTAAGTCGTATCCGCCAGTACCGACCTGAAAAGTGTATCGATAAGCGTGTCATTCTGTGTGATGGTCGTGTCTATTCGCTCGATCACCGAGTCCTTCACGCAGACGCGAAACTTCCCTTCATATCCATCGCCATCCGTGTCTATGCCCGGGTTGTCGTACACCCAGGATGCCCAGCGTGAATTGGCCGCCAGATTGTCAAAATTGAGCGACCTGTAATAAGCATCCGGAGCGCTTGGGCTGAACAGCCGGTCGAAGTCATCTGGATTCACGTGAAAATTCTCGCCCCCCGTCCAGGCGAAAGAGATCGGCAACTGCTGTCCCGGTGCCAAGTCGAATGGTCCGAACGACAGCAAATATCGCGCGTCGTACCCCGCGGCCACAATCGCGGCGTTGGAGGGTGGCGGAAGCCAACCTGAGTCACTATGGTCAACGGCCGTATACAATAGGTCATAGTCAAACTCAGGCCGACTCATCACATAGTATTTATTGGCATCGCCGGTTGGCGTGCCCAGGCGACCTTCCATATTACGGAAAGGGTCACCCACTCGTGGCGCCATGCGAGGGCCAAAATCAAACCGCGGATCCGTATAGTTGATTATCCACCAATTGAAGGAATATGCCAGGGAATCAGCCGGTGTGCGGACTACTCGCGTACCGACCACACCTCGAGTTGACCGGGCATCCCATTCATTCCCCGCCGGGTCTCCATCCGCGTCGGCATGATATGCCACGTTGATCGTGTCAATAAATCCGCAACCTTCCATGGCCGGATGTTCCCGATAGAATCCGACGAGATCATCGTTCCACCCTTCAGGGCTGTTTCTTGAAGTGTGCCACGCGTCACCATCCACCCAGATCGACATATAAACATCATTAAGCTGATCCCGTCCAATATTCTCGATACTATAATCAAACAGCACGAAATCATCGGCGTACGAATAACTCCAGGCCATTGAGCGTTGCTTTACTTTGATTCCCAGCGGACGATGACTTCGGCCATCCACCGGGTCAGGGGAGACTATCGACTGCGAACTGAAGGTATCCACATACCAGCAGACCAGATCCTGTTCGGAGAATGCCTGCGGCGAGAAAAAATCGCTCCGCTCGTCTATTGAATAGTAGCAGAATCCATTGCGGGCGAACTGCTCATCGCAATCCGGTAATTCCGGCTGAAACTCCAGTGTCTGATAAAAATCCTCTGTCCCGCAGGAGACCAGTGTATCTTCACCCACTACCGCGCCTATCCAGAACGCCCCGACCCAAAGGTAGACGAGGCTGCTGTTCTTGGGATAAATGCATGATGGGATCGCCAGGCCCGTGAATGGATCCGGTAGCTCCTGCCCATAGGTCCCAAACGTACCATTGTTGGCCAGAGCCAATTGGATATTCCCACGCCCGTGAGCAATATACTGCACCGGTTCCGCGCGTGCCGCTATCGAGCGCTCTCGCAGTTGATACGAGTGCAACGCTTCTTCTTTCGACTGCGGGTACCCCTCACGACCATTCACGACGGCGTACACCACTAAAAGAAAGGCCGCTCCATACAACCAGATATTCAGGGAGCGGCCCAATGTCCGATCACGACTCGGCATCGATAGTTTATTCCATCCTACATGATGACAACTAGCTTGCCCATCTGGGTCGTCCCATCCGGTTCTTCCACTACCCAATAGTATAGTCCGGAAACCACCAGCTGGGTGTTTCTGGTGATCAGATCCCAGGCGTCATGCGTGGAAGTCGGATCAGCCGGGTCAACATCATGCTCGAATTCTTTCACCAGATCGCCATCCAGCGTGAAGATCCGGATTGTGCATTGCGGAGGAAGATTCGCGAAATGGACCTTCCGTTGACGGTCCGGTGCGTTATCGCGCGTCTCTTTGTCGCGTCCTTCGAACCCGCTACCACGGTAGTCACCATCCAGTCGATACGGATTAGGGTAGACATATACCGGGAGGTTGTCAGCCGCCACCGCGTCCGAACTCGCCTGTGGGTAGGCGACTTCCGCGCCGACCGTCACCGACGTCTCCAAGCTCCCAAGACCGGATTGCGGTGAACCGAAATCGAACGCCGTCACATTCACAAAGTACGGCACCGTCGGCAACAGATTCTCTATCACCAGTTCGTATTCGAAAAACTTGAAGTACCCATCGTCGGTCAGGTAGATCGGACGTTCTGCCACCGGAATGGAATCGGCGTCCAGGATCGTCGGCTTCACCGCGTCGGGATAGATCTTCCGAATGCGCGTCGATACGCCTAGTTCTGAACGATTGTAATCCTGCGGCGAGAAGTAGAAGATCGAATCCCCCAGGAATCCAGGCATGCGATATGGATTCGACGGGCTGTACGCCTCCGGATCCCAGTTCGGATTTCCACCGCTGTACAGAGTTACCAGGTCCGTGCGAGAGAATGGATTCTCCAGTAGCATGAAACCGGCGCCGCCCGGCTTCGATTGCACGTACACGTACTTGTTGTAATTCTCCTGGTCGAACGATTCTACCACCGAGTACGAGGCCGAACGGTCATCTCGGCTTAAGTAGACGCGATAGCCTTCAAAATCGGCGACATGGCTGAAGACATCGACGGCCGTTTCTGACCGAAGACCGTTCCAGCGTACCCGCAGTTTTCCACTCGACGGATATACCCAGAAGAGCGGGGCGGGGGGAGGAGATGCTCCACGGAAATCCGGAGCGCCATCTCCCCGGTAGTACAAGGTATCCGGCATCCCATAGATAGTATCGATCTCAAGAGGGTCGGTGCTGATCGTGTCATAGCTAATATCCGCATAGCAGATGCGGAAGTCACCCTTGGAGCCGTTCCCATCGGTGTCGACGCCTGGATTGTCATATACCCACGATGCCCATACCGCGTTCAGCCCAAGGTCATCAAAGTTGACATTCTTCAGCCACTCTTCTGGATTATAATTGCTGATTAAATTGGTTTGGGTGTTGCTGGGGATCGTGTGGAAATTCTCACCCCCCACATACGCGACAGAGATCGGCGCTGCTTCACCGGGTTGAAGAGTGAATGGTCCAAATGAAAGCAAATACCGTGTGTCAAATCCTACCGACAATGCCCCCGACAACGCCGGATTAGGGTAGTCCCAAAGCGTATCAGATATCGCGATACTGGCCGTGAATATCTGCGGATAGTCAAACTCTTTGTTCCGGAGGAAATAGTACTTATTGCGATCCCCTTCCGGCGTCCCTTTGCCACCGGTCCCGAGGTCGCGCAGTTTCTTGCGCTCCTGCGGACCAAAATCCAACTGGGGCGAACCATTTCCCACCCACCAGTTGAATGACACGTCCAGCGTTTCCGCGGGGGTGCGGATCACGCGGCTTCCCGTGATATTCGGAACCCGCACCTGCTTATTCAGATCGCCGTCATTATCCGCGATCCAGGCGATAAACACCGTATCACGGAAGTAATCGCAATTCCCCGAGAAGACCGCGGGAGAAGGTATGTCATATAAGAATCCGCACACATCATCCTGGGCCGCGTCGTTGCTGTTCGCTTCTCCGACATCGGCATCGATATACAACCCCATATAGACATTATCCAGACGTTCATTGCTGGCATTGGTGATGGTATAATCGAAAAGGACAAAATCTTCCGCGTACGAATATGACCATGCATATGAACGCTGAGAGACATCTATATACAGCGGACGGTGATTCCGGCCATCCAGGAAGTCCGTTCCCAGACCGGTCACGCCGGTAGTAAATGAGTCCGTATATCGTGCGATATAGTCCTGTTCCGAAACGGCCAACTCGAAATCGGGTGCGTTTGGGTCAATGATCGACCGTGTCTTCATCACCGCTTCCGGGTTGGTGAACTGGTCATATGGGTTCATCTCTCGACGGCCGAATATCCAGCCATCCGAACCTGCTGACACCAGTGTATCTTCGCCCTTGACCGCGCCTATCCAGAGCGAACCGGAATAGAGGTACCATGCGCCGCTTCCCTTGGGATACTCGCACGATGGCACCGCCTGCGATGTGAAGCAGTCGCCGCCACTGCCGACGATCGAGCCGGATCCGGATCCAAATATCCCGTAATTGGTCACCCCAAGCACAATTTTGCCGACGTTGTGCGTCGCCAGACAGTAGGCCGGTGACGCTGTCGTTGAGCCGAGCGGGGGACGTGTTGAATCTGGTTGTGGATCAGCCGGACGCGCGAACGCCGCTGATATCACCAGAAGACTTAAGCCGAGCGCCAACATCGCTCGCAGAAGCAGGCTGTGTGACATGACACACTCTCAATATCGAGGTTTCGGGCGACTCCAACGCCGCCTCAGTTCCCAGTACCTTCCATCCGTACAAGCGTAACCGCCTGAACCGGTTAATTGTAGCTGATTCCCAGTGCCCTGGCAAGCGGTTTTAGTGCGCAAGCTCCCTTGGTATGACGTCCCAGCCCGCGAATTGTGGAGCAAAAAGGTGACTTCCCTGGTCTTGCGGGGCCAGCCGCCAATAAAAAGAAGCCGGGAAAGCCCGGCTCCTTGAACTAACTATTACAGCAGAGATTTACGGCTTTTCGAAACTCCCCGCCGGAACCGTTCCGTTGACCGTCATTTCGCTCAACTTCACGACCATGACCTTTTGGCCGTTCATGCTGACCGTCGTGCTCATCGGCATCAACACGCCACCGGATTTGGAGAAGTCTCCGAATACTTCCTGCACGTTCCCCTCACCCATCATAGTAGGTCCCCAGTATTCTTTGCTCACCAAATTGCCGGACTTCGGGTCGATCCCGACCGTCACGTACGCCTTGCCATTCTCACCAAGGATAGCCACAAGCTCGACCGGCGAACCACCGGCTTCACCTTCACCCGCGTAGCATGCCTTCAAATTCGGGCTATCAGATTGCCCCAGGAGTATTACGGTATTCCGCAGGGTCTCCTTCTTGTCGTCAGCGATATCATCGGCCGTTTTTGGCACCATCGTTCCAGCGCGTGGGTCAGACTTCCAGCCCGCGTCACCGTTTCGGATATCGTAGAATGTCTGTCCCATGACATCCATCTTCTGGCGGATCTTGTCCGGGAGTTGATAGATCATCTCGACATTGAACGGGAAATCTCCTTGCGGTGTGGAGACGGTATTCACCCCTTTGACGGAGACTGTTTTGACCGCCTTGATCGCTTTCAGTCCGCCGTGCGCCGCCGCGGACTTGGCCAGGATCGCCTTTCCTTTCGCCAAATTCTCGTCTGTTACCGCCAGCTCACGTTTCGGCGCGGCCGCGGGAATGGTGATATCCAGCGTCGTAACCGGACCCAACCCTAGCTGGTCCAGCGGCGTCTCGAAATCTTCGCCCTTTCCTACCACCACGATTCTCAGCGCGTCCGAATGGATGGCGCGTTTCGCCGCCGCCATAACATCCCCAGGCGTTACTTTCTCGACCGATTCCTTCTCCTTCGCCAGGAAATCCTCCGGCAATCCGTAGAAATCGTAATACATCATTCGTCCGATCACTTCCGACCGGCTGTCGAAATTGAACACGAACGAATTCAGGTATCCATCCTTGCCGATCGACATCTCCGCTGGAGTCGGCGGTATTGTCTGCATCGACTTGATCTGCTTGATGATCTCGTTTATCGCCTTGGCGGTTGTCTCAGACTTGGTCGACGCAAACGAGTAGAATGTCCCCGGATAGGTCACGTTCGCCGTATAGGCGCCACCCACTGAGTAGGCAAGACCTTCCTTGGAACGCACATTGTTGAACAAACGGCTGGCGAAGGAACCACCCAAAATGTTGTTCATCACAATTAATGCCGGATAGTCCGGGTCGGTGACCAATCCACCGATATGTCCGAGGATAATGTTGCTCTGATTGACGTCCTCTTTCGCTACATAGTAGACGCCTTGTTCGTATTTGTAGTCAACCTTCGGCGGCTGGGGGATAGGTACCTGGCCCTTTTCCCAATCTCCGAAATATTGCTTCATCTTCGCGACAATATCATCCTTCTTGATATCTCCCCAAATGGCGATCTGGAAGTTCTCCGGATGGAAACATATCTGGTGGAACATCACCAAGTCGCTTTTCGAGACCGCGTCCACCGTCGCGTACTCAGGATAACGCGCATACGGTGATTCCGCGCCGTAGATCGCCTTTATGAACTCCCGTATCCCAATGGAGAACGGATCATCATTGCGGCGCGAGATGCCTGACCGAATACCAACCTTGGCCAAGTCGATCTTGTCCTGTGCAAACGCCGGACGGCGGAGCACTTCCGCCAACACCTCCAGCCCAAGATCAAGATTTTCGGTCAGCGTATACATTGACGCTGACCCGCTCAGGTTGCCGATATTTGTTTCGACGGAGGCGCCGACCGACTCCAGTGCCTCATCGATTTGGTCGCCGGTCCACTTCGACGTTCCTCCCGTCCGAAGCACCTGCCCGCAGATCTGCGCCAGCCCGACTTTATCCGCTGGCTCCAGATAGCCGCCGCAGTTGATGCGAACCGAAGCCCGTACCACCGGCAGGCTGTTGTCCTCGAGAATGTAAAGCCGGAGCCCGTTATCCAGCGTTACCTTTTCAACCTTGGGAATGCTGATCGGATTCAGCGCCGGGAATTTCAATTTGGTGACATCCTGGGCCGAAACCGACAGCGCGCCAAGCAGCAGAGCCGCCAGCGCCAATGTCAATATGCTCATGCGTTTCATTTCGCTACTCCTTCAGCTCAGCTTTTCACCGTGTTCATGATCGCCACTGTCCGATTCGACTTCGTAAAATACTGTTTGGCGACACGCTGGATGTCTTCCGGGGTGACGGCGTTGATCCGATCTAATTCGCGGAACATCGCGCGCCAGTCTCCCCAATACAACTGAGAAGCGCCGAGCTGGAACGCCATCCCATCGTTACTCTCAAGCTGGCCGACAAAATTCGACTTGTTACGTGCTTTGATTTTGTTCAGATCATCCGTGGAGATCGTCAACTCTTTGACGGAGTCGATGATCCCGAATATGATCTCCTCGCATTCGGCCGCGGTGTGTCCCGCCGATGGAACCGCCAGGATCGAGGCCAGTGTCGGATACTTTTCACCCGGATACCCCGGAAAAGCCTGCACCTGCACCGCGATCTTTTTCTGCTTAACCATCTGTTCGTACATCACCGAGGTTCGTCCAGAGGTCAGATACTCCAGAAATGCGTCGATCGCCGGGCGATCAGGATGAGTCATCTCCGGGATCTTCCATCCAGCGAGAAACAGCGGCTGCGCCGGATCTTCCAGCACCACACGCTTTTCACCCAATTGCTCCGGCTCAACAGTCGCGATGCGCTGAGGTTTCGGCTTGTACGGGATCCGATTCCAGTACTTCTCCGCCAGCGCGATCACGTTTTTCGGGTCAACATCGCCGACGATCACGATCGTCATATTGGACGGCACATAATACTTCGCAAAAAACGCCTTCGCTTCCTCGCGTGAATAGTATTGGATATCGGACATATGACCGATCCCCGACACGCCGTACGGGTGCGCCTTGAACGCGGTCGATACGTACTCTTCCAGCAGACGCCCGATCGGATTTGACTCGATACGCATGCGGCGTTCTTCGGCCACCACGTCGCGCTCCTTGTACATTTCGCGGAAGACCGGATTCAGGAACCGCTCTGCTTCGAGCGTCATCCAGAGCTCAAGCTTGTTCGACGGCAGGGAGTACGTGTACATCGTCCAATCGTACGCCGTCCCGGCGTTCATATCGATCCCGCCTTCGCGCTCCACGATATTCCCGAATTCGTTTGAATTGACAAACTGATACGATGCTTCCCGCGCCGCTTCGTACTCGGCTTGCAGCTTGGCGACCAGCGCGGTATCCGCCAATCGACCCTTGTTCCGTTCCTCACGGAGTTTCATGAAGAGCGAGTCCTCCACCGCGATCGCTTTCGCTTCGGCCTTGTAGTCCTTGGAGCCAAGCGTTGTGGTTCCTTTGAACGCCATATGCTCGAACATATGCGCAAGGCCGGTGTACCCCTTCGGGTCATCCGCCGACCCCGCGTTCACCCACGTCGCAAACGATACGACCGGAGCGTCATGCCGCTCCATTACCAATATCTTCAGCCCGTTTTTCAGGGTATGCTCGGTTATCGTCTTCTCGACTGTCGTGAAGTCAAACGAGAAGACATAGCCGCCCAATGAAACTGCCAGGAAAAGGCAGACCAGAGACGGCCAAACGGTTCGCTTCATCATCCGTTCCTCCATGGAGTGTTGAGTTGGTGAAATTTGTAACAGAATAAAGAATGGCCGACCGGCCATGTCAAGCTTTCTCGCCAGATTACTGTCCCTAACATCCTAATAATCCACCGGTTACGAGCCCGCAGTCGCCTTTTGGTAGAAGGCTAAAATCGTTAGATTCCATCCGCTTTCGCCCCGCCGGGAAGAATTCTTGTCCCCCTCAGTACTCAGCTTAGAAGATGTTATTCACCGAACTGAGAAAGTGAGGAAATGAGCCATGAAACACAGCATTACCATCTGGATCCTGCTCGCCGTCGGTCTGCTGGCGGGCGTCACCGCCGAACTCGTTTTCGGCGTCCCGACCGATGGTACCATCTCCGGTCGGATCATCGAGAGCGGCAACTCAGCTCCCATCCCCGGTGCCTTGGTCACGCTCCTGGGTGAAGGAAGACAGGCACGGTCCGATTCCGATGGCCGCTTCCTCATTACTGGGCTCAAACCCGGCGAGTACAGCCTGTCGGTGACCCAGAACGGCTTTGAATCCGCCGAGCGACAGGACATTTACGTGTCAGCCGGCCAATCAGTATCGGTCGTTATCGAAATGATCCGAATCGAAGAGAAGAAGAAATCAGAACCGGCCGCTGCGGGCAAGGGAGACTACCGCACTTCAACCAGTACTAATGAAAAAGAGGAAAGCTCCGCCCTCCAGAAACTGAGTCCATTGCCGGAGCGCTCCACCACGCCGCAGTCTTCTGCCGGTGTGCAGGGATATAGTGATTCATATCAGGGTAACGGCACCACCGACTATCTGCGCCAGGTCCCGCGCGAGAAGGATCGCGCCGATTCATACGAGCCGTACTATATCCCGTATCCGGACGACATGACCTTCCGTGACTATGGCACCAACCGGTTCATGGATACCCGGCGTGATCACCTGTCGACGTTTGGGCTCGATGTCGACGATGCTTCCTACACGCTCGCCCGCACCTATCTCTTTAATGGACAGCTTCCGCCGACCCAGGCAGTCCGCGTAGAGGAATTCATCAACCACTTCGACTACGGCTACAACACGCCGGATCAGTCCAAATTCCGCGTTTTCACCGAACTGGCCAATTCGCCGTTCGACCGCCGCACTTCGTTCCTTAAAATAGGCATCAAGGGACGCGAGATCTCTGATTGGGAGCGCAAGCCGCTTAACCTGACTTTGGTCATCGACGTCTCCGGATCCATGAGCTACGGCAACCGCATCGACCTTCTCAAGCAGTCCCTCCGTATGCTTATCGATCAGCTTGACCATAATGACCGCATTGGAATCGTCGCGTACGGCTCACAGGCGTTCAAGGTGCTCGATCCGACCAGTGGCGACAACAAACGTGTTATCCTCAAGTCGCTAGACCGTCTCCGGCCGGGTGGCTCGACTTTTGCCGAAGCCGGTATCCGTCTGGGTTACGATATGGCCAATCGCCAGTTCGTCAATGGCCACTCCAATCTGGTCGTGCTCTGCTCGGATGGCGTCGCCAATGTCGGCAAGACTGATCCCGATGCCATCATGCGCGACATCAAGGATCACGTCCGCCGCGGCATCTCGCTTTCAACCTTCGGCTTCGGCATGGGAAACTACAATGACGTTCTGTTGGAACGCCTCGCCATCAATGGCAATGGTAAATATGCCTACATTGATACCGAGGATCAGGCGCGAAAACTGTTCGTCGACGGTCTCGTCGGCACTCTGCAACTGCTTGCCCGCGATGTCAAAGTACAGGTCGACTTCAACCCGAATGTCGTCTCTGAATATCGCCTGATCGGTTACGAAAATCGCGCTATCGCGGACAACAAATTCCGTGACAACCGCCAGGATGGTGGCGAGATCGGCGCCGGCCACGAAGTCACCGCGTTGTACGAGGTCGTGCTCAAGCAGAAGAAGGCGTCCGCCAAGCTGGCGACAGTCTTTGTCCGCTGGAAAGATGCTGATGACCGCGATGTAGTGGAGCTCTCCAAAGATGTCCAGGTAGGGAAGGGTATCCCGCGCTTCGAATCCGCACGCGCCGAGTTCCGTCTCGCGGTCGTAGCGTCGCGCTTTGCAGAGATGCTGAAAGAAACGCGCTACACCGACAACACCAACTTCGAGGATCTGAGCCAGATGGCGAAGACGATTCGTCGCCAACTGCCGAGCGAACAGACCAACGAACTGGTCGACCTCATCGACCGCGCGGCTTCGCTGACTGGTTACTTCTCCGATGACGAATGGCGTGGGGACGACCGCGACTATCGCGGTGACCTGAACTACAAGCGATAGGGACTAGATGATAACGAGTCAGTCGGTTGTAGGACCGATTGACCTGAATCCTCCTTGCCATCCCTCCAGTCAACCGCCCGCTCGGCAACTTGCCGGGCGGGCCGGTTCATTTTGCCAAAACAAAATCGGGCCGGTCGAATGACCGGCCCGTTCGCCTTTCGGCAGTGCTCTCAATCGCCTCACCACCAACTTATCATCTTCGGCTTCGGCGAATCGGTCAAATACTCATTCCTCGGCACTACTCGCGCCGTGATCCCCAACCGTCCAGATTCCCGACAAACCACCTCACCGTTGTACTCAAATACATTGTCCGCGGGCGGATTTGCGGCCTGGCCATTAATGCGCGCCTCAACCGGAGCAAATGTCACCAACTGCTCCTGCGAAGTCAATCGTCCTGCCACGACCTCGACCCGGACATCCTGTGGACGGATCCCATCCAGATAAACATGCAGCTTCACTGGTATCCGCTGTCCGATCGAGACCGTCTGTCCAAGTTCCGGGATTTCGATCTCCCGTATCTGGATCTTATCCCAGCTTCCTTGTACCCGCTCCAGCCATGAGGTCAGCTTGCGCGCTTCGGCATAGTTGTTCGCCGCCAATTCTTCATTTTTGCGCAGAGTGGGGATGTAGAAATTATCAGTGTACTCCATGGTCATCCGCGCGGCCGAGAATACCCGCCCCGCCATCGAGACCGAGCCTTTCATCTTCTCAACCCATTCTTCCGGATAGTCCCGATTCTCCCGCTCATAGAAGAGCGGCACGATCTCACGCTCCAGCGTGTTGTACAATGATTCCGCTTCCAGACGGTCACCTATCTCAGAGTTATCATACTCCTCGCCGTTACCGATCTTGAACCCGGTCATCTCATTATATCCCTCGTCCCACCAGCCATCGAGCACCGAGAAGTTCAGCGCGCCATTGATCGCTGCCTTCATTCCCGATGTCCCCGAGGCTTCCTCCGGGCGACGCGGATTATTCAGCCAGATATCCGATCCCTGCACCAGATACCGCGCGACATTGATATCATAATCCTCAAGGAATATCACTCTATTGCGGAACCGATCCTGATTGACAAAGCCGATCAGCTTTTTGATAACCTCTTTCCCTGGATTGTCGAGAGGGTGTGCTTTCCCTGCGAGAATGATCTGCACCGGTGCTTTCGGGTTGTTGACGATTCTATCCAGTCGATCGGGGTCGCTGAAGATCAAGTACCCACGTTTGTAAGTCGAGAACCGCCGCGCAAACCCGATGGTCAGCACCTGCGTATCCAGGATCTGCTCAACGCGCTGAATCTCGTACTGCGTTGAGTTGCGACGACCCAACTGCTGCGAGAGGCGCTTTCTCGCGAAGAAAATCAACCGCTCCCGCCGCTTGTTATGAATCCGCCAGAGCTCGATGTCCGGAATCTTGCTGACCTTATCCCAAATCTCCGGTGACCCCGGACGTTCCGTGTAATGCGGCCCAAGATACGACTCGTACAGCTCATTCATCTCATGGGAGATCCATGACGACAGATGCACGCCGTTGGTGATACCGGTAATCGGAATCTCTTCCTTCGGTAACCCTGGCCAGATGTTGTGCCACATCTCGCGCGACACCAGCTTGTGCAACTGTGACACGCCGTTGTTGTGCGACGAGTACTTCAGCGCCGCCACGGTCATGCAGAAGGTCTCATTTTCGTCCATCGGATTGACCCGACCGATCGACACAAAATCTTTCCAGCTTATCCCCAATTGCTTGATGAAATCCCCCAAGTATCGATGCACCAGCACGGGGTCGAATCGCTCATTCCCGGCCGGCACTGGCGTATGGGTGGTGAAGACACTCGTCGCCCAAACATACTGCGATGCCTCATTGAACGTCAGCCCTTCATCCGCCATCAGGATGCGCAGACGTTCCAGCGCGAGGAACCAGCTATGTCCTTCGTTCATATGATAGACCCCGGGATGTATTCCCAGCGCCTTCAACGCCCGCACCCCGCCTATCCCCAGAATTATCTCCTGGCGGATGCGCATATCTTTGTCGCCGCCGTAGAGCACCGATGTTATCTCGCGCGCTTTGCTGGAGTTTTCCGGTATATTCGTATCCAGCAGATAAAGCGGAATATGTCCGACCGTCACTTTCCATATCTGGCACTGGACCGGCATTCCATCCAGTTCGACCGTCACGCGCAATGGCTCATCATGGCCGTTCTTCACCAACTGCACCGGCATATGGTACCAGTCGTTTTCTTCGTATCGTTCCTGCTGCCAGCCGTCAGGGGAGAGGATCTGCCGGAAATACCCATAGCGATATAGCAGCCCTACCCCTACCAACGGGAGTCCCAGATCCGAGGCTGATTTCAGGGTATCTCCCGCCAAGACTCCCAAACCGCCACTGTAGACGGGAAGCCCTGTATCCAGCCCAAACTCCAGCGAGAAGTAGGCGATCTTCTGATCTTCCATGTCCGGATACTTGTAGTGGAACCACTTCCGGCGGCTGTGATAGTCGAGATATTTCTGATAGACTCTGTCTAACGACACCAGGAATGCCTCATCCTGCGCGGCACGAGCCATCGCCTCTTGCGGAAGACGCGACAACATCTCTACAGGATTCTGATAGCAGGCCTCCCACATCTCGGGGTCAAGTCGGATGAACAACTTGACTACCTCGAAATTCCAGGAGAACCACATATTGTTGGCCATCTCCTGAAGCGGTTTCAGCTTTTCGGGGACAGAAGGGAGTACGAGAACTTGTTTAACGCGCATGGCCTATCCTTGTGCTGGTCCAATCTCTTGTGCCGCAATTCGTCGACTGTATATGTATCGAACAGAACGGGCGCAAGTTAACCTGGAAATCCGCAATTGAGCGCAAGTTACGGCAATTAACCTCGGTTTGGGCGCTCAAGTCGTTTTCCGACATGCCGATTCATAGATAAATAGCTTAACGTCGGCTGCCAATATATTATTTCCATTTGGCCGCCTAAAAGTGTACACTAGGGACTATGGGCAAAACACGCAAGAGATTAGGGGTGCTGACGGGCGGTGGAGACTGCCCGGGACTCAATGCAGTCATTCGCGCGGTCGTCAAAACCGCCGAAAACGAATACGGTATGGAAGTAGTCGGCTTTCTCGATGGCTACGAAGGCCTCGTCCAGAACCGCTTTAAGATCCTCGACCTGAAGGATGTCCCCGGACTCCTCTCCCAGGGCGGGACAATCCTTGGCTCCTCCAACCGGGCCGATCCTTTCCGCTTCCCGGTGCTCCAGGGGGATGACTATGTTTATCTCGACCGGTCCACCGAAACCGTTCTCAATTTCGAGTCGCTTGGTCTTGATGGCCTCATCGCCATTGGTGGTGATGGTACCATGGCCGCCTCTTCGCAACTCGCCGAAAAGGGGCTCAAGATAATCGGCGTTCCCAAAACCATCGACAACGACCTGCTCGGCACCGACCAGACTTTCGGCTTTGATTCCGCTCTGCAAACCGCGGTGGAGGCTATCGACAAGATTCATACCACCGCCCAGTCGCATCATCGGGTGATGATCGTCGAAGTGATGGGTCGCTATGCAGGATGGATCGCCCTCGGTTCCGGCCTCGCCGGTGGTGGCGATATCATTCTGCTTCCCGAATTTCCGTATGACCTCGACCCGATCGTTGAGCAGATCAAGCTCCGCAAATCACAGGGGAAGAACTTTTCCATCATCGTCGTTGGCGAAGGTGCCAAGCCGGCCGGCGGTGGCATGACTGTCAGTCGCACGGTGAAAAACTCTCCCGATGCCATTCGCCTCGGTGGAGTCGGTCACCGTATCGCCGCGCAGATAGAAGCGCTCCTCCAGCTTGAATGCCGCGTCACCATTCTTGGCCATCTGCTCAGAGGCGGCGCACCATCTGCCTATGACCGCCTGCTCGCTACACGCTTTGGAGTCGAAGCTGTACATCTCGCCGTAAAGGGTGGATGGGGACGTATGGTCTCCCTGAAGAATAATGAGATTTCCTCCGTACCGATCACAGAGGTCGCCGGACGGTACCGCCGGGTCACCCCCGATCACCCGTGGGTCAAAACCGCGCAGTCCATCGGCATCTGCCTTGGCACTCCGCACGATGTCCCGCTTGAAGAGTACTTGGCGATGGTGCACCAATAACTGGTGCACTATCGAGCCGTATGTCCGGCTAACGAACAGGATGTAACGTGTCCAGGAAGACTACTAAAGAGACTACCTTGATCGACAAGATCAAAATGGCCAACCGTCTTAAAGAAGCGGCCGCCTATCGCATAGCTTACAAAGATATCGATTTCCTCAATCAGGAGGAACTTCGCCCGGTCCGCCTTCAGCTTGAATTGCTCAAGCCGGAAATGACCTTTCGGCAACATCACATCAACTCAACGATTGTCGTCTTCGGCGCGACTCGCATTGTGGAGCGTCCCGAGGCGCTTCGACGCGTTGCCGAGATCGAGGATCGGCTTAAAGCCAAACCGAAATCAGTAGCGCTGAAAAACGAACTGACCATCGCCAAACGCGTTCTGGCCAAGTCTCGCTACTATGACGAAGCCCGCGAATTCGCCCGCCTAGTCGCCGAGGATACTCAGAAGAAGAAGGGGAAACAGGATTACGTCATCGTTACCGGCGGCGGTCCTGGTATCATGGAAGCCGCCAATCGTGGTGCCTTCGATGTCAACGCCAAGTCTATCGGCCTCAATATCACCCTCAGGATGGAGCAAGAGCCCAATCCGTACATCACGCCTGAACTCTGTCTCCAGTTCCACTATTTCGCTTTGCGCAAAATGCACTTCCTGCTCCGCGCGAAAGCTCTTGTCGCGTTCCCTGGCGGATTCGGTACGCTCGATGAGGTCTTCGAGGCGCTTACTCTAGTCCAAACTCGCAAAGTCCAGTCGCTCCCTATCGTTTTGTTCGGCAGCGAATACTGGAAACGTCTGATTGATTGGGATTATCTCGTCTCGGAAGGGACCATCGACGCCGATGATCTCAAGCTCTTCGTCTACGCCGACCGTGCGCGCGATGCCTGGGACTACATCAAGTACTATTTCCGCGCTTCCGCCAATGGACGGAACAACGGTACCAGCGGCGGGGGAGAACTTGAGCCCGATATTCTCTCCACGCGTCTGACCAATGGCATCAAGCCGGTCTCACGCGCCCGCAAGCGCTGATCACTTCAATAAGAACCCTCGTGCCTGCAGATAGCTCAGCATGTGCGGGCGGAGTGAGGTCGGCGAATCGTTCGCCATTCTCCTTGCGGTATGCTCTGACCATGTATATGGCCCGGTAAAATTCGGGTACTTTTCCGGTTGAACTTCGCGCCCTTGCAGATGCCCGAACTCCTGTAGTCGCCGATCGTATTCGTCAATGCCGTCGTACACATGGTCGCGATCGTACTTTTCGGCATGTGTTATTGCCGTGACGGACATCCGCGGCTTTACCTTTGGCTGGCTCTTTGGATACCCGAGTGACATTCCCATCACCGGATACACCAGTTCTGGAAGCTCCAGCATCTCCGATATCTCTTGTATATGATTCCGTATCGCCCCGACCATAACACCGCCCATCCCCAGCGCCTGGGCCGCCATCAGCGCCCGTTCGGCGACCAGGGCGGTATCCACGGTCGCGACAATGAATATCTCAGCATACGAGCTATTACACGGATAGCCGACCCGCTCCGATATCTTCCTCAGCCGAAACAGGTCGGCGCAGAAAACAAGGAAGAGAGGGCAATCGATAACATGTTGCTGATTCCCCGCCAACTCCGCTATTCGCGTTTTGGTCCCCTGATCTCGTATCGCTATAATCGAATACGCCTGGAGATTCGACGAGGTCGGCGACTGCTGCGCCGTCGTCAGGATCAACCGCTCATCCTCCGCCGTGATCGTCTGTTCGGTGTATTGCCGAACCGAGGCATGGCTGCGCAAGAATTGGATCAATTCATTCATGTCCTCATCCTTCAAGAGAAAACGGACCGAACATCATCGTTCGGTCCGTTTAGTATACGTCAGGAAAAATTCAGCGCAAGTCTCAGCCGCCAAAACCAAAGGTCATTCCGGTCTGGAATGTCCGCTGGGCCGAGCGAGCCGCCTTGATCTGCCGCACCACCTCTTTGAAGTGAGCGCGAGTCATCTCATCAACTCCACCTGCGCCAGCCGCACGGTTCGCCGAGGTCTCAATGACGTCCAGATCGTTCGCCGCCAGTGTCCGCGCATCCGCCGGATACTGCGCCGGATTGCTCAAATAGATGTCGATCAGCTTCTGCAAATGCGTCAACTGAAGTTGACGGCGGAAGCTGTTGGTCGTGGCCGGTGTTGCCGCCTCCGTCCAGATCATTCTCCGGCAATCCGTGAACATGTCGAACATCGTGTACTTTTCCTCGCCCGGTTTGTACCGCTCGAGGTTGTTCAGCAGACGTCCCACCGTCAGTGGGCTGTACAGCTTGTCGATCGAGTTCTTCTGCACCGTCAGCACCATCTGGTGGAACGGATAGTCCACTTGGGGAACGCTGTACACGGAGAATGCGAAGTCGGGGTGACGTTCCGGCGCCAACTTGTTCAACAAGTCGTTTGGAAGGTCGTACGCGTCGGACGAAAATACATAGTCGTTGAGGAACTTCATCGCTCGACGCTGGTCCGCCGCGGAAACCGGCTGGAAAGGGAGTTTCCCTTCCGGATCTCCGATATGGCTGCGGGAATGATACAGCCCGCCGACATACTTCGGCGCCAACTGTGCGGACTCATAGAATGAGCGCCAGCCGGATTGGAACACCGACAACAGCTTCTGATACCGTTTCCCCGGCACTTCGAACTTCTTGATCGCGTTCGTCCAGAGTTCGCGGGTCAATTTGATCTTGTGCGTCGCGTAGGCCAGCGGATCGCTCCCCTGGTCGAAGAGGTTTGTCAACGGATCGATCGACCGCGGGCTCGAGCCAAAGGCGTCTTCGTCGGTCGCATATACGATTCCGAGGCTCGTGGCCCGGGAGGCGATCTTCTCGAGCGGGATCAATTCCTCTTCCGGCGTCTTGGCTCCAAAATCAGTGTAGGCATACTCGATCACCCAATTGTCATACGGTCCCGGAACGGAGGCATAAAACTCTCCCTGGGGACGTCCCAATCCGCCGATATTAGCCGGTGTATAGTCCATCACGGTGCCGCCGGTCGAATTCACCTTTGTGAACTTCTCATCCGCTAACTGATCAAGGGTATAGATCGTCGACGCTTTGAAGTTGTGGCGGAATCCAAGCGTGTGACCCACTTCGTGCGCCACGAGCTCGGTGATGTATTGATTGACATATTCCTGCGTTAGAGAATCTTTGTCGATGAAATCCCCCATGGTCGTCAGCAGGTAATTCAGGCCAAACGCCGCGTGCTCCGACGACTGGGCTTCGTAGTCGCAGAAGTGCGGATCATCCGCGCGCATTTTCTCCAGCGCTTCCTGAACCGGCGTCTTCTGGTCGACAAACTGACCGTCAAAGGTTACTGGCGCGATCCAGTTCTCCATCGTATTGAACATCGCGCGAATAAAATCCACGCCGACTCGGATATCCGCGTCGTAGATCTGCCCGGTGAACGGGTTGGTCCGGCTCGGCCCGACCGCGTATGTCCCGCCCGGGATCATGATCCACCGCACCGTGCTGTACCGCACGTCCGCCGGATCCCAACTTGCTGTATCTTCCATCTGCTTGGCGATGATAGCATTCTTGTAGCCGGCCTTCTCAAACGCCGGCTGCCAGAACTCGATACCCTTTTTCACCGCCTCGCGATACTCCATCGGAACCGTATTCTCGATCCAATAGACGATCGGCTCGACCGGTTCGGAGACCGAGGCCGCCGGGTCTTTCTTTTTCAGATTCCAGCGGTTGATATACCGCACATACGGGTTCTCCGTATCGAGTTCCGTGTAATCCTGGTATAGCGTCAGAAAATGCCCCACACGGTCATCCGCCAGACGCGGCACATAGTCGCCCTCCGGCAACGCGGAGAGGGAGTAGTGATAAGTGTGGAACATGCTCATGCCGTTCTGCAATGCAGGAGCGGATTGCGGCTTGTTCGTGCGATAGTGAAGGCGAATGTCCAACTCGGAATTAAGGGGGAACGACTTCACCGTCTCGTAATAGCTGTTCTCCTTGTCGAAGCTTATCGCCGTCTGACCCATCTGTCCGAGGAAATAGCTGATATTCTCGGCGTCACGAATGAACCAGCTCGACGGATCGATCAGGATCGCACCACCTGAGTCCGGCTTGGACTCGACTTTAAAAGACGCTATCAGGTGATCCGAGATGCCCGACTCCACCGCCTTGTGAAGGGTAGAGGTAGTATCCGCGCGGAAACGCAGATTCTTCTCCATCAGCATCACCTTCTTGCCGATCCGCTTAAAATAGAACGGGTAGGTGTCGCTCATCGAACCGTTGTCAAAAAACGCCCCCTCCGATTTGGAGATGGTCGTCCCGCACATGTAGATTTTCCCGAACTGGTCGGATTTGATCGACATGTACATGGAATTGTTGAGCGTGTCCAGGTAGAATGTGAACAGGCCACTGACCACCTTGCGGTCCTTGATCAGGTCCGCGAACGGCTTCTCAGCATCCTTTGCGTCTCCACCCGGACGGGCCGGTTTTTCGGCCATCGGCTTCTTCAGTCCGGTCGGGGTGTAGACCCGACGGCCTGCTGAGGCCTGCTCCGCACTGAACAGAATACATGCTGCCAACAGGGCAGACATGATGACGCGATACAAACGCATCGTGTGTCTCTCCTTGCTTCTCTGTTTAGTTACTGTCAATTTGGTTGTGTGTGCACGGTTTCGCTGTGTGCGGGTGGGGTCCTGTTAAAGCCCGCGTTTCAAGGGTACGAAGCGCACTTGATAGAGCGATTCGTAAGAGAAGCCCGAACGTGACCTGGTGGCAAGCACCAGTTCCTGACTGTCCGAGTTCTCCAAGCGTACCGGTATTATCATACGTCCATTTACGTTCAATTGATTCAACAATTTCGATGGAATTTCATCGGCCGCCGCCGTCACCATGATCGCGTCAAATGGTGCTTCCTCCGGCCACCCATCGTTCCCATCCCCATTCCGTAATTTTACCGTTTCCGGATAAAGATTGTCTAAAATGCTCTCAGCTCGATCGGCCAGTCCGGAAATCAACTCGATCGAATAGACTACTCGTGCGATCTCCGCCAGAACGGCCGTCTGATATCCCGACCCCGTCCCGATCTCTAACACCTTCGAACCGCTCGTCAGCCCGATCTGTTCCGTCATCGAAGCCACGATATATGGCTGCGAGATCGTCTGCCCCCAACCAATCGGCAGGGGAGTATCATCGTATGCGGACTCGACCATGTCTGACGGCACAAACAAATGCCGGGGTACCCGCCGCATCGCCTCCAGGACCGCTGGGTCTGTCACACCACGACGCGCAATCTGGTCCTCGACCATCCGGAGACGGCGTGCTACCAAGACCTGGTCAGATACGTGCTGTCCTGCCACTTCCAATCCTTTCGGCCTCGGCAATATAATCACCGGATGTCCTCGGCGGTACTGATTTGCATGAAAAAAGGCCGGTCTAACCGGCCTTTCTAAACTCCTATAGACATCGTTATTGGTCGCTATGGACAGCAGAGTGTCACATCCCCACCCGTTAAATAGCTGATCAGCATCGACAGATCCGTCAAGTCAATGCCCGTATCGCAGTTGAATGATGACGCTGCCGGGACCGGAGGGGGCGTCCCCGAGGCCACAAGATATGCGATCAGATACGACAGATCCGTCAGATCCGGGGAAGCGCCGTTCCCCGACACATCGCCGCAGATATACGGCTGGTATTTGAAGGTCCGTGACGGCCCGAACGCCGTCGCATGCCCCGCCGAGTCCAATGCCTTCACCCGCCAATAATAGGTCAAACCAACCGTTGGCGACGCGAAACTGAAACTGTCTGAGTAAACAAATCCAACAAACGTGCCGTCAGAAAAGTCGGCTGCGTTCGATATCCAAAGGTAATAGTACTCTCGTGAAGTCTGCCAACCCACCGGCGGTGTTGCTGACCATTTTAGCTTTACCGGCAAGGACGCCACTGTCTGCCCATTAGCGGGCGACACCTGGGCAGGAAGATCCGGCATTCGGGTGTCAATTATCAGGTCTGGAATGGCGCCCGAAGAAGAAATATTCCCCGCCAGGTCCAATCGCCTCATTCGGTAATACCATCTCCCATCATCCAACGAGTCCTGAATTGTCAGGTTGGTGCCGGTCAACGGTTCATACGTATGCAGGTTCAATGAGAAAGCTGAATCCGATGCCATCTGCAATTGTGTTACTTCGGGCGCTGTGCCTGGACCGGAACCCGACGACTCTGAGAAGAAGAAACTCGGGTGCGGGTTGGCCATTGAAACGCCCGGCGCCGGTGAATATATCTCCACAACACTGGGCACACCATTATCTACTATCAGGCGGCGAGGGTATCGTTGTATCGACGACGAATCACCTGACACATACTTCTTGACCGCCCAGAAGTACTGGCCATCCAAAAGAGAATCACTCAGGGACCAGGAGAAGGTGGTAGACGTTAGTCCGGTGAACGTTCGGTAGACCGAGGTGAGATTGGTATCGCTGCCTAACAGGAGCGTGTAACTATCCGCCACACCATCCCACTGAAGAGTCGGTCTACGGTTCTGCGTGTAGAGAACAGTGTCGGGCGACACTAACGCCGGAGGAAAAACCGGATTCAGAAGGTAAAGACTCACTTCCGAGGTATCTTCAATCCCACCCGGTCCAGCTACTCGCAGCGCAACCACATGAGTGCTCTGGTGCGCGACTTCTTCGGGGATCTGCAATGTGAACGCCAAGGTCGCGCTGTCATACGCGCCTATCGTGGTCGCCTGGTATGAAGGTGCGATGAGCCAGGCATCCGGCGAGCTAGGAAAGACATCGAACTGTCCGACGGCGTTCCCCTGATTTCGAATCTTCACCACCAATGGCACCATCTCCGGCGAATGTGCCGTGTCGAACTCCGGGATAGCGATTGAGATTCCGTAGGTCGTCGCCGCCTTGACCGAGGCTACATCATCGGTCACTACACTCGTGTCTGTTTTGGACATCGCCTGGCAGGTGATCAATGCTGAATCGATCGCCATGGCCGTAGCAGGAACATTCACGCCAACTGTGAAGTGGGCCGAATCATACGGGAACAGGACAACCGTCGTGTCAACCGTCGCTCCAAGCCACCCGATATTGTCAGTGATCTGAACGCGAATGGAATCCTGCGAACCACCGACATTGGTCACCCAGAATTGCACGTTTGCATTTCCGCCCGGCGCAACCGTCTGGTCGCCGTTGTCGTAGACTGCCATGGCAATCGACTGCCCCGGCTGATACAAACTGTCCGGAGTGAACACCAGCGAAAATTTCTGTGGCCCATTTGGAATATTAAATCCGCTTACTCGAGCCTTCCATAATCCAGCGGCAGGGGAGACTACTTCCGCGGTCTCGACGTTGTCTCGTCGGTTGTAATCCTTCGTTGCCGATGCGGCTGGATTCGACGGATTCAATACCCACGCCTTCGTCTCGGCGCCGAATGGATCCACCAGCACCAGATCAAGGTCATTAATCAATGTATTTCCGGAGATCGCTGTTCCGCCCGGATCATCCCAAACCAATGTCGCCCGAAGGCGGCTGGCGCCACCCGGAACTGTCAAATCGTACTGTATCAGGTCGCCATGGGCTAACTGACTCTCAATGTAGGAGGGCCCCCCAATAGCCACTTTCTTTACCGCCGCTACCGCTTCAACGCGGCCATGCCCGTACTGGTAATCCGGTCCGGTCGCTCCAAGGTCCGTCGCGGAGTTGACCAGGATCCCTTTGATACTCGAGGGTAAAATCGACTGTGTACCCCAACTCAAGTACTGCTGCTGGTACATAAGCGCAACCACACCTGCCACCGCCGGCGCGGACATCGAAGTTCCGCACATCACGGTATATCCAGTCGAGGTGTTGGTGCTCGTTATTCCACCATCTCCCGAGGACTGACACCCCGGTCCAACCACATCCGGTTTGACTCGCCCGTCATCCGTCGGGCCCCACGACGAAAAAGTTGTCATCGTGCTGTTGTTCGAATTGATCGCACCTATCGCCAACACGTTTTTCGAGCACGCGAGACCGTCTACCGTCCCGTAGGTCCAACCCAGCGAGCCACAATATTTGGAGGCAGTGCCTCTTTGATTCCCAGCTGAGAAGATTATAGTCACCGGCTGACCGGCGCTTCCTCGCACAATATTGTCTAGTGTAGCGTCGACCGAAAAGTAGGTTCCGCACACATCCTCGCACGCGGCTGTGGTCGCCGGGTCACCCACGCCGTATCCCCAGGAGTTCGTTCCCAGCGATGCTCCGTAGGTGCTTATCGCCTGTTGGTACTCGTTGAATGCCTCGCTCCCGCTGTTCCACCACAACTGGGAAAGCAATGATGCGTTTGGCGCCATACCGCGATAGGCACCCGATGAATTCGCCCCGTTCCCCATGATTGTGCCAGCCACATGTGTGGAATGAGCCGAAATTGCAGGACTCCCGAGGACCGTCACTCGGCCCGAAAAATCAGGATGGGTCGAAGCAACCGCGCCGCCATCCCACTCCGCCACCGTAATGAACTCGCCATCCAGATTGTACGGCGCCGCTTGCGCCTGATCCGCTTTGAGATTGGTCCGGGCATTGTCGTTATGTTCTTCCTGCACCAGCACATTCGGCTCAACCCACTGGACCGCGTCTATTCCCGCTATCTGTGTCACCGCGTTAGCAGGGCAGAGAATGTCAAGACTATTTGTCGATGGCTCTATTCCGATCAGTTCCGCCCCCAATTGCGCCCGAAGTTGCTCTACGACTGCCTGCGCGTCGACATCTTGGTGAAGCACCACGGCAAACTGCGCGCGACCATCCGCGCGCTTTGCCGCGTGGGGGGCATTCAACATCGAAACCAGCGGCGATATCTTCTCATTTTCGGCTATCGCGCCAAACCAACGGATACCGTAACTCGATAATTCTGCATCAGAAAGTTGTCCTTCAAATCGTACCACCCAGCTATTCTGCGGAACATAGGACAAGAGATGAATCCCTTTTGAAGCAAGCACCTCGCGTTCAGTATGAGAAACCGGCCGTGTGAATTGCATCAACCCGTGTTTGCCGGCCAATGCGGACAGGCCGTCAGCGGAATTGACTTGAGCAGGGGAGATCCGGCCGTTGCGAAGCTCGATCGATGGCGCTGAGTTTGCATTCGCCATCCCCGCAAACAGGCAAAGGGCAAGTGATATGATCGTAAGGCGAGACAGATAGTTCATGTGCTCCTCAAGGTATATCTTCACTAAAGGTCGGCGGTTCTTAGTAGAACATAAGAGTACACAGAAATATACCGGAAATAGGATACCTGTCAATTGCTATCTTATTGCCCTGTCTTTGATTAACCGCAAAGGCGATTGCGCCATAGAAACCAGCATCGTATACTGCTTCCGTCAACTATGGAGGCGCAGATATTGGCATGTCGAAGAAGTTTTGGCTCTTCAAATCCGAACCCGATTGCTTTTCAATCGACCACTTGAAAGGTTCTCCCAACCAGACAACCTCGTGGTCTGGCGTCCGTAATTATCAATCCCGCAATACGTTGAGGGATTTGGTGAATGTAGGAGATGAAGTGCTCTTTCACCATAGTTCTACCGATCCCGTCGGTATCGCCGGAATCTGTGTTATCACGCGCTCCGGCTATCCCGATCCAACCCAGTTCGACCCCAATGACCAGTACTTCGATCCGAAAGCGACTCACGAGAAGCCTATCTGGTACACAGTCGATGTCTCCTTCAAATCCAGGCTGACTGACATTCTGACACTGGCGGAACTGAGGGCTACGCCTGGATTGGAGAAGATGATGGTTTGTCAGCGCGGAGCGCGCCTGTCTATTCAACCGGTCACTGAGGAGGAATGGAAGATCATCCAGCGGCTTGTCAAACAGCGTTTGCAGACTACTTGACCAAAATCATCTTTCGCGTCGCCTGATAATCTGCGGCCTCCAGCCGATACCAGTAGATCCCACTGGCCACGGGCGCTCCTCCGCCATCCTTTCCGTCCCAAATGACGGTCTGTCTTCCCGCGGGCAGCTTATCATCCAGTAGCTTCATCACCACTTCACCCAACAGATTGTAGACAGTCAAAGTCACCCGGCTCGAGACTGGCAACGTAAACTCAATCGTCGTACTCGGATTGAACGGATTGGGGTAGTTCTGTTCCAATTCGAATGTTCGCGGCCGTAGTATCTCCAGATCGCCAACGTCCGTCGTTTGGTCCAACGCAAGATTGACTGCAAAGGCCGAGCTGTTTCGGTCTATATCCGTTCCGATCGCAGTAACCTTTGCGTCAGATGCCTGCGCCGGAATCGGTATAGCGAACTCACCGCTACCATCCGCCACACCGCTGGCCAACCAACTCGCCCCTTCACCCGCGTGCGATGGATCCTCTGCCACCAAGTACAGGTCAACTTCCATTAAAGGTGCAGCGGTTCCACGCACTTCACCAGCTACATACGACATCAACTCCGGCGGCTGCACTTGCGCCTGAGCCAATTGCCGGATCACTATCCCGAGGCTGTCGTTTTCTCTGATTCTATTGTGACGGATCAGATTCCCTTTGGTGTCGTGCGACAGCAGATATATCCCGTGACATCTGTTCTCCGCAATCAGATTCCCATCGGTTTCTGTATCACCGCCGATAGTATTATTTTCAGCTCCAAAATATAGCCCAACTCCATTTCCCAGATTCGGGATGGGGGAGAGGCTGTCACTTCCCACGCCGATCAGATTTCCGCTAATGATATTGTTCGATGTCCCCTCGCCGTATAGATGAACTCCGCGGCCGACCGACACCAGATTCGTCGCATATCCATTCCCCGAAATGATATTCCCCTCTCCGGGATTCGGCCCGCCGATCTGATTGTCACTCGCCCCCTCGCAAATCACCACACCTGCCGACGCGTTCGGCATCCGCCGCGATCCACTCGCGTCAACTCCAATCATATTCCCAAATACTTTGTTCTCACTTGTTCCCGGACCTATCATCAATACCCCTGCCCCAAAGGGGAACTCGTCCATCAGATTCCCGGAGATTGTATTCCCTTCGCCCGGCTGACTTCCGCCGATCTGATTCTCCGATGCTCCATTCCTGAGCACGACGCCGTTTCCATTGTATCCCCCGCTCAGCGAGAAGATGCTCACCCCGATATAATTCCCCTGGATCAATGTCTCGTCCGCGCCATCCAGATATATCCCACCGAGTAGATTGTACGCGAAATAATTACGCTCAACTTCATTCGCGCCTCCGATCACTGTCCCGCGCACTGACTCACCAACATAAATTCCCGCAGCGAATAGATCGCCGTTCCCGATCGGCCCGTATCCCGACGAATCAAACCCTATGTAATTTCCCAGGATGATCGTACCGTCGCTCCCCGGGCCGGTGATGGCGATCCCGTGTCCCAGATTCCCCGAAATGATATTGATCGTTCCTGAATCCGAAGAACCGATTTCATTTCTGGCCGATGCCCGCTCGATCGCTATCCCATTCCCACGGTTCCCCATCGCTACGTATCCAGTGATATCCATCCCGATGGAATTACCCAGTATCCGATTCGACGCAGTCCCCAAACCGCTCAGTTTGATCCCGTCCGCCCGATTCCCGCAAATATAGTTGCGCGACGCTAGTCCGATCCCTCCCACGACATTTGCATAACTCCCTGTAGTCACCGTGATACCGGTCGCGCCGTTCCCTGGACCCTTGATCCCCGACTGATCCGGGCCGATATAATTCCCGATTATCAGATTGTCATGTGAGTCATGCTCGATGATTATCCCATCGGCCGTATTCCCGCTAATGACATTTCTCGACGCGGCCGATGTTCCACCGATCCGATTTCCGTGCGCCCCGCCTGTCATGCCAATCCCGCGCGCATTCGGGATCACGACGCCACCCGTCCGCAACATCCCGACAGAATTCCCCTCAATCATATTTCCAGTTGTAGCAGATCCTCTCATCAGGATTCCGCAGGCCAGAGGATCATCGAACCCAGCGCCCACAATAGTGAGGCCCTCACCGGTTCCCGTGCCGCCAATCAGATTGCTGTCACTTTCGATAATTATGCCGTGGGAAGGTGACCGACGGATCGTCAGCCCCGCAACTCGATTTCCCCGTGATAAGATTCCCAGAATACTCGACCCGTTAGGCTGCTCCGCGCCATCTAAGACCGTCGAACCTCCCAAGCCTCTAATGACCGTCCGATCATCAGAAACTATCAATTCTCCGAGCGTCAGTCGAATAGGGGAGAGGGAAAACGGTACCAGCATAGTATCAGGTTGGGAATTGCTATTTGATTCTTCGATCGCCGCGCGCACTGAACATGTCGAATCCGGCGACATCGGGTCACCGCAAATACCGTCCCCCACAATCACGTCGCGGCTGTCTCCTGAGCTGTTCACCACCCAGGTCGTACCGTGCGCACGCTGGGAGAGAGTGACAATGACCAGGAAAAGTATGAGAAGAGGGGAGAGGTGTGTGCGGAATCTCATAGCTATTCCGCTCATTTCATCAAGATCATTTTGCGGGTCTCTCGTATCTCTCCGGCTTCCAGCCGATAGAAGTAGATCCCACTCGCCAGATTTCCACCCGCATTCCATTGGACTATATGATTCCCGGCGGATTGCTCTTCGTTGACCAACGTGGCCACCCGCTGTCCCAGCAGGTTGTAAATATCGAGCCGAACTTCCGCCCGACGCGGCAAAGTGTAGGCTATGGTTGTCGACGGATTGAATGGATTGGGGTAATTCTGCGTTAGCGCAAACTCCCGCGGCAACTCTGGTTCGTCATCTACCACATCTGTCTGGATCGATCTCAGATCATATATCATTATCGAGAAGCTGTCTGACACCGCTGCTATTCCATGCTCAGCCGTAATGAAGTATCCGCCTAATCCCCCGCGATCCATTAGTTGAGGAGTCGGCCCTGTCATATCAAATATCGAAATATCCCTGTCCGATGCCGCGTACATCATCTGCTGGTCGATATCGGTGGCGTAGATCCGACGGTCAATCCTTACTGAGTTATCTATGACCGGGCTGCTTGGCACCGACAGGTTGACCATCCGAACATATCCCCCTTCGAACACCATTAGTCTCCCCATGTGGGGGCGCGTCTCGGTTATCTCCTGCTCCGCCTTGAGTTGACTCCGGTACTCGATCGCGAAATTGTTGTAGAGCCTGTAAAACCGTACGAACTTGGTTGAGGTGATCGCGATCAGCGAATCTACTATCTCTACATCTGTTATTCGGCCGACCACATTGATGTAGTTGATAAGTGAAATATCTCCAGAGTCGCTTATCGTATAGACATCCACTCGCGTGTCACCGATAAGGAAATACGACCGCATCGAATCGATCTTCTGCGGATTCAACCGCATCGCGCGATACCGCGACGTATCCACAAACAGCGTCCCCCGGAAGATATTCGTGTCCGGCTGCACTTCTAATGTGAGCGACCGGCGTATCTGCGGGTACATCACCAGCAGTGAATCCCCGTGCTGCTCCAGTCCAGAGACATCAGTTAACCCGCTGTACAATGTCGTCAAACCTTGGGGTTCACCGTCGGTAGCCAACATCTGCATGTCGAGCGGATTCCATGGGCCGCCATAGAACAGCTTATTATGATGTAGCACCAGACCCGCTATGGGCCCCCGTTGATCCACCAATTGGATCGGAGTGATCGGTCCGAAATAGAACGACTGTAGTTCGATCGCGACGAGATTCCCATTCGACGACGCGTAGATCAGATAATCCAGTGGTTCCGCCGTATACGCCACGCCGATATCCTTGTTGAGCGGAAACTCCTGCACCGGCACGAAAATATCCCGCCCCGTTGACCGATCGATTACTTCTATCATATCCACCAGGGTATCGAACATCACGACGATATTGCCGGTGGCAAAAAGACTTGTCGCTTCGGTGATCGTCTCAAAGGTATCTGTGATCGCCGGCGGACTGATAGCGATATCCGCCGTCAGGAAACTGCTGCTCGACGTTAGCAGCACCATGGTGCTGTCTTCGACGGTGAATGAACTGACCTGAAACGGAACGTAGAGATAATCCAGGAACTGGGGAGCCGCCGTATCCGACAGCAGATACCTGAGTACTCCATTGTATGTGTCCAGCGCAAACAACGTATCGCCGGTCATCCGCATTTGACTATAGTATATCCCCACAATACTTGAATCGAGGTACTCCGCGCTCCGCATATCATGAAGGCGGTACCGCCAGAGTCCATCAAACCCCATCGTGATATACAGCGTGCTGTCGCGAAGCTCATAATCTTCAAACGGAAAGGCGATGTCATATGTCGCTATCACCGAGATCGAAGGGAGAGCCGAGAGGTCGATAAGCGTTATCTGCTCTGCCTGGGTTCGTACCATCAGGTACGGATAACTCAATTTCTGAGAGACCAATGCGACCGGCATGGGAAGCGTAGTCACTATTTCATATGAAAGCTCGGTTGTCGCTTTCCGCTCGAGCACTACCAATCCGCTATGGGTCGCGCAAACCAGATAGCTATCAACCACCAACACACCCGTGTAGCCGGACCAACGCAGAGAATAGTCTGGGACATCCGGGATTTCCGCTTGTACCGCGCCAGCCAGTAGGATGAGAATGCCTGCCAGGAAAAGCTTCATTTCAGCAACACCATCTTTCTGGTCGCGCTGAATCCATCTCCTTCCAGTCTGTACAAGTACAGCCCAGTCGCGAGACCGCCGGCGTCAAAGGCCACATCGTGGTTCCCTGCCGCCCTCACGTCATCCACCAGCACCCGTACTTCCTGCCCCAGTAGATTGTATAGAGTCAATTTCACATGCGACTGCCTCGGCAAACTGAACGCGATGGTCGTCGATGGATTGAACGGGTTTGGATAATTCTGCTCCAACCGCCATGCATGTGGCACGCGTGGTTCATCTTCGGGAGTGTCCGTCGCTACCCGCGAGCCGGGAAAGATATTCCCGTTCCGAATATCATAGAACAACCGGCTTCGATTCTCTCCGTTATCCGACGATGCCTCGTAATCCCAGACATAGATCTCTGAACCATCCCCGGCCATCGCCAGCTCGACCAGCCCATCTGAATCGATATCCTCGATAAGCGGCGAGAAGTTGTCGGATATCACCACTCGTTTGCTCGCAGGAGTGACTATCGGATACCCGGGCACCAGCGCCCCGGTAAAATCAAACATATAGATTGTCTCATTCCCGGTACCGGGCAGAATGTACCCGCCTCTGAGCACTATCTCAGGATGCTCGTCTCCCACCAAATTAGCGGCAATCGGATTGCTGAATGTCGCCGCTCCGCGGAACACTTCTCCCGGCGTCCCGCCATTGACCGTATTATAAGGTTGGCCATTCGCGCGGAAGATCACCAGCGCCGCCACGTCAAATTCGTAAAAAGTGGCGATTACTTCCGGCACTCCATCCAGATCCAGATCCCCCACTGTGGGGTAGTTCCCGATCCATCCCGCGTAATCCGGTAGCACTTTGGGGAATCCGGCCAGATCGACCAAACCTCCTCCCGCCGATTTCGTCTTCACCCAGATCGTCCGCTGGAATATCTCATTCTGTCCCGTCACGATCAACTCCGGCAAACTGTCACCGGTCAGGTCGCACAGCACCATTCCATAGGTCAACATCCCATTGACCGCAAGCGCCGAGGTCTGATGAAATGCGGGGCGGCCCGTCCGCCCTTCATACACCGCCACTCCCGACCATGGATCTAGTCCGCAGTAATTGACCAGCACCTCGTAAGTCCCGTCGCCATCCATGTCCGCAGATGAGACTGAGTTCCCCGCGAAGAAGTAAACCGGCGTCGGATGAGGCGGAAAATGCGTATAGAGTCCGCCAAGCGAATAGAAATACGGCTCGCCATTCATGCGGTACGCTTTCACATCGCCGAATCCATCCACAAACATTATCACCGGAGGTTGTCCCTCGACCAGCGTAACCACCGACGGGGTCGGTGCGCCAAACAGCGTGGACTGCCCTGTCTCCATCATTCTCGGCCAGCCGACGGCGTAACTCCCATCTGGATTTAAGACGTAAACCCCATCCATCGTGATCGCTATGATCTCATCCTCACCATCGGCGTCCACATCGTACACCGCAGGAAGGCATCGCATATCCTTGTCCGGCAGCACCGGGAATCCCGGTCGTATCTCCCCATTTGCTCCATACACGAACAGTCCATATGCGCTGGTCGAGATCAACTCCATCTGGCCATCGTGCTCCAGGTCCGTAATCACAACGGATTGCGCCCCTCGTGTTGGCTGCGGCTGGGGCCAACCCGCGGCAAACGATGATGCCACATATATCCGCGCTGAATCCACGCGTACGGTATCTACAAAATATCCGCGCACATACAACGTGTAATTGCCGCTTTTTAATCCCGATGCGTTCCAGCTCGTGACGACAGTGTCAAAAAACTCCTGTGTCCCACGAAAGAGTACCTGCTCGAAACCTGTCGACTTGAAACTTACTCGGACAGAGTCATATGTTGTTCCAAATGCTGCCGCGACCACTTCCTCCGAATATCGCAGCGTGTCTCCCGAAACAGGGGAGAGCAGCGCCAGCGAGTCGCTGTTGACATATCTGAATCGCCGTACTACCGAGTGCCCGGCCCCATCGGTCAATCGCAGATTGACCCATCCGTTCAGGATTGGCTCATCGAAAAGATAGATCAGACTCTCCGCCGCCGGGCTCGCCGATTGCGCCAGAAAGTTCCAATCCTCGGAGAGCATTCCTACTGAGTATTCAAGCGTCCAGTCACCGCTATACCCGGCTATCGGTGTCGCTTTCACCTCTACCGGACCCGAGTAGCGTTGCATCTGATGCGGCGACGTCAGCGTTATTGAGCCATTCTGCAGCAGTGCAATTGACTGCGCCAGATTCAAATATCCGAATCCACATACCGTGTCCGGACCGACCAATGTGTCTCCGCGCTCCAGTGGGTCAGTCATATCATCAGCCCCCAATCGAAGCAGATTCTCAATCTGCCCGACCGTCAGATCGGGGCGAACTGACTTGATGAATGCCGCCGCTCCCACCGCTACGGGCGCCGCCATAGAAGTTCCATCGGATAGGTAATAAAGTGAGTCCGGCCCGATTATCCGTACGCCGGGCTCGCCAGCCTCCGTGCCATACATATCCGTACCGGTTGCTCGCAAAGATAAGATATCCTCGCCCGGTGCCACCACATCGACAAACGGCCCCCAGGTGGAAAACCAGGTCAGATACCCGCGTGAATTTCCCGCCGCCACTGCAAACGCTGAATCTATCGCCGCCGGGTTCGCCCGTGTATTGTCGCCGCTGTTTCCCGCCGCGATCGCCACAAAGACATCATTCCGCCGCGCGTATTTCAATGCATCCTCGAGAATCAGCGCCTGGAAGGGTGTCCCCCAACTGATATTGATCGCGTCAGCGCCATTGTTGATCGCATAGAGAACTCCCGCGGTGCCAACAGATAGAAATCCGTTCGGACGAATTTTCACCGTCATGATCTTCGCCCAGGGAGCTATTCCAACTACGCCAACTCCATTCGCGTTCGACGCTACGATCCCTGCGATATGCGTCCCATGTCCATGGATATCCGTGATATCATTATCGCCGACGATGTCCAGGAATCGCGCGGTATCCCCCGACATGTCCCAGCCGATCGTATCATCCACAAATCCATTGTGATCGTCATCCGCGCCATTGCCTGCGATCTCTCCCGAGTTTCGCCAGTATCTTCCCTGAAGTTCCGGATGGAGTGGGTCTGTCCCTGTATCGATCACTCCCACTACTACGGAGTGTGTATCCGATGGCGGTGTGTCGTAAAACGATCGGATCCGCAGATCTACATCCGGATTCCCCGACTTCAGCACCAACTGGTCATTGTAGAACCCCTCGAATCGCTCAATCCCAAAATACTCCTGTCCGTCATTCACCAAGTACCACTGGTGGGGGAGAAGCGGCTCTGACGGCCAGTCGTAAAAATCTATATACTGATCCTGCTCCACATATTCGACCGTTCCCGCCCCAATCGCATTGCGCACATCATCCGATGTCGAGATGCTGTCAGTCGAAAGCACAAAATACCGATGCCACTCCGATTCTCCCGATGCCGAAGCCCGCATCGGCGCTGGATAAAGAGGCTCCAGCTTCGTACCGGTCGCCAGCGACTGACGAACCTGTCCCGCCGCAATATCCGAGTTGAATTTTACAATGAATCGTCCAGGAATATAGCCGTGTGGCTCCGCCCCTTGGGCTCCAAAACAGATGACTGAGGGGGCAAATAGGCAGATCAGCGTCCAAAGGAGACTAGCAGCCGTCACTTTGTGTTTTGGTTGAGGGATTGGCATATTATTCTCAAGACGACTGGATGGGCCCGTTCGTGCATGAAGATTCATTTCGATTAGACACCAACTCGCGCTTAAGACAATCAATATGCTCCGGTCCGGCCCCGCAACATCCACCTGCCGCCACAACCGGAAATCTTTTCACGATTGTCGCGATCTCTTCCGCGAATTGTTTCGGACCGACCGGATAGTTCTGTTTGCCATCCATCGTCACCGGCAATCCAGCGCTCGGCTTCACCCAAAACGGACCAAATCTCTCGATATCCAACTGCTCAAGGCATCGCCTCAACACTTCAAGACCGGTCCCGCAGTTTAGCCCGAACGCGCTAATCGTCCCATCCGCGAGTGCGTCAGCGATAGCTCCCCAAGCCTCCGGAATCCGGCCGTCCTTCGGCGGTACCATCGACAATACTACCGGCAGGCGTGTCCTTGCCGACCTACTGACCTCCCGAGCTACCTCGACCGCCGTCAAGCCTTTTTGCGCGTCAAGAAATGTTTCACACAGCAATATCTCCACCCCTGTCTCCACTAATACACCAATCTGCGCCCCAAATAACCGCCTCCTTTCATCCTCCGTCAATCCAGAGGGAAGAGGGGCAACCGAACCTGCGATCATCACGCCTTTCACGCCTGACTCGATAATTGCCTGTCGGGCCAGCCGCACCGCACTTGTGTTGACCTCCGCAACATCCGATAAGTATCCGGCTTGCGACAAGTACGGCTCCGCCGCGCAAAAACTGTTGGTCGCGATAACCATTGATCCCGCGGCGATGAATTCTCGATGCGCCGACACGACCATTTCCGGATGGCTCAAATTGTAGAGAGGGGGGCAGCACACGTCGCCGCCGATTCGCTCCAATAACAAAGAACCAGTCCCGCCATCAAGCAGGACCGGTCCCAAAGAGTTCTCTCGAGTCAGCCAGCTTAACTCAGTTCGAATCATAGCTTGCGACGCCTCAATGGTGTTCGCCGTCTATGGACAGACCGGCGCTGCCCCTCCCGCTATCATATACAAAATAAAATAGGAAAGGTCTGATATATCGATCGACCCCGTTCCGTTCACATTCGCGGTCGGCGGATTCGGCAACACCGGCACCGCGCCAGTCAGGTATCCGATCAAATACGAGAGGTCGGTAACGTCCGGCCCAAAGGTATCATTATTCACATCTCCGGCCAGGCACGCTTTCAATGTGCCCGCAACGGTAGCCGGCAAGTATGAACCCGGTAGAACCGCAAAGGTCGGCGCGTAACTTTGAAACGCCGTGGAATAACTGATAAGGGTCACCGGGTTATCTATCATCGTTCCCGGTGCCGCTTTCAAGTACACTGAAAGTACCGGCCCGGTCCCGGCCGCTAATGCCGCCTGGTTCCCGTTGGGTGAGACCGCCAATCGGTAAGTTATCCGCTTGGAATAGTCGTCGTAGTGAGAATATTCCTGAACTTCCATGTAGTTCGTCCGAAGGCCAACGGTTGAAACGGAATCAAAGGTCACAGTCGCGGGTCCATCCCAGCTCACTGGAAGCGTGATCTCCTGTACTGGCAGGTAATTCCGCGCGTAAATATCGATACGCTGTGATATCCCCGGCGTCACTGTGACGGTCCCGACTTTCATTGTGTCCTTATGCGCCCAGACCAACTCCCGACGGATCGCTTCATAAGTCCCTTCGACTGCCTGAATATTCAGCCGTACGTCATATCGCCCCGGTGTGTCATACGTATGGCTCGGAGACTGTTGGTTCGAGGTCTCGCCATCTCCAAACGTCCATACCCAATTGTTCACCGTCTTGGCCGTGATCCCTTCGAAATCAACGGTCAATGGCGCCTCGCCAAGTGTATTGGAGTAGTTGAATCGTACCCCGGAGGTCCAACTCATCAAACGGTCGTTTATCCAGCAGTGCATCCGTCCCATCTGCTGTGGTGAAAACTCCGACCAGCATCCTTCACCCGCGTATCCCATATAGTTTTGCGGGTCGGTTGCGCCCCACGCCATGCCGTTGCACGGATCAGTCCCGCCCGGACCACCACAAGCATAACTCAACGGCGTCGGATCAGTATCCTCGCAGAAATCGCCTGTCACATCCCCATTCGGGCTGTTGGCGTTTTCATAACATTGGCTGCACTGGCCGACCTCGCTCACCCCGTGATGCGTGTGCCATAAGCCGAGACAGTGTCCCACCTCATGGGCGAGCGTTGACTGAACCGAGCTGAAGTGTCCGGTTGTCATCACGATCCCGCCGCGCTTGGTCAACGCGTCACCATCCCATGGAAACGTTCCATACGAATAGGATGCTTCTACATATGAAACAAAGATGTTCATTTGCGAATCCGGCATCACCGCGTACGCTTCCTTCATCAGGTCGAATTCGCCTTCATTCAGCGACCGATATGCCGTTGAAGCGTGCGTCTGATAATCATATTCGAACGAAACACGCAGCGGCGCGTAATCCGCGTTCAAGTTGGCCACCTGCTGCGCGATCATTGTCGGCGTGGTCGATGGATTCGTGCCGTTATCCAGCGTTATGATGTGGAACATCAACTTGATGATCGTCATCGACTGGTTCGGCTCAGGGATGAAAACGTTGCGTGTTCCGGCAATATCGCATGGCCCCTGCGTGGCGCAGGCCATCGCCTCATTGGTACTTGCCTGGGCCTTGAGAACCCATAACTTCTGTGTACCACACCACTCGCCATTCTCCGGCATCTGTGTAGCCGTTGTGGTGGAATTGTCCTGTGCGATAGAATAACCCGGGATCACTGCTAGCACAGCGGCAAGGATCATCCCCGTTAGTGTGAGAAGTGCGCGACTGCCTGACGGTCTACTACCGTTTCGGCCCCAACTCAATGCGACCATGTCTTCGTTCCTTTTGTCTGGTGTACACGCCCCGTGAGGATAGGCGAGTGGGGTGTTCAATTGTCAGTTCTAACAAGATACACCCTAACTCTGTTCCCGCCAAGTGTTTTTATAGACAAATCCGGACCGCACGAGACTACTTTACTCGTACTCAAAATGAGAGGACGGCCCGCGCCGTCCTCTCCATGAACGTCGATATTCAACCCTATATCAAGGGCAAGTCGGCAGTGTCGGGCGCGGACTCTGCGTCAGGAACGCGATCAACAGCGACAGATCGGAAATATCCGGCTGCGATGGTCCACTCCCATTCACATTTGCCTCGTCCAGACACGGCAACACTGGCTGGGGCGAGGTCGTCAAGTACGTTATCAGCAATGCCAGGTCCGAAAGATCCGGTGTCTCCTGCGCGCTCAGGTTAAGATTCCCGGTTTCTCCAGTACAACAGGAGGGAGGCGCGCAGTCGAACCGTCGAATCGTTAATGCGTCGATTGCTGCCTCGACCACCGATCCTGACCCCAGGTCTGCGGCCTCAAATCTTAGTTTGACCTGAGCGCTTGGGACGACCCAATCACCCACCCAGAAGGATCTCAAGTGCCACCCACCTCCGGCGTCGGTCACTGGCCCTACCGCGTCTGCCTGATTCCAGACCGTGCCGTTGTCGTCGGATATCCAGACTTTGAAAACATCCTCATTCGGCGATGCTCCGAAATTGTTGGAGAACCAGACTGCGTACGTCAGCAGCGCGTTCCCCTGTGATAGGTCAAGCGTGGGGGAGAGCAAATAGGTGGTCCCGTCATCCACATCCGAATTCCCGTACACATTATCGGTCAACCAGCAGCTCCCCGAACCGTCATAGTCATATTTCGGGTCGCCCCGTTCGCCATTCCCAACCGGAACTCCCCGCGTCCAAGGTCCATCCACCGCGTTGCCGGTCACGGTCCATCCCAGACTTGATTCTCCGTTATCCGACCAGACTACCGACATCGATGTCCCCGCGATCGCCAGCAGCGGATGCGCTAGATCCGGGATGGTGGTCACACCCGAGGTTTCTTCTTCGACCGACACGTAGTACAGCACATCGCTACCGCACGATATCGCCGGGAATATGGCCGAGTAGATGTTGTCGATCAGATGCACCATTGGAGTCTCTACAAACTCCGCTCCGTCGACCGAGTAGTGCAATTTCGCCGACCCTGCGACCACCTGGCCGCCATAGGCTGATGCTACACTCACCTCAAACGAAGTGCCCCCCGCGGGATCCACCATCACCGGTGCAGCCTCCTTAAGCTGCAGTGCCAGCGACGGCCGTGGTCCGGCGGTCTGCGCGACCGTATACCCGGTCGCAAGGCACGCCTTGACCATGCGCGCCATGTACTCAAAATTCATGTTGGTCGATGAATCTCGAGCCGAATGATACACGGTCGAGAAAATATACTCCGCGGCGAAAGTCACCGGATACCCGTACTGCGAATATGGGAAATGATCCGACCCCGACGAACTCCCTGCCAGGTGGCCGGTGATCCCAACCAGCGAATCCGATAGTTGCATCCAGAGTTGCGAATATGCTGTGCTCGTACCGTGATAGAGGTTCGCGTCGGCTGAGTTCTGGAAATGCGCGATCATGTCCATGTTCAACATGTAGACCAGAGAATCCCCTCGAGCGTTCACCTCGGCCGCATGGTGATTTGAACCGTACAGGCCGTACTCTTCGGCGTCGTACAGAGCAAAAATGACCGTCAGGTCAGTGGGTATATCCTTCAGCACGCGTGCGATTTCTAATACCGCGATCGTCCCTGACCCGTTATCATCCGCTCCCGGCGAATTAGTGACCGCGTCCCGGTGTGCCCCGACGATCACAAAGTGATTCGGGTGCACTGTCCCGACTTTCGTGGCCATTACGTTATAGCACATCTTCGTACCGCCCGAAACCGAAGCCGTAAAACTGTCATACACCACCGAGTCATACCCGAACGACACCAACTGACTGTAAATCCAGTTTCTCGATGTAATATTCGGCGTGGTCCCCGCGACCCGGGTCCCGAATGCCTGAAGTGTCAGCAGTTTTGAGTATATCGTATCCTGTGAGACCAACCCGATGAGTGAGTCCAGTGGCGCGCTTGTCATTGACAGGGAAGAGAGCATCTCTTCTGCCGATCTCGTTGGCGCCTCCATCCGCAGGCTTACGCCCCCAGTCGGGACCGGCCGCAGGTCAGGTATCACATCGCCGCCTTGGCTCGCCAGTACCTGCCGGTCTGCGATAAACAGCCGCACCCCGTGATCCTCGAATACCAGCGAATACTTGGCAACATTCGCCCGGTCCATCCGATTGTCCAACGCTAGCTGGTCACGACTTACCCCTTGCCGGATGAGACTTACCCCCAAACCACTCTCGTCCAGTAATGACTTCTGGTCCGGCTCCACCAATACCAGAAATCCGTCGGATACTCTCAGAATTGGTTCACCGCCAACAGCCGCCAGCCCCGCCGCCTCCTGCGGCGAGTTGACCGTTACCTTGTACAGATCCGCTGCCGATAGACCGCTTTGTGTTACCAGCAGAACCGCGACTACGATCAGTAATCTTTTCATCAGCATACTCTCCTGTGCACCGCCGCGCTGCGTCCGAACAGGCTGGCGGGGATTCGTTTGAAACCAAAATATATCTGCGATCGGGGTGAGGTCATTGGGGGTCAATCCGAGATAGGAAAGGGAGTGCGAGTTTCATGACCTCAAGATAGCAAAAAAGAGAGAATTGTCAATGATATGCTGTTTGCGCTCCACTGAAGGACCAGAGGATTTCCGTTGAATTCTGCCTCCTGACTTCGTACTCTGTTCTCCATGCGTCTTGCATGGCTCACCGACATTCATCTCAATTTTCTCAACGAGTCAGAGGTGGCCGTGTTTCTCGACTCGCTCCGTGACAGCCGATCCGATGCAATCGTCCTGACCGGCGACATAGCCGAAGCCGACACCATTTCCGGTCACCTAACGTCGATTGCGTCCGCGCTATATTGTCCCGTCTACTTTGTTCTCGGAAATCATGATTTCTATCGCGGTTCGGTGTCTCAGGTCCGCGCCGAGATGACCCGCCTCGAGCAACAGAATCAGAATCTGGTCTATCTCACCAATGGGCACATCCGACGGCTCGCACCCGAGACCTGTCTGGTTGGGCACGATGGATGGCCCGATGGCCGCAATGGTGACTATGAACACTCCTCCGTCTTGCTCAACGATTTTCTTCTTATCCGAGATTTCCGTCGACCCGACCAATCCATCCCGAGACTTGATCCGGAGGTTCGCCGCTACTGGCTTGAGGTCATGCGACGACTTGCCGATGACGCCACCACTCAACTCGAAGAAACCATCAGAGCCGCCCTTGCTGAATATTCTCACATCCTGATTGCCACCCACGTACCGCCGTACCGCGAATCTTCCCAGTATAGCGGCATGCTCTCGCGCGATGATTACCAGCCGTTTTTCTCATCAAGGAATATGGGGGAGATGCTCACCCGCGTCGCACAGGAGAATCCGTCCGCCGGATTTACCGTCCTTTGTGGCCACTCCCATTGGCCCGCAACCTATTCACCAACCCCGAACCTGATCGTCCATACCGGCGGTGCCGAGTACGGCCAGCCCACGATCCAAAAGATCTGGACCTTCTGAACATCCACAGGAATAACTGGTCACTGTTTTTTGACGGCATAACGGCGCGTCATCCTGCTATATTTGGGCAGTCAGACCGCGACTCCCGAACCGCGCGAATCTGTCAACCTACGGAGTGAGTAATGAAGAAGCTGCTTTTATCCGTCGTCGCCACCTTATCCTTGGCTCTCCCGGCTCTTGCCCAGGATTTTTATGACGTCAATACTGTACGCACGATTGAGATAACCTTTGCGGAATCGAATTGGGATCGCATCCTGGACAGTCTCTACGCGATAGGGGAGGAACGCCTGCTGGGAAGTGTTACCATTGACGGCGTTCTCTATGACAGCGTCGGCGTCCGTTACAAGGGTTTCAGCACTTACAATCCCAATCGGACCAAGAACCCCTTCAATATCAAACTCGACTTCATCAAGGATAACCAGACAATTCAGGGATACGGCACGCTCAAACTCGCCAATGTCTGGTTCGACCCCAGTTTTGTGCGCGAGGTTCTGACGTACGAGATGGCCCGAAACTACATGCCGGCCGGCCTTGCCAACTACTGCAATGTGTACGTCAACGGCACCCTGATGGGCCTCTATGTCTCAGTGCAGGATGTAGACAAACTTTTTATGCGGACCCACTTCTACGACGACAACGGCGTGCGGTTCAAAGGCGAGGTTACCGGCGGTCCCGGCGACGTTTACGTTGTCTGGGGCTACGATGGCGAAGATTCCACTGCTTATATGGATCGTTTCGAGATCGAATCAAACGGCGGCTGGTCTGAACTGATCGACTTCCTCGACACCCTTAACAACACGACTTCAGAAGTAGAGAAGGTGCTCGACGTCGACCGACATCTCTGGTTTCTGGCCTATAGCAACCTGTTCGTGAACCTCGATGGCCCGATCAACTTCGCCCACAACTACTATCTCTATCGCGATGCTTCGAGTCGGTTCAATCCTATCCTTTGGGATCTGAACATGATCATGGGCGGTTTTTCGCAGATCATCGGTGGATCGGCTCTTTCTCTGGCGCAGATGCAGCAACTCAGCCCTTTTCTCAACGAAACAAACGACAATTATCCTATTATTGAAAAGATTCTCACCAACTCGAACTACAAAAGGCGCTATATCGCCCACATGAAAACGATCATGTCGGAGATGGTCGCCAGCGGCTGGTACCACTCGCGCGCCCTCGAACTGCAGGACATTATCGACAACCACGTACAAGCCGACCCGAACAAATTCTCAACGTATACGGCCTTCATCAATAACATCACCACCAACGTCGGTGCGACCCCCGGACTGACCCAGCTTATGGCTGCACGTCTCAATTACCTGAATACCGTGCCGCTCTTCGCCGCAGTCGCTCCGACCATCTCTCAGGTCAATCACACTGCGACTCCGCTCGTCGCTGATTCGACCGGATGGGTTACCGCCACTGTCAGCAATGCTACCTCCGTCGCTCTCAAATATCGCGACCAACCCGTCGCCCCGTTTTCTACTGTCACCATGTTTGATGACGGCAACCACAATGATGGCTCCGCTTCGGATGGCATCTACGGCGCGTCCGTCACCGCCGGAACCGCAGACATTCATTATTACATTTATGCTGAGAATGCTACTTCTGCCGCTTATATGCCACCGCGCGCAGAGTTCGAAGACTCGGTTTTGACCGTGACCACCCCCACGGTCTCCGCGGTAAAGATAAACGAGTTTATGGCAGACAATGTCTCCGCGGTCGCCGACCAGAACGGTGAATTTGAAGATTGGATCGAGCTCTATAACCCGACTTCGTCCCCTATTTCTTTGAAGAACTGCCATCTCTCCGACAAGATCACCGAGTTCGGCAAATGGACCTTTCCTGACACCTCCATAGCTCCATTCAGTTACCTCACCGTTTGGGCCGACCAGGATACTACGCAAGCCGGGCTCCACGCCAACTTTGCGCTCTCCAAATCAGGTGAGGCGGTTGTTCTGTCTGATTCCTCGCTGAAATTGATTGATTCCGTGGTATTCGGTGCGCAAGTAACCGACTCAAGCTGGGGGAGATGCCCCAACGGCGCCGGCGCGTTCGCGCGCATGGCGCCGTCTTTCGCCGCTTCCAACTGCACTGTGAATTGCTGTATCGGTATGCGAGGGAATGTCAGTTCGTCGGGGACAATCGATTTGACTGATCTTTCGATGCTGATTGGTTACCTGACGCTGACGCCGAGACCAACTCTCCCGTGCGAGGAGGCCGCCAATGTCTCGGGTACAGATCTGATTGACCTTTCCGATCTGTCACTCCTGATCGGATATCTGACTCTTACGCCGCGACCGACCCTCCCATCCTGCCCATAGGAGAAGGGAGGGGTTAACTGCTGGCGCGGTTCAGAATCTCCAGATACTCCGGGGCAAGAGTCAAGCGCGCCCCGGCGATGAGTTCCTTCAATTGCTCCGAATTGGTTGCGCTTGCGATAGGCGCCGTTATCCCCGGTTGCGCCCGCAACCAGGCGATCGCCACTTGCGATGGACTCGTCTTGGTCTCTTTCGCTACGTCCGTCAACGCATCGACAATTCTCCACCCCCGCTCATTCAAATAATCCTTTATGCGAAGCTGCCGCGAACTCGTCGACAGGTCCGCCTCCGATCGGTATTTCCCCGACAGGAACCCGCTTGCCAGCGAAAAATACGGAATTACTCCCAGCTCATTCTCCAGGCAATATTGCTGCAACTCCTTTTCGAACTCCGCTCGGTCATACATGTTGAATCTTGGCTGAACCGATTCGTAACGGGGGAGACCCAGCTTCTCACTTGCCGCCAGTGATTCCCGCATCCGGTTTTGCGAAAGGTTTGAAGCCCCTATCACACGCACTTTCCCTTGCTGCAAAATAGTTGCATAGGCTTGCAGGGTTTCCTCGACTTCGGTCTCCGCATCGTCCTTGTGCGTCTGATAGAGATCGATGTAGTCCGTTTGCAGTCGCTCCAGCGATCTCTCTATCGCCTGTAGAATGTACCCCCTCTTTAGCCCAAACTCGGATTCGCTCATCTTGTGACCTACCTTGGTGGCAATGATCACCCGATCTCGATTGCTCCGCGATTTCATCCATTTCCCGATTATCCGCTCCGACTCCCCTCCAACATTCCCCTTGTACCAATTGGAGTAAACGTCAGCGGTATCTATCAGATTGAAACCGGCATCGACAAATTCGTCCAGTAACCGGAACGACATTGCCTCATCTGCCGTCCATCCAAACACATTCCCGCCAAACGCCAATGGCCCCACCACCAAGTTGGATCTTCCCAGCCTCTGCTTTGTATTATCCACTGAATGTCTCCCTTTGCGTAGCCGTCTCGGTTTCGGTCTCAACAATCCGGCAACGGTACGGCATTTGCTTTAGTATATGGACTTTGAGGGATATCGCCAACTCAAATACGAGAAGCTATGTCCGGTTTTTGCACATTCCGCGCGTTCCAGTATAGCGGATAAGCATAGTCCACGATTTGAGGGTTGACAGTTTCTGAAAGGATGTTATATTAGCGATGGCCGGGTGACCTATTCACCACGCCATCTCCAGTGATTCGAGATTCTCTTACTTGTCAATACTACGAGAGACTGTGGCAGTAACTGTCGCGGCCTGAACCAACGTCTCCACTAAAGCAAACCTGAATCTGACCGGTCCCGAACCGGCACAACGGAGGAACATTTACATGTTCAGACTGTCCAAAATGCTGTTGGTGGTTGCGATGCTCGCGATGGTGATCGTCGGCTGCTCAAATCAGCCGAACACCCCGCTGTCGTCCGCTTCTGATAGCCAGTTCAACGGGTCATCCGAACGCGCGACTAACGGATTGACCGCCTCGGCTGCCGTGAATGAGATCACGTCCGCCACTCTTCATGTCTACGTCCTCTCTCCGTCCTCACAGGAAGTCCGCATCCATCGCGTGACCTCCATGTGGGATGAAATGACCGTCACCTGGGCCAACTTCGGCGGCGCCTATTCACCGGCCGTTGAAGCTACCTTTGTGGCCGACGCGATGGGCTGGGAAATGATCGACATCACGTCGCTTGTCACCGCCTGGGGCGATGGTACCTTTGCCAACTACGGCCTCCTGCTTGATCAGGATAACCTGTCGTTGCGCACCGAACTCGTCTCCAGCGATTCCGACAACCCGAATCATCCGTTCGTGGTCATTTGCACCAACGAAGGCTGTGACACTGTCTACATCGACATGGACACCTTCATCAACGAGCGCGATGCCACCTGGAACTTCGGTACCAACCGTATTATCACCTTTGGTAACGTTGCCGGTACCCCGTACGAAAAGCAGGGTCTGCTGATGTTCCCCGTGCCGACCATCGAAGAGAGACTCGGCGCTCTCGGCAACTACGTCTGGTACGATGACAACATGAACGGCATCCAGGATGGCGGCGAAACCGGCGTCTCCGGCGTCACCGTCCAGCTCTTCAACTGCGAAGGCGTTCTGCTCGACGAGATGCTCACCGATGGCGACGGCCTCTATCTCTTCGACAATCTTCCAGCGGGCGGCTACTACGTCAAGTTCAGCAACCTCCCGGCTGACTATGTGTTCACCTCCCAGAATCAGGGTGGCGATGACGCGCTTGATTCCGATGCCGACATCAACACCGGCGAAACCGAATGCACCACGCTCGACGCTGGTGAGATCGATCTGACCTGGGATGCTGGTATCTACAAGCCGGAGATGGGCGGCTGCAGCCACACCATCGGCTACTGGAAGACCCATGCCGGCTTTGGCCCGCAGGCTGACGAAGTCACTCAGTACCTGCCGATATGGCTCGGTACCGCTGGCGGCGCCAAGTCCATGCAGGTAACCTCTGCTCTCCAGGCCGTCCGCGTCCTCGAGCAGAATTACTATGGTACCTCTTCCAACGGTATCACCAAACTTTATGCTCAGTTGCTCGGCGCCAAGCTGTCGATGGCCGACGGTGCTGATGGCTCCGCCATTGCTGCCACTATCGCCGCCGCCGATGCGTTCCTCGCCATGTATGACTACACCAACTGGGAAAGCCTCTCTCGCGCCCAGCGCGGTATGGTCAACGGTTGGAAGGACATGCTCGACATGTACAACAATGGTCTCATTGGCCCCGGCCATTGCGACGAAGGCATGATCTACTGATCTTGCCCGACTTGATTCTCTAATAGAGGGCCCGCGATCGTTCGCGGGCCCTTTCTTTTGCCCATCACCTGATTCAGCTTCTCGTTACTTTTATCACGAAGCCGCAATATTCTTGTCCCGATGTTATCGCACCCCTTGTCACCACCCAAGCGCCGACTTATATTGTCTACGATTCGGTGCCGGCGAAATCATCTATCAATCGCGGAAGGGATACTGCCATGTCAGGGATGTTTACTCAGAAATTCCACCACTCGTACACCGACCTCGGTCTGTCCTCCATCGTCGCCATCAGCGAGGAAGTCCGCAAACTTGAGACCGGCGGACGTTCCATCACCAAATTCCAGCGCGGCGATCTCAACTTCGCTACTCCACAATATATCCGCGATGCCATCGCCGCCTCACTCGCGAAAGGGAGAACCAACTATCCCAAATCAGGCGGCGAACCGAATTTCATCGCCGCGGTGCAGGCGTATCACGCCGAGTCCGGCATCCAACTCGAAAAGTCGCAGATTGTCGCTATGCACGGGGGACAGGAAGGTCTCCAGCTCGCTTTTGGACTCTTCCGCGGCAAAAAAGTCCTCGGCTTCAGCCCCTACTGGCCATGTCTCACCGGCAACATCTTCCCGTACGCCGAATCCGAGTTTCACACGATCGATCTTGAGGAGACCGAGCAGGGAATATCATTCGATATCAACCGCCTCGAAGATGCCCTCCGCAAGGTTGACCTTTTCTACTTCAACTCCCCGCATAATCCAACCGGAAAGGTCTTTACTCGCGAGGAAACCAAGCACATTGACCAACTCTGCCGCAAATATGGCGTCGTGATCATCTCTGACGAACCCTACGACCAGATCCTCTACGACTCTGTCCGCCATACCAGCATGCTCGAATTCGACAACGAGCAGACGATCGCGGTCTTCACCATGTCCAAGAGTTTTGCCGCGACCGGCCTTCGTGCCGGGTATGTCGTTTGCCGCGACCCATTTGTCTGTGATCTCTTCTCTCGCGCCGATTACAGCCAGACGGCGGGTATCGCGACTCCTATTCAGGACGCATACGCGGTTGCATTGACTGACAAAGCAAATCGCGACGCCTGGCTGGAGTCGCTTCGTGCCGAACTGCAGAAGCGCCGCGACATTCTGTATGCCGAACTGGCCTCCGCTTTTCCGACCCTCGCCAAACCGCAGGGCGCGTTCTATTTCTTCCCCAACGTCTCGCACCTCATTCCCAACGGGGTAAAGGACGCTGATGATTTTCTGTTGCAATTATTTCTGAAAAACGATGTCGCCATCATTCCGGGCGGGACATTTGGCAAGGAAGGGCATGTCCGGATCTCATTCTCGGCGACCACAACCGACCAGACGCAGACCGGCGCCCGAAAATTCGCGGAAGTGGTGAAGCACACTGTGGGAAGTCTTGCCTGATATTGACAGGGGAGAGATTGAAAAAAATAAATACCGGGGGGCAGACTTGAACTGCCGACATCCAGTTCCACAGACTGGCGCTCTAACCAACTGAGCTACCCCGGCATATCCGAAGAACCACAATACTATACCCAACCTCGCTCCCAGTCAAGCAGTTTCCACCACACTGTTCTTTCCTTCGGGAAACAGCCAATTAACATCCCAAACCCCAACAAAAAAGCCGGCGTTGCCACCGGCTTCCCGAATTCAGATCCATCAATATCAACTCAGCCGCAGCTGCACCCCGAACCGCAATTTCCGCCCGGTTTCCCCGCCGATACTACATACCCGCCCCCGAACTGCCGCTTCACATAATCGATATTGATGCTGCCATATTGCTCCAGGAAATCTTTCAACCCCGGATCGATATAGGCAGTCACCCCGTTTGCCTCAAGCTTCAACAATCCTTCTACTGACTCATCCAGAGCCAAACCCAATGAGGGACCGCTTCAGCCAACCCCCTGGAAGTAGATCACCAAATGATGACCCTTCCCCTGGTCACTGGCAAAGACCGTCTGAAGTTCCTGGCTGGCTAGATCAGATACTGTTAACATCGTACCTCTAATAGTCGGTCAAAATGTCCATCGTTTCTGTTACAGTATACAGAAAAACCATTCGAACTCCAAATGTTCCTGACCTCGCCAAAATCCTTCTTCCACCCTTCCCTTCGTCCTTAGTTGCTGGGGCAGACCGGCAGGCTCTGTCCCGATACTGTCAGATAATTGATCAGTATCGACAGGTCGCTCAGATCGATCGACCCGCTCACATTTATGTTGGCTTCACTCAGGCAGGGGAGAACTGGCCTCGGGGTTTGTGTCAGATACGCGATCATCAGGGATAGATCCGAAAGATCCGGCTGCTCCACCGGCCCATCGTTGACATTCCCCGTCACGCCGGAACAGCACGATGTATCTACCGTAAAATCTCCGACCAGGGAATTGCTTGTCCATCCGACCCCGTCTGTCGCCGACACCTTCCAGAAATACTGGTCCAGCGCAAGATTGGTCGTTACCTGATACTCAGATACCGTCAGTCCGGAGACTACTTGCGTTGCCGGTCCGACCGGAAAAAGCGAATCCGACGACAACGTCAACTCGTAGGTCACCGGCAAACTCGGGTCCGAGGATGTCGTCCAATCCAGCAGCGGAGTTAGGTCAAAGGTGGTGCTTCCATCCGCCGGGGTCACGAGACTCGGTACTGTCGGACCCTCGACATCCAAATAGAAAGTCCACGTTTCGGACCAGGCCGAGCTGTCGGTCATAGTGCTGTTAAAGGTCTTCACTCTCCACTTGTAGGTGCCCGGCACGAACACGTATCCGCCCATTGGCGGATCACCCATCCAATGCGCGAAGCTGTTGATCGTCGACGTGAATCTCAGGGTGTCCGGGAATGGGAAAGTTGGAGCGATCAATTCGATTCGGTATTTATCATCACTCTCTTTCCAGCTTGTTGCCCATGTGCACGATGGAGGCATCGGCTGACCGCCGAATCCTTCAACCGATTTGAGGTGTACGCCATTCGATGGCGACAACAATCTTGGCTCGAGCATCGGCATATACCAGTTAGCCGTGTATACTTCCTGGTTTCCATCTCGTGTATCAGTCCAAACCGCGTTGAGTTTGTCATGAAACGCCGTCACCCCGATATACTCCCCGATTTTGCCTGCCTGCGGACTCATCACCAATGCCGGCTGATCTTTGGTTGGCACCTGAACGATCGGCTCTTCTGACGGCACCTCTCGTGCGCTCCCAGGCGATGATGACACTGATGATATCCGGTGATTCGATGACCAGGTCGCTCCACCGTCAAAAGAGTAAGCCGCCATAAGGTCAAAATTGTAATGGTTCGGGTCAAACCGCTCATCATAGAACACGCAGATGATCACTCCGTCTTCGTTGACGATCATCCACGGATGAAAATTCGAGTTCAGATGTGTTTGCGGATCATCATTTATCTGCAGGGGAGAGGACCAGTTAAGCCCGCCATCCGTCGAACGGATGAAATCGACATCGCTCAGTCCTCCATCTGGGCCGATTGTGCTGAATGCCAGATACATATTGCCATGATGCGCGCCACCCGAAATATCCACATCTCCAACCGGCATCGAGTAGATATTGACCGAACCTGCGGCCATCATGTATCCGGTCACTTCCTGAACCAATCGCTCCGGCCCGAACGTCACCCCTCCGTTCGTCGAAATCCGATGCTTGATCATCGTCTGCGCGGCGCAGACGGCGCCTGAATCCAGCGAACTCCCCATCCAGAACACATGCACCGAGCCATCCGCCCCGACAATCGGTATCGCGAATTGTCCGGCATCATACCCCGTACCACAAGCAGTCGACCCTTGAGGCGGCCCGATCATCACCGAATCATCAAACGTAACCCCGCCATCGGTCGACCGCACGAACATGATCCGGTTTGGGCCTTCGTAAAATCGCGCCCACGCGCAATACAAATTCCCATCGTATGGCCCCCCGGTTCTGTCGACGGTGATAAACTGCTTATCCTCGAATGCCGACCCCGGAGGCGGATCCGGCGTGTACGGCCCCTCCCACGAAACTCCCTTGTCCAGCGACCTATAGAATGCTATCACCGAAGATCCCGGCCCGCCCGCGGAAAGAAAGTCCAGAGCAGACATGTAGAAATTTCCGAGCCGATCCACCGCCATCGTCGGGTCTGACTGCCACGAGCTGAAATTGAAATACTGCATGTCGACGGAGATCAACGAGTCCGTCCAGGTTTGGCCGCCATCGATGGACCGCCCCACCCCGATCTGACGGTACCCGGTCCGAAAGTCCCGCCAATTGGCGATTATGACGTTTGAGTCGGTAGGACAGATGAACACCTGTTCTTCGTTGTTAAGCTGAGGGATGGCTGTGATGCGGATATTTGGCGGCGGTGTCAATGTACTGGTCGACCAGACACTTCCGCACAGAACCAACACACCGACCACGAGGAGAACCCAGTAGCGTTTCTGTCGCATAAAAATCCTCTGACTTATTCTGATAGCGGTAAGAGGGTGAGGGAGAGAGACTGCTTACCGACTGATGTCGTACCACTACAATAAAGCTGGAGTTCCGGCTCTATGCAAGAAAAAAGGCCGCCTTGTACAGACGGCCCCAATATCTATACCCATCTGCTCACGGGCAATTCGGCAAAGTCGGACGCGGTGTGACCGTCAAGTATCCGATCAGCAACGAAAGGTCGGAGAGATCAGGGTTGGCCCCACCTGCCGCGTTCACGTTTGCCTCCGGCAAACAGGGGAGTGCCGGACGAGGAGTCACCGTCAAATATCCGATCAGTAGCGATAGGTCAGAGAGGTCGGGTGTCTCAGCCACACTCTTGTTCACGTTTCCGGTTGTCCCAATACAGCAGCTGGTCACAAAGGAATCCCAGTCCTGCCAGTATCCATTTTGCAGAGTATATCCCAAAGAAGTGGTTTTCCCGACAGCGGTCTGCCCGATAGTCGCGCCAAGGATATAGCCGGGAGAAGAAGATGTTGCTCCGCCACCAGACAGAACTTGCCACTTTATCTGTTCACCTGCCATCGGCTGGGCCGCGGTGGCCTGTACCTCGGTTACGGTCCGGGTTGAGTTGTTCTCCACCGGCGTGAGAGTAGTCTCAGTTTGCTGCGTTGTTGATTGTGTGGACGTCTGAGTTTCAACCGGCTTGACCGTCGGCTGAGTTGGAGCCGCGGCATCACGTTTCACCGGTACCGCGCTTTTCTTTGGCGCGATCACCTTGGAGTCGCGCTCCGCTGTCTGCTTTTCAGCCTGCGCAATTGCGGCCAGATTCAGGACAAGGGCAGAAGCCAGGACGAGAGTGAGGATCGGTCTTTTCATAATGGAGTTCCCTTATCGACTTTCCTGTAAGGTAGAAGTTTCAGCGGATACGTCAAGACTTTTCCTTGCCCGGTGCTGACATTTTAGCATCTCACTCTCCGCTCCGCTGCGATTGCGGCACCGCCGCTGCCGGATTCGTTACCGAAAGCCCGGCCGGGAAGAACATGGCCGTCGCCGTCACCCCTCCATACAAATAAAGTGTCTGGCCCGGTGCCGTCACATGCCCATTGAGAAAGAAGGGAACAGGTCCTGCCGAACCGATCGGCACCACTCGGGCGATGCTGAACCCGTGGGTCGAGTTACCTGACGAAACGTTGTCCGGGTCGGTATAATTGTAGTCGTCATAGGTTCCTTCGCAGGTCAAAGAATTCGCGGGAGCATCACACAGCCCCATGAAGAAGAAGGCATACAGCGACGAACTCGATGTTGCGTCGGCGTCCAACCACCATTGCCCTGAGACCATCACATACAGATATCCCGGCCCTGGAGCATTCACGGTGAATTGTGCAATGGTCGCGGTCGACGTAGAGGTAGTTGATCCACCAAGGAAGGTCTGCCCAACCGCCGGAACGGTGGCCGGATCAAGGTCGATCAAACCAACTGTTCCATCCGCGATCTGATCCGTCCCCACACCGCTGTTGTAGGTTGTAACTGCAATCGAAGCAGAACCGGCTGTCCACGCGTATGGCACCGCCCCAAGTCGCATCCTCGGCGTCATCTCCGGGTCCGCTCCCACCGTCACTCCGATAAAGCGCGTCGTATCCAGGAAATCATACGGGTTTATCGATGGTTGTGGTGCCTCACCCAATCTGACTGTGAAAAGCCCGTCGACTGTCGCAACCGTAATCGCGCCGCTGTTCCAAACCAGATCAAGTGGGTTAGTAGAAATTGCGTCGCGCCAGACACGCACGGCTATAGTGTGATTCCCATCCGGCACCGCGGCGCCACCCGATGTCGTCAGTCTTCCCTGATACGTAATAAATCGGGGCACTTCAGGAGAAACTGCCCAAGCCGCGCAGACTGTGGCTAATACGAATGCCATCGCGACACCAACCATCGTTGATAAGCGAGTCTTCATAATATCACCTATATATCCCATCTGTTATTGATCCCTATAGTATAGCTGTCGGCAGTAGGAGAGAGGCGGTCAAGCGGACTGTCGCATCGGGATTCGTTGTCGATAGCCAACGCGCCGCCTCCGCCGACCCGGTTTTTTCTGTCGGGAGTGACCTCATTCTAGCTCATGCCTGCGTACAATGTTATAGCCGGGTCGGATTCTTACAAGATAAAAGTGTACTGAATTGGGCGATGAACGCGATTCCGGCCCGGCCTCATTATATTGTATGGCAATAGGATACAGTTGTCGCACTGCGACTTCGGGCGCTTTGGAAGTTCCCGTCGGCAGGCATGATGAGGTCTTCGCGGGAACTTTCCGGCGCGTGCTCGGATTACATGAAAAGTCTGTCAGAATTTCATGATGAAGGCTCTTGACAGACCTCGGTGCAGACGCTATCATGGGCGTCCGATAAACGACATAGGCGGCTGGATCAGTCGCCACCTGATGGAGCAGGTAATCGGTTATCGTTTGGAAGGTAAGACCTCCCCTCCACGAAAAAAAGTTATTAAAACTCCTTGACAGGGGTTTCGGGAGCAGATATCTTCCAAGTCTGCCAGACAAATGGTCAGGCAGTTTTTTTTCGAGAAGATGTTCTTTGACAACTAAATAGCCACGCTAGAGACACGATGTTTGGCGCATCGTGTCGCGGGTCCGCGACCCGACCCGGGTCGCATAAGGATCTTTGTAAATCTTGAACAAAACGATTAGCGTTTTGATAGAGCATATCAACTCAGCATAAATACGTTAAAAATACTTATGGAGAGTTTGATTCTGGCTCAGAACGAACGCTGGCGGCGTGCCTAATACATGCAAGTCGAACGAGAAAGCCCGGCTTCGGTTGGGTAAGTAAAGTGGCGAACGGGTGAGTAACACGTGGACAATCTGCCTATACATCCGGGATAATCCCCCGAAAGGAGGTCTAATACCGGATGATACCCTCTGGTGGCATCACTGGAGTGTCAAAGACGGGGCAACCTGTTGTGTATAGATGAGTCCGCGCTCCATTAGCTTGTTGGCGGGGTAATGGCCCACCAAGGCTCCGATGGATAGCCGGCCTGAGAGGGTGATCGGCCACACTGGGACTGAGATACGGCCCAGACTCCTACGGGAGGCAGCAGTAGGGAATATTGCGCAATGGACGAAAGTCTGACGCAGCAACGCCGCGTGGATGATGAAGCATTTCGGTGTGTAAAATCCTGTCGGTGGGGAAGAAAAGTATGATGAGTAACTGCTTCATACCTGACGGTACCCACAGAGGAAGTCCCGGCTAACTCCGTGCCAGCAGCCGCGGTAATACGGGGGGGACGAGCGTTGTTCGGATTTACTGGGCGTAAAGGGCGCGTAGGCGGGTCTTCAAGTCGGATGTGAAAACTACCAGCTTAACTGGTAGCCTGCATTTGATACTGTTGATCTTGAGTACGGGAGAGGAGAGTGGAATTCCAGGTGTAGCGGTGAAATGCGTAGATATCTGGAAGAACACCAGTAGCGAAGGCGGCTCTCTGGACCGATACTGACGCTCAAGCGCGAAGGCTTGGGGAGCAAACAGGATTAGATACCCTGGTAGTCCAAGCGGTAAACTATGGGTACTAGATGTCGGAGGTATCGACCCCTCCGGTGTCGCAGCTAACGCAGTAAGTACCCCGCCTGGGGAGTACGATCGCAAGATTGAAACTCAAAGAAATTGACGGGGGCCCGCACAAGCGGTGGAGTATGTGGTTTAATTCGAAGCAACGCGCAGAACCTTACCTGGGTTTGACATGCACGGGACAGGCGGTGAGAGTCGCCCTGCTCTTCGGAGCTCCGTGCACAGGTGCTGCATGGCTGTCGTCAGCTCGTGCCGTGAGGTGTTGGGTTAAGT
>CAZCZL010000005.1:0-239266 GCA_964503315.1 uncultured Ignavibacteriales bacterium | reverse complement strand
ATCGCCAGCACCGCAAAGACCAGGGCGAGATTTATTCCTATCAACGCCCGTCCATACAGAATTCCCGGCTGGCCAGACTCGGCTGTCGTCATCTCTTTGTATTCGCTGATGTACTTGGGCAAGTAGAGTCGAAGCAGCAGGAAATTGACCTTCCGCCCATGTTTCTGCAGGTAGTCGCACATCATGATAGAGAGAACCGTGAACCAGATCGCCCCACCCGCCGCGGACAACGCGAAAACAGTTGCCAGAGGTCTCATGATCTTTACCTCCATTGGGTATCCGAATGAAATCCCTCGTTCAAGCAGGTTACTCGCGGTTATCTGGAAAATTCGAAGCAAACTGAAATAGTGAAGTAATCCTGTCCGAATTGCGGAAATGTGTCCAGTTCCTCACCTAATGATCACCAGTTTCCCCATCTGTGTGCTCCCATTGTCATCCTCGACCGTCCAGTAGTATAGCCCGGACATCACTGACTGGATATTGCGGTTGATCATGTCCCAGGTCTCGTGGTGTCCGTTCGGGTCGGATTCGTCGGCATCATGTCGGATCGCCCTCACCATGTCGCCATCGAGTGTAAAAATCTTCACCCAGCAATGGAGTGGAACATTGACAAAATGTATCTCGCGCACCCGGTCATCAATCCGGTAATCGCCGCGACCCTCGTATCCCTCGGAGCGGTACCGTCCGTCGGCAAGATACGGGTTCGGGTAGACATAGACCGGCGGGAGGCTATCCCCCGCCTGAGTCTCATCGGCAAATGGGTATGAAATCTGAACGCCGTTGGATTTGCTGGTCTCCAGAGCTGGTTGATCGACCGCCGCTGAACCAAAATCAAATGCCGTAACGTTGAGATAATATCGGACAGTCGGTAGAAGATTAGTCAGATCAAATCCGTACTCATAATATTTGAAGTAGCCATCTTCGGTAAGCGCATCGGGGTTACTGCTGTCCGCGGCGGTCGGTTTCGGCGCATCAGGATAGAGTTTGTATATCCCAGACGACACCAGTTCACTCGCATTGACTTCGTGCGGCACAAAATACATTGCTGTGTCCCCTGGGAATACTCGTAGTGGATTTGCCTTGCTGAAATTCAGAGGATGGAAGGTCGAATCATGGCAAGGGTCACTTCCTGATCCGTAGAGACATCGAAGCTTCTCTAATGTGAACGGATTATCCCTGCATTGCCACTCGCCGGTGCTGTTCGTGATCTGGCGATAGATATATCGGTCATAATTCTCACGGTCATATTGACCGACCAAAGATAACGAGGCTTCTCGGTCATCGCGTCCCATATAGATCCGATACCCTTCGAAATCGATCTGCCGGGTGAAGAAGTCTCGGGTGGTTTCGCTTTTGAACCCATTCAAGCGAACATGTATCCCGTTGTGGGTCGGCGTCAGCCAGAAATACGGCGCGGGTGGAGGAAGCGCGGCGCGCCAGTCCGCGATGCCATCCCCTTCGGTCCAGGTGGTCTCCGCGGCCGAGTAAACCCATTGTGAGTCTATCCAAACACTGTCCATCACACAGGTTTCGTATTTCCCGAAATAGCCGTCGCCGTCGGTGTCGACGCCGGGGTTGTCATAGATCCGGTCGGCCATATTGGAGTTTCTGATCAATTCGGAGAAGTTGAGGTTGGCCATGTAGCCGTCGATATTGCCCGCCCTGAGTCGATTGCCGTTGGTTGGATCGGTATGAAAGTTCTCGCCGCCTACTATGGCAAAGGGGAAGAAGAGCACCTCGCCGGGGTCAATGTCAAACGGCCCGACCGAGAGCAGGAAGCGGATATCCGCGCCTTCGGCATACGAATTGAGAGCTATCTGTGTCGGCTGGAGCCAGTTCGGATCGCCGGACGTTATCTCTTTCATTCTCACCAGATCGTAGTCTATTTCGCCGTTGGATAGTTGATAATAGGAGTTGCGATCCCCCCAAGGTGTGCCGAGACCGCCGGTTCGAAAATCGCGGATGCCGGCGCCAGCCATCGGTTGACGGCGCGGCCCCCAATCATAACGAGGGTCATCATTCGTCACCCACCAGTTATAGCTGATCAACCGCTCTCGTTCCGGGTGACCTAGTAAGTGCATCCCCATCACTGCTGTTTGCGAGTTGCGCTCGGGTGAGGTGACAAACTGCCCGTTTTCCGGTTCACCGTCGTTGTCAGCCCACCAGGCAATATTGACAGTGTCTTCGGTGGCGCATTCGCCGACTGAAGGATACGTTTGTAGATACCCGCAAATATCATCCTCGTAGCCGCCGAAAATATTACCGGCACCGATTAGGAAGAAGACGTCAGGGTCGACATGCATACCGACAAATATCTGACTGATTGCATGATTACTGATATTAGTGATGCTCCAGTCGAACAGCACTATGTCGTCTGTTTGTGGTGAGCTCCATGCGTAGGATTTTGAATTGACCTTGATGCCGAGCGGAATGTGCCGCCGCCACGTGTCCAGCTTATCATACTGATCGGCATATCCTGGAAGAATATTAGCAAGAGTATCAACTGATTCAGAGAGATAGTCTTCTTCAGCAATTGCGTTTGGATACTTGGTTCTGTCGAGTCCGCTGCGGTACTCGATGGTCCCGTAAGGAGTTAGTGCGTCAAGAAATTCCCAATTCCCTCCCCATTGCAGGAGCCGGTCTGTGCCCTCCGTGGATACTAGTGAATCACGTTCGAGAACTCCTCCGACCCAAATGCCAGCTCGTGAGAGATATTGATTGTGAGATCCAAACGGGTACTCAACATTTAATCCATTTGGATTGCCTAAGAAGCATAACCCATCTTCATTAAACCAGCCGGGGTCTCCTTGTATGCCCGCCTGGTTGTCGACGAACACACCTATTCGACCGGGACAAATGTAGGCAGAGCAGTACCTGTATGGGCGTGCGGCATTGCCCACTACACGCTTAGCGGTCGCCTTGTATGGCATTTCTCTGCTGGCGGCACTCAGGGCAAGAACAAAAGCAGCAAAACATGCAATGACAGAAACGGAACGAATCTTCAATTCGCCTCCCCGGCGTATTTAAGAAGAATGTTTCTAAGTCTGAGCTATAAGGTATGTATTTGCTGCCCATTTGCAAGTGCCATACCACTCGCCGCGGCACTGAGCTCCCCCAACAAAAAACCCGCCTGGCGGCGGGTTTTAGTGCTTTCCGAATCAAGCGCAAAACTTAGGCGTAGATCTCCGCCTCGTTGCACTTGCAGACACCGGTATTGAGCGCACGGAATTTCCACGCGCCGCCTTCGGTCTTCACGGCCTTCACATGCTTGATATACTGTATCGGGCCGGCACAGACCGGACAGGTGTGCACTTCGGCTTTCTTTTTAGACTTCTGCGCGAAGTCCATCTTTTTTGCCATACTAGAAGTACTCCTCGATCTCTATACGTTCTTCGTTTCTATCGGTCTCCAGCTCCCGTAGCTCTTCCTTAACCGCCACCAGCAGGCTGGTTGTTTCCCGAAGCAGGATAAATTCCTGGTTTTCGGCGAAAAACGGCGCGGCCTGATTAAAATAATGGGCCGCCTGAGCATAGTCGCGTCGCTTAAGCGACTGCAAAGCATGGAGATACGCTTTTTCGGCCGGATTAAGCATCTTTTCCTCCGGCCAACAGCGCCTCCGCTTCCTTCAGCCGTTTCACATACGGCTCGACCTTATAACGGTTCAGCTTGAGGTAATATATAATGGAGGCCGACAAAAGCAAGGCGTCTCTGCTCTGCTGGTGCTTGGCCGACAGCAGGGCATCATCGAGGATTGTCATTATATGTCCCTTGTTGGCGGACATATCCCGGAAAATCGCCTGCATTCTCGCTAACGCTTTGTCGTACATAGCGATAGTATCCTCTTCGGATGGCTTCGCCTCCTCCGGACCGCGGGTCAGGACGATTTTGTCTCTGACTTGCGGCTCGGCCGTTTTTTCGTCCGATCCCCACCTGTCTATTTCACGATGGATCTTGATCTGCGCCGGGCTGACTTCGGGCGACCGCTCCAATTCGCGCTTGATCGATTCCAGCAACGAACGAATGCGAGTCTGATCTGCCGGTTTGAGGGTCTGACCCTGCAACCAGGCTGAATGCTGGGCGAACCATCCGCCGACCTCTTCGGTCAGATCCGCGCCGGCATGCACGCCGCGCGCGATATCATCGAGGCGGTTTATCCCATCGAGCACACGCAACCGCTCCTCCTTAAGCGAGATCGCCCGCTGGAGGAACTGCTCAAGCAACGACTCGAGCGAATGAAGGGTTTCAGCGCGACTCAACCGTGTCTCCGATAGTTGTGGTCGTGATATTGCGAGTGGTGGTCAGGCGAGAGCTCGATTTCTGATGCAGATACTCTTCGAACAGCCCGGCCAGACGGTTCACCATCTTCTCCAGCTCCGGCGACGGGATATTCTTGGTCGAAACAACCGGCTTCTTCTCAGTTTGGGTGATGATCCCTGACAGTTTCAGGAGCGCCATCCGCTTGAGTGCTTCTTCCTGCCCGAGATTACTGTCACGGCAGATGTCATTGACCGTGCGATGGCCATCCACCAGCGCCATGATATTCCACTCCGCCGCCTGGAGCGTGACCGCGCGGGTCCGTCCACCTTGCGACGCCGAGATTGTGTAGACTGCGTTGCGGTCGGGCAGTACCTCGTTGATCATATTCATCTCATCAACGCGGCGCAGACCTTCGAGAATAACATTCTCGACAGAAAGGCGAACCGTCACTTCTTCTTCGGTCGGATACTGATTCTCGTAGAACTTGAATGTCCCGTCCTGCCAGGTCAGCAGGGAGAAGAGCAGGAATTCGATCTGTTCTTTAATGACCGACTCGAGATCGGCGCGGTCGATATACCCTTTGGAGATGAGTATCTCACCGAGACGTTTCGTATTGTCGGTGCGCGCCTGCGCCTGTACCGCTTCCTCAAGCTGTGTCGAAGAGAGCTTGCGGCGCTCTTTCAGCAGCTGCCCGAGATGAAAGGTCTGGCGCGGCCCATAGCCGTAGATGATATCGCCTGATTCGAAGTAGATCATGACGATCGAATCATCTTTTTGGATACCGAGTGTTCCGGATTTGCGCCCAGCCGCGATCAGTTGGAAGATCTCCGGGAGCGTGAACTTGGATATGTTTCCCTGCAAATCGAGTTCCATCGTCTTCCTTGCGCATGCAAAAACGTTTAGGCAGGATCTCCCGGGCGGTTCCCCGACAATCGGGAGGTCATGCGGCGAGAAATTCGTGACGCATGATGAGCCATGATAACAGTTTCACATGTTCCCCGTCAACAATGAACTTCGTTTCTTATACATTCTTTCTTATTCTAACGTAGTTTAGCGGACCATCTTGCTGCTCAAATTCTTGTTTTGGAAATATCGGTATCCTGATATACTTGGTGGAACCTGGGAGAGCGTATGACCGATCAGTCGATTGCTATTGTCGAATGCAAACCGATCGGCTCCGGAAGCCGATACCGCGTCGTTATCACTCATCGCGAACAACCGCTGCTCGTTTCCGATGAACTGGTGTATCGGCATCGACTCAAAGCTGGTATCGTTATCACTCAACCCCAGCTTGAGCAACTGGAGGCCGAGTCCGAACTGGCGGAATGTGATCGTCTGGTAGCCCGCATGTTGGCAACACGGGAGCACTCAGTCGGCCAGGTTCGGGTCAAACTGGCGCAACGGAAGTTCAAAGCCGAATCGATCAAGCTTACCATCAAACGCTATCGGGACCGGGGGCTGCTGGATGACGCCCATTTCGCGCATGACCAGGCGACCAGATTCATCGCTCACAACCCGGCCGGTCGGGAGTTTCTGATCAACTGGCTACGGCGGAAGCATATTGACCGGGACCTGGCCGAAACCACAGCCGATCTGGTGTTGGGGGAGCAGGATGAGGTAACGCTCGCGGTTACATCGCTGGAGCGCAAGTGGAACAGCCTCAAGGAATTTGACCTTGAACGGGCCCGTACCAAAGCATATACTTATTTGAGCCGGAGGGGGATCGGCTACTCGGCCGCCAAAGCGGCCTTTGAGCAACTGTACAACCGGGATAACGAGGCAGGCAACCATTAAGACCGCAGATATTCGCTCCTCATTTCTGGACTACTTTGTCCGGCACGACCATAAACTGGTGGCATCATCGCCGGTCGTCCCTTTCAACGACCCGACCATCCTTTTCACCAATGCCGGGATGAACCAGTTCAAAGACGTCTTCACCGGCCAGCGCAAAACCGACTACAAACGTGCCACTAGCTCGCAAAAGTGCATCCGCGCGGGCGGCAAACATAATGATCTGGATAATGTCGGCTTCACGGCGCGACACCACACCTTCTTCGAAATGCTCGGGAATTTCTCGTTTGGGGACTATTTCAAAGAAGAAGCGATCTTTTATGCCTGGGAATGGGTCACCAAAACACTCAAACTCCCGTCCGACAAGTTGTATGCCAGTGTGTATGAGACTGATGATGACGCATACAAGCTCTGGGAGAAGATCGCCCCGGAACTGAAGAACGGACGAATCCTCCGATTCGGCAAGAAGGACAACTTCTGGTCAATGGGTGATATCGGCCCCTGCGGCCCGTGTACTGAAATTCATATCGACCGCGGCGAGCAATATGGGACCGGTCCTAATGACGTCGTCAACGGCGAGACCGAACGGTTTGTCGAGTTCTGGAATCTGGTCTTTATGCAGTACGAGCAGCAGCCCGATGGCCAAGTGGTTCCTCTTCCGAAGCCGTCGGTCGACACCGGCGCCGGTTTAGAGCGAATCGCCTGTATCCTGCAGAATGTCGACAGCAACTATCAGATCGACCTGTTCCAGACGATCATCAAAGCTATTTCTGATCTGACCCATGCCAAGTATGCAGATAACAAGTCGTCACATCATGTTGTGGCTGACCATATACGGGCGTTGACCTTTGCTCTTGCCGACGGTGCGGGGATTTCCAATGAAGGCCGCGGGTATGTATTGCGCCGGATCCTTCGTCGAGCGGCGCGACATGGACGACTTCTTGGCGCCCACGAGCCGTTCATCTACAAGCTGGTTCCGGTACTGGTGCACGAGATGGGAGCGGCTTACCCAGAGATCAAAGAGAAGCAGGAGCATATTCAGAAAGTCATCCGGACCGAAGAAGAAGGATTCCTGCGGACTCTGGAGACCGGACTTGATCTGTTCGACAAAGTGGCGAAGAAAGTCAAAGCATCCAATTCAACTATCGTCGACGGTGAGACTGTTTTCAAACTATATGATACCTACGGCTTTCCCGCCGACTTGACAGAGATCATCGCACATGAATATGGTCTGACGGTCGACCTGATCGGATTCGAGGATGCCATGTCGCGTCAGCAGGCGCAATCACGCAGAGGCTCCGAATTCAAGGCAACCGGCGCGCAACTGACCAAAACACTGGCGAAACTGGCCGAGGATGAGAAGTGGTCATTCCATGAGACCAAATTCGTCCGCGGACATATGTCCAGCGGCGCCTTAGTGCAGTATGCCGCCAAGATCGACGGTTCGGTCGCGCTCATTCTTGACAAAACGCCGTTCTATGTCGAGTCAGGCGGTCAGGTGAGCGATGTCGGGCGAATCTACGGCGACGGGTTTGAGATAACAGTGACCGACCTTGTCAATGTGAACGGTTATTATGTGCATATCGGTCAGTTTCTGGTCGGATCCTTTGAAACGGTGCATGCCGGTATCCATGCAACAGCCGAGCTCGATTCCGCCCGTCGATGGGATATCATGCGCAACCATACAGCGACACACTTGTTGCACGCGGCGCTCAGGCAGGTACTCGGCGACCATGTGAAGCAGGGTGGCTCATATGTCGGCCCCGACCGCGCGCGGTTTGATTTCTCGCATCATCAGCCAATGTCGCCTGATGAAGTCCGACGGGTCGAGGAGATCGTCAACGCACAGATACTTGACGGAACTGAAGTTTTGACCGATGTCATGCCGATTGAGGAAGCGAAGAAGACCGGCGCGATGGCGCTGTTCGGCGAAAAGTACGGCGATACAGTGCGCGTAGTATCTGTCCCCGGATTTTCAAAAGAGTTGTGCGGCGGCACGCATGTGAGCAATGTTACACAGATCGGACCGTTCATGATCACGCTGGAGACCGGTATCGCGTCGGGTGTGCGACGTATTGAAGCGGTCACCGGACGGGGAGCGTTGCAGATGATGCTCGACGCCAAGGGGCTGAAGCTGCAGGCCGCGCAAATGCTGGGCCGTCGCGAGGAAGAGATCATTCCGGCCATCGAGACGCTGAAAGAGACGGTAACATCGCTTCAGAAAGAACTGAAGAAGGTCAAATCCGAGATGTTCTCTGGTGGTGCGAAAGCATTGGGCGACGAGGTCAAGATCGGACCGCTCACCGTCGTAACGCACAATTTTGGTGATTCCGACAAAGATATCATGACCGGTTGGCTGGATACTGAGAAGGCCAAACCTGGAGCGATGGTTGTAGCGGCGTTTGGTATGACCGACGGCAAACCAACCTTCCTGACCGCCGCCAGCGCCAACGCGGTGAGCGATCACAAGATCGATGTCGGCGCGATATCCAAAGACCTGTTGGCGCAATTCGGTGGGCGGGGAGGCGGCAAACCGTCGTTCGCGCAAGGCTCCGTCGCTCCGGAAACCGATCCGGATAAACTCTTCGCCCGCATGAGAGAGATACTGCAAACAAAGGTGTAGCTGTGTCAGTACTGCAACGACTGCATGATACACGGGCGCGTAAAGGAGGCGGCTTCCTTCTCCTGTTGGATCCGGACAGGATACAGCAGCGGGAGTATCTTCGTCTCGCCTCCCATGCGTCGGAGTGCGGAGTCGATGCGCTATTGGTCGGGTCATCGTTCGTACTGCACAGTAATTTCGGGAACGCGGTTCAAGCGATCAAGGAAGTGACCGAACTTCCGGTGATCATCTTCCCCGGTTCCATCACGCAGATCACTGAGCATGCGGATGCCATACTGTTCACCTCTCTGCTTTCCGGACGCAACGCCACGTATCTAATCGAAGAGCAGGTCAAAGGAGCACCGATCATCAAGCAATGCGGCATTGAACCGATCCCGACCGGATACTTGCTGATAGAGTCCGGCAACCTGACATCGGTACAGTTCATTTCCGGATCTTCGCCGATACCGAACACCAAATCCGACCTTGCCGCGGCCCACGCATTGGCAGCTGAATATCTCGGCATGAAGCTGGTCTATCTTGAAGCCGGTTCCGGAGCAAAGACGCCAGTGCCGATTGAAATGGTTCGCGAGGTTGCCGCATACGTTTCCACACCGCTCGTGGTCGGTGGCGGACTCAAAGATCCCGAGGCGATCAGCTCAAGAATCGACGCGGGTGCATCGTTTGTCGTGGTCGGTAATCATTTCGAGAGCGACTCGAGTCTTCAGCATTTGCGTGAATTGACCGCGGCAGCGCATCCGAATCAAACTGTACGAGTATGAATACCACCCAGAAACTAGAACGATTCCGCCGCCATGCCGAGGAATCGGTGCTGCTTCGACGCATGGTCATCGAGCGCCTTGGCGAACAGATCCTCGAATGCTCGAACCTGATCGCCGGCGTGATCGGATCGGGCGGCAAGATACTCCTTGCCGGAAACGGCGAGTCTGCTTCGGCCGCCTCGCATTTTGCGACGCAATTATTGATTCGGCTTCGCGCAGATCATATGCGCCAATCGCTCCCAGCTATCAATCTCAGTTCTGATAGCTCAGTCCTGACTGCCGCCGCCGAGCTTGGTCTCAAAGAGATTTTTGCCCGCCAGATTGAAGGTCTTGGACATAAGGGTGACTTGCTGATCGTCATCGCGACATCCGATGATTCGGAATCTTTGACTCGCGCCATTCAGGTGGCGCGCGGTCGCGGCATGTTGACTATCGGTCTACTCGGCGGCACCGGTGTCCGCATCGCCAACGCGGTCGACCGGGCGCTGGTGATCCCCCATCCGTCTGCCCAACGTGTGCAGGAAGAACAGATCTTTCTGATACACCTGCTGGTTGAATTGATCGAGACGGATCTTTTTGCATGAGTGATGACCGGCCAGACCGATTGCTGCAGACACTTAGGTTCTGCTTCGCGTTGTTCGTCGTCACCTCGGCTTTCTCGATCGCTCTCGCGCAGATAACGCTGGGGCTTTCGTTGGTCACCTTTCTGATCATAACCTTTCGAGATAGGCTTAACCCGTTCGCCGGACCCGCCAAACCTGTCTACATCCTCATCCTACTCTACATAGCATGGTTACTTGTAGCATCAGCCATGGGCAAGACTCCTTTGCGCTCCATGGCCATCTGCAAAGAGGAGTGGCTGTTTCTCGCGATTCCGGTAGGTATTTTCTTGTTCCGAAAAGGCGTCTTCAGCGAGAGGGTATTGTATGGCTTTGCGATTGCTACGGGGATCGTTTCACTCTACGCGATCACTCAGTTCTTCTCCGGAAGCCACTGGTTACATTTCACTCATGGCGCGTTCGAGTCCACCCCCGTCGCACGGCCAGTCGGCAATTTCACCCACTGGCTGACCTTTGCCAACTACTATGCCGTGGCGGGGACTTTTCTCTGCGGCTATCTGATGTTCGGCTCATATGTCGCGAGACGACGACTGGTGGTTATTGCCTCATGCGCGGTGCTGTGTCTTGTCGCGGTCGTACTCACGGCGAGTCGAACGCCGATTGCGGCGATCGTCATCGCGCTGGTGTTTTGCGCGTCGATCCGACCGGGTAGGATTCGATGGCTGGCAATCGGCGGAATCGGCGCTGTTATCGCACTCACTTTGTTGTTGCCGACTTCGCGGGCAAAATTCGGCGGTCTGATGCAGCAGGATACTTCGGCGCAGTATGAAGGGAGTCGCGTGTTCATCTGGACACGGTCGCTGGATATTGTCTGGAAGAATCCTGTTTTCGGTGTTGGCCAGGGGAATTTCAGGGATGAATATGTCGCGCGGCTTGACCCAAATATCGACGAAAAGCGCAAGCTCGCGCATGCTCACAACGATTTCATCAATATCGCGGCGATCGCGGGTATCCCCGGCGCTCTCTTTTTCGCCGGAATTTGGTTCGCAATCATTCGGCTGGTCGGGCGATCCGCATTCAACCTGCGGCTGCCTATCGAAAAACGTCGACTGGCGCTGGCAGCATTGATCGGATCAGTGGTCTTCCTGATAACATCTCTGACCGAAGCGACGTTTGCCGATGAGGAAGTGCGTCAGATGCTCATGTTTGTCTGGGCGATAGGGCTGTCGGTCAGGTATAATGAGGAGTCATAGGCTTCAGCAAAAGCCTTGACAGACAACCGGGAACCTCTATTTTGGCGAGTATTATGGCAGTACCTAAGAAAAAACCGCTTCCCTCGGGAGGCCGCGCCGGCTCGGCGCAGATGGTTCGTGCGCCTGAGAAATGGCCGTTCGGACGAAAGAATTACATCCTCTTCGCAGTCGCTCTGGTGGTGATTGTGATCGGGTTTTTCTCATTGAGTCAGGGCTCGACCAGTCTTGCCCCGGTGCTTCTGGTGGTTGGATATTGCGTGCTGGTTCCGTGGGCGATCCTGGCCAAGGATAAACCGGCGGTAGCATCGCCTGGCGAGACCCAGCAAGCAGAATAAGAGTTCGGCTAAACGATTTATTTACAATCACTTAAACAAGGCCGACAGATGGTATTTGCCCGCTCATTCAGGAGCGGGCATTTTTCTGTCGACATGACTTTTGGGCGCTTGCCTTTTCCGGGGAGTCATATATATTATCGGTCTGCCAACGGGCGGGTCAGGTCATCTGGCTGAAAACAGCGGGTGACGGGCCATGTCCGGACGGTGTTCACAGGAGAACCGGGCGGTTAGCTCAGCTGGTTAGAGCACCTGCCTTACACGCAGGGTGTCACAGGTTCGAATCCTGTATCGCCCAGTTTTTTGGGTAGCACGGTCGGCAGTTGATTTCGGCCCAACCGAGATCGAGATTTTTGTTCTTTTACATCGATCGGGGTTGTAGTTCAGTTGGTTAGAACGCATGCCTGTCACGCATGAGGCCGCGAGTTCGAGTCTCGTCAACCCCGCTTAATAGTATGTAACTGTTTCACTATTATTTACAATCATACAACTCCTTTCTTTAGTCAAAATCATCACGAAACGAGATTTGGGGTCCGCTCAATTACATGCCATGTCATTTCGGACCGCGAGTTCGTGGGTTTGATTTCCCCAACCTCCAACATATTCCTGTTACGGTGGCTTTCGCGCCCAACCTGAACGTACGCATTGGGTAGATGTACGTACTCTTCCTTATCTCCAGATGACAGTCAATACAACTAGGGGTAGCATTCAATACGTTTCACTCTCCGGCAGTGACTGAATGTTGGGACCTTGCTGCCGGTGTGTTTGCCCAGACGAAACAAGCGAACATATCCTTCGTAGTCTGTGATATAGACCACAGTTGCAGCGCAAGATCGATCCGCCAAAGGCATGGAAAGGATGAAGAGAAATATGGCTAAGTTTCTCTTAAGCTTATGCATCACACTGAACCTGTTGATGGGAACGGAAGTGCTTATGGCGTTCGATGAGTCGGAATTCCGGCATGTTAGTCTCGGTCCATCACCAAACCGGATCGAACCGCCAGTCAATTTTCTCGAATTTCCTCCAGTAATTGATGGTCGGTTGGACGATTCATTGCGGTTTCTCCCGCAGCGTCAGTTCACTTTTGCCTATGTCCTTCAGAATGACTCTGTCATTCCGGCAAGCTATCGGCTCGCCTATGGCGCCGGATTCTTCTATGTTTATCTTGAGGCTGCAGCGGACCGCTTGATTTTCCGCGACCGCGCCTATCAGAACGGCGACGGATTTCATATCGTGATTGCTGCCCCGCGAAAGGATGAAGCACCTACCGACGAATTCTATGTGTTGGCTTGTTCTGCCGTTAACAAGCCGTCGCAGGAATGGACTCGACGCGGCTTCTGGTATTACAACGTGGACAAGATCTTCGTACCAACCAGCGAAAACACCAGACTTGAGAGTCGGCAGAGTGACGGGAAGATCAGTTTTGAGTTGCTGCTGCCGTGGGCCGATGTCCACCCGTATCACCCCTGGCTGTCCGGAGAGATCGGATTTAATCTACGGTTTGTGAAGGCTATTGAGCCGAATCGCGTAATGCTACTCGGCGTCGTCGACGATCCCTATATAGGTGGCGAGCAACAGAAGCGCCAATATGCAGTACTTTCGTTCCAGCAACCGGAGGTTCGCCATTCGGTTCAGACCTTCGTGCAACCAGCACGGAGCCATATCACCGCAGGTGACAGTCTTCAGATGATTTCAGTCCAAATTGCGCCCGACAGTCGTGCTTCTGAGTTGACCGCAAGTATCTATTTGGGCGAGGGAGAGAGGACAGTGAGTCAGCGAATACCCCAAGCCTGTACTTCGACAATCGGGCGTTCCAGCTTCTGGCTCAATACTTCCGCTCTACCTGCAGGCGGATATACTGTGCGGTGGAGTGCTGGTGGCGACAGCTACGGTGAGCGTGGACTGACTGTCCTGCCTGCTGTGGATATACCGCGGCTGGCGGGGCGACTCGATTCTATTGCTGGCAAAGTATCGGCCTCCAGTGTTAGCACGCTGCAATTCTTGATGGGCGAGGTACAACACAAGCTTCAATCAATCCATCCCTACGAGACGTGTGGGGAGATGAGGATGGTCTTGGAGGGGCTGATCACGTCAATCGAACATGCAGACAGAGGTCAGGATGATTTCGCGAAGGCCACTGGGTTTGTGCGAAAGGCGTACCGTTCGCGCGTTGACGCGAGTCTGCAACCATATATGGTCTGGCTTCCGTCAGATTACAGTCGGGACAAGACCTACCCGTTGTTTGTTTACCTTCACGGAAGCGCTTCAGATGAGAAGAGCTTTACCAAACGGGGTGTGAGTGACATTATCCCCGACGGGTTCATCGCGGTTGCTCCCTACGGCCGAGGGAAATCGAATGCGTTCTGTGTCGACCATGCCCAGGAAGATATCGCGGAGGTTATTGCCACGGTGTCCCGGGACTATTCCGTGGACACAAACGCTATCCTGCTTGGTGGCTTTTCTATGGGTGGATATGGCGTCCTCCGAACGGCGTATGAGACGCCGGGCAAATTCAGAGCGCTGGCAGTCATGAGCGGAAATCCTAACCTTGGTGAGAAGTATTCCGGGGACAGCACACAGCCCAATTTCCTGGATCCCGCCTGCCTCCGAGCATTCAAGAATCTACCGATTTTTGTTTTTCACGGTGAGAAGGACAACAATGCCCCGTATGAGAGTACGCGGGAGTTAGTGAGTAAGCTTCAGGTTGCCGGAGCTCATGTGCTGTTCATCACTGAAGCGGACAAGGGGCACGACTTTCCGGATAAAGCGAGTATCAAACGGTATCGGGAGTGGATAGAGAACACTTTCGGAAACCGTCGCTAACTTGTGCTTCTCGCCAGTCCAAATGAAGGCCGGGCCATGCTAAACCGCATTTTCGACCACCCAGTTGCAGAATGTGTCTCGCAGAGCCCGCGTATTGCCGCAACTGTTGCTACTTCCGCTTTTAAGCCTCCCTCCCTCTAACTATTGAATGCTTCTCAGATTATTGTGGACATCCGTACCTGTTTTTTGTTTATATTGGGCTAGCACCCACAGACTGTCGTCTCTCGCCCCGATCTCCTAGGCGGGAGATTTCACAGCAACCTAGCCGGTACGCCCTTCGCGCGAGGAGGTCGTTCTGTTCTGTATCGGGGTGAACTCCCTCTTCAACAATCTGTATTCATTAACCATTAGAAGAGGTCTCACATGAAAAGGCTACTATTGCTGTTGTGTATGCTGGCCGTGGTCACGGCATTCTTTGGGTGTTCCGATGAACCGAACATTACTGGTCCCAATGATGACCTGAGCACTCCCGGAACGCTGGTTCAGCGTCCGGAATTCGTCGATAACCGTCCGGATGCGGTGAAGCAGTCGTTCATCAAGTTCGGCAGTGTCTCGGAGATGGTGGAACGCGAGGAGACGCCCGGCATGTCCGCCGCCGACCCAAACCCGACCCCCGCACACAAGTACGCGTATGTCATAGGCATCTCCGACTACGATGGCACCACCAATGACTTGACTTACTGCGACGACGACGCTCGCGATGTCATCGCGTTCCTCAACACTCAAGGATTCACGGTGCGCAGCGACATTGACTACAACGCTTCGGCCGCGAATATTCAGGCCGGACTGATCTGGCTGCGTGATGCCGCTGTAGCAGGCGACGAGATCGCTTTCTTTTATTCCGGCCACGGTACCAAGGTCCGACCATCAGGCGGATCAAGTATCATTTCGCGCGATCTTTACTACCTAACCCATGCGTACGTCATGGGATACCTAAACGCCGCGAATTGTACCAAAAAGACAATCAATCTTGATGCCTGCGTGATCGGCGACTTCCTCGCCGACTGCAAGACCGGTACGGTCCTGTCCACAGCATCAACGTCGAAATATTCTTATGATGCACCCGACCTGCAAAATGGCGCCTGGACCTACTACTTCCTCTATGGCGCTATTAATCAGGGACTAATATATAATGAGGAGATATCCACCTACGCCGAAGTGAACATGAAAGCATGGGCGACTGCCAACAAATTGAAAGTTGACCCTGCTCATAAAGATCTCTACACCGGCGACCTGGACATCTGATCAGGTCTGACTAATATCCCGTGATGAAGGCCCGCCTCCCCGAGGGCGGGCTCTCCTTTGTCAGTTCAGCTGAAAGCGCCGTCCCCGCATCACCGCCTCGACCATTCACTGATTGGATATGGAGAATGTTTTCAGGAAATCAGGACAGGTGGAACGGATACAATGATGACCTACTCTGCTTGGCAGGAATCTGATCAGCTGTGTCAACGGCTGGCACAAAAGTAACGGGTTCCATGCTGTGGGTGCTACACAGCAAAGGCCGGGCGCGCGCCCGGCCTTTCTTCTTCTCGTCATTTCGCGGGAACGACTGTCGACAGGTATCCCCTCTTCGGCGTCACCCCTGTCAACTAGTCACAACACAGGGCATCAAAACGCCGATACAAAGCCGAGGAGGAACCGTGTCTCCTCGTCCTCAATATCAAAGACCAGTTCCGCTGTTAGCCGTATGTTGGTGCGCATCAGGTACCCGACATGCGCCGCAAATGATTCATACTTGAGATCAGGCTGGTCTGAGTCGACGTTGTTGTACAACGCCATCGCATACCAGGTGGTCCGGTCTCCATTCGGCAGCCAGATCAGTTCGGCAAAGCCACCGTGCGTTTCAAGCTCAGGCGGCTTGGTCATATCCAATGACGGGTTGTCATCGCGGCGCTCGACATACTGAAGATTCAGTACTACTTTGTCCGTCGTTATACTCGCGTCTGGACCGGCCAGCCAGACCTCGTTGGTGGAGTCGCAGTTGGGGCCCTCTTTACCGAAATATCCAAACCCGCCAATCCTGAAATACTCGCCGATATCCTGACTTATCCGACCAAGCACCGCCTTGTATTTGTCATTGTCGTACAGGCGATTGTCGTCGGCATGGCCGATTCCGTTGCCGTTCAGGACTTGCAGGGTTATGTCCGTCCCTGATTCGAACCCATAGGTCATCATGATCCCCCGGTCATAGGTCAGGCCTATACTGGAGAGTCCCGGTTTGACTCGATATATCTGATAGTCTTCGTACGACAGACGCACTTCACGCTTGAACAGTGGATCAGAAACCTGGAATTGACCCACGTAAATGTCCAGTTCCGAGGATCCAATATCATTGAACATGATGAATGCGTCCTCTATCCCGGCGACCTCTCCACGTTCGCTGAAGAAGAAATAGAAGTAATACGAGATGTTTTTGGCCAGCGCTCCGCCCGAGAGCAATTTCAGGTTGTACGGCGACGTAAAGTCGAATCTGTCTCCGGGCTTGGAGGCAAACTGCGTAAAGCCTTCCAGTCGCACAGCCAGGGGGAGTTCACGAATAAGTGAAAGGTTCTGGTCGCCGGCATCTACGAAATAGCGCGGAGCGTCTTTGTCCTTCAGCGTGAACCCATTTCCCGCAAACTCGTCTCCATAGGGTTTGAGACGCGGATACGGCGCGTGACAGGTAGTACAGCTCATGGCGTACTTGCGGGCAAATGCGGGAATCGCCTCCGCTGTTTGTATGAGCACGACTGCCGCTATTAGCCCGAGAGCGAATACTGCCGCATGTCTCTTGAGAATGTCCATGGTAGTTCAACTCCTTTATGGCAGAACAGTCAGTGTGGTAAAGTGGTCGTTTACCACCAGCGGCTCTGATTCTTCGGCTGGCACACCCAACAGGTCTGCCACCGGTTTCACCAACTTGGCGTAGTTGAGCGTGGCTTTGACGGTCATTGGTCCAGGGGCAACATCGACTGGAAGATTAAAGGTAAAAGTCTCCAGTTTGGTCTCGCGTGGTCCTAGACGGTAGTCGACGCCGAGTGTCTTGGTATTCCATTGCTGGATGGTCATTCTTCCCTGCGGATCAAAATACGGCATCCGGAAAATGCGATCGCCGACAGGCACGCCGTCCCGTTGCACTCCTTTGAAATTCGGGTCATTCAGAGCAATCCCCATATCCTGGTAGGCAAGTTCATCTGCGGCGATAGTGTATTCTTCACCGTCAAATCCCTTCTTGTCGACCGCGAGATGATAGATCTTACCATTGGCATCCGTAGCCTCGACATGCAGCCAGAGGATCCTGTCTTCAACCGAACCGGTGGGGAATTTGTGACCTGTCTTCTGGTTGAATAGCGCGACCGTGAATTTGGCGGTGGAACCAGGCTCGACTTCACGGATATCTGGATGGATACGCAGCTCGATCGTGCCGCGAACTTTACCCGGGTCATGCGCTCCATGGAAGAGGTGCTGTCGAGCGTCAGGGTACACGGTACCCATGCTAGCGGTGACACCAGCTGTCTTCGTCATGTGGCAGGACTGGCAGGGAACGCCCTGGGCGGCGTAGGGACCTTCCTTCCACTCAAGGTGTGTCGATTTGACCCAGATCCCGTACGGATCCTTTTCATTGTGGCAGGTTCCACAGTATTCGGCGCTGGCCAAAAAGTCTGATTTCTTTCCTTTGTGTGCTGGAGAGTCCACTGTCTCCCGGGGGCCGTACTTGACATCACCTGGCTCGGCGATCCAATTGAAATTGAATGGGGTGTCCCCCTCGAACCCGGTCAGACTATGGCACAGATCGCAGGAGACGGACTCGTTGGCCCGGCTGTTGGCCGCGGGAAGTGGCGGCGGTACATCGCCTGCCAAAAATGCAAGTGGCGCGTGGCACCCATTACATCCGGCCTTAACTCCCGCAACTACGTGATCTTTTTCCGCGTGGGGCACGGCCAGTTTGAAATATTCGATCTCATCCCAATGGTGCGTGTATGCCTGAGACATCATTGCCTGCTTCCACTGCTGGTAGAAGTCGACATGACAGGAAGCGCCACAAAACTCCGGTGTCTCAAATGCTTCATATTTGATCGTCCCTAGCGCGGCATCTCCTGCTTTGACTGTGCCAGTTGGTCCGGCCAACGCATTGACCATTAGCAGTCCAGTGAGAGCGCTGACAAATAGAATTGGCATGAGCAGTTCGAGGAGAGGCGATTTAGAGGAGCTGTTCTTCATAGAAGGTCCCTTTCGCTTTGATGTTACCTTAGCATGGATGAAATTATCTACAAAGTCAAGAGCTACTGGAAGAGATTTGAGGAGTATGTGGTGAATTCTCATAGAGAGCATGCGCTTCGGTCCAGCACCTGGTATGAAATAACAAACCGAGCCGGTGTGACCCGGCTCGGTAGTTCGGTTCTGAGGTAACGAACCCTTCCTCACTCGCAGAAGAACCGATTGTTACATCTTCTGAAGAAGACTCACCTTCAGGGTATCCCCTTCCAGCGGCACACCCTTAACGGATACCATATCACCAGCCACGAAATCTTCAAGCGTCAGCTCTGCGCCAGCCGCATCCAGAAGGCTTGCGCCGGGGCAGACCCAACCGATCCAGAGCTGGTCCGTAAATGTCACCAAGCGCGTCTCATAATCAATCGTAGCCAGGGTTGATTCAAACAGTTCACACTTCGCCTTGTTTTCACAATTAGCGACTTTGATGTAGACAGCCAACAGCGTGTTCTCATCGATGACTCTGGCCCGGATCTCCAGAACATCACCTTCCGCCAAATCGGTAAAGAGGTAGTTCACACGATTGAGGCCCGCGTTGCCGTTGTCCGACGGATCCACTTTGGCCGCGGCAGGACCGGGGTTCTCGTTCTTCGGATCAGTATTCCACATCGGAGTGACGCCAAAGATGACCGTATGTGAATCCACGAGGATGGTCTCATTGCGACCGACCACGGTGAATTGATTGAGTGCATAATCGATCGTCAGGATCGTGTCGCGGAACGCCAAGTCATAGTTGCAGTCTTCCCCGCACACTTTAATGTGCCAGGCGTAGAGGTAACCGTTCTGGTTCTGCTCGCATCTTACTTCACAGGAGTCACCCGGCTTGATGTTGACGAAGGGGATCGGCGATTCATTCGTGTTATTTGAACGGACGATCTGGCAATTCTGCAGAGCAACGACGGTGTCCGGTTCGCCTTCAAAGGTTAACATACGACGATTCTGATCGACGGTCTCCACGCGCGCTTTGATCTGCGGCCCTTCAACTACGGCAGCAAAAGCAGTCGACGGGTTGGAGAATTCGTCATAGGTTGTCCCGGTCGGATTAGATGATACCGAGTCCATCGGCGACTTGTTGCAGCCGACGATCACTACCATCAGCAGCGCCGCGCTCGCTACCATCATGCGAATCCAATGTGATTTCATACTACAGCCTCCTAAGAGATGGTTAGTCTGCCCAGCATTCAGTTCATTTCCGTCCTGTTCCAATCAGCAGAGCGCGAGGCCACCTGAACCGTTCCGGCGAGTCAAAGAAAATAGTACGATCTGTCTATGAAAAAAAAACCGGGGTCTGCTGGGGACCCCGGTCGGTTGGATAGCCGCGAGCTGTCGCGACTACGGACAGGAAAGAGGTTGTCCCACAACGATATATGAGATCAGAATTGACAGGTCGGTGAGGTCGACTCCGCCGCTACAATTGAGGTCTGCGGCGATACCAGGTGAGGTCGGAAACGTTCCGAGCATATATGCCACCAACAGTGAGAGATCCGACAGGTCAACAATACCGTCCGTTGTCAGGTCCCCCAACGTTACGGTATAAATGTAATTCAGGGCAGCAATAGGGTCGATCATACCAGCCCCAAGAAGACCTGCATAAAGCGGGTTGAGACTATCGAGATCTCGCGCGGTCACCAGGAGGGCGCTGTCAAGTTGGTCAACGGTGTATTCTGGATGTACCTGCAATACCATAGCCGCCACGCCAGCGACGAAGGGCACACCGAAACTGGTTCCATTCCACCAAGCATATATAGAGTCGGGATAGGGACCATAAATCATCGTTCCAGGCGCGCAGAGGTCGACCTTTGTCCCATAGTTGGAAAAGTCCGCTTTGAGGTCGAGAGAGTCTACCGCCATGACGGCAAGACAATAAGTGCGCTCGGCAGGAAACGGGAAAATGCTCCCGAGGTCGGTCGAGTCGTTTCCCGCCGAGGTGACAATCAAGACATTACTCTGGTGCGCGAACTTTAGCGCTTCGTCCAGAGCATCGTGGAAACCAACCATGCCGAGGCTCAAACTAATGACTCGGCAACTGTCCGCGACCGCCTGGAGCACGGCGTCCGCGATTGAGTAGCCATCCCCCATTCCCGACGAATCCAGAACGCGATAAACCAGCACATCCGCATTCGGCGCTACCAGTTTGAGCAACCCAGTGATGAAGGTTCCGTGTCCCGACATTGAGCCACCGGTGACATCGGTCGGGTCAATATCTTCATCCACATAATCCCAGCGCGGCACCACCAGACCCTCTGTTCGCGACAATTCAGGATGATCGAAAAACACTCCGCCATCGATCAACGCGATCTTCACATTATCGCCAGTGCTGATATCCTGAGCCGCCGTCAAATTCAGGGTGGTCGCCGGCAACTGACCGGTGATGTCAATGGTGTAGTTCTGATCCAGAAACGGCGAACTGCTTTGCAGACCTTCCGGCACAGCCAGGTAGAAATTCGGATTGCAGAAAACAACCCCCGCCTCCTGAGCTATGAGTCCGGCCAACGAATCGACATCCGCCCCCGGCGGAATATTCAGCAAATAGCAGTCAGTGGTTGTCTGATGGCTCTTGATAGTCGTACCGAACTCGGTATTGAGAGAATCAATACTGAACCCCGGCAAAAGCTTGCAGATGATCTCGTTCGGCTTGAAACGAATTCGATCAGGAGGACCGTCTGAAGCAACAGCCAACTGCGACACTATTAGTAGTGCGCACCATAGGATAACGATCAAACGGTGTCTCATGCGGACCTCCAGATGGAATCCGCGCCATAGACGGCGAAAGCCGCCCAATGTGTCGCGGAAGGATTATCTTCACGAATATGCCGGGATGCCAGCGAGGCGGAATCGCTGGCGGATACTCCCGAAAAATAGTGTTTGTAAAACCTCTGCATCCAGTCAGCGGTGGACTGATCGCTGACCGGCCATTGCGCCGCCACAACCGTGCGAGCGCCCATCTCAAGCAGGGATCTCACAATCCCGGTAGGTTCTTCGCCGGGTAGGGCAACCTGTTCGGCGCATCGACAGGCGGCCAGCGTGACCAGCCCGACCTTACACTGCTTGATGCGAAAATCCGCGGCGAACAGGGGTCCATCCTCCAATAACAGGAATGAATAAAATGGATTGTCGGCCCGAAGCTCGGCATGACCAACATAATGCCATAGGCCTGAATTGCCTTCGGAAGGCCAATCACTTCGGCGGCATGGATCAATCACCGTGAATTGCTCATCTGTGCCGGCAGTCATATCCGCTACCTCTCGGCCGGCAAACGCGAGATCGGACGATGGTCCGCAGAAAACTGTTCCCGAACGCTCGGCCACCGTCACTTGCTGAGCCGCATGAAAGTGTCGCAGACTTGGTGATATGATCACACGACTGGACTCACCCAACTGCCTGTTGTTGATCCTCAGCGCCGACCAGGGAAGATTGGCAAGCTCGCCATCCGGTAAAATGAGTATTGAGCGATTCGTATCGGTTACTTCGAGCGGCGACCACAACCAATCTCCCAGTTCGGACCAGAGTTGCGTTTCTATACGAAGTGATATCTCGCGCTCATTCCGCCGCTGGTACAATTCACGCTCCAGCAGAAATCGCCACCGTTCCATGCTCTTGGCAAGGCGAACGACGCCATCCGCGAACCGGGTCGCCCTGGCGTGACCGCCTTCATGCACGATCCCGATAATATCCTTCTCGTCCGTATGGAATTGAACGATGGGGGTGTCGTGGGATGTTTCCATAAAGAGGGACGCGAGACGTTCAATCGAGTTATCAAGTCTGACACATTCGTCTCCCTCGAGTTGCGCCAGTGTCTCCCGCGCCTGTTGCTGTAATCTGCTGATCTGCCGGCTTGTGGTGGCTGGGACCGCCGCGCCGCGCTGGCGCGTTTCACTGGACTGTCGCACAACGAAAGATATCTGTTGGGCCAGCGCCGCAAGGCTCTCCTCAACCTGCCGACGTCCCGGATGAGTCAGGTCGCGCAACGGTGCCCAGAGTCCGACCGTACGAAATCGCTCCGACCAGCACGCCGCCAGCATCGGATCTGACTGCAGATATCGTCGTACCAGTCGCGTGTGCGGCACGTTGTCCCTGCGGGCAAACGTGGTGCGCAGTTCGACCGGCGGGAGTTGTGCCCGTACGGTATCCAGACGATCGGCGGCCTTGCTCCAGCAGGTCTCCGCCTCTGTCATATCTCCTTGCTCGAAGGCGATATCGCCAAGCGCGGTCTGCCAGAATGAATACAATTGAGGAACTGAACGAACCGCGGGATTCTGCTGGATCGCCTTCAGAAGTGTCGACGACACCTGCTGTGACCAGTGCAATTGCTTGAGATCTCCGAGAGCTTTCCAGAATGGAAGCTGACTCTTGCCAAACCATCGACGCGCTGTCGCGAGGTGGCGTCTCCCTCTCTTGGTAGTGGGGCCGTCCAATTCCGCGGCCAGCAAATAGACGGCACCGAGGAAACCGGCATTTCGTTCTGTCAGGAATCCCCGAAGAGCTCGGGCAATGGCAGTTCGCGATTCCGATTGACTTCCCAATGCGTGCGCGGCCTGCGCCCTGAACAAGGAAGCCTTTGATGATTCATATCGCAATTTGAGTCGACGAAACAAATTCTCGCTCAGACGTGCCGCTTCCAGCGCTTCAACGTACATCGCCAGATTCAGGTACGCTTCAGCGCGATCGAGAGAACACAGCGCCTCTCCTTTGGGATTCCCCGCTTCTCGATACTGCCGCTCACATTCGGTCAGCTCGAGCAGTGCGATGTGATACTGCCCACGCAGCATTTTGAGCCATGCCTGGCCATAGCGCACGTCACAGGCGTCAAGCGCGAAGCCCTCGCGTTCCCACAAGTCACGAGCCGACTGATAAACTCTGTCAGCGTTCTCTAGGTCAAAAAGTTGAACCAGCGTGTTGGCCTGATTATAGTAACACCGTGCCGTGGCAGCATGATTGGGTGTTTGCTCGAAATACTCGGCGGACTGGCGGTACAAGCGCTCCGCTTCTCGATGCCTGTCCTGCCGATGAAGCAGGTTGCCATAGTTGACTCTGGTCTGTGCCAGGTCTGAGTCGGCGGACAATCGCCGAAAGGTCGCCATCGCCCGGTGCGCCGATCTTCGTGCAAGTTCGAATTTCCCCAGATACATATAGACATCAATTAGCGCTCGATCTATCCGCGAACGGACCAGAGGATCACGTACAGCCAACCGGCGCGCCTGAAGATACGCCTTCAGCGCATCGGAATACGATCCACTCATATGGGTCAGTCGGGCGAGGACACGCCATGAGGAAAGCTGCAGTTCCGGACCGCGCGAGGCGGCGCGTAGCGCGTACCGTCGGGCCTGAGATAGTCCGGCCTTGATCGACGCTCGAGCCGTGGTCTGAATGACCCGGTCACACCAAAGCGCCAGTTCTGTCTCGTTCAATGATCCGGGACGGCCGGTCTTGAGAAACTCCTCGGCAAATGTCAGGGCTTGGGCATCTTCCACGATAACTCCGGTATCTCAATGACCATCTCGCCTACTGTGAGGATTAATGACCGTGGCGGAGTTTTCGATGACCACTGGAAAAAGCCGTCCTCATCTGCCTGGAGATGAGTCGAGGAAGCCAGCAATGAGCAATTCTTCGTGTCGCTGCAGATGGTTTGGGCGACAAAATTCCATTGCTGGGCTTTCTTCTCAGCCCGGATCTCCAGCGCAACACCGTCTGCCTCAAGACGGATTCGCCGTTGCGTGAGTGGCGCTAACCCACGAACTCCGGCGGGCGCCGGAAGGCTCCATGAGTCAAAAGTGAGTGCGCCAATCAGCCGTCTTGTTGCCTGGACCAATGACGGCTTTGCCGATGCCAACTCAATCGCTTTCGCGACCCATCCTTGTGGTGGTTCCGGCAATTCCAGTTTTCCCGCAACACGGAATCTCCTCAACAGCGCCAGTTCTGCTTGACACTGTTCGCAACCAGAGAGATGGTCCTGAAACGGAGCCATTCCTTCTTTGGCCGCGCGTAACAACTCCTGTCTATTTAAATGTCGGTCGGTCATATCACTCCTTCCGCTCTGACCAGCAGAGTTGTTCAGCGAGAATTCCGTTCGCGCGAATATCCTAATGATGACAAAATTTGCCGTAGTTTTTCGAGACAGCGTCGACGTTTCGCCCCTAAGGTATTAGCGGCCAGTCCCATATTAGCCGCAATCTGCTCATAGGAGAACTCTTCGTCGGCGAAAAAGAACAGGTGCAAGAGCTTATGGCAGGGCTGATCGATCTGGCGAAGCGCCTCTTCCAACTGCGCCTGACATTCCAGCTCTTCTAAAAGTTCATCCGGCCTGGCTTGGGAGTCGTCAATTTCGGTCGATGGCTCGGAATTGACAAACCGACGACCAGACCGTTGGAGCGCCATTGCTTCCCGGCGCGCCGTTGTCACTAACCATGACGAGACTCGCGACGGGTCCTCCAGCCGATTGCGGTACTGGTACAACTGGGACCATGTCTGCTGAAAGCAGTCCGCCGCATCGACCTGGGACAGCCCCATATATGAGCAAACCGAGTACACCAGCGATTTGTACCGGTTGACAAGAATGGACCATGCCCCCGGGTTGCCTGCCTTGATTTCGACCCAGAGTTCAGAATCGCTGAACTGCTTCATTGTCTGCATATCAATAAAGTCACCTTCAGTACAAGCTAACGCAAAAGCCAGAGTTGACAAGCAGGAAATCGAGTTAACTGTCCACGCAGTCATATTCTGTCCGGAAATGCTCTGTCCGTCCTTCGAAAGGAACGAAATCGTCATTAGGGCTCTCTGCTGTCCAAGACATAGGTACAGTGAGTTCTGATCTGGCGTTACCGGAAATCTTATCAGGAAGGAAGGGAGGTAGGCGGCGATATACGGTCCCGGAGTAATTGAGGTTATGGCTGATATCTGATGGTCAGACCGCCATCCTGTCGGCCAGCCTTACCCAATTCACCTTTTCTCACGATTTCATAGGAAGGAAGTATCTATGCGACGTACGCGTCTAACGCTGCTAACCGTGGCCATGCTGAGCTTGATGGCCGCCATGTCGTTCTTCTGGATCGGTTGTCAGAATGACCCGACTTCATCTCAAATAGCCACCGCGAGCATCCTGCCAGGGGATCCGGTCGCTATCGCCAAAGCGATGGTCATCCAGGACAAGGTCACGGATGAGCTCCTGACTGTTCCAAACGTTGTTGGGGCAGGCACTACCCTGGATGCCAACGGAAACCCGGCGATCATTGTCTTTACCACAGGTCCGCTGTCCTCCGTAGGGAAGATAGCTTCTGAGTATGACGGTATACCGGTAGTGTTTGAAGAGACCGGCCCGATCACGGCGTTTGGACTGACCGGCACCTATCGTCCGGTTCCGATCGGCGTTTCCATCGGCAATATAGGCGAATGCGCTTCGGGAACTCTCGGCTGCGTAGTCTACAAAGGATCAACCCCTTATATCCTGAGTAATAACCACGTGATGGCCCGTGAGAATTACGCGGCGATTGGTGAAGACATCAACCAGCCCGGACTGTATGACACCAAGTGCGCATTGAATACCGCTAACAAGATCGCCGACCTGTCGGATTTCGAACCTATCAAGTTCGACGGCTCGGATAACTATATAGACGCGGCAATCGCGCAATTCTCGACCACAGACTTCACGTGCGCCACCCTCTCAACCTATTACGGACTCCCGGGCGCGACAATTGTCCCGCCTGCCATTGGACTGGCGATCAAAAAGGTCGGTCGCACAACCTCGTTGACCACAGGCACGATCACGTCAATCAATGTGACGGTCAATGTCGGTTACACTCATGGTACCGCCAAATTCGTCGGTCAGTTTATGACCTCGACGAAGTTCACCAAGGCGGGTGATTCAGGTTCTCTGGTCGTTACAAACAATACAAGCGAGAATCCGGTCGGGCTGCTCTTCGCCGGGACCAAGACCGGTCAGGCGATCTGTAATCCCATTACAACGGTGCTGAATCGCTTCTCCGCGACGATCTGTACACAATAGCCCCCTTTGTTTCTCTCCTGAGCGGGACGCGGGAGCTTGTCTCCCGCTCCCGCCGCCAATCCAAAGTTATCAGGAGGAAAAGTTCGGGCAAACAATCGATACTCGCCTATTCCAGTCCACAAACACATACATTAAGTCCATACTCAATGGCGAGTTGAAGCAGCTTGTAGCCCTGATTAGCTCTGCGCCTCCCAACAGACTTTCAACGCTCGATTACCGACTCAAAAGACCTTTATTTTTATTGATACAAACTCCCTCCTTTGCCGATATAACCATTGAGGAAAGCTCACCTCAGTTTTTCATTGGCCCACTGGGTAACCGCTTGCATTACTTCGGGTTCAATGCTTACAATCTAAAGGACGACACATGGAACTGTTAGCGCGGGAAACAATGTCAGTTAGTCCTACGATAGAAACCACTCGGAGCGATTCACGCTCGCGCGGTTGGACTCTGACAATCATTTACATTCTTGCATTATCCGCCATCGCTTGGCTGGTATACGACGGTTATTCGTACTACTCGACTCCTTACGCCAACCGTCCCCATCATGAAGATTACCGCATGCTGAGACCGGCTGGCACGCGCGGATTACTCTATGGGTATCTCGGCGCCGGGATGATGATCCTGATGTTACTCTATTCTCTGCGCAAGCGGATCCGCGTGCTCGAGAGAATCGGCTCTCTGCAGGGCATGCTGCATTTCCACATATTCCTCGGGATAATGGGGCCGTTGCTTATCGTCCTGCATACTTCGTTCAAGGTTCAGGGATTGGTTGCCGTCAGTTTTTGGTCGATGGTCGCAGTGGCTTTAAGCGGTTTTTTCGGCCGCTATCTCTACCTGCAGATACCCCGTAATATCCAGGGTTCAGAACTTTCGCTGCAGGAACTTGATCGCCTGAAAAACGACAAGGTCATCCATCTGCGCACTCGATTTGCGCTGGAGGATACCGCTGTTGCTAAACTGGAAAGCGTTACCACTCGATTCGCGACGGAATTCTCCGGCGGCGCGCTCAAAGCGACACTCCTGCTTCTGGTCAACGATCTGTTTCGCGCATTCACCCGGCGCAGATTCACGCGCAACGTCATGCGCGCGGTCCCTCTTCCCAGGCGGGAGCTGCACGAATTTACGCGCCTGGCGTTTGAGCGGGCGTTGCTGCTCCGTCGCGTCAATTTGCTGAGCCAGATTCATCAGATCTTCCACTACTGGCACGTCATTCACAAGCCCTTTGCGATCATCATGTATCTCATCATGCTGGTCCATATCGGCGTGGCCGTCTGGATGGGGTACGGCTGGGTATGGTAAGAATATCCATCGCACTCATAGTCTGTCTCCTGATTGCCGGAGCTGCGCTAGCCCAGCTCTCTCCGGGCGATCTGCATCGGGTGCATATGTCACTCGAAGGTGTGGAGAACTGCACCAAATGCCACGGCGGCGATCACGAGTTGGTGCCAGATAACTGTCTCAAATGTCACGGTCGGATCAAAACACAGCGTGAGTCCGGCAGAGGATTGCACAGCAAACCGGAGTATCAAGACTGCCAAAATTGCCATGTCGAACACCAAGGGCGTGACTTTGAGCTGATACACTGGCAGGATGGAGAAAGATCGTTCGACCACTCGTTGACCGGGTTTATCCTCAAGGAAAAACATGGCACACTTGACTGCCGCAAGTGTCATCGACCGCAATTCATCTCGAACTTCCAACTCGGCCCAAATGAGCGACTCGACTCAAGCCGTACTTTTTTGGGGCTGAGCCAGTCGTGCGGCTCCTGTCATCGCGACGAACATCGCGGTGATCTTGGCACCAACTGCACCTCCTGTCATACACAGACCAGTTGGAAACCGGCTACTGGGTTTGACCACGCAGTGGCCAAGTTTCAACTTACTGGAAAACATCAGTCCGTCTCCTGTCTGAAGTGCCACCGACTGATGACCGACCGCCCTCTCGCGGATGACTTCGACTACATGCAGTATCGTGGAGTGCAATTTGACAATTGTACCTCGTGCCACACCGATACGCACGGCGGCAAACTGGGTGAGAATTGTTCCTCCTGCCATAATACCGATGGTTGGCGATTGGTCAACACTGTCGATTTTGACCATAGCAAAACGCGTTATCCACTCGAAGGGAAACACACGGTAGTGGCATGCGCCAAATGTCATCAAGGTAACGCATCAAAGCAGGGACTTCGGTTCCAGGCCTGCCGCGACTGCCACTCAGACTTCCACAATGGTGAGTTCGCCCAGCGCGCCTCCAAGGGAAATTGCGAGGAGTGCCATTCCGTGCAGACCTTTACGCCGGCACGTTTCCTGATGGTCCAGCATGAGCAGACCGAATATCCTCTCCGAGGCGCGCACCAGGCAGTCCCCTGCCTCGCCTGTCACCAGCGCGAGCCCGCCGATGACAGCCCGAATCTTCGATTCGCGTTCAACTCCACACGCTGTGTGGCCTGCCACAAGGATCCACATCGCGGGCAAGTCGACAAACTGGTTGCCGCCGATGGATGCGAACTTTGCCATAACATTGACACTTTCAACAAGGTCAACTATGACCACTCGAAGAGCAACTTCGCGCTCGAAGGGATGCATGTAAAGGTCGCCTGCAACAAGTGCCACGCGGACATGGCGAATACTAGTGATCGAACTTTGGTTAAGTTCACTGGGATCCGCTCTGACTGCCAGTCCTGTCACGCCGATATCCATAAAGCGCAATTTGCCGTTGATGGCGCCACGCAATGTTCTAAATGCCATACCGCCAAAGGATGGAAACCCTCGACCTTTGATCATGCCAACAGTCGATTCGTTCTTGATGGCGCACATCGCAATGTCGCCTGCGGTAAATGTCACCGTCCACACACCGACGGAGCTGATACTTGGACCGCATACAAACCACTCGAAACGACCTGCGTTTCCTGTCATGGTACAGCCAATCCTGAAAGGAGCAAGCGTTCATGAAACGTCTCCTCGTCATACCAGCTGCGTTGCTGTTGCTGATCGGCGGAATGATCCTCAGCCAATCAACAGTGACCAACCCCCACGGACAACTAAAGTGGGACTGTCAGGATTGCCACACCACCGACTCCTGGTCGAAGATGCGTGACTCGTTGGCCTTTGACCATGCCGCAACCGGTTTTCAGTTAGTGGGAGCGCACGCGGCAGCTCAATGTATCGGCTGTCACAAAGATCCGGTCTTCAATCATGTCGGCGTAAGCTGTATTGACTGCCATACCGATCAGCATCTTGGCCAACTTGGCCAGGAGTGCCAGACTTGCCACACACCGCGTGACTGGCAGAACCGACGCAGTACTCTCGAACTGCACGCCGCCAACGGATTCCCGCTCACCGGTGCACATGCCGTGGCCGATTGCGAATCATGCCATCGCGGACACGATAGGCAAGAGTACGCAGGCACACCAATTGATTGCTATGATTGTCATGCGGCGGATTACGCGGCGACCGAAGAACCGAACCATGTGCAGGCAACATTCCCGCTCGATTGTCGTTCCTGTCACGAGGCCGCGTCGGCAAGTTGGCACTATGCTACGTACAATCACCCGGCGAGTTTTCCATTGGCTGGTGGACACCGGGGAGTTGCCTGCATAACGTGTCATCCGAGTGGATATACAGGCACGTCGAGCGACTGCTACAGTTGTCATAGCGCGGACTTTGCGTCAACCGCCGATCCTGACCACGAAGCCGGCGGCTTCACCCACGAATGTGCGCTATGTCACAATATCAATGCCTGGATCCCCGCAGAGTATGACCATAACGCGACGGCGTTCCCACTGACCGGTGCGCATCTGCAGGCAGCATGTGTTGCGTGTCATGCCACGCAATACGCAGGGACGCCGACAGCATGTTATTCCTGTCACCAAACCGACTATGCTCAGACGACCGAGCCTGACCATCAACTGGCGCAATTCGACCAGGATTGCACTACCTGCCACACCACATCATCATGGCAGCCGTCATCATTCGATCATAGCAGCACTGGATTTGTCCTCTCTGGTCAGCACACCACGATACTATGCTCCTCTTGTCACAGTACTGGCTTCGCCGGAACACCGGTGGACTGCTATAGCTGCCACCAAACCGATTTCGAATCGGTCACTGACCCGAATCACGTCACGCAGGGGTTCAGTCAGAACTGCACTATCTGCCATTCGACCAATGGCTGGACGCCATCGACTTTCAACCACGCCAACACGGCCTTTCCGCTGACCGGGAAGCATGTCGACGCGTCCTGCACCGCCTGCCATACATCTGGATACGCTGGTACGCCAACCGACTGTTATTCGTGTCACCAGACTGATTTCAACTCGACCGGCGATCCAAACCATGTGCAGGCGAATTTCAGCCACACCTGTACTGATTGTCACACGACCAGCGGCTGGACCCCTGCCAATTTCAGTCATGCTGGAACCGCTTTCCCATTGACCGGCGCGCATATCAACGCAACCTGCGTCTCATGTCATGCCTCAGGATATGTGGGTACGCCGACTGACTGCTATTCGTGCCATCAGACTGATTTCGAAGGAGTGACCGATCCGAATCACGTGTCGAACAATTTCGATCACAACTGCACTACCTGCCACTCGACGACTGCCTGGCAGCCAGCGACATTCGACCACAACACCACGGCCTTCCCTCTGACGGGTCAGCACGTCACCGTAGCCTGTATCGCCTGTCACGCAACATCGTATACGGGTACGTCGACCGCCTGCTTTGCGTGCCACCAGACTGACTTTAATGGAACGACCGATCCTAATCACGCGGCGGCCAATTTCCCTAACACCTGTCAGACCTGCCACACCACCAACGGCTGGTCGCCGGCAAACTGGGATCATGACGGACAGTATTTCCCTATAACGTCGGGCGCGCATGCTTCCGTCTGGGGGAATGATTGTACCACTTGCCACGTGCAGCCCAGCAATTATGCCGTCTTCGAGTGCATTCTGTGTCACGAACACAACAAAACCGATACTGATCGGGATCACCAGGGAGAGGGCGATTATCAGTATCTCAGCACCGCATGCTATGAGTGCCATCCGCGAGGGAGGCATTAATGAAGCGAGTTCTTCCGGTTCTCTTGTTCGTTGTCGTGCTCTCCGGAGTGTCCTTGGCGGCTGAGGGCATAGTCGTCAAGTATATCTCAATGGAGCATGTTTACCTCAATGCCGGTAGCGCCGATGGGCTTGCGGTCGGTTCCCGGCTGAACGTACTCGGCGAGAACGGTACTAAGGCAGAGCTTGAAGTGGTCTTCGTCGCTGCTCACTCGGCCTCGTGCAAAGTGATCGGCCCGCTCGAACAGATTCAGGTCGGCGACCGTGTCGTGCCGCAGTCTCCTCTCGTAACCGACACAATACGGATAGCCGACACAATGGCCTCACCGCTCCAAGAGCCGGTAAATCCCGAGACGACTGTATTCCCCGTTCGCCCGAAGAAAACCGCCTCACCTGTTACCGGAAATGTTTCGTTTGTCTTTTATCATTGGAACGACGATACCGAGACAAGTCTGGATTTCACGCAAGCAACCACCCGACTCTCTCTCAAGGCCCGTCGCCTGTTTGGTCAGGAAGTCACGCTCTCCGTACGTGGCCGCGGTCGCTTTGATAAGCGCACCAGAAACTTCTCCTCGGGAATAGAGGATAACGACTGGTCCAACAAGGTCTGGGAATTCTCGCTTAGCTATGATGACCCTGACGCTGCCATCGCTGCCTCCGCCGGTCGCATTCTTCCACGTCGAGTCGGCGCGATCGGTTATCTCGACGGTGCGTTGATAGAAACCAGATTTTCCCGCGCGCTGCGCTTTGGGCTTTTTGGCGGTGCCAGCCCGGATTGGATGTACGATGATCCGCGACTCACGTTGACGCGAACCGGCGGTTACCTGTCGATCAGCGCCGGCACACCGTCAACTCAGTATTATGAGCAGGCGATCGGCATGGTCGGTGAATACCATGGTGGCGAGGTCAACCGGGAATTTCTCCTTCTGCAGGGTCGATACTCTCAGGGTGGCAATTGGGGTTTGAATCATTCCGCGGAGCTGGACGTCAATCGCGGCTGGCGCAAGGAACGGGCAGGCAGTTCGATTGAACTTTCAAATCTTTATCTGAGTACCTGGATCCGATTGTCCGATCGCCTGCGAGTCACTCTCAATTACGACAACCGCACTAATTACTGGACCTATGAATCGCGCTCCGTCGTAGACAGTCTCTTCGATGACCAGCTTCGTCAGGGCGCGCGCGGTCAGGTCGACTTGTCGCTTCCGGGGCAGTTTTATCTAAGCGGCTCGACCGGGTATCGCAATCGCCAGGGGGATCCTGATCCGACCTGGTCCTACTCCGGCAGTCTACGTAAAGCCAACGCCATTGTTCAGGGCCTCTCCTTTTTCGCGCATTACGCCGGATTCGATGGCCCTACGACTCGAGGCGCCAACTACTCACTGCGCATGAATCGTACATTTGGTAACAGGTATACGGCTGGCGCGGCGTTCGGCAATTACGCGTACGACACGGACGGCCTTGCGGGAAAGCGAACCAACCGCTGGTTCGAGTTATCCGGACAGGCTGATATCGGACGCCAATACTGGCTCGGCTCGCAATTCCAGTCCGAGTCGGGAGATGATCTGAAGGGAATCCGAATCCAGGGAGAGCTCGGGTATCGATTCTAACGAGTCGAACTGAAACCCGAATTGTAGAACGTCTATGCAGACACTCCTCATATGGCTTGGTGTGATCGGCCTGGTCGCGGTGATCCTGGTTCCTTACCTTATATCATTCCGCAAGAGTCGAGAGCAATTTGCCCGACGCAAAGAAGAGGCCCGCGCCATGGGTATCGACCGGCCGCGCGCGCAATTTCCAATGGTCGACAAATCCCAGTGCATTGGATGCGGCGCCTGCGTGAAAGCCTGCCCCGAAGGAGATGTTCTCGGAGTTGTCTGGGGGGTAGCTGAGGTCATCAACGGCGAACGATGCGTCGGTCATGGCTATTGCGAACTTGCCTGCCCGGTCGGCGCCCTCAAGGTCGGACTCGGCGATATTAAGACTCGTCCGGATATTCCAATCCTCTCATCGGTCAATGAAACTACGGTGCCAGGACTTTTCATCGCCGGTGAACTGGGAGGCCTCTCTCTTATTCGCAATGCGATTGGCCAAGGACGAACAGTGGTCGACGAGATCGCGCGACGGATCGGCAAGCCGACCAAGAGTGACCTCTACGATGTTGTCATTGTTGGCGCGGGGCCGGCCGGGATTTCCGCCGCGCTTACTGCTATTCAACATGGCCTCAACTATCTGCTGTTGGACGAACGGGAGATCGGCGGCACGATCCTTCAGTATCCTCGTAAAAAACTAGTCATGACGCAGCCGGTCGAACTCCCTCTTTACGGCTGGTTGTCTCAGGATGAATATTCGAAAGAAGCACTGGTTGAGACCTGGCACGATATCACTGACCGCTTCCATTTGAATGCCGTCTGCGGACAGCACGTTGAGTCTGTCCGTCCGATCAACAGCTACTTTGACATTCGCACGACCGACAATCACTTCACGTCGCGCTTTGTAGTGCTTGCAATGGGCCGTCGAGGCACGCCTCGCAAGCTTGAGGTCCCCGGCGAAGAGTCGCCCAAAGTTATGTATCAGCTCATCGACGCTCAGTCGTACACCAACCAGCACATGTTGGTAGTGGGCGGTGGAGATAGCGCGGTTGAAGCCGCGGTGGGACTGGCCAGACAACCCGGCAATATCGTGACCGTCTCGTACCGGAAGAGTAGTTTCTTCAGGGTTAAGAAGAAGAATGAAGACGCGATCAATGCGCTACTGTCGTCGCGCACGTTGACCGCGCTCTTTGATTCACAGGTGCTTGAAATTCGACCGGATTCTGTCCTGCTCCAGACCAAAGCGGGTCCGCTGGAGATCCCCAACAACTTTGTTATAGTTCAGATCGGCGGCGTACCGCCATTCGAGATGCTCAAGCAGATGGGCATAGCGTTTGGCGGCGAAACCCGACCGATCACGTGATCGAGTCTCCCCCTCTTTTTCCATTTCATGCGGCAATCCCCGAATTGGTCCTTGTATCCACGCCTCGATGACTGATTGAATTCAATCGCCTGCCCAGAGTGAACCTGGCGCTCAGGTTCCTCAATTCTTCCAGAGACCATGGGACGAAGTTTGTTATTGGAGTACATGGACCTATAACGTATAATCTGACCATAACCGATAAATGCCTTTTGATGGTCGAGGAACCGAATAAATGCCGGATACCGTCCGCATCACTCAACTGCTATCGTCGATCAGGCAGGGGAATCAGGAAGGCATCAATTCATTGTTTCCACTGGTCTATGACCGACTTCGCGCCATGGCACGATCTCAACTTGCGTCGGAGCGATCCGGGCATACGCTTAACGCGACCGCATTGGTTCACGAGTCATATCTCAACCTGATCGGCCAGACCAGAATGTCCTGGGAAAGCAGAGCGCACTTCTACGCTGTTGCCGCCCAGGCAATGCGCCGCATTCTGATAGATTACGCCCGTCGCCGTATGGCCAAAAAACGCGGAGGCGACAGCCCATTTGTGACGTTCGATGACTCCCTTATCGGTGGGGACCAGCGAGCTGAAGAGGTTGTCGCCCTTGACGAAGCTCTGGTCAGGCTTCGTAACTTGTCGGAACGTCAGAGCAAGGTTGTAGAGCTTCGCTTCTTCGGCGGACTGACCCATGAAGAGATCGCCGAAGTCCTTCAGGTCTCAGTACCGACCGTGCGTCGCGATTGGCGTATCGCCAAGGCCTGGCTCGCTAATGAGCTACGCCGCAATTGACGAAAGGACCGCATGTCCACCGAACGCTGGGAGCGGATACAGCAGATTTTCGATTTGGCCGTTGATTCCGACGACTCTCTGCGCGAGTCGCTTGTGCGAAGGGAATGCGGCAATGATACCGCAATGTATGCGGAGGTAATGGCTCTGCTGGCGGCTGATGCTCAAGGGCATCCTCTTCTTGACAGAGAAAGCGCAATAGTACTCCCTCCCGAGGAGCCCTCACTGATCGGAACACGGCTGGGGCCATTCCGCCTGATCGAAGAGATCGGTTCCGGCGGTATGGGTAATGTCTTCCTTGCCGAACGAACCGATGGTCAATTCGAACAACGGGTAGCCATCAAGGTAGTTCAGTCCGGACTTCGAACCAGGATCATCCTACGACGTTTTCATCAGGAACGACAGATCCTCGCCCGCCTCAATCATCCGAACATTGCCAGACTGCTTGACGGCGGTTTGACGCCCGACGGCCGTCCGTACTTTGTTATGGAATATGTTGATGGTGTGGCGATCGATCAGTATTGCCAATCTCGCGCCCTTCCACTTATTGAACGACTCCGGCTGCTCCTCCAGGCCTGTGAAGCGGTTGAGTTTGCGCACAGCAACCTGGTCATTCACCGTGACCTAAAGCCTGCGAATATACTGGTGGACCGGCAAGGCCGAGTAAAGGTCATTGACTTCGGTATTGCCAAAGTGCTGGCGGAATCCGCCGAAGTCGATATGGGTGGCGAACTCACGCAAACCGGATTCCGGGCGATGACGCCGCGTTATGCCTCACCCGAACAGGTACAGAATCAGCCTATCACCACCGCCAGCGATGTCTATTCGCTGGGAGTTGTACTGTATGAGTTGCTGACCGGCCACAACCCATACAAGATCATGACGGACTCAGCGTCCGAACTGGAGCGGGCGGTGGTGACACAGGAACCGGAACGGCCATCTAGCGTCGTTCTCCGACCTGCACGGAAGGAACTCCCTTCCAGTGTTGACCAAACCTCCAGCAAAAAATTCGGAAAGCAGCTTCGCGGCGACCTTGACACCATTTGCATAGCCGCGTTACGCAAAGACCCGGCACGCCGGTATCAAACAGTGCGTCAATTGACCGACGACATTCGCCGCCACCTTGACGGGTGGCCGATCGAAGCCCGCATGGATTCTGTGACATATATGTTCGGCAGGTTTGTGCGCAGACATCGTCCGATCGTCTTCGCCACAATCCTGGCGATCGTCGCCATCGCGGTAACGATTGGCATTTACACCAATCGACTTGCTCGCGAACGCGATAAGGCTCGTCTGGAGGCGCGCAAAGCACAGGAGATCGCCAAGTTCCTCACCGGCATTTTTGAAGTTTCCGATCCGAATGAATCGCGCGGAGACGATGTGACCGCTAGGGAACTTCTAGATACCGCCATCTTACGTCTCCGCACCGGATTGAAAAACCAGCCCATGGTCAGGGCAATGCTTCTCCGATTGGCCGCTGACATCCTTTATGACCTCGGCCATCTCTCCCGGTCGCGCGAGCTTGCATTCGAATCGGCGGAATTGAATCGGATCACGTTAGGAGAAGACAATGTCGAGTATGCCTACAACCTGTTGCAACTGACACTTATCCTCGACGATGCCGGCGAACAGGACTCTGCTCTTTCCGTAGCGCGCAAAGCATTGACCATTGTCAGAGACATCTATCCCGATCTGGACACCAATGTGGCCAACATGCAGGTCAGTCTGGGGCATGTGTACCGGCATCTCGGTAACTTCGACTCCGCTGAGGTCTATTATCGGGCGGGACTGGAGACCCAGCGCGAACTGCAGGGAGATTCTGCCACCGCAGTCGGCAATACGCTCAATCATCTTGGACGATTGTACTATCAGCGGGGAGAATATACCAAGGCAGAAACTATTGTGCGCGAAGCGATATTCACACTCACCAATGCCTTTGGGCGGGAGGATCACTTTGAAGTGATCGCTTCCAAGGGAAATCTCGGAGCTATCCTCATGGCGCAGGAAAGCTATGCGGAAGCCGAATCCGTTTTCGTTCGCAATCGCACCCTGCTCGCCGGCATGGTTGGGACCGACCATACCTATTACGGCGGAATGACCACTCAATTGGCCAGCGCAGTGTACATGCAGGGGCGTATCGAAGAGGCTCATGCGCTTTATCTTGAGGCACTCGAACTGGCAAGAAAATACCTGCCGGAAGAACACCAGGGATACATTTCCGTGCTTTTGGGACTGGGGCGACTTCTCACCGAGCACGGGGATTTCCGGGATGCTGAACCTTTACTTCGACAGGCACTGTCAATTCGACTTCGCGTACTCCCGGCTGGACATTGGCACATCGCCGGAGCCCAGTCCGCGTTGGCCGATTGCCTCCGCAAAGCCAAGAAGTTTGAAGAAGGCGCCTCATTGGCACTCGAAGCTTACACTTCTCTGCTGGCAAATTTCGGAGCGGATGACTCTCGCACCCTTGGTGCTCGAAAGAAACTCGAGGCGCTCTACAGCGATTGGGGCAAACCCGTACCGGATCTGGATACTCTGCCTGCATCGTGATCAAGCGGGCGGACCTCTCTGGATCCGACCGCTTGATCCTTCGTATCCCTACAACGCGTACTTGGTCAAGAGAGACGAGATGATCACCTCTCGTTCGTCCTGGGTCACCGCATGCGCATATGCTCGGATCTCCGCCATGAGCAACGGACTGCCATTTTGTGACCCAAGTCGCGCACCCAGGTAGGAGATCAGTGCGTTGGTTTTGCCGGCATCTGTTCCCGCCGGAGTTGGATCATTGTTCACCCAGATCGACATCCCCTCACTTTGACTGAACCGGATCGTCACCACATTCCATAGATCAAGTGATGCCGGCGAGACGGCGTCCATAGTGTAGTTCTGATGCGACATGGTAAACCGAATGTTGTCTCTAAAGCCCGCAGACAAGCTGGTCAACTGGTTCGTCCCGGTCCCGAAGAGAAACATCTCAGGATAGCTGATCGCCAACGAAGGAAGTCTAACGACAGCAAAGATAGTATAGTCGGATCCGGCAAACTTTACTCCGGGGAACTGGAACTTCCCGTCTACAGTCGTCAGTCCGCCGCGGAAGCGCATTGCCGGAAGCTGCCCCCCCTTAAGTTGGGCCGCAAGATACTCCGCGCCATAGGTCTTACTCGGTGGCACCGCATTGTGAGTCGTATCTCCGAACGCATTGAGGAGTCTGCTGATATACCCGCTGTTGGCCCCGGTTCCGCGCACGAAATAGCGCGGATCATCCAGCCGATACCAAAGGATCGGATTCGGGATCGTTTCGCTTATCATGACACACTGATTGACATCGTATTCAGTGGCCAATCCGATCTTGACGATTTGTGATGGATTGGCCAGGCTGCGTACTACATACGAAAGCGGGACGCCGGTATTGATCATTCCACCCTGCGCCAGAAATTGCTTGAGCGTGTTGAAATCGGTCGTGATAGCCGAGATGGCGGCTGACGATTCGCCCCCCATGGCAAACGCTTTCACTCGGACATTCTCCAGATCCTTCAGGTACGTCGCATTTGCGTCGAGCGAACCTCCCACTGTAGCGGCATTGAAAGAAGCATCAATGGAGGCTGACATTTTCGTCAGTGAAGAGGTTGACTCAATCAATAAGTAGAATATTCGTCCGTACGTGACCGAAGAAATGAATGCCGCCGGATTCCCCGGGCCTATATACGGAGACAGATCGGCCGGTGTCACTGTCGGATCAAAGATCTCATCAACCGACGTCGGTAGTTGATATGCCATGGTGAAATATGACTGGACCAGGCGAACAACGTATCGGTTGTACTCTCGATCCTGACTGAAGGCAAGCGAGGTGCCCAGTTCGCCGGTCAGGTTCTCCACCTTCACTTTCAGAGACAGGGCCAGTTGTTCGCGAGAGCCGACTGACTCGTAAGTGAAACTGAACCGGGCAGGGATTGTGTTGGACGCCCTGGCGATGATATCATTCTGAGCTTCGGTTACATTGGCCAGATCCACCACCGGGATCTGCTCACTGGCTGATGGCGAACCGTTGAGGATTGTCATGACGATCGTCCCTCCAGCCCGTTTCACCGGTATCGGAGCCGGAGTCGCGCTGGTCAGGCTGTTCCCCTGGAGTAGATTTCCCGGCCAAACGACTTCCGACAACGGGTCAAATGTAGGAAAGTTATCCGGCGCCTCGACCACTGAATAACGAGTGGTTGTGCAGAAATACTGTTCGTTGTTCATGGTCTCGATAACGGTATCAGAACTGACAACCTCGTTCTTTTCCTGAACCGGAGCAAATGTCCCCCCCGCATTTATCGCGTTTTGAAACTGGCTATTGCTTGTCGGCGAGTTGGTGGGACTGTCTTTGGAACAGCCGCCTCCCAACATCACACTCAGCAGTATCACTGCGCGCAGTGAAAGTGATTTCTTGACCTGCATATTTCTATTCCTTTCGAACCGGAGTCGTTGGCGAACGCAACAACTCCGTCATATACCTGTTTGTTCAGTCTATCTTCTTGAATTCAGCGCGGTCACCGTTGGCGCCTTCTTTACCGCGACCATCTCCGCGTGCGCCGCCGATTCCGGCGACTCCGAGTGTGAAGAAGTTATTCGTGCGAGTGGAATTGCTGGCAGCTTCGACGATTCCGACCACCGGACCACCGCCACCACAACCGCCGTCTCCCCCGTTACCGCCCTTGCCGCCGTTTCCACCACGGCCACCCGCGCCACCATTGGCGTTGCCAGATCCACCATTGGCACCCGAGCCACCATTCTGACCAACTCCCCCTTTTCCGGAATAGCCGCCGTTGCCGCCGTCACCGGTTGCTATGCTGTTATTGGTAATGGTCGCTTCCGTTCCGCCGCTCAGGATGATTCCAATTGAACCGCCGCCACCTAATCCGCGAGTTCCGCCAATTCCGTAGAGTCCGCCGGCTCCTCCCCCGCCTCCGCTGGCAGAGCACGAGAATCCTGCCCCGCCACCACCACCGCCACCGCCGCCCCAGCCGTAGCCGCCGTTGGCGCCATTCTGACCGTGAGCCGCTATGTATGCACCATTGGAAATTGAGCCAAAGCTCAGTCCAGCATCGCCGCTGAGTCCCGAATCTCCCGGATTCCCCGGCGATCCCGGCGAGCCGTTACCAGCAAAACTGCCCTTGGAACCGCCATTCCCTCCACCATTCTCACCGTCCCAGCCATCCGACCCACCGTTTGCTCCACCGGAGCGACCGCCCAGTCCTCCATCCCTGCCATAATTGACATTTCCGCCTGAGCCCCCAACCGCGCCGGAGCAGGTCAGTGCAAAATACGCGGCAGCACCTACGTTGCCGCCATCCGCACTTCCCGTCCGATCACTAGCATCAACACCGTTGCTTCCATTCGCGCCATTGCCTATCTCAAGCGCGTTCTTGTTGATGACAATGCCAAGGCTGTTGTGCAGACTGATACCTACAGAGCTCCCCGCGTTGGCTGCGCTATTGGCGCTGCGAATGGTGAAACCCTCAATTGTGAGTTGACTGACATTAGCTCCGGTGATGGCGTACTGTCCCCCCTCAATTATGGTCTCTGCGGTAGCCAGATCCCTCTCCCAACTGTCGGCTATGAATCCACCGTACATACTGACACCATCTGCCAGGACAACAGAACCACTGTACACTCCTGCGGCGACATAAAGATCGCTCTGCGTGGATTGAGCCGCGGTCATGGCCGCCTGAATGGTTGCCTTGGGTAGCTCAAGTGTCCCCGGATCGGCATCATTGCCACTCGGAGAGACGAACATCGCCTTGGATCCTTCCTCCGCAATAACGATGACAATTCGATCAGGGTCACTCGCAACCACACCATTTGAGACTACCAGATCAAAAATGACGGTAGTTACTTCGGCGGGAGCGGTGAAGGTCGGCTGTACGCCGGTGAGATTTCCAACCGATGGACCCGCTACCTGAGTCCAGGCATAGGTTAGGGTGCCTCCATCCGGATCGTTGCTTCCCGAACCATTTAGCGTAACTGAAACTCCCTTGGAGACAACTTGAGTGGCACCAGCGTCAGCCGTCGGCAAGCTGGCGACATTAAATGAAAAATCGTAATTGCTGGCCAGTGACTTGCCGTGTGTATCCGTGATCGCGGTAGTCAGGGTCACGACATACTGCACTCCTTGGCTAAAGGGAGTCGAAGGTGTAAATGTCACCACCGATCCGTTTACCGCGCGGCTGCCGGTGGCATTAGCTACCACGAATGAGGCCGCAGTGACGGTCGTAGGATCAACAGCCCGATTGAACGTGACTGTGATGGTGCTACTCGGCGCTACGGACGCACCGCCGGTTGGGGTATTCGAAACGACTTCAAGCGGCGGATCCGGAATCGGACCAGTACCGCTAGGTGAACTGTCTTTGCTGCAGCCGCTCATAAGACAGAGCAGCAGCGCAAGGACGAAGACCATTGTGCCGATACGTGGGATTATCCGGTTACTGTCCGGAAATGCCCCCCCGGGTAACGTGATTCGACTAGTAAGCCGTGAATTCATGGCTTCCTCCTTCGCTTACAGATTGACATTGTTGTGACTGTCTATCTGTATCCGCGCAGAAAGGAGCGGAAAGTGATAACGGTATTTTGGTGCAGAAGGCAGAGATGCCCGGTCCCGACGCAAGAGCGGCACCGCGTCAGGCCATGAAGATAGGTAAGCTATTACATTAAAATGAGTTACGGCAAATGGCTATTGGTGCAATGTCTGGAGCCAGGGGGTAGCCCAATGGGTTTCCGTTCGGTGCACCTCCCTGTCTAGTTGCGGAATGTGCCCGCAGACTGATCCCATTCTCTCCGATCAGAATCCAATCCGGAAAGCTCTGTGTACACTACGATCAACCCTTCAAGGAATCATTGCCCACCAACGTCGGCAAGTGTGCTAAAGTGTTTTGGTCCGAGGCCAATCGCTTGAGTTGCCCGACTTGCGAAAAGCTACTATCTGGCAATCACCTGAAATTCTTCAAGAAAAGCAGATCTACATTTGCCGGTCCGCGCGACAGGACAAAACGCTTTCCATCAGGGGACAGCGCAAAGCTCCGAATCGCTTCGCTCGAGAACTGCGTGAGTTGGTCAGGTGCGCCGCCGTCAATCGGCAAGCTCACCAGGTTGGAGATATTCGATTTCGTCTCCACACCAATGAGATGCTTGCCATCCTTCGTCCAGACCAATTTATCGGTTTCGAGCGTCGCAGGTCGCGACAATGTTTTGATCACTCTTCCCGACTCAATTTCCAGTATGCCGATCTTTACTTCTGAGTCCGTCGAGTCAGTATAGAACCCCGCAAGTGACTTGCCATCAGGTGAAATGGCGGGAGAGCTGAACGATTGATCTGATATCTTAACCAACTCACCGCCCATCGCCGGCACTCGATACAGGAGCAGCGGTCCAGAGCGCCAGGACATAAAGATGATCCACTTGCCGTCGGGAGTAAAAGACGGCTTGTAATCTTCCCCGTCGGCGGTCAGCACTTTGGCATTTTTCCCGTCACTGTCCGCACGCCAAATAGAAGGAACGCCCAAGCTGAGAGAAGTATACGTGATCGATCGACCATCTGGAGAAACTGACGGACTGTACACTATTGATTCTCCCGAAACGACCTGCTCAGCGCCGGAACCATCTAATGCCGATTTCCAGATCCCAGTGGCATCAGTTCGCTGGCTGGCAATGTAGATATGGTCGTCGGAACCCCACTCAACTCCGAACATTCCTTCCTGTTTACCTGTCGTGATCTGTTTCCAGTCCGTCCCCGCTCCAACCCAGATGTTGGATCGTTCCTGGGACTGCGAGACTACAGCCGTAAGTCCATCTGCGGTTACATTCAACCCGAAATATTGATCAAGGTCTATCGACACACGGTCGGCCTTACCACTCGGGTATTGAATTAGGTAGATCTGGGAACGGGCGGTGGATGCTTCGCTCCGCGCACAAACCAGAATTGTTTTCCCATCGGGAAGCCATACCGGATCAAATCCGCCCAGCGACCAGTTGAGCGACGTTTGCCAAACCTCTTTGCCGTCCGCAACCTGGACCGCCACTAATTCAGAATGAATCTTCGGCTTCCACTTCCCCCGTCCACACAGAATGAGTTTGCCATCTGGTGACCAACTGGCCGGTCCGGTATACCAGGACGCACCTTTAGCGGAGATGAGGACCCGTTCGTTTGAACCATCCGCGTTCGCCAGAATAATGCCGAACTCACCTGAATTGCGATCTTCCCTCCCGAACGCCATTTGCGACCCGTCAGGCGACCAACTGATCCGGCTCTGTACATTACGCAGAATTGCGGTCGGCGAACCGCCCAGTGTGGTAATGCGCTTCAGAATTGCCTGGTTGCCGGATTCACTCTCGAGGAAATAGATGTAGTTGCCATCCGGTGAAAAGGCGACCGAACCAATACCATTGTCGATCGGCCCATAAATGCGAACCGAGGTCTTGGTTGCCACTTGGCGTACCGAGAGACTGAATTGGCCGCCTTCAGTCCGGGCGATAGCCAGGTACTTTCCATCTGGAGAAATCGCGCCGGAGTATGATGTTCCGTCATCGGTTATTGGTGTGAACTGAACCTGAGCCCTTTGCGGCTCGACAGTACTGGTAGACATTTTCATGAATGCAGCCACGGCCGCAATAACCACTGCGGCTGCTATTACAATCTTTAGCCATAAAGTGCTCTTCTTGACAGTCACAGGCGCGACTTGAACTGAACTGCCGCTAATCGCCATCCGCTTCAGATCCGCCGCGACATCTCCCGCTGTCTGGTATCGCAGCGCTGGGTCACGTTGAAGCAGCTTGTCAACTATCCGTTGGAGATCATCCGGCACATTCGCTCGATACCGCGCCAGTGGCTCCGGAGAATCGGCCGTGATGGCCCGCATTGTCGCGACATCAGTATCACGCTTGAACGGGGTTCTGCCAGCGATCAGCTCATACAGCACAACGCCAAACGAAAAGAGATCCGACCGCTGGTCTACGTCACCGCCTTGCGCCTGTTCCGGCGACATATATGCCACAGTTCCGATGGTCGAACCAACTTTGGTCAGCTTCTCTCCACCCTGGATGGTGGCCAGACCGAAATCAACGATCTTGGGACGACGGTCGTTGTCGAGCAGAATATTGGTGGTCTTGATATCGCGATGCACCACTCCGATCCCGTGCGCCTTCTGGAGTCCTTCACAGATCTGGATCGCAATGTCGATTGTCCGATGCATCGGCATCGGCGTTCCATGGGCAAGGTCATGCAGATTCTGCCCCTCGACGTACTGCATGACAATGAACGGTCGACCCGCATGTTCGCCGACTTCAAAGACGGTCACGATATTGGGATGGTCCAGGCGCGCCGCGGCCTGGGCCTCACGCCGAAATCGATTGACGAAATCCTGATCATTTGCGTATTGCGCCGGCATGAATTTCAGCGCGACCCGACGGTCGAGCTTTGCATCCTGCGCCAGGTACACCTCGCCCATCCCCCCCGCGCCGATCTTCTCAATGATCTGATAGTGGCCGACTTTGGTCCCCGCCGAGAGGACGCTGTAGGTTGATGTGTTATCGTCCAGAGGTTCTGGTTTTTCCAACGTTTGTGCTCCCGGATTGAAGATGATTGGCGCTTTGGTCTGGACAATATGGGTCAACTATTTCCCCAATCCAAGGGAATTCTCGTGCTCCTGACAGCCGCTCAGGGTCCACTTTTCAGGGAGTATACGGTTGCCTGGACGTCACGACAGGACAAACCAGCACCCCATCGGCCAGTTTGTTGTCTCGGCCTGAAAGTATGCCGCGACCGCTTGATAGTTCCCCGCGCGGCCACACTTCCGATCATCCAATCAGATCGATCAGCGGCAACCATTGGATGCCGGTATTCCTCGGAGAATCATTGTTTTCGACATATTGCCGATACTAAAGAGAAGACTGGTATGACGCGCGAACCGGATTGATCTTGGAGTGCTTAGGCCGTAGAAAGACTGGCAGGCTCCGGTGTCCGGTGTTGAATCGGACCTTTTCGAGGAGAAGGCTGTGAACAAGGTAGTGGCACGATTCGCCGACGGAAGAATACTCAAAGGCATGACCGCCGATTTCCTTCCGACCAAAGACATTTTTCATATGAACGTAACGAACGACCCGGTGGGTGCAAAGCCCGTAGAAGTCCGTAAGGGCGACCTCAAGGCGCTGTTCTTCGTAAAGGATTTTGCGGGTGATCCGCAGCGTGTCGAATCGAAAGAGTTTGATCCTTCACGTCCCCCACTCGGGCGCAAGATCCGCGTGGAGTTTGCGGATGGTGAGATATTGCTTGGAACAACCACGGGCTATCAGCCCGGACGACCGGGTTTCTTCCTGGTGCCCGCCGATGACAACTCAAATATCGAACGCTGTTACATCATAACAGCAGCCACGAAAAGTGTCGGTTTCGTCTGAAGGAAGGGTACTTTCAGCATTGAGAGTTGGGCTCGCTCTCTGACGACTCACAAATAGCCTTCCCGTTACATTGATCCAGAATCTCGATTAAAAATCAAAAGGGCGGTCGAATGACCGCCCTTTCGAGTGGAGAGTCACTTCAGGGGAAGAGTGTTGAAGTGACTCCCTATGGACAAGCAACTCTCGCCTTGGGGAACCGAGAGCACTGTGTTGCCGATCACGGACAATTCGGAAGCACCGGCTTGTTCGGAGCGGGAATTGTCAGGAATCCGACCAGAAGTGAGAGATCCGAGAGATCTGGATTCACGCCACCCGCCGCATTTACGTTTGCTTCGCCCACGCACGGCAGCACCGGCTTGTTCGGAGCGGGGATCGTCAGGTAACCGACGAGGAGAGACAGGTCGGAAAGGTCCGGAGTCTCAGCCACACTCTTGTTCACGTTACCGGTGGTACCGATGCAGCAGGAAACGATCGGGCTGCAGTTTACCGGAGCCGCGACTTCGCCGAGGTGATTGCCGCACGACAGGAATGTCCATCCGCCGATCCAGCTCGACGAGAGTAATTGCGTCGGATCAAACGCGCCACGGTACGTGACATCATCCAACCAGCTTTGCGGGTCGTCACCAGCCGGAATCACCACACCGCCGGACGAGCCGATTCCGGTCCCGCACGGACGTGGATCCAGCTTGCCGGACTGATCGCGGCTGATGCCACGAATGAACGGATTCAGCAGCATGTCATTGTTGGCATTTAAGTGCGTTACAAATGACGCGGCCGCGGCGCTCGCGACGAGCGAGTCGGTGACGGTAAAGTTCTTGAAACCATAGAAAATGTTTTCGATGAATTTCAGGTCGGTTCCGAGTAAACCATCTGAGGTTGCGGTCGCCGATTGGATCGCCTTACCGGCGAAGTCGGTGAAGATGGAGTTGTAGATCACGCCACCCGTACCGGAGCGGAACGACATCGCGTAGTCGTTGTCGGTCTCACCAGACGATGCGCCCGAGCCGATCGCCGTCACGTTGGCAACGTACGGCTTGGTCAGGATTGCCGGGGTCGCCGGAGTCGCCGGCGAGGTGCAGGCATCCCACTCAAAAGCACGGCTGCCGGAGGACGGCAGAATGCTGTCCTTGATCACGAACCAATACTGGCCCGAACCGGAGAAGCCGAAATCTGTATCAAAGCCATCGTCGTCGCAGAATGCGGTGACGAGATATTTCGTGTTAACCGTACCACCGAAGAATTCGAATCCATCGTCGAGATTCTGATACGCTTCGACGTGGTCGATCTGTGTGCCACGGCCTACGCCACCCATGGTCAGACCATTGATCTCGTTGTTGGCGCCGATGATGGAGCCACCATGACGCAGTGACACGTAGCTGATAACACCTGAGTTGTCGTTGTCATCGGTGCCGCCGTAATTGCCGCGCGGCTCGGTATCCGGGATACCTTCGATCTGGGCAGTACCAGCGGCGGTATTCAAGCGCGCCTTACCGAGAATGATGACCGAGCCCCAGAGACCGCGACCGGCCGCGCCGAGCGGAATGTCAGTGTCAAGGTCAACATCGTCAGCGATCGACGTAAAGACGATCGGGCAGTTCGGGGTCCCTTCGGCGTAGATCTTACCACCGCGCGCCACTATCAACGCGGTCGCGCCAGCGCCGGAACCCGGATTCCCTTTGATAACCGTACCAGGCTCGATAGTGAGAACTTCGTTATTCTCAACATATACAAAACCGGAGAGGTTATACACCGTGTCATTACGCCAGACGATCTGGCCAATCATGTCAGCGTCGGTGAAAACGCGGACCGGCTTGGAATTGTCGGTGATGCAGTCGCAGGCGGCCATTTCGGCGCACGGAGCCAGAATGCCATAAAAGTCAGTGGCAGTCCACTCGCACATCCAAGTAGCGCCGGTCGGCTCGAATGCACCCTGATAGGCAACGTCATCGAGCCAGCTCTGCGGATCATCAGCGCCAGGGACAGCGATACCGCCCTGAGCCGCAAGGCCCATCGGACGCGGATCAAGGTCACCGGAAGCCGTGCGGCTGATTTCGCGGATTCCGGGATTGACGAACATGTCATCATTCGTATTCAGGTGGGTCACAAACGACGCGGCTGCCGCGCTCACAACCAGCGAATCGGTCACTGAGAAGTTCTTGAACCCATAAAACACGTTGTTGATCAGTTTCAGATCAGTGCCAAGCAGAGCATCCGTAGCCGCAGTAGCGGACTGGACAGCCTTGCCGGCGAAGTCAGTGAAAATTGAATTGTAGATGATGCCACCGGTACCCGAACGCAACGACATCGCGTAATCGTTATCGGTCTCGCCGGAGGTCGCGCCAGAACCGATTGCAGTCACGTTGGAGACGAACGGCTTGGTCAGGATAGCCGGAGTGGCCGGAGTGGCCGGTGACGTGCAACCATCCCACTCAAACGCACGGCTACCGGAAGAGGGCAGAATGCTGTCTTTGAGATTGAACCAGTACTGGCCCGAACCGGAGAAGCCGAAATCGGTGTCAAAACCGTCATCGTCGCAGAAGATCGCGGCAAGGTATTTAGTGTTGACGGTTCCACCAAAGAATTCGAAGCCGTCGTCCAGATTCTGAAACGCTTCGACGTGGTCGATCTGTGTACCACGGCCTACGCCACCCATGGTCAGACCGTTGATCTCGTTGTTGGCGCCGATGATGGAGCCACCGTGACGAAGCGAGACATACCGGAAGATACCGGAGTTGTCGTTGTCATCCGTGCCACCATAGTTGCCACGCGGCTCGGTATCAGGAATTCCTTCGATTTGAGCGGTACCGGTAGCGGTGTTCAACCGTGCCTTTCCCAGAATAATGACAGAGCCCCAGAGTCCGCGGCTGGCAGCGCCAAGCGGGAGATCATTGGGGAGGTCAACGTTGTCCGCCTCGGCGGTAAAGATGATCGGCTCAGAAGCCGTGCCATTGGCGAAAATCTGCCCGCCTCGCGCGACGATCAGAGCGGTCGCCGCAGAGCCGGAACCCGGCTTGCCTTTAATTATAGTGCCGGGCTCGATAGTCAGGGATTCGCCGTTCTCTACGTACAGGAATCCATTCATCACGTAGACGGTATCGTTATACCAGGTCACATTGCCGACGATACTAGCGTCGAACACCTGCTTAACTGGCTTACCGGCTTCAGAGACCTGCCCCAGCGCCATCACCGGGAGCAGCATCACAAAGACGGCCATTAGAATTTTTCGAAACATGCAATCCTCCAAACAGGTTTTGTCTACACTCAAGCAACAAAGAATTCACAAACACTTAATGCTGATCAAAAACGAAAGACAATCGGTTGCTTATCTCCTCCTTGCGTGTCAATGGTTCACCTAATGAGTCCGTATACAGGTTCATTGCGAGGTAGGCCGCGATACGAAGTTTGGCTCTCGGTATCGCCTGCCGCACGCTCAAATCTTTCCTATCTTGATCCAGCATAAACATCAGTGTAGCCCTGTTCGCTTGGCTCCGTTAGAGCGAGTAAGCGACTCCTATGCTGTAGGTGACACCCTGCTTGTATTGCTGGTAGATCTCTTCGTTACCCTTGTATTCGCCATACTTCTTTACATAGGCGGCGTCCGTAAGGTTCTTACCGCTGAGCCTCAAGTTGACGCCGGTGAATATCTGCTGGGAGAACGTCAGGTCGACGGTTGACCGCGGCGCCTCGTAAATGTCCGGCGTCGCACCCTGAGACACTTCGGACAGACGCTTGCCGAAGCGATTGAAGAGCAGCGTCGCGTGTGTTCCCGTCTTCTGGTTGTCGTAGGATATGTCCGCATTGACGATATATGGCGACTGCCCCATCAGCTGACGGTGATCCGGGGCATCCGGATTACCTGAACGATCTTCGAGAAGCTCAAACTCACCCAGCTTCACCTTGGAACTAACGATTGAGAAGTTTCCACCCATCCGGAAGTTCTTCAGAAGCGGCGAGACATGGTCGAGCTGGCGACGCCACTCAACTTCGATGCCGACTACCTCGGCGCGCGACACATTCTGAAGATGTATGTCGTAGTTGTTGGAAGTGATTGTCCGCTCGATCGGGTTGTAGAACTGCTTCACGAATCCGGAAACTGCGAGAATCTCCCCGGGACGGAGGAACCACTCCCAGCGAAGGTCGTAGTTGTCGATCTTGGTGTACTCCAGATCGCTGTTACCGGAGAGGTAGTAGCCGCCGATGAATTCCCAAGTAGAGTACGGCGCCAGTTCACGGAGGGTGGGACGAGCAAGCGTGCGACCATACGCCGCGCGAAGGTTCATATTCTCGCTAAGCCTATAGATGAGGTTGACCGACGGAAGCAGGTCGCCACCATCGATCAGGTCGGTCGTATCGTTCTCATTATAGACTTGATCAAGCGTGAACTCTGTGGTCTCGTAGCGGACACCGCCGACAAAAGTCAATCTCGACCAGAGCGGCAATTCTACCATACCGTAAACCGCCGCGACATTCTGCGTGCCATCGTAGTTCGCTTTCGGGTCGCTGAACGACATCCAGGAATTGCCGATCTCGATGTAGCCGGTATTATCGTATCCATCAAGGATACCAAAGTTGGCCGGGTCAAAGTACGCATCGGCGTCACCATAGAACTGGTCATAGCGGATCTGCCCGGTTCCACTCGGGTCGAGCATAAACTGCCGCTCGCGGAAGTCGCGCGTCTTGTGCAAATAGAATCCGCCCGTCTTGAACTTTGCCGCCTGACCGGACCACTGCTTGAACGGAAGGGAGATGTTTGCGGAAAGTTCGCGGTTGTTTTCATCCAGATAACGGAAGTAGTGCGACGGCCGAACTTGATAGAGGCCGAAACTGAGCGAGGTATCTATGCCATCGATATACAGCGCGGAATCATCGGCGAAGCTGCGTAGATCCGGCTCATCGGTGCTGGTTTTGGAAGCCGCAAATTGCCAATCAAAGCGGGCATTGAACGGCAGCTTGGCATGCTCACCCTTGAATTGGACCGTATTGAGCACGCGCTCATTGTATACCAGGGTTCGTGAGCGATAGGTCGTCCCCGCGCCGGTATTATAGTTCCATCCTTCGATATAGCGCGCCGAGGACTCAGAATTTCGATTGTAGAGATAGGTGAATCCTACCTTGTGATTCGGGTGGATCTGGTAAGAGCTGTTGATCAGGCCGCCCCAGAGGACCTCATCCTTGCCGTATTCATCCGAGTACTGGTATACCTGATACAACGTGTCATCGGAAGGAGTGAAATAGCGCTGTCCGATCGACCCATTATTGTAGTACGAGTGCGAACGTGAGTAGGTCAGGCTGCTGACAAATCCAAGCGGCTTGCCGAACAGTTCAAGCTGGTCGCCATACGACAGGCCGTAGCTCTGGTTCAGGGGAGCGGTGCGACGATCCGGCGTCATTTTCGTATCAATCGCCCGGCTTACCTTGCTGAGTTGCTTCGCTTTTGTGGAATCGACGTTCCCCAATGAATCGCGCGCAAAGGCCGCTTGAATTCTATCAGGTGTCGCGAGTGAGGGATCTTTCAGCCAGTTCGCGATATCGCGATTCTCGGCGCTATTACCGATCCAGTCACCGCTGACTGACTGGTTCGAAATAACGCCATTCTCAAATGTCGTCTGGGAATTATAGGAGGCGGTTGACGTAAAGGTCAGAATGCGGGATTCCGGCATGTCTTTTGTTGTCATGTCGACAGAGCCACCGCTGAAGTTGCCCGGCTTGTCGGGCGTGAAAGTCTTTTCAACCACGATATTGTCAAGCAGCGAAGTCGGGATCATGTCCATCGGCACCGCCTGCTTGTCCGGATCCGGGCTCGGCGCAAGAGCGCCATTGATGCGGGTATTTGCATAACGGTCACCCAGCCCGCGGACGAATACATACTTTCCGCCAACGACAGAAGCTCCGGTCACGCGGCTCATCGCTGAAGCGGCATCGGAGCTGCCGGTCCGCGAGATCTGTTCAGCAGAAATGGCGTCGGAGACGGAATTGGATTTCTGACGAAGCTTGAGAAGCGATGCCTCATTATTACGCTCAGCCTTCGCCACCACGTCAATACTCTTGGTTTCAACCATCTGCGGTTTGAGGGCCACCGATACCGACACCGGATCGGCGGAAGTCACCTCCACCTCGGTGATCTGTGTGGCTGTGTAGCCGATCATAGAAACTCGCAAAACATACGTACCGGCCGGCACACGCTTTATGATGTACTTGCCATCGAGATCGGTGATCGCCCCGAGCTTGGTCCCGTCCAGGGCCACGGTCACACCGATAAGCGCTTCGCCGGTCTGAGCGTCCACGACACTCCCTGAGATGGTCCCCAAAAACGCCGGCTGTTGCGTTTGCGCCACAACTTCTTGTCCCAGCACAAACATGAGTAACGTCACGGGAATGATGCGTCGCCACATCATCGCTGCCAACTTCTGCAACTGGTTTCCGAACATCTGTAATACCTCTTCCCAAAAACGTGATGTTGTCTTCCAACTCGGACTGTTCCCTTGTGTCCGCGGGCGAATGGTCGATTTCTCAGGTTAGGAACTTGTGAGGGGGCGGCTATGTGATAATGTGAATTCTGTTAGACCCGCAGGGCCCATTCTTAACGGGCTTCAAGGGGCAATCAAACAGAATCCTTACAAATCGGCTGTTTAATCAACACATCGAAGAGAGGAGCACTGGCTCATTGGAGCATGTGTTTCCGTTCCGCCGATGAAACGAACGTAGCGATCATGAGGTTAGCTTGTTGTATGAGTGTAGTTAGAAGAATGCAAATTCAGGGTTTTGCGGCTTTTCTCATGCTTGCAATAACCGTCTCCACTTCCAGCCAATCGGCAAGTGCTGCTGATTCCAAAGGCGGGAGAGGCAGTATAAACGAGAGAGTCGAGTACTTTCCGAACGGCAAAACCAAAGCAACATGGACAGAACGTATCGGTTCAGACAGTTCTTCCGTTAAGCACGGCGTATTTCAGAATTACTATGACAATGGCCAGCTCAAGTCGCGAGTGGAGTATGTCGATGGCCGCGAGAATGGCCTTATGACCACTTGGCAGAATGACGGGAAATTGATCTCAACGCTGTCGTACAAAGATGGGCTTCTCGACGGCATCTGCACGTACTATGATTGCGACGGACGCAAAATGTCTTCCGGGACCTATCGTCAGGGGAAAGAGCATGGTGTCTTCACCCTGTTCTATCCCAGCGGAAAGATCCAGGGAAAAACTACCTGGAAAGACGGCGTGCAACACGGTCCTTATGAGGTCTGGTGGGAGAACGGCAAGATGGCCAAACTCGGACAGACGAAGGAAGGCTTGGTTGATGGTCACTGGAAAGTCTGGGATTCCACTGGTAAACTGACTCTTGAGGAAGAGTATCTGGCCAATGTGCTCATAAAATCGATTAAGCATGACGATACGGCTACTGCACCACCCGTCAGCAAATAGCAGGTGTGTGCCATAAGCCACAACTTTCTGGACCAGAGCTTTTCGCGTCAGCTAATCGACCATTGGCGTGCAATCGCACGTATACATGAACCTGCACCACCCTCCCCGTCCGTCCACCAAGACAGCCTCAAACCTCTACAGCACATATAGTTAACTTCGCGTGCTTGATGACCCTGAAAGTGCGCCTAAGCTATCATTGACAAAATAGTCTGTGTTTATATATTAAGCATACGGGTCTATTCTCCCTTCGTGTTTATAGTCTGAAATCAATCAACGAGCCACTCCTCCGGGTGACTAGGAGTATTTTGCCATGAAGTCCTATCGTATGTTTGTCCGATGGGCGATAACGACGTTTGCCTGTCTCTGCCTGGGTGTTCTTTTTGCGACTTGCAGCGATGACAGCACCGGCCCCGCCCGTCCCGTTCCGGCTAACACCGACGCTTATCTCGCAACACTACCGGCCTGGGACGAATTCGCCGACGTTCAAGATACCGCCACAGAGCCCGCGGGGGACGTGATCGCCGAGATGGCGAATCAGGTTCTCTGTACGACCACACCGTTCTCTATCACGCAAAACCCGGATGCGATCATCACTTTTGGATCCGCGCCCGATGTCCTTTACCTTGGATCACTTATCCAGGGAGACAGCTATCTTGGCGGACTTGGGACCATGGAGGAGTTGCCGATCCGTCAGCGCGCGCCATTGACGATTGCCATCAATCTCTTCACCGGGACAGACATTTCCGCGGTCGTACCAGATCCCAACGCGGCGACCGTTCAGAGCGCATTGAACACGCTGGTCTCAAATGCCGCGTCCAGTGGGCACCAGTCCGGGAGCAGAATCTCCTACAATTACAAAGAATCGTATAGCGCAATGCAGGCGGCTCTGAGTCTTGACCTCTCGTTCAAGTACATGACCTCCTCCGGCAAAGCCGCGCTGGATTTCAGCATGTCCGAATCATCTCACACGATCACCGCGCTTTTCAAACAGATCATGTTCGAAGCGTACATCGTTCGTCCACAGACGCCGGGTCAATTCTTCAGTAACGATTTCACACAACAACGACTTGACGAGCAGATCAACCTCGGCAATATCGGTCCGAACAACCTCCCGGTCTATGTCGCTCGGATACAATACGGCCGCATGCTGATGTACTCCATGACCACCAGCGAAGAGACCTCCATTCTTCAGGCCGCGATCGAAGCCAGCTACAATGGCGTCGCATCGGTTGATGGAAGCATCAGAACTCGAGTCGAAAGTGTCCTGCAAAACGCTGAGGTCAAGGTCGCGACAATTGGTGGCGAAGCGAGTTCCGCACTCGCGCTGTTGCGCTCCGGTCAACTGAAAGACTACTTCACGACCAATGACCCGATCACAACTGCCGCTCCACTGGCATATGCGTTGTGCAATCTGGCCGATGGCTCACTCGCTCAGGTAAGCGAAATGACCTCGTATTCGATTAAGCAGTGCGGCACACCCGGGGCTACCGCCTACACCAACAAGACGGAGTGGCAGATGGCTATCGCGAGCATGGTTGGCGATGGTCATATCGTCTACTACCCAACGACCGCGGAAAACATCGCCCTGTCCAACGAAGAGACGACACCGCCGGCCTCCAATCACAGTATGGGGGCAGTGCTCACCTTTGATTCGTCGAAGACTCATTATCCGTTCACTTTCCGTCTGCGGGCGCTTGCCTCCGGCCATACCCTTGTTTTCCAGGATCAGGAGAGCGGCCCTGCCTTTGGAGGCATGGATCAGGCGAGGGGGATAAGTATCGGCGATGTCGATGACGGGGAGAATGACGACTTTGAGATCGCCATCCCGGTCTGGCACAATAATGCCGCCGTATTTGCGATAGGTATCTCGATCTGTGACAACAATGCTGAAAGTGGAGAAGGGGGCCAAGTCTACGGCGTGAACGGCTTTGCCGATACTTTGGCCAATTCACGCCCCTCCAGTCCAGGGATAGAAGGATTCCTCGGCATAATCGCGACCGTCCCGATCACCTCGATAAGATTCAATGAGAGTGACACGGGCGATGACATGTTTGTGCGAGATTTCTGCTTCGGTGTGCTGACATGGAACCCGTGAGCTGATTACCTTCGGTAAACATACGAAGAGGGCGGGCCATGTGGCCCGCCCTTCTTTCGCCCATATATCACCGATTCGCTTTTCAATCAAACAGCTCGCTGAGAAATGATTTCTTACGCTTGTAGTGGTATGAATCTCTCGGCGGACGGTCATCCCGGTCATAGTCTCTGCTTGGCTGACTATCGCTTCGCTCAATTATTTTATCCAACTCGCCTCTATCGAGCCAGACGCCCCGACACTTGGGGCAGAAATCAATCTCAATTCCCTGGCGGTCAGTTATCGACAGATTCACATCCTTGCATACCGGACAGTTCATTTCATTCCTCTTATCAATAGGTGTATTGATCTCCTGTATGCCTAATACAGCGGACGTCGGGATGAGGTTCCGAAAATCGAACGGAGGTTGGAGGCCTCTTTACTTCCCAATCTTATCTCCTTGAAATCCCGTCACTTCCGGATTCACCCAGCAAACTTTCAATCCGGACCTGTTGGAGACCGTTCGTAAGCTGAGCCTCTTGATTCCACGGATATCTACGCTGATTTTCGCCACTTCACCACCAACTACTGGTCCGGAATCAAATAGCATTCTCTCATCCCCGTACACCTGGAAGTGAACAGTGTCAGACGCATTGGCCGGAGATACTATTCCGGCTTCGACCCGTAGAGTTTGCCAATCGCCGCTCAAAAGGTAGTCGACTTGACTGTCGCCACCGGCGATCATTCCCCGCTTAAAAGACAGGTCATTGAGCAAAATCGCCTGACCTCCCTGTTTTCCATCCGGAACTCGGGTGACCTCTCCTTCCGCACAACTCGCCATATGCCATTCGTGGTCGGACAGATAAGACTTCTGTTTCGGAGCATTGGGGAGTTGATGTTCCATTACGCGGAACTCCGATATCGTCACCGGTTTCACGGCCACCGCCGCGAGTGGATCGAGTGCCACTTCCCTCTTCTCCTGATTGACTGAGTCTTCACGCATGTCATGAGTACTCAGCACACGGAATCTGAGGACTCGCCCCGCGGTCGGTTTGAATCGAACAGTCTGCAGCGAATCGCTCAATCTCAGGGTGTCACGAATGACCGGTTCTCCCCATTGACCGTTGGATTCGCCCAGATAGAGCTCATACTCAAACACATTGCCGTACTTCCACCACTTGTCATTACGTGGCGCGATCTGAAAGCCATCGATCACGCGGCGATCACCCAGCGACAGCACGAATTCGTGGGGCCCGTAGCTGACAGACTGGTCTCGCACTGTCCGAAACCACGTTTTCGAGTCACCGTCGAATGCGTTCTCCAGCGTGAATCCCGGCTCTTCGGCCGGACGATTGACAACGAGGAGCTTGTCTCGTGAGATACTGCCGTCTCCGGTGGGTCTGGAAGAATAGCCAGCCGAAGGTAGGTCAACCGCACTCGTTCTACTCCTTAACATGACCGTGTGTGCTTCTACCGCTGACAAGAAGCCGGTTTTCACAAAGGCTGCCCCATTTCTATCAGTATCAGCGAAATACCAGCCCGCGTCGCGACGACTGAATTCGTCTTTTGACACTTCAGCCAATGTTACGCCGCTCACTGTGATCCTGGTAGGTTTCGACGGAGCATGCACTTGAAGAATGTACTCCCTCTTTTCCAGCATCCCCGCAAATTTCCCTTCTACCGCACCGATGACGACGGCGATCGTTCCGTTGGTAGAAGCGCTGTCATAGACTCCGAAATTCTGGACACTGAATTCACCGGATTGGTAGGCCCGCGTAGTTCCATCATCTTCGTACAGCGCGAACTCTGAGGTCCCGTCCGGGTAGATATCCAGAGTCAAAGTGTCCCGGGGTACTTGACCATCGTAGAGTGCCGCCGGATACATTGGGATGATCGCCCCGGCACGAACAAAGATCGGCAGTCTGTCCAACGTTACCGGATAGTCGAGGAATCTCCCGTCTGCGCCGACCTTTACCACGGTTCCCTGCCAGTGATCGATCCACGCGCCCTGAGGAAGGTAAACGCTGTCTCGCCACCCGCCGCTCGCCGCTTGACTTCGATAGACAGGCGCCATCAGCAAGTCTGTGCCCAATAGAAACTGGTACTTGACGACATTCCGGTACGCATTCGGGTCGGCGGGATAGTTCCACATCACTCCCCTGACAACCGGCGTACCGCTCGTTTCCGCTTCGCGCGCCAGCGTATACATGTACGGCATCAGCCGCATCTTTAGTTTGAGATAATCCCGATTGATGCTGCGATACGGTTCGTCAAACCACCATGGGTGTTTCCGCTCATTCTTGGACCACCCTGACATCCCCATGAGCACCGGAGTGAAGCATTTCCACTGCAGATCGCGCGTGAAAGTTTCCGGACTTCCGCCGTAGATTCCGTCTACATCACCGGTCGAATAAACCATCCCGGATAAACCTGACCCTATCAGGGTCGGGATATGCCACCGGATGTAGTCCCAGCTCCCCGACTGATCACCGGTCCAGGTGACCGCGTATCGCTGAATGCCCGCCCACCCCATGACTGTCCAGACAAATGGCCGACTGTCCGAGTTCGTGATAATTCCACGTGAGGCCTCGTGATTCGCATCCATCGCGAACTGATACCCCTTCCCGGTCCAGGCGACATCGAGCTTCTGCGCGCGTGTACCCGCGGTTCCTACCTCCCACGCGATCTTCTCCACACCATTTTCGGTCCAGAGCCCGGTGTGAAACCCGTACTTCTTCAGTTCACTGACCACCTTCGGCAGGTCGGTGTAGCCGCACCCGTACCCGTCGTTCGGCAATATCCACCCACCCGGCATATCATGTTCGCGGTACTTCGCCGCCACCGACGCGATCACATCCGTCGTGGTGCCGGTTGGACCATCGCTCCATCCCGGAGGTACAGTCCCCGGTTTATCTACATTGTCGCGGTCATTGTAGCAGTCGGCGTCGCCATACTCGAATGCCCAGCGTGGGAGTAGCCCCGCACGACCCGTAAGCTGTGTGTAAAGGTCGAGTACTCGGTTGATCGACTCTCCGACCATGTAGTAGGCATCGAATCGATTCTCCTGATGTTCTGCTGTCAGGTAGTCTTCGGACCACAAATCATATCGCCCATCAGTCCAGGTGTTGCGAAGCACCCCATATCCTCGGTTCGACATATAAAACGGCGCGGGATTCGGTCTGTCCCCCTCCTCCCATCCGTCGGAGTATGCGATCTCCATCACTTTACCTTTGAACTCGAACGATCCATTCTGCTGACCACCGCCGAAAAAACGTTCGTCTGCGCTGCTGCTGAGCGTCTGAACACATTCTTTCATTCCAAACTGAATCGGTTTCAGTTCCTTCCAGATCAGGGTTTCTCCGTCAGAGCGATAAAGCGAAAACAGGAGTGGAGAGCGATCTATCTTCAGTACGAACCGGCTGGTGGCGATTTGCCATGCGTTTCCGGTTGAGTCGACCGAAATTTCCACGGGTGGAAATTCTTTTTCAATCACGATCGGCGCTGCATTACTCCCCTCAGTCTCCAGCACCCCGGTCGGACCGATCCAGATGCGAAGGAGATCCACCTTGAGAATTTCGATCTGCACACGCGCGCCTGTACTGGTTTTGAGAATGAGTGTCGAACCCGCGCGCTCGAACGTGGTTGCGTCACCAAGTCTCGCGTACTCGGCACTGACTGGAAAAGCTATCCAGAAAGTCAATAGAAGAACGAGAAAAGTCATACATGTACGGCGCATCGTGCATTCCCTACGAGTTTAAGTGGCACTTGTATTATCTCAGTATGCGAGATTTGGTCGGCGAGGTCAATCTCTCCGATTTGAGCGGTCGGTTAGGGATATTCTCGGTAACAGACTAGAATTGACATCCATTCACTCTTGTCTCTTCAATCGCGATTGACAATGTGGTTAAACAAAGCTATGCTATCATAGACAAACCCATCCACTGCCAATTGGCCGCGGGCGGGAGAGTTCTCTATCCAGACGAAAGCCGCATATCAGGAGGTCCGGGCTATGCTGTCAGTCGACAGGCAACCTCGCATATGGCTGTTTCTAGTTCTCTTACTGCTGGCTCCATCGGTGGCCGCACAGGGAGACTGGACCGCGCTCTTCACGCTCGACCCTTTCCCCTCTCCATACCTCAGCGACTGGCAAACCAATCCGGCCATAGGGCAGGCGACGATCATGAACAGCGGCACCGACACCGTGCAGGTGCGTATCCGTTTGACCATCTCCCATGTCGGCAAAGGACAGGTCGCCAGTGCTTCCAGCCGAGTCTTCGCCTTCCCACCCGGATCATCGTCTGACCTTCGCATAACGCAATTGGTTGATTATGGCTCGGTCGACTACTCCAGGAGCTATGAGGATATCGCTATCCGAACAGGCCGCCTCCCCGAAGGAGAATACGAAGCCTGCCTCCGCATCGAATCCGAGTTCGGGATCACATTGCTTGATGGTATTTGCGCTACATTCACTATTCTCTATCCCGACCCGCCCTATTTGACCTTTCCGTCCGATGGCGACGCTATCACCTCTCTCTTTCCCGTTTTTGTCTGGACCCCCGTACAAGTGCCGCCGCAATACTCGATTCACTACAACATTCGAATCGCGGAACTACTCTCGGGCCAAACCGCTGCCCAAGCGCTCGCCGCTAACTACCCGCACTTTGAGAAAACGAATATAAATGCGCCGAGCCTCCAGTATCCGCTTGACGCCCCAGCCTTCCAAAAAGGGAAACAGTATGCGTGGCAAGTGCAGGTGTTGGACAGCCGCGGCTTCCCTCCCTCTTCCAACAACGGCCGAAGCGAAGTCTGGTCCTTCCTCTACGATGCCGATACCACTACGCCGATAGAATATCGCCGCATTGCCGGCAAAGTCCATGATTCCGCCACCAGCCAGCCGATTGCCAATGCAAGTATTGTCTATCGGGCGGTCAAACTCAGTTTGTCCGGCGAAGATTCAACCTGGATTCCTTCGGATGATTCAACCCTGGCTTACTCAACTCCTTCGGGAGATTTCCGTCTAGACAGCGCTATCAGCAAAAGCTATTACTCTCTGGAAATCCGGCACGGAGACTATCGCCCCAAAACAGAGCTCGGCAGTCAATGTTACCTGACGGAAGATATTGACGGTCGACAGATCTTTCTGTCGTATGCCGCCCCGGGAAACCGCAAACTTGCCGGGATAGTGCGTGATTTCTTCTCCAACGCACCGGTCCCCAACGCCACAGTCACCTACAACGTAGTCGATGCCGTCACCACACAGGATACCTCTGGCGCCAACACGACGACATACCAGAAGCATCTCCGCAAGCAGCTTCAGACTATCACCGACAGTCAGGGACGTTTTGAGTTCACCGAAGTTGCTGATTCCTCGTATTACAGCCTCACCGCAGGAAATCCGCCGGCCTATCTGGAACGGACAGAGATCGGTGAATCGCAATATCAGCGTGGTGATATCGAGAACTATACGCTGCTGCTCAAACCAAATGCCTGCAATTTGGCTGGAAATATCACATGGACATCGTACGACGGCGTCGTGCCGGTTCCCAACACGATGGTCCAACTCGTACGTTTATGTGTTGTGGAGCGAAAGACGGTAGAGGTGATCCTCGGCGGACTTTTCAGGACAGAGAGGACAACACAAGAGCTTGTTGCCTGCGGACCTGAGATATCCGCCTACTCCGGGCCCGATGGCCGTTTCGAATTCCATCGCTTGCAGCCACAATCTCCTGCCGATTTCGATCATACCAGTCGGATCGGAAACTACTGGTACGGCAAAACAGAGGTGACCCGCCTGGTTGAACTCCTTTTCAGAGTGAAAGTCGCGGACCCGCGTTTCCAGCCATACCTCTCCGTCGATTCGTTCCTCTTCCGTCCCGGTGAAACCGTAGAATCCGGGGAGCATTTGCTCAAAGCAAAGGCTGGACTAATTGCGGGCAGAGTTTCCTGCGACACAGTTCCCGTCGCGGGGGCCAGTGTTTATCTCTACAAGGCCGCGCGACGCCCGCGCAGTTCGTCTGGTTCAAGTTCATCTGCGGGCAAATCCGGCTCATCCGGCACCCTGCTCGGATCTGGAGAGTCATCCTCTCCATCGAACAACTCCGCCGATTGGCAAAACGCCCAGTCCGGTCGCCCGACTACCGAGCCATTGGCGAGAGCATCTTCCGATGACCAGGGGAATTATTTCTTTGCGCAAGTTCCGATAAACGATCCCCAACAGAGCACGGATCAGTATTCTGTCTGGTTTGAATCATCGGAGCACAACGCCGCGGTTCGTTCCGCCCGCCTCGAGTACGAGGGTCAGACCGACACGGTCGATGCCAACCTCATTCGTACCGGCGGCCTGGTTTATGGCACTATCAACGACAAAAGTGAAAAGGCAATCTCTGGCGCTCGAGTTGAGCTACACGGCATTCTGACCAATACAGCGGCTGACTCGACGTCGACCACCGGTGAGCAGCTCATTACGTGGAAAGAGACCGGTGAGGCGGGGAGTTTCTCGTTCGCCGACCTCGCACCGGGTAGCTATTGGGTCGTTGCCAGTCGCAGCGGCTATAGTTCAGAGCAGACATCCCAATTCGAGGTCACCTACGGCGATCGCCATCTCCGTGACCTCGCGCTCAACCGGGCCCAAGGCACAATCGCTGTCACGGTGACGGATAAGAGTTCAAAGAAGGGAATTCGCGATGTAGCCCTGAAATCGCCGCAGGTCCCCTCCCTTCTGGGCTTCACCGCGGACAGTGGAAAGATCGTCATTGATGCCATAGCCGATACGGTCACCCTGCAGTTCCGCATGATCGGTTACGCCGACCTTGACACCGCAGTTGTGGTCAAGCCACTTGATACGCTGAAGCTGTCGGTGACGATGAACAAGCGCACCGGCGAGTATCAACTCACGGTGGTTGAAAAAGGGACCTCCCCCGCCAGGCCGCTTCCGGACATTGTTGTAACGATCGGCAAGTCTGATACAGCGAAGACCGACTTCAATGGCTACGCCATTTTCAAAGCCGCGCCCGCCGGCAAACAGAAGATCAAGGTCAGCGCGCCGGACTCGAAATACTACCTCAAGGATTATATCGCGTACGAGACCGAGGTGGAGATCAGGGAAGGCTTCAACCCGGATACATTGGTTGTGCAACTGGTCCCCGCTGCACGCCTGAGCGGTAAAGTTCTGTCCGCGGACTCGGCCAAGGCGCTCAAGGACGTGCTCGTCAAACTGGACGGAAGCTCTATTGAAACACGCACCGATGATACCGGCGCGTTTACCCTCAAGAATCTTCCGACCAACGAAACGCTCAAGTTCATGGTCCGCAAAGCGGGCTATCGCACACTCTATCACGAGTATGAAAAGAAGCTGGCCGCGGGCGACAAGATCGAAGGCGTCACGCTTAAGCTTGAACGCTCTCCTATCGACTCACTGATGGGGTTTGCTATTGCGCTCGATTCCATCGTCTCCAAGTCCGGAGGCAACAGCCGCATCTTTGGCGCCATCGTTGACCTGCCGGCAACATTCGGTCTAAAACTGAAAGAATCCGGCACTGTACTCAACTTCAGCGATGTAGAGGTCGATGGCTCATACAAACCGGTTATGGACACCATCAGGCTCTCTGCGAAAGAACTTTCTGTAGATCTGTTCGGCTGCGAAGCAACGATGAAGTATGCCGACGGTTTGCAGCTTGAGTGGGTCGACTCATCCAAAGCCGGACGAATCACCGGTGATGTTTCCATAAAAAACGTCTTCGAAAAGGTCTTCCCGGACACCAAGCTTCCGCAATTGACGATCCCGAAGCAGTACGCTCCCTCTTTCTGGGCAGGCGGCATCAATCGTGGTCTTGAGAAATTCGGCCTGACCGCCACCGAAAGCGAGATACAGGCGAAATTCAAAGGGGTGGGCCTTGGGCTTGACTATGTAAAAACCTATGTCGACTCCGGAGGCCTACACCTCGCTGGTTCGCTCATTTTCAAAGAGTATAAGGTCGGCTTTGAGAACCTGAACCTCGGACGCGACCCTGCAACGAACGAGATCGTTTTCAAAGCGGTCTCTATCAAGACCACGCCGCCGATCACCTTGAAATTCGGCGTCTTCACGTTTGTCGACAGTTCCATGACGTGGGAAGCTACCGGCTTCCGGGCTTCGGGAGCTGTGATCGTCCCGCCTCTGAACAATTGGACAGTCGGATTCAAAGACCTGCGCATCTCGCCTGAAGGGGAATTCCTCAGCCTGACGCTCAACCTGGACGAGAAAAACGGCACAATCAAAGTTCACGGCCAGACTTTCCAGGTAAAATCCCTCGAGTACGGTACTGAGAACTTTGAGTCCGACACCCTCCCCCACCATCGCTTTTTTGCCTTCACGGGAGAGATGAAGTTCACCAAGCTCGACAAACCGGTCGAACTGAAAGTACGCTACAGTGAATCGGATCAGTTCACCGGCAAGCTGACATTCAACCAATCCAAAACTTTCGCCGGATGCGTCACACTTCAACTCGAGTCAATAGAACTCGGCTACGACAAAGGGAAGAATGACCGCTTCGTCGGTTTCTCCGGCGGCGTAAAGTTCGGCGCTATCAAAGGACTCTCCCTCCAGGCAAGCAATCTCCGCTTCTGGATGAGCGGCTCGGTCACGGTCGATCAGATCAAAGCTGACTTTATAGCGGGACCGTGCGAGATCGCGATCAAAGTTCATTGGACCGACAGCCTCTTTGAAGGTTCCGGCCTTGTTCGCGTCAAACCGATCTTCACCATGGGGGCGGAGTTCCGTTACGCTGGAAGCCAGGACTGGTGGATCAAGCTGACCGTCGGCGCGCGAGTGCCAATGGGGCCGTTCGAATTGGTCGAGGTTCGCGGTGGAATAGGTCGCAAAGATGACACCTGGCGCTTCCTATTAGGCGGTCGCATCTCCCCCGCTAAAGCCGACAAGGGGATATCCCTCGACATTGATGTCGAGGTACACTCCACGCCCAAGGGAGTGATCATTCTCGGCAATGCATCGGTCGAAGTCGCCGGCAATTTGCAGGTCGGTCGCGCGACACTCGAGATCAACATCCCCGAAGAACGGGTGATGGGCTCGATCGTTCTCGAATACAACAAAGAAGCACTCGTCATTGGTGCGCAAGTCGACCTCGGTGTCCAGTTCGGTCAGTACTGGTACATCCACGGCATCGCCAAGATCCGCTTCCTGGAGTTCTTCCGTGCCGATGGCGAATTTGTTATCGCTAATAATTGGCAGTGGCAGCACAAGGGCCAACTGCGTACGATCAGTGGCATCTTTGTCGAACTCAGTTCGGATTTTCAGGTCGACGCGAACTGGAAGGTCATCCGCTGGGGCGTCTATTTCAATCGCAATGGAATGGTCTACATCGGGTGGAACGGCGATTTCGCCGGTTCGATCAGCATGGCCGGTGGAGCACATGCATGGGTCGGGCTTGACCTTGGTATCTTCGAGATCAGCCTGATCCAGGCGCGCGGGAGTCTTGCGCTCGCCGCCGCGATCTCCAAGAACGGATCGGAGTGGGCGGCCAATGCCCATGGTGCCTTCACTCTCGAAGCGACCCTGGGCTACTGCAATAATGCCCGCTGCTGGTCGATCTGCTGGAAATGCATTCTGCGCATATTCGGCAAGTGCATCATTGCCTTCCCGACCGGCGCCAAAGCGTGCGCTTCGATGAATGCGGACATTCGATACAGTACGAGCGGTGGAACCAGTGTCAGTGTCAGTTTCTAACGGAGACAAGAAAAGGTAGCAATATGCGTTGTATGATTCTAAGATCGACTGCAGCAAGTATCCTACTCTGTCTGCTTATCCTGACTACTTCGCTTGTCGCCCAGGATGAGGCCGAGTTTGGCGTGTTTCCCATGTCAGGTCCCGACGGAATTCTGCTGGTGATTCAAGGCCCATCGCTTCACCCGGATGTCGCATCCTCAAATAGTGGATGGATCGGTTATCACTTGTATCGCAAAGCGGACGGAGACACCGGCTTTGTTCGAATCACCACGAGCCCGGTTTCCCGAGTTGGCTCGCTGGTGGAGTTTGAGCAATTCGCGGGTGGGCCGATCGATGGTCTCGAGCGCTTTGTCGGTCTTGCGAGCAAAGAAGAACTCTGGCAAAGATTGATAGCCAATGATTCCTCGGTCATGATCCTTGGCGTATTCAGCCGCACTTTCTATGAAGCGCTCGGGCTGCTGCGATGGGATCGGGCGGTCGAGAAGGGTAAAAAGTACGCCTACCGCGCAACACAAGTCGACAATTCCGGACGTGATTCGGCGCCGTCGGAAGCGGTAGAGGCTGTCTTCGGCACACCACCGTTTAAACTGGCCGGACCGCTTGATCTCAAAGCGACCAACACCAGCACCGGCATCGAACTTACTTGGGCGGGTAATCCGGAAGACTCCGGCGGTATGGCATACAATGTTTATCGCACACCTGATCTCGAAGGTTCGTTCCTGCGCATCAATCGCTATTCGCTGGTCCTGACTCCAGATTCCGCCACTGGTGAACAGCGCGGACGATATCTCGATTCCACGGCCAGCCAGGGTCGGACGTACCACTACGCGGTCGTCTCGAGCGATTACGCCGGCAACGAAAGCGGTCGAGATAAGATGGTCTCGATTCATATCGCTGACCTGCAGGCCCCTCCGATTCCGCAAAACGTATTCGCCGACCCGCACGAAATGGGCATTACGATCACGTGGGATAAAGTTGATGACTCGAATATCGGCGGTTATTTCATTTACCGCAGTCTCGACCCGGACAGCAATTACCAGAAAATCACAGAAGCGCTGCTTCCCTACGACACAGGCTGGTATGTGGACAAATCGGCGACGGCATCAGATCGCGTTTTCTATCGCGTCTCGGCGGTGGATCGATCCGGCAATGAATCACCACAGTCGGCCCGTGCGCTCTCGCTCTATGAGAACTATGTGGTGCCACTCCCCCCGCAGGAAGTTCGCGTTGCCCGTGCCGACAACGGCGTCAGGATCACTTGGCGACGAAACGAAGAGTCCGATCTTCAGGGCTACTATGTTTTCCGTGCCGATTCCTATGGCGGCGAACTGACACAGATATCACCGCTCATTCTGCCCGATACGGTGACTTACGTGGACACTTCGCAATACCTCTCCCCTCGTGGAGAGTACTGGTATCTCCTGCAGGCGGTCAATCACACCGGCATCACCAGTCAGTTCTCGGTGCCGATCGCGATCTCTCCTTCTGGTTCTGAAAAACCTGAACCGGTTCTTGCTTTCTGGGGATACTACGACAATGGCGCCGCGCGGCTTTTCTGGCGCTCGCCAGACGACAACATGGTCGCTGGATACAATATCTATCGATCGGATGGTACTGATAGTCTGAATTGGAGCAAATTAACCGCCAACCCACTTGCCCGGCTGGTGAGTGAGTTTAAGGACACAACCATTTCTCGCAATTCCCGCTGTAGATACCGGATCACCTCGATAAATCACGATGGAGCCGAGAGTGGCCGGTCGCACACCGTTGAGTTCAGCACATTCGAGACAGTCGCCCCGGCTCCCGGCGGATTGCGCGTCACTTCGACCAACGATCAGCCGCAGCTTCTCTGGGATCAGTCTCAATTGAAGGAGATCTCCGGCTATCGCGTCTACCGTCGCCAGGTTGATTCTGAGACGATTCTCCTGACCGCGCAGCCGGTGCCGACAGCATCGGCGCGATTTACCGACACCACGGCCAAGCCTGGTGTGAAGTACTACTATTCCATTGCTTCCGTCGATACTTGGGGTCGCGAGAGCGAACGAAGCACGGAGGTCGAATATTTCGTTCGCTAGGAGTCTGCTTCTAGCGCGGATTTACCTATGAAACAGACTCGCTGGATACTCTGTGCTACTATCGCGCTTTGTGTTGCGCTCTGGGCGGAACATCCTTACTGCCAGGATGAAGAGTACGCCAAGCAGACACAGCCATCCGCCGGAAATTCTGCTCTAAAGTTTACTGGCGAGCTTGGCGCGTTCGGCGAACTCTATAATATGTCGGGACGCGCCGACAACCGCCCCTCCAGCACCGGACGGCTCTTCCTGCGCTCTACTCTCACCGCGTGGGAGTCGATCAGCGCGAATCTCAACCTGATCCTCTCGACCGAGGGAAACTCTGCCCGCCAGAATATCAACCAGCTCGATTTAAATCCGAAATGGCGCTGGGGCGAAGCTCACTTCGGAGATTTCTCCGAAGAATACACACCTCTGACCCTCAGCGGGATACGGGTCCGCGGTGGTTCCTTTCAGATACAACCGAAGGGGTTCCGTCTTGGGCTCCTCTCCGGGGTGACCAATCGTTCGGTCGACACTGATACTGATCGACGAAGTTTCGAGCGTTCGATCACCGGTGGCAAAGTCGGCATCGGCAGTTCGCAGGGATCATCCTTCGACCTCTCTTTCATCACCGCTCGCGATCGGCTCAGTTCTATCGCGCCGCTGGTCGAGGACTCGACTATAGACACCGCCGTGGTCGGGATCGACTCCACACAGGATCCGGTGACCATTACGCCACAGGAGAACCTGGTCATCTCCGCGCATTCGACTGTGCGGGCATTCAAGCGACGCCTGACCTGGAACAACGAATTCAGCGGCAGCGCGATCACTCGCGATCGACGTGCCGACCGTGTGGATTCCGATGATATCCCGACCTTTCTCGCTGATATCTTCACCCCGAGGGTCAGCAGCAGCGCGGACTACGCGTATACCACCGACCTGCGGCTCGACCTCAAGAAGGTCGCCTTCATCGCAGGATATCAGTACATCGGCCCCGGATATGTATCGCTTGGCGTCGCCTCGTTACTCCCCGACCGAAGCACAATTACCGGCGGCGTTCAGTTCCGCCACTCCCGAGGCATGGTAAAACTCGACGGTTCCCATCAGACGGACAACCTGATCGACCAGAAAGTCGCTACGACCACCCGCACGCGATTCAGTAGTGTTCTTACATATCGGCTGGCGCGATCCTGGAACGCGAATGCCGCTGTCACGCTGGTTGGCATGGAGAACGACGCGGCGGTGATTACCTCAAAAGTGGATTATCGCTCCCTTATGATGCGGACTGGCCAAACCATAGCCTTCTCGCGTCAACGCGGCGTCAAAGTGATATCTCTGGACTACACCTATCAGCATTCGGATGACCCCACTCCAGGTCGCCAAACCAGTCGGCTCACGTCGCATACTGTTTCGTTGGCCACGACAGTAGCTCCGACCGGTGGGTTTGATATCATCACGGCAGCGGGGATTGTGAACACCGAAGCAGCCGGCAGTGGTGCCCGCCTCACCCAGACTTACAGCCTGGGACTTCGCTTACCGGAACTCGCGAAGAATCTCCAACTATCCCCTTCGATGGTCATCGCCGTTCAGGATCCGAATACCTCCATCCGCTCAGCCATTCACACAACGTACAGACTGACCCAGACGCTGCAGTTGAACGGCGAAATTGAAATGACCAACTTCCGCGGCGGTCCTGCTGAAACTCATTTTGACGAAACAGCCGCCCGACTGACCGTCACCCGCTCATTCTGAGATCACGACGATCAAACCGACTAGCGTTGCGCGAAATCTTCACTGGCATGTGAGAAATGCATTTGCACGATCTTCCAGGAGCCGTCGATCTTCTCCAGCACTCCGGTCCACCGCACATTCTCCCAGTTAGCCGGGCGGCCATTCCACTCGTTGAAGTCGTCGAGGTAGCATGACCACCAGGCGCACTCACCGCCTCGCGACAGCGAGATCCTGAGGTCCTTGAATTCAGCCCTGACCGCCCTAAAGGCGGAGTTCAGGAATACTTCCTCAACCTGTTTCTGGAACGAGGCAAACCCGTCTACCGTCCCTGCATTGTCCGGGCTGAACCAGAACAGCGTTGTGTCCTGTAGAAAACACTGGTAGAGCATCTGGGTATCTTTGGTCGCCGCCCAGAGAATTGAGTTCTTGATCACCTGCTCAATGCCGGCCTTTTCGGTCGCGGGATTGATTTCCTGTCGCATCGGGGTACATCCTCCGAAAGCTAAGAGACAAAGCAGTCCGCTCAGAACTGAGACGATTCGTGAAGACATGGGGCACTCCGCCTTTCTCTTCTATTATCTTCACCAACTTAGCGCCTCAAATGAAGGTTATCAAATCCATATCTCATACCGGCAGCAGCGTCTCCGGTATAGGCGGCGTGTGAGTTGATCCGCCCCAACCCGTTCGCGCCGGGCGTCGGAGGACGTTGGCCCGCCGCATTTACATTGACAACATGGAGCCAACATGTATATTATTAGCGTTGCGTGAGGGGCCACCCGCCCCCGCGATATCTCACAAACATGTATACTCACACATCGTAATGCAAAACTGTTTAGGAGTGCTCCATGCGCCGCTTCCTGTTTCTTCTGACACTTGTTTGCGTGGCTGCATCCGCCTCACCGATTCTTGCCGGCCCGGTTGTCGACTCGATCGCGTTCCAGGGGCGTCTCACCGATGCATCCGACACCCCCGTTCCTGACGGCTCGCGAGAGCTGATCATTTCGATCTGGACCGACTCCATCGGTGGGACCATGCTGCATAACGAGATCGCGGTCATAACCACGAGCAAGGGTCTCTATTCCACCTGCATCGGGTGTGGCAGTAGTGCGTTTCCCGACATCTTCGACGGCCAGACTCTCTATCTCCAGACCCAATTGGTCGGTCAAGCACCTATGACCCCTCGCACCAAGCTGCGCAGCGTTCCGTATGCACTTTCATCCAGCTCCGTGCACGGCGAATGGACCAATGGTGTCGCACGAGGCAAGGGGATCATCGCCAATAAGCCAACCTCGGGGAATCCTCATGGTTTTTTGCTTCTTGATCATGACAGCGACGGCGATGGACACGATGATTTCATCGTGACGGACAGTGTTGACGGAGAAAGCGCCAGCAGCCTGATCGGGCATGATACCAATAGCGATGGTGTAGTTGACGCCAGTCAAAACATCCGCGTAAGCATTGGACGAATTGAGTTAATGACGCGCTGGAAAGCACCCGAACCCGATGGCCCCGAGTCAGGCATCAATGCACTTGTTGATGCGGATTCGGCGACCCAGCGTATGTCGCACGATCTGGACGGCGACGGTGTGCCGGAAACGAGCATGTCGTCGAGCGTGAAGCGTAAGTCCGGCTCGATCATCTACCTCGATCGGGAAGGAAATGAAGTCGTCCGCAGCATGGTGGGTGTTGACAGTACTAGAGGCATTATCACTACGGATCATGACTCCGATGGCGACAACGTACCCGAAAGTGAAGCCTTCATCAAGACTCTTCCTCTGAGCAGCAGCGTCGCCATCAAAACCAAGGGAACGGCGGCTGACGGAAACCGCTCGATGTCTATCACCGCTGAAACCAACGGCTTTTCCAGTGCCGTGCACCGCAGCGACTATGATGACGATGGTGATGGTGTGCCGGAGCAGGAAATCTCGCAGACGCTGACGCCCGTTTCTTCCAATGTCGCGATCAAGACCAAGGGAACAAAGGCAGATGCGAATCGAGTGATCGGTTCAACCGACGATTCGACCGCCACTGTTCTACTTGCCGCCGACAGCGCCAGCATATCGATGCGGACGAAACACACCGGCGTAATCAAAGGAGCCGTGACTATAAACCATGCCAACCGAAGTGTGGTTGATGTAAGTGTTGAAGACTTCGCAACTTCCGCCACCAGTTCGCTGGATCTGGACGGTGACGCTCTCTTGGACGTGGCGATTATCGAGGCATGTACTCCGGATTCGACCACCCGTGAAGTTACGTACAGCTATCCCAACAGTTCGGCCCCTACGGTACTGATGAAAGCGAAAGAAAAGGCGAACCGCACTAAGTGCTCCAATAATCTCAAGCAATTGGGAATGCGTGCGGCTACCGAAACCGAAGTTGCATGCGACACAATGGGCGCCAGTACCTTCTGGCGGGCTGATGACTTCAGCGGCGCCATCAAGTCCGTGACCATTCAGGCGAGCACCGATCCGCTTGTGAACCCTATTGAGCATTCTTCCGGCGCGCATCTTACTCCCGGCGGCGTCTGGACAAATGCGTCGGATCAGAACCTCAAAGAGAACTTCCAGCCGGTCGACGGCGCCGACCTCCTCGAGAAGATCGACCAGCTCACCATCTCCGAGTGGAACTACAGGACCGAATCTGACGAAATCAAGCATATCGGCCCCACCGCGCAGGATTTCAAAAGGACTTTCGGCGTCGGCTCCGATGGCAAATCGATCTCGACCATTGATCCGTCCGGCATTGCGCTGGCGGCAATAAAGGAACTGAGCAAGAAGAACCAGCGTCTGGAGAAAGAAAATCAGACGCTTCGTAAAGAACTGGATGATTTAAGACAAATGGTGCAGGATCTGGCAAAAACCAGATGATCCTGCGGTATGATCAGCTCTGCGATTAGTCGATCAACTTTCAACTCTTTAGAAAACAGGATCACTATGCTGAAACGAATCTCATTCATGACCTGTCTGCTCACGCTACTGACAGGCGCCGCTCTGCAGGCCGGCGTTATCGCCGACTCGATCGCGTTCCAGGGTCGTCTGACCGATGCCTCGAACGTCCCCGTACCGAACGGCAATCGAGACCTGATCATCTCGCTCTGGTCCGACTCGACCGGCGGCACCATGCTGCACAGCGAAATGGTGGTGATCACCACCAGCAGCGGGTTGTACTCAACTTGTATTGGGTGTGGGAGCAGCACCATCGCAGAGCTGTTCGACGGCCGCACGCTCTGGCTGGAGACCCAGCTGGCCGGCCAACCGGCAATGACTCCGCGCACCAGACTGCGGAGCGTGCCGTCCTCAGTCACCTCCTCGAGCCTGCATGGTCAGCAAGTCGTCCCCGGCGGTGCCATCGTCAGCGCGGCGGTAAGTTCGGTCTCCGGCCTCGGCGGTGGTGGAGGCGGCGCAGCCGCGGCCTCTTACGCCCGTTTGGGAGCAGACTCCGATGGCGACGGCCACGATGATTTCTTCATCACCGACAGCGCTAGAACTGACGGCGTTCATCACGTCACCGGTGGTGATTTGGATGGCGACGGTTCACCGGAGCTAGCTGCCGATCTCGAGGTTCGGGTCGACCGTATCGAGATGAAACTATATGACGACTCAGATGCCCTCCAGCGCAGCAGCGTTACCCAGGGAGCCAGCACCGACTCCGCTAATCAAATGCTCTCTACCGATCTGGATGGTGATGGCATTCCGGATGTGGTCGTCGCCTCCTCGGTACGCCCATCAAGCGCCAGTCTTGCCATCAAAACCAAAGGGACCAGTGCCCAGCGCATTCGTGCTGGCGGCGACTGCGATGATACCGATTCCAGGATCTATGCCGATTGTGACGACGACAATGATGGCGTTATCGACCGCGAGGCTGCCCTGCACATAACTCCAACTACATCCAGCCTGGCGATCAAGACAAAAGGAACCGGCGCCCAGCGTCTCGGTGGCGGCACAGATTGCGACGACACCGATGCGATCAGCTATCTTACCTACGACGACGACGGTGACGGCGTCCCTGAAGATGAGATCGAGTCGATCGTCATGCCCGGAACCTGCAGTGTGGCTATTAAGACCAAAGGCACCGGTGCGGACAATAATCGCGTTATCACGACAACAACTCCGGACTCTGTGGTCACCGAACAAACCTTTGAATTCCAAAGCTCGTTCCTTATGCCTGCGCTGATGAAGGCCAAAGAGAAAGCCAATCGCACCAAGTGCTCCAACAATCTGCGCTATCAATCTCCGGTCGCGATCAATGATGGCGAGCTGGCTGTCGATTCCACCGGCGTAGGACTTTCTATGACCACAGATTCCGATGGTGACGGCATCTCTGAAGCTTCGGTGCTCGTTGGCTCTGGTGCATCCCTCATCGGTGGAGCGCTTCCCGGTGGAGCGGTTCTATCCGCACGCTGTGATATTGACGATGACGGCGATGCTGAAGGTGAGATCGTGTCTTCAGTCGTGCCAGGTACGTCCAGTGTGGCCATAAAGACCAAAGGAACTGGCGCAGACAAAGACCGCGTCGCCGGCAGTTCAGCCAACGACAGCTCAGCGGTCGATTATCTAGATCTCGACGACGACGGCGACGGCATCTTTGAGGCTCACGCCTCCAGTTCAGTTTCCTCGCTTGCCGGCGGTGGTGGTGGAGGCGCTGCCGCGGCATCTTACGCCGCCACTGGACGCTGGTACACCGATTCGGATGATGATGGCGTCCCGGAAGGAGACATTGAGGCCTTTGCCACACCTGGTACCTGCGGTGTAGCAATCAAAACCAAAGGGACAGGCGCGGACAAGAATCGCGTCATTTCCAGCACCACCGACACCTTGAGGGCTGTGACCGTTCACTCCGCCGATCTCGATGGCGACGGTCTTGTGGATAGATCAGTCACGCAGGATTGCGATGATTCCGACGCTGGTATGACAGTTGCTCATGCCGACGGTGAGATCAAGATCCGTATTAAAGGGTGGGACGGAACCATTAAAGGTCGCATGGCCATCGAAAGTGGCGGCAATATTGAAGTCGACTTTGGTGGCGACGGCGTTGGCTTTGTATCACAACGCTTTGGCATTGGGGTACTCTCGCCGACAAACCCGTTCGAACACTCCTCTGGCGCACATCTGACCGCCGGCGGAGTCTGGACCAACGCGTCTGATGAAAATCTCAAAGAGAACTTCCAGCCTGTCGATGGCGTCGATCTCCTCGAAAAGATCGAACAACTCCCTATCTCTGAGTGGAACTACAAAACCGAATCCGATGAAGTGAAGCATATCGGCCCGACCGCCCAGGATTTCCAGGCGACATTCGGTGTCGGATCCGATGGCAAGTCAATCTCGACTATTGATCCGTCCGGCATCGCCCTCGCCGCTATCAAGCAACTCAAGAAGGAGAATACCGAACTGAAAAAGCAGGTCGAAGAACTCTCCACACTGAAGGCCGAGATCGAACTGCTCAAAAAAATGATCGTGGAAAAGAAGTAACCGCTTCTCGATGACAGATCATTGATTCCGGGGGCGAGTCTTCTATCGACTCGCCCCTTTTGTTCGCAATCTATCATCTAGTGGACATTGTCGGGCAGATAGGTCAGAATTAATCTCAGAGATCCAATGTGATTTGCTATTTGGGTTCACCAAAGGAGTATACCATGCGTCGCACGCTAGTCTGGAGCCTCTCCGCCATCTTTACTCTCGTTCTTCTGGCCGGTTCGGCCATGAGCGCTCCGTCCACCGTTAGTTACCAAGGACGTCTTACCAACTCGTCCGGCACTCCGGTTGCCGACGGTTCGTATTCCGTTTCATTCAGCCTCTGGACCGACTCGGTCGGCGGCACTATGATCTGGTCAGAGACGCAGAACGTGCCTGTCTCTGGCGGCGGACTCTTCTCCACCCAATTGGGAAATACCCAGCCACTCGGCGGCGAATTGGTGATCCATGGAGGTGACGACCTCTATTTGCAGCTTGCTCTCTCCGGACAGGCTTTGACACCGCGTATGGCCCTCGGAACCGTCCCGCGTGCATTCGCCTCCTCCAGCCTCAACACCTCGACTCCCAATGTCGGCACCCTGCATGCCAGTGTCGGAGACGACACCACTAAGATCACTGCCTCGCATCAGAGCGCCATGGGTGTGATCGACAGCTACGTGCATCTTACCGATGACCGTGCTCTGCTCGGTCTTAAGGCATATGACCCTGCGCAGTCGCAATCCAGCAGCAGCGGTAGCGAAGTGATGGGCGGCACCGCCCGGAATTACCTCGATCACGACGATGATGGCGACGCGGTACCGGACATTGTTGAGGAATTTTCGGCAGGTGACGGATCAGCCAAAATCGGCGTGAAAGCGTCCAAGAGACGGTTCAACCTTTTGGACGCTTTTCCCCAAAGTTTCCGGGTAGTAGCCCATGATTCGGATACCGGCAGCTCCGTTTCCATGGCGCTAGAAACAGACGCGGACGTTGATGGCGTTGCCGAGTCGGGTATATGGGAGAAAGTTGACAACTCCGAAGGACTCAGCATTGTAGGAGTCGACGTCGATGAAGACGGCATTCCTGATGTCGGTACATCGTCCTCAGCCAAACTTCCGCGCTCTGTACTCAAAACGTTCTTCGAGCGAGGCGACAAACCGACGCAAAGTCAGATCGTTGATAGTGTCGACGAGAACGGCGCGACCAGTGGCGTTATCCGATACGAAGGGAGCGACTTTGAAGGATTTCAGGTTAGCCTGATGCCGGACTCAGCGGTAGTGTCGACTGAGGTGAGTAACCCCAGCGGTTCATCTTCCAGTCGCATGCGCACGCGCATAAATGAACTTGAATCAAAACTCCAGTCAATTGGATTACTGGCGAGAACCAGCTCGACCAGCTCTCTCACTCCCGATTCGGTATCTGAGATCACAGAATCGCAGGCCGCGACCACCAAAGCTCGACGCTTGGTGTTTGTATCTGGAACTACCGGAGCGGGAAGTTTGATTGAGGTGAATAGCGTTGACGATGACGGCGATGGCACTCCTGAACAGGAGATCTCGTCCAAAATAGTGCCGACACGTTCTCAGCACGCCGTCAACACCAAAGGGACCGGCGCGCAGAACGGACGATTAGTCTCTATTACTTCTGGGACTTCCCCGGACAGTGCAAAGCAAACAATCTCGATTGATGACAATGGCGACAGCAACCCTGAAAGTATGGCCGAAGCCACAGTAAGCGACAAATTCGCCCAGGTGCGAGGTTTCAAAGTGGAGATCACGGGACGCACTTCAAGCTTCGGCAGTGTGTGCGACAGCAATGGCGCCAGTTCTTCCTTAACCGTGGATATCGATAGCGATGGTCATACAGATACTGATTTCGACGCGAGCGTATCTGATTCTCATTCAGTCTGCAAAGTAGCCGTAGGCAGGATACTGCAGAATCTTGCCAACGAGACAGCACCATCCGAAAAGTCTGCGGTCTTCATAGCCTCCGGCGACATTGACGATGATGGCATATCTAATACCGACGTGATGATGAAGATTACTCCGACTGTCGCAATGCACGCGGTCAATACCAAAGGGACCGGAGCGCAAAACGGACGAGTGGTTTCAATCACCTCAGGAACGAACGTTGACAGCGCCACTTTCAGCGTGAGGCACGAAGACGGCGGTCTGGGGTCGGCGGCGGTACAGATCACGTCGTCAGGCATTGATTCATACATTCATCTCACCGATGATGGTTTGACTGTGCTCAAACTGAGTTCGTCCAGTTCGAGTCATCCGATCGAACATTCCTCCGGCGCCCACCTTACTTCGGGCGGTGTCTGGACCAACGCATCCGACGAAAACCTCAAAGAGAACTTCCAACCGATCGATGGCGCGGCACTCCTCGAAAAAATCGACCAGCTCCCCATCTCCGAGTGGAACTACAAGATCGAATCTGATGACGTGAAGCATATCGGCCCGACTGCCCAGGACTTCCAAAAGGTCTTTGGCATCGGCGAGAATGACAAGACCATCTCGACAATCGACCCGTCCGGTATCGCTCTCGCCGCTATCAAAGAACTGAATAAGCAGAATCAACTGCTGCTCGAACAGGGCAAGGAACTGCGAGATCAGAATGAACAGCTTCGTAAGGAGGTAAACGACTTGAGAGCTTTGATTGAGAAGGTGGCTTCCCGGCAGTAACTGGTTCGTCTGATAATCCCTCCTTTTCCAACGCACTATTAATGAAGGCCGGGCATATGCCCGACCTTCGAATTTTGGCCTAACCCGCTGTCCCACAACACGATTAGATTTTGGATAGTTTTTCTAAGAATTGACCCGTTTCTCTCCGAAACATGGAGTAGCCCGGTAGATGTCGCGATTTCTGGCTCGCCGACTCAGGAAAATCTGCCGGACCGATCAGCTATCAAAAGGAGATGACCATGAAACGGCTCAGTCTGACGTCGGCCCTCCTCGTTCTGGCACTTTCCAGCGTGGTAACGGCCGCAAACAACAAGTCCCAGTCCGAATTCACTGGACGTACCGCTTCCAACCCCGGCGTTCGTGATTTCACCGGACAGATCGTTACCGGCTTTTATTCGGGAGTTGGAGTGCACTGCAGTGGTACACTGAACAACTTTGCCGAAGGCTTCCCGTTTGGTCTGCGCGTTGGTCTTGGTTATGCACGCGTAGCCCCCGGTGACGCCGTTGCCGCACGACGCATCTTTATTGACCAGAATACCAACGGCTCGCCCAAAGGCTGGGCCAAATTGTGGGATACTCGTATCGACGTCATATATCCTGTCCAAATCGGATCTCTTAAGCACTCCAACGTGTTCGGTGGTCTGCGTCATGGATATTTCAACGCCCATTTTGAATACATCGGCGGCAATGAGACCTTCGACGTTACCTCCAATTCCTGGGGACTTGGCGGCGGCGTGGAAACCTCGTTCCCGGTCAGCCCGCGCGTTTCCATGATGTTTTCCGTAGGCGCCGACTATTTCTTCCGTTCGCTTCTGTCCGGCCATGATACCTATTACCGTCCCAACGGTGATGATCTGCATGCCAAGGAAGACTTCACCTATGATGACGCCGACGAAGCGATCAAACAGCCCGATATGGAGCTGCGTGTCATGTTCGGTGTCACGTACGATTTTTGATTCCTCATCCAAAATGAGTCTGGCTGCGTCCTCGGCCAGTCTCTCTCTTGCTAGTTCGTGTTAACCTGAATCGAGAGGGGCCGCACAAACGGCCCCTCTCATTCGAATGGATGGGAATATGAAGCACATACTATCAACTCGTCGTCATTCGACCGCACTCTGTCTATCTGTAATTGCCGGCACCGTTTTCATCAATGGATGCGCCGCCACTAGCAGTCAGCTCTGTACCAAACCGCCGGTTGCCGCGGAAGAATTACAGCTGGATAAACAGGTCAGCAAGGACTTGATCGACGATCACATTTATTTCTCCAAGGAAGCCTCCTCCGGCGGGCGATCCTTTGGTGGTGGCGGGTGCGGGTGTAACTGATGCGCATCAAACCGATCCGTCACGCGCTCGCTTCGATCACCGCGGTAGTGCTCGGCACGACTGCCTTGACCACGCACGCGCAAAATCGCTCGGAGAGTTCCGTCCTTTTCTACAATGAGAAGGATCGCATCAAAGCGACGGAGGCGATGTTCAACCTCACCCGTCAGCTCAAGAATCAGTTTACGCTGAATCTTAATCTGACCTACGACGGCTTGACCGGCGCGTCGCCGACCGGTGCGTCACCCTCAAAATATCCGACCACCATCACACGAGCCTCCGGTGGCGGACGTGTCGTAACAGCCGCCGGTGAGATCCCGATCGACAAGAGCTTCAACGAGACGAGGTTCTCCGCAGATGCTGTCGTTTCGCGTAAATTCTGGGGGCGAACTACCTTCGCCACCGGCCTGCGTCTCTCGAGTGAGCATGACTACCGCTCGCTCGGAGTTTCCGGCGCGATCTCACAGGAGTACGATGGCGGCAAGACCACCCTTTCGCTCTCCGGTTCTGTCGCAAAAGACAACATCTCCATGCTCGGCGGCATGCCTGAACCGTATGCCGATATCACGGCGGAGGTTGAAGATGACGGGCGAATTGGTCGGGACAGCCGCCGCAAAACAACCTATGATCTGGTTGCCGGTGTGACTCGCCTGGTCGACCAGAAAACCATGCTTCGACTCAATTACTCGCTCTCACGCGCCAGCGGTTGGCTGACCGACCCGTACAAGATCATCAGCGTTGTTCAACCGATCGATTCCGCAGACCCAGGTGAACCAATGCAGAACCTGCATGAAAAGCGGCCGGATAGTCGCGACGGCAATGCGCTGTATGGACAGATACGTCGCTCAACTCGGCTGGGTCTCCTCGACGGCTCCTATCGCTATTTCTGGGATAATTGGGGAGTGATCTCGCACACACTCTCAACGGGCCTGACATTCTCAATCAGCCGAAAGGGCACACTGAAACCTTCGATACGATGGTATCGTCAGTCGCGCGCCGATTTCTCACGACCTTTCCTGGTTCAGGGAGAGCCGTTGCCGGATTACGCTTCGGCGGACAGTAGACTCGCGACTTTCTCCGCGATTACATACGGCTTCGGATACGACCACCGGATGTCGCTCTCGTCAACCCTGCAGCTTTCGTTCGAATGGTACCGCCAACATGGCGACCCAAGTCCGCCGGAAGCGTTTGGCCCGCTGAGCGAGTTTGATCTCTTTCCGGATCTGAAAGCGTTCATGCTACGCATAGGATGGGCGCATGATTTCTAGTCGTTTCATGACAACGGCCCGATCAGTCTCGGGCCGTTTCGTTATCATCCGTCAGCCGTGGCTGGCCAATCGTTTTCTGAAGGTGATTATCCCATCCCCCTCTTCGTGACGGTATCCCAATTGATCGGCGAACTTCCGTACCAGATGTAGCCCCATCCCGCCAGGGCGACGTTTCTCTATCGGAATATCCAGATCAGGTAGTGAAGCTGTTGTAATGTCGAAGCGATCGGCGTTGGAGTCGACCAATTCCAGATCCAGCCAGTCGGCTGTTTTCTCCAGAGTAACTTTGACGGGTTGACGGCTCCTTGTACTATACTTCACAAGGTTGGTAAACAGCTCTTCTGCGGCAACTGTGATCTGGAACGCCGTATCCTCGTCAATTCCAGCGCGATTCACGAAATCCCCGACAAAGGCAAACAGGTCGTCGACCGACCCGGCCTCCTTCCGAAGCACACAGACCATCTTCATGCGGCTACCCTAATGCAGGACCGTTTCATTCCATGATTATACTACCTGCCACCCATTTTCGCCAGAACAAGTCTCTCCGCGGGCGCGACCGCTTGACAGCCGCAACCCGATACTGTACCTTCGCGCGACACCGAAACAGAGTCATTCATCCGCCCGCGCACACGCGAAAGGTAACCGATTCCGCCAATGTTGCGTGAGTCTTACAACGCCAAGCTGGTCCTCGAGGATGGCCGGGTATTCCCCGGAAACCGCTTTGGCGCTCGTGAGGATGCGATCGGTGAAGTGGTCTTTAATACCGCCATGTGCGGGTATCAGGAGATTTTAACCGATCCCTCCTATGCCGGGCAGATGGTGGTCATGACCGCCTCGCAGATCGGCAATTACGGCATCGCCCAGGATGATATCGAATCCCGTAAGCTTTTCCTCAACGCGTTCATCGTCAAGGAACTCAGCCGCGTCACCAGCAACTGGCGTGCTGTGCAATCACTCGATGAATATCTGACGGTTTACCGCATTCCCGGCCTGGAGGGTCTGGATACGCGCGCCCTCGTCCGTCATTTGCGCACTTATGGCGCGATGCGTGGCGTGATCACTGATATCAACAGCGATGATCGCGAACTGGTGGCACGCACACAGTCGCATCCCTCCATGGCCGGTATCGACCTCGCGTCGACTGTCACCCTTGGTCGGCTCTACCACTGGGATCAGGAAGAGATAATGCTCAACGGCCACTGGCATCAACAGGATCTTTTCGGCGCGACAGCGCACTCCGCACTGCATGTCGTCGTGTATGATTACGGAGTGAAGTACAATATTCTGAGATGTCTCACTCGACTGGGCTGCAAAGTGACGGTTGTTCCGGCGACTACTTCATCATTAGACATCCTGAATCTCCGCCCGAATGGAGTCCTGCTTTCCAACGGCCCCGGCGACCCGGATCCACTCACATACGCGACCGACAATATAAGGAAACTGCTTGGTACCGTTCCCGTCGCGGGTATCTGCCTGGGTCATCAACTGCTTGCCCTCGCCTCCGGCGGCAGAACCTACAAATTGAAATTTGGTCATCGCGGGAGCAACCATCCCGTTATCGACCACCGTACCGGCAAAGTACAGATTACCGCGCACAACCATGGATTCTCGGTCGATGCTGATTCTCTGAACGACCGACAGGTAGAGATCACGCATATCAATCTCAATGACAATACAGTCGAAGGTCTTGCGTTGCGCGAGGTTCCCGCGATCGCCGTGCAATATCATCCCGAGGCCTCGCCCGGGCCGCATGACGCGCATCCGTTTTTCGAGCAATTTATCACTTTGATGAAACAGTGGCAGGAGAGCCACAGCCATGCCTAAACGAACGGACCTGCGCAAGATCCTGGTCATCGGTTCCGGTCCGATCGTCATCGGCCAGGCGTGCGAATTCGACTACTCCGGCACACAGGCGATCAAGGCGCTTCGCTCTGAGGGGATCGAGGTGATGCTGGTCAACTCCAACCCCGCGACCATCATGACCGACCCCGAGCTGGCCGACCGCACATATATCGAGCCGCTCACCGTCCCCTTTGTCGAAAAGATCATCCAGCGCGACCGACCGGATGCCATACTCCCCTCAGTGGGCGGTCAGACCGCGCTCAATCTCGCGCTCGCGCTCCAGAAAGCCGGAGTTCTTGAGAAATACAACGTCAAGTTGATCGGTGCTTCAGCAGAGGCAATACGCCTCGCCGAAGACCGCGAGTTGTTCAAGCAGGCGATGATCGAAATCGGCCTCGATGTCCCTCGTTCTTCCCTTGTATCCAGTTACTCCCAGGCAAAACAGTTCTCCAAGCAGAACGGTTTCCCTATCATTGTTCGACCCAGCTTTACGCTTGGCGGCTCCGGCGGCGGTATCGCCTACAATCTCGAAGAGCTGGAATCGATCGTTAATCGCGGTTTCGCTCTGTCTCCCGTTGGACAAGTGTTGGTCGAAGAGTCTCTCCTTGGCTGGAAAGAGTACGAACTCGAAGTCATGCGCGACTGCCGCGACAACTTCGTGGTCATCTGCTCTATCGAGAATTTCGATTCCATGGGAGTACATACCGGCGATTCGCTGACCGTTGCTCCCGCGCAGACACTCACCGACAAGGAATTCCAGCGGATGCGCGACGCCGCGGCGGCGATACTCCGCCGAGTGGCGGTCGAAACCGGTGGCTCAAATGTGCAATTCGCCGTCAATCCGCGCACCGGACGTCTGGTGGTGATTGAAATGAATCCACGCGTGTCGCGGTCGTCGGCCCTTGCCTCCAAGGCGACTGGCTTCCCTATCGCCAAAATCGCGGCGAAGCTCGCGATCGGCTACACTCTTGACGAGATCGCCAACGATATCACGCGCAAGACTCCTGCGGCTTTTGAACCGGCTATCGATTACGTTGTCACCAAGATTCCGAAATTCGCCTTCGAGAAATTCCCTGGCGCGGATTCATCGCTTGGGATTCAAATGAAATCTGTCGGCGAAGTGATGGCTATCGGTCGCACTTTTAAGGAATCTCTCTTCAAAGCGCTCCGTTCACTTGAAGCGATCAAGCCATTCCGTCCCGGCGAGATGACCCGCGAGCAGTTCACCTCCGCGTTGGCTACCCCCAACGAGAATCGTCTGCATTACATTGTGCACGCGTTGGATGTTGGATGGTCCATCGATGAGGTCAACCGCCTCACCCAGATCGATCCATGGTTCCTTGACCATATCGCGCAATTCGCAGAACTTCAGAGGCAGATTCGAGGCCGCGCGCTGGACGCGATTGAAGACACTGAACTCAGTCTCGCCAAAAAATATGGATTCTCTGACCGAAGACTCGCTTACCTTACCGGCAGTGAGGAAGAAGACATACGCAAGCGACGCCACGAGACGGGTCTTCGCCCGGTCTTCAAACGCGTTGATACTTGCGCCGGTGAGTTTGAATCATTCACTCCCTACCTCTACTCAACGTATGAGCGTGAGGACGAATCAGAGCCATCGGACCGCCGGAAAGTGATGATCCTCGGTAGCGGCCCGAATCGTATAGGCCAGGGAATAGAGTTCGACTACTGCTGCTGTCATGCTTCGTTCGCTCTTCGCGATGCGGGGATTGAGAGCATTATGGTCAACTGCAATCCTGAGACGGTCTCCACCGATTATGACACCAGTGACCGACTCTATTTCGAACCGCTCACGCTCGAAGATGTACTCGAGATCTACGATAAGGAACGCCCCGACGGCGTCATTGTGCAGTTCGGAGGACAGACTCCTCTCCGCCTGACTATGCCGCTGGCCAACGCCGGCATTCCAATCCTCGGTACGCCTCCCGATTCGATCGATCTCGCGGAGGACCGCGAGCGTTTCGCTGACTTTCTGAATCGCCTCAACATCCGTCACCCTGAACATGCCATCGCACGCACAATGTCTGAAGGTGATACTGCCGCCAAACAACTTGGCTTCCCATTATTGGTCCGCCCTTCCTATGTCCTTGGCGGACGAGGCATGGCGATCATTTATGGCATGCAGCAGTTTCACGCGTATCTGGCCTCGGCGTTCGATGCCGCACCCGGCCAGCCGATCCTCATCGACAAGTTCCTGGAGGATGCGTACGAGTTCGATGTTGATGCATTATCCGACGGCAAGGACTGCATCATTGCCGGGATTATGCAGCATATCGAAGAAGCGGGCGTACACAGCGGTGACTCCACTTCTGTCCTTCCGGCTTACATCAACGACAAGTATCGCATGGAAGAGATCCGCGAAGTGACCCGCGTCCTGGCGCGTGAACTAAAAGTCGTCGGCCTGATGAATATCCAGTACGCCGTCGCCGAAGGTCAATTGTACGTGCTTGAGGTCAATCCGCGGGCATCACGTACTGTGCCGTTTGTGGCAAAATCAACCGGCGTACCGCTGGCCAAGATTGCGACCCGGTTGATGCTCGGCCAATCGCTTGCCGACCTGGGTTTCACGCAAGATCTCACAGTCGATCGTTACTTCGTCAAATCGCCGGTCTTCCCCTTTATCAAGTTCCCCGGCGTTGACCCAAAACTCTCTCCGGAGATGCGTTCCACGGGTGAGGTACTCGGAATCGGCGATAATTTTGGCACCGCCTTCTACAAAGCACAACTCGCGGCCGGAATCAAACTTCCTCATGAAGGCAGGCTTCTTATCAGCGTCAATGACCGCGACAAGAAAGGGATTGTGACCATTGCGCGACGATTTGCCGCGCTCGGTTTTACCATTCATGCCACAGGTGGCACTGCCGATTTTCTCCGCGACATGGGAGTAGCCGCCGAGTCGGTGCTCAAAGTCAGTGAAGGCCGCCCCAACTGCGTAGATGTCATCAAATCCGGCGATATCGGCCTGGTCATAAATACCCCTCTGGGAGCGACTTCGGCCCAGGATGGCTGGGCGATCAGGACAGCCGCCATCCAACATGGCATTCCCTGTATCACGACCCTCTCTGGCGCCACCGCCGCGGTCGAGGCAATTGCCGCTTTCCAAGCCGCTAAAATTTCCGTAGCTTCCCTGCAGGAAATACACTCGGCCGAGACCGCCGAAGTCGCCCAGTGACGGACTTCGCCCCCTCCCGGCGAAAGGACATTGTGACACAACCAAATCAATTCGGCTTTCACGGTCTGGGAATCGCCCCCGGTCTCCTAAACGCCATCGCAAAACTGAAATTCACCGAACCTACCCCGATTCAGCGCAAATCCATCCCCATCGCCCTCGAAGGCAAAGACCTTATCGCGGTCGCGCAGACGGGCACAGGGAAAACGCTTGGATTTGGCATCCCCATGATTCAGCGGCTGGCTCGACTGAAAGGTCGCGGGCTGATACTCGTTCCAACCCGCGAACTGGCGATCCAGGTTGATGAATCACTGCTGGCAGTCGGCAGGGAGCTTGGCCTCAAAACCGCCGTCCTGATCGGTGGTGTCTCCGAGCATCTGCAGAAGAAAGCGCTGGAGAAGTCGCCGCGTATCATCGTCGCGACCCCCGGGCGGCTGGTCGACCTTATGGAACAGCGCATCGTAAATCTGAATAATATCGAGATCCTGGTGCTTGACGAAGCTGACCGGATGCTCGACATGGGGTTCGCGCCACAATTGAACAAGATCATTCGCTTTGTCCCGAAAGCACGCCAGACCATGTTGTTCTCCGCTACAATGCCGCGAGAGATCGTTTCGTTGGCACAGCAGATCATGAAGATCCCTATTCAGATCGAGATCGCCCCCGCGGGAACTACGGCCGACAATGTGGAGCAGGAAGTCTTTTTCATTGAGAAGGCTGCCAAACGATATCTGCTCGAGGAGCTCCTCAAACAGTATCAGGGATCGGTGCTGGTTTTCTCTCGCACCAAACATGGCGCCAAGAAACTGACCCGCGATATTCGCGGCGCGGGTTTTTCGGCCGCTGAGATCCACGCCAATCGATCGCTGGCCCAACGCCGCGAGGCGCTGGAAGGGTTCAAGTCAGGCAAATATCGTGTGTTGATCGCTACTGACATCGCCGCGCGCGGTATTGATGTTGTGGGGATCGAACTCGTCGTCAACTTCGACCTGCCGACCAATACACAGGACTATGTGCATCGTATCGGTCGAACAGCTCGAGCCGGCAAGGCGGGACGTGCCATTTCATTTGCCACGTTCGATCAACGGGAAGATGTCAGAGAGATCGAGCGTTTGATCCATACCGCTCTGCACGTAAAGCAGGTTCCGGCGCTGCCGTTCGACCGTGCGCCCCGTACCCAGGTGAAGTACGAATCGGAGCTGAAGCAGAAGCCAAAAACGCCGGCGCCCGCGTTTGGGCGAGGAGCCCGCAAGCAGTCCGACCGGGATAAACGAAGAAGACTGCGCTGATCGACTTCGCGCTACTTAAGCGCTACTGGCCAATTCAGAGTCACTATCGTTGAACTGGTACTCTGATCGGACAAAGGAATATTGACCAGGAAGCGCTGTCCATCAGCGCTTACCGCAAATCTCGTCTGAACGAGGCCCGCGCCATTTATTCTCTGGGTGAAGAGCTTTTGCGGATTACCCGCCTCAAATGACCCCTTGTCAGTCACCACTGGTACGGCGATGAAGTCACTATTATTGTCGTAATAGTACAGCTCTTTCCCGTCTGCTCGCCACTGTGGAGTGAATCCGGAGTTCGCGGAAATCTGCCATTTTCCCCCCGATGGCACATTCTCTCTGACATAGACTTCAAACCTTCCGGATTCGTTGCTCTGATACGCGATATACCTGCCGTTGGGAGAAATGCGCGCTCTCCGTTCCTGGTGCGGTGAGTTCGTGAATTCCTGGTACTTCCCGCTGTCACTTGCGTTCAACAACCAGACATCCCACTCTCCCAGTTGATGTCCCACGGCAATGGTACGACCGTCTCGCGACCAGTCTGAAGGACCAACATTCCCCTTGGTCGCAAAGACTACGCGCGGCTCACCGATACCATTGGCTTGTCGTTCAATCAGTCGAAATACTCCCCCTTCTTCATTTGAATAGACGATCCTACTTCCATCGGCCGACCACTTCGGCCAGACATCCATATTCTCCGAGAATGACAATCGAGTAGGGACTTCGCGAACCAGATCATATACCCAGATATCCTCAGCCTGAGTTTGCGCATCGAAGAGCCCGTACGCGAGGCGCTTGCCATCCGGCGATAGCTCGATATCACGATACGGTGCGGACAGACCAACGGTATCGATCGGTTTGCCCGATCGGTCAAACCAGACCAACCTCCCCGCGTCAGCGACTGAACCAACCTGGTAGACCAGTGTGCCATTGTTGGAAGCGGAGAAGAGGTGAGCACCGAATGCCTGGGCGACACGTTCGGCCACCGGCACTGACTCACCCACGAGTTCCAAATTGTCCATCGAGAATGGCTGAGCCAGCAAAACACCGTCCCGGATGTGCAGGATGTATCCGGATTCGCTGTAATCGATTTGAGATGAAGTGCGGAATAATCTCTTTCTGACCGAACCATCGAGCGACCCCACACACACCGTATAGAGTCCTCCCGATTGTGAAGTAGTGTCGAACTGACTCAGATAGAGAAAGTGTTTCCCGTCCGGAAGCGCGCAGGGCCAGGCGTGCATGAGCTCCTTCTGGTCGGTCGAGAACGTTGTCGCCGCGCCGGCGGCGCCTCCACTCGCCGACACTTTCATCAGCGAGTCACCGACGTTGTTGTCAAAGAGGATGGTGCCATCTTTACACCAAGTTCCATCCGCGCCGGTGGCCTCGGTGATCAACTGGGCCGGTCCTCCCGTCGCAGCAATCTTCTTGAGCTGTCGCCCGACAAAAAACGCCAGGTGCTTGCTATCCGGCGACCAGAATGGCCGTCCAGCACCCTCTGTCCCCGGAAGCTGGTAGAACTCCAGGGAGTTCATGGGACGCAACCAGATACTCCGAACACCATTGGAGTCGAATGCCTGTACAGCTAGCATCGAACCGTCAGGCGAGAGTTTGAGCCAATCGAACCGCATACCGGTGTAGGGACGTTCGATGGTGAAACGGTGGACCGCTGGTTCGACCGTCGGCTCCATAAACTTCATACCGAGCAATCCAAGCGCAACAAGGGTGGCAGCCGCGGCTACTATCCAGCTCGCGTGCATGCGACGTTTCCTTTGCGCTACTACTGGTGCCGGTATGCCGATCTGTGACCCACCCTGGGTGATCCAGCTCAACTCTCGCTTCAGATCGCCGGCCGATTGCCACCGGTCATCCGGCTCCTTTGCCAGACATTGAGCCACTACGCGTTCCAGCGCCGGTGGGGTCATCGGTTGGATCGCCGAGATAGGCCGCGGCTCCTCTTTCATGATAGACGCTATCAAGCTGGCCTGACTTTTCCCGGCAAACGGTCGTATACCGGTCGACATTTCATAGAGAACCACGCCAAACGAGAAGAGGTCGCTTCGGGCATCAGCCTCCCCTCCCTCCAACTGCTCGGGAGACATATACTGGAAAGTCCCCACGATCGTACCTTCGGTAGTCAGTGGCGACGAGGTCCGCGTCATCGAAAGATTGGTTATCGCGCCTGAGGTTTGCCATTTGGCGAGACCGAAATCAAGCAGTTTGGCGCCGTTCTTGGTAATGATGATATTCCCCGGCTTGAGGTCGCGATGGACCAGACCCTGTTTGTGGGCTTTATCGAGTGCGTCGGCTATCTGAATAGCGATCCGGAGCAGATCAGCGGTAGGCATCGGCCCCCGCTCAAGTACTTTGGAGAGCGACTCCCCTTCGAGATATTCCATCACGAGATAGTCTATCCCATCCTGCTGACCGATATCGTAGAGTGCGCAAATATTCGGATGGTTGAGGGACGATATCGCGCGCGCCTCCCGGTCGAACCGCTGCCGTATCTCCGGAGAGGCCGCTGTCTGAGACGGGAGAACTTTGACGGCGACTGTTCGGTCAATCCGTGTATCCTTGGCCAGATACACCTCTCCCATTCCTCCCGCGCCCAGCGCAGACTGAACTTCGTATGGACCCAGTTTCTTTCCCAGCAGATCAGACATGCGTACCTCGTCTTGGAGATTCAAGTATGAATAGATGCGCGTTGTATAAGGGGTAACCTAACCCGGTTCGAGGATTCAGAATAGAGTAAAACTATCCATTTTGCAAGGACTTTGTCGTAATAAACCAGGAGTGGGAATCAGGTGAAAAAAGGCACGAGCTTTTTTGGTGGTAGCCCGTGCGTGATTGCCTTGCGTTCGTTCGGTACAGTCGGCAATTGGCCTGCTATTTCTGCGCGATGGCTCCGGGAGACACCGCGTCGGACATGACCGTGTTGTTCAGATACACTGAGATCGTCTGGTGTCCGGTCACAATATCCAGGTCACTATCTCCGTCCATATCCACTATCGCGACATCAAAACACCAGTTCTCTTCTTCCAGTTGTTGTGGAGCCGCGAAGCCGGAATACCCGCCAAGATTCAGCAACAATGTCACTCCATAGACTGTCTCGTTGGCCAGAGCCAGATCGTTGTCGCCATCCCCATCCAGATCGCCGGACGCCAGCGCACGGCACATGCCGGTCGCGTTGGCTGTATCGACATTCATGAATGAGTAGCCGTCATGCCCGTAGAGAATAGTCACCATCTGAGTGAAGCGGTTGGTGACCGCAACGTCCAGCACCAGATCTCCGCTCAAATCGCTCACCACCATTCCTTCCGGGTTCTGGCCCACCGGCAACTGTTGTGACCCTACGAAAGTACCAAGTCCCCCGTTGTAAAAGACAGATACGCTCGCGCCGTAATAGTTGTTCACCAGTAGATCCAGGTCGCCGTCACCGTCCACATCTCCCGCAACTACTTTGTACGGGGAGATACCGGTCATATCAACATCAATGAGCATAAACCGGTCGTTGCCCGTGTTTAGATATGTTAGCAGTTCCCCCGTACCGGTTATCACCGCAAGATCGTTGTAATTGTCTCTGTTGAAGTCTCCGATCTCAATGTCGTGCGGACCATCGAACACATGCCAGGCTGTATCGGCCACCATTATCCCCGGCGCGGCCTGTTTGTAAATGAAGACCGAATCGAGGTTGTAGCTGATGGTGGCCATATCCAGGTCGCCGTCGCCATCGAGATCCCCCACGTCTCCCGCTCCCATCTTCCGGTCCGAAACAATCTCCGGCTGTGGCTCCAGGTGGCCAGATCCGTCATTCAATAGTATCCCGATACCTTCCCAAAAATCATACTTCACTACATCGCTGTCGCCGTCCCGGTCAATGTCTGCTACCGAAAATTGATCGCACCCATTGTAGGTCTCGACCCGTATCGGTTCCGCATAAAGCGGCATCAACTGCGCCGAATCCAGATTTGAAAGCCCCGACCAATTCCCCGCTTCATCTCCTACGCGAATGCAGAAGAAGTATTTGTTCTCGGGAAGCAGGGAGGTATAGACAAACACTTCGGATTCGCCTGGCATTAATGGTGCCGGCTCGCCATCGCACATGGTAGCGACCATCCAACTGGCCGAGTCGATGATGGGAGATGTCGCACAGCGGATGTCGTAGTAGGCGGCCCGGCCGTTTGAACCATTGTCACCGGTAGCTGTCCACGACAAGCGAACGGTCGTTGGTGACACCGCCTCTACATCCAGGCTTGCTACGGCATCCGGGGCGATCCTGTCAGTCGCGGGTTTGGTCGGCCCGTCATCGCAGGCCAGACAAAGGAGACAGACAAGCGTGTTGACGAACGCTATACGATAGAACCAATTCATGAAATCCTCCCGGAGTAATCGTCACATGTGTCGACGTAGTATAAGATACCAATAAGTCTGCATTTTCGCCACGTGGTTATTCAGTTAACAAAGACATTCTCTCCCCTTTTTACCCTCATTGTTGACTAATCTGCCTATATTCCCTATTATACCTCAAACACTGATACTCGTGAGGCGACGGGAATGGACAGACTGATATACCTCGACAACGGCGCTACAACCTTTCCGAAACCTGAGGAAGTTTACCAGGCGATTGACTTCACCTACCGCAATTATGGGGTCAACCCCGGTCGGTCTGGTTATGACCTCTGCATAGCGGCCGGCGAGGTAGTTGAGAATACCCGCAAACTATTGACCAACTTCTTCAACGGCACTGACCCCAACCGTCTGGTCTTTGCGTATAACGCGACAGATGCTCTCAATTTGGCGTTATTCGGCTCCCTTCAGTCGGGTGACCACGCCATTACGACAGCCCTTGAGCATAACTCGGTTCTCCGCCCTCTCTACCATCTCTGGCGCGACCATGCGGTCGAAGTGGACCATGTGCCTTTCGACAAGAATGGCTTTGTCTCTCCCGACGAGATCAAGAAGCTGTTCAAGAAGAACACCAAGGTGGTCGCGGTCAACCACGGTTCCAATGTCATCGGTACGGTGCAGGATATCGCCACTATCGGCAAGCTTTGCCGGGAGCGGGATATCACTCTCATTGTTGATGTCTCCCAGACTGCCGGCAAGATCCCGATTGACATGCAGGCCATGAACCTGGATATCATCGCCTTCACCGGTCACAAGTCCCTCATGGGGCCAATGGGAATCGGCGGGCTGTATGTGCGCGAAGGTGTTGAGGTTCGTCACACCCGAGCCGGAGGTACTGGCGTCCGCTCGGCAATTCGTTCCCATTTGGATGAATATCCCTACCGCCTTGAGTATGGCACTCCTAACCTTCTCGGCATCGCCGGACTCCAGGCCGGAGTGAAGTGGCTGCAAAAGCAAGGGCTGGAGAATATCGAGAAGACCGAAATGCGGATGCTCCGTCTCCTGCGCGATGGTCTCAGGAAGATCGACGGTGTGACCCTCTACTGCCAGGACGACCTGACTAATCATATTGGCGTTCTGTCGTTTAATGTTGATGGGACCGAGGCTGGTGAGATCGGGACGATGCTTGATGTCGACTACAATATTGCCTGCCGTACTGGTCTGCACTGCGCACCGATGGTTCACGAACAGCTCGGCACAGACAAACTGCACGGTGCGGTCCGATTCGGGATCGGGCCGTTTACGGTTGAGTCGGATGTTGAAGCTGCGATCTCGGCTGTCGCAGAGATTACGCAATTGAGGCAGACGGTCGCGGCGAATCATCGCCGTCACTCGTGATCAGGCTTTGGTTGGAAGTACCAGCGCGTCGGCCACCATTTCAGTGACCGTCTTGATATCGACACCCAGCTTGTAGTGCCTGTTGATCTCGGCTAATTGATCGATACAGTTGTGGCAGGGAGCGACCACGACTTTGGCACCCGTAGTTCTTATCTGATCCGCTTTCATTTGGCCGGCTTTAATGCGACGTTCCGCATAACGGGTCATCGACAACTGCCCGCCTCCGCCACCACAGCAGAAATTCTTCTCACGATTCGGATACATTTCCACTAGGTTACTGACCGCCTGACTGAGTACCCGGCGCTGTGGATCAACTACACCGCCAAGTCTTCCAAGATTGCAGGGATCATGCAGCGTAACTGGCTTGGTGTGACGACCGGCGTCGACCGTTACCTTTCCTTCCGCCAGAAGTCTTTCCAGCACGTCAAGAATACTGATTTCGGTGATCTCATGCGGCTGACCTCGCCACTCCGGTCCCTCCCATCGATTGGCGTTATAGCCGTGGCCACACTCACCAAGAATGATAGTCTTCGCACGAAGTCGCTTCGCAGTCTCCTGCAGCCGCGATGCGATCAGCGCCGAGGCATCGTCATCACCCGAAAAGAGGCCGTAATTCGTCACATCGTAGTTGTCCGAGGCAAAAGTCCAGCTCAATCCTGCAGCATAGAAGATCTTCCCCGCGGCGAGCAAAGAGAGCGGATAGAATTTTGCCTCGCGCGGATTGATGGCATAAAGATAGTCGACATCCGTTCTGTCCAGCGGCAATTCGGCACCTGGATCTCCCGTCTCTCCCTGCAGCTCTTCGCTGAGCCACGCGATAGTCTCCAGCCACTCTTCTTTGGAGATCCCCATGTTGTTGCCGGAATTGATAGCGGTATTAACTGTCGACTGCAAGGAACTTGGTACCAGACCGGCTTCGGCCAAAGCCGTGCGGCCTCGCCGAATCACCTGATGGATACCAATTCCCATGGTACAATTGAGCGTGCAGCGCCCGCACAACGAGCATCGACCAAACAACGAATCGATCCATTCCGCGACACGCCCGGCATCCAGCGGACGCGCACCGACCAGAGATGGCAACACTCGACCAGCGATCGTGTGCCTGCTCCGATAGTAACTGGTAACCAATGCCGCTTTGTAAGCCGGTATCGCTTCAGTCTCGGGATTGGTCAGGAAATAGTGGCAACTGTCGGCGCAGAGTCCGCAATGCACGCATGTCTGCATCTGCGCGACCAGTTCGCTATCGAGTGACGCTTCCAGTGCCTTGGTTATCGTCTCGATCTGTTCTGACGTTGCCGGGCTGTCCAGTTTGCATCCGTTGGTTTCGTTTGCCATCGGCTATCCCCCCATCTCTGGTTTAGTGTGTGGGAGGACTCCACGACGCCCGAAGTACCGACCAAAAGTTAACCGACTGACAAAGAAGAAAAAGCAGTGCCGTATCTTGCCGACCGGAATATAGAGCAGAAGCAGTATCGCACTGACAAGACTCAGACTGACCATGCCCGGCTCATAGACCGATGCCGTAGTCATCAAGAGAAAGATATCTACAAGCAGATTGGAAATGAAGTCGTCCGGCTTGCTTATCGCCCGCAAATAGCCTGTCGTCAACCTCTTCATAAACAGGCCAAGCCCCGCCAGTAATCCTATGATGACCGGCGTGACGATTATTGCCTTCCATGAATCGCTGAGGTCAACGCCGAAGATATTCAGGATCAAGAACAAGAATGCCGCGAATACGCCCAGATGGTAAAGCACACCGCCGATGTACGTCACAATATGTTGTCGCGCGGAATCCTTCTCCCAGGGCATCATCCCTTCCACAAATGCGTACCGAATGCCGTGGCTTTCGGTTCCCACAGGTGTCGCGTGATATTGCCGTCGCCCAAATGATCTCGCTTTGCGCAATGCAAGAGCAACCCCTACCACGGCATAAACTAATGCCGCGATCACTGCGTAGGAGAGTATGGAAGGAGATTCCAGCATTGATCAGACGCAGCCATCCGGTTTGGGAAGACCAGCCAGTTTGCATGCCCCTTTGGCGGGGCCGGATGGAAACAGCTCGTAGATGCGCCGCAGCGGCAGTCCCGATGATTTGCAGACCGCTCGGACCATTGGCGCCATGTTTGTCTCGAGATAATGTTTACGGATGAAATCGATCACCTGCCAGTGTTCAGCGGTCAGTTCATCCAATCCTTCTTCCGCTTTCGCCAAAGCCAGGGCAACTTCGTGATCCCAGGCCTGCGGATCGGTCAGAAAGCCTTCTTCGTTCAGTGTTAACGCCTTGCCACCAACATCTATATGTGTCACTCAGATAACCTCCATTGATTCGCCATCAATATACCACCTTTTCTGTCTTATGACCAACAAAATTGTCCATGTTATACTCGGAAGTATACGATTCGCGGAATTATTGGATTCAATTGGGTCAGTCTGAGTTGACCGCTACCGTCATAATCTGGAGACTGTTTGCCTGATACCTTCATCGTAGGAAGTGAACTTGAGCTGGGGAATGACTCGCCGAAGTTTGCTGCCATCCAGAATCACCGGAGTCTCTTGCAGATAGGCCATCTCTTTCAATTCGCGCAATAGTGGCGACACCAATCCCAGGATCGTTAGAAGGCCGCGTCCGGCCGCGGTGTATTGCGGTTTCTCCATACCAAACGCGGCATATACCCGACGAGTGAATTCATGAGTAGAAATGATCTCATCGCCTGCCACATTGTAGGCTGTGCCAAAGAGATCTTGCCTGTTAAGAAGTTCCCCAAGCACTGGCCCGATATCGGGTGTGTAGAAGAATTGATGAGGACTCTCCACCGGGGCGAGCAGGTTTGCTTTCCTCCCTGATACCGCCGCGCTGAAGATGATCCAGGCCAAACTGTTTTCAGCATCGATCCCGTAGAAATCAGGCAAACGGAGCGACAAAACCGACAGCCCGTTTTTTCCATGCGCGGCTAGCGCGATATCTTCCTGCTGCTTGCGATACTCTCCTTTAACAGAGCAGGGAATACGGGGATGTGCTTCAGCAACCATCTCGCTTTGTGGCCGTCCATACGGATAAACATTTGAGATCAGTATGAACTTCTTGAGCCCAACGGATCGCGCGGCTTCGAGACAGGCGGTCATCATGGGTGGATACTGCGCGAATGCCTTTTTGGAGTATGGAAGTCCGATCGAATAGATGGCCGACTCAACTCCTTGTAGAGCAGTCTTGCATCCTTCGGTAGTCGCCAGATCGGCGGCGACTATCTCAACTGGTTTTTCGCCAAACGCCTTTTCCAGCTTTGTCCTGTCCCGCCCCACTACCCTGACGGAGTAACCGCGTTTAAGAAGTTCCGGCAGTGCGCTCTTGCCGATCGTACCGGCCGCACCAAGTATTGCCACTGATTGAGACATCGACGCAATTCCTCTTCAATCCGTTTGACCGAACTCCCGGTTTCTCATATGTTGACTACCATACGATTTACATGGAGCAATGGAAACATCTGAAATGGCCAACGAACGCGCAACTGACTTCTGGAAACAATATCTGTCGACATTGCCGATGGACCACCCGGCCCATCTGCTCGCGGTCCCCTCGGCCTGGCAGTTTGGGGACTCCCCCGGACTCGCCGATGAACTTGGCCATCTTGTCTACGCAGGGACGAAAACCGCGACTTGTTCTGCACTCTGGGAGTACGAAGCGGATGGTGACCCGTTGCCGCAGGTTGGCGCGTACAGTATTATTCTGGATGGCCGTGATGAGCCCATTTGCATTATCCAGTCTGTCGAAGTTTTGATCCGCCCTTACGACGAAGTTGACGCTCGGTTTGCCTCTGAGGAGGGCGAAGGGGACAGGTCGTTGGAGAACTGGCGGGACGGCCATTGGCGGTTTTTTGGACGTTCCCTTGAGCGGATTGGCAAAACCCCGACCCTGAAGATGCCCCTTGTCTGCGAACGATTTCGGCTGGTGTTCAGAGTCGAACAGCTTCCGGGCCGCTGAGCCGATATACCTTTTTTGCCTCACGACGCAACAATTCCCCGGCTGATTCGTCTTTAATAACCGGAGAACAGTGTATTGATTTGTCCGCCTGGCTGCCGATGGCTGTGTTGATGGCAGACCCTCCCGGCGCGACACCTTGCGACTTAGCTTCATCAGAAATTGTCGATCACGTACGCTTGATTGACCAGGAGTGGCATCATGCGAACGTACGGCGCCATACGGTGGTGGATATTGGCCGGGAGCCTTCTGGTTCTCGCGCTCTCCTCCTCCCTAGTGACGGCAACTTCCCTCACCGAACCGGTCTTCTCCCCTGAATTGGCATTGCGCTCGGCGACCGCCGAGATCAAGGTCGATGGTCGCATCAATGACAGCGGGTGGCAGCAAGCGTCGGTCATCGACCGATTCGTGGAGATCCGTCCCGGCAACAATACGCCTCCCGAAGTTGAGACCAAGGTCTGGGCGACGTTCGACAACCACAATATCTACGTCGCGTTTCTCTGCAAAGATGACCCCACCGCGGTTCGTTCCACGCTCTGTCAACGGGACCAACCGAGCGGCGATGACATGGTTATGATCGCCCTCGATACCTATGGCAACGGCACCTGGGCCTATGAGTTGATGGTTAATCCGCACGGTGTGCAACGAGACCAACTCTGGTCGATATCGTCGCAGACCGATATCGGGTTTGATCTGGTCTGGCAATCCGCTGCGATAAAGACCGACTCCGGATACCAGGTGGAGATCGCGATCCCCTTCGCCAGTCTCCGTTTCCCCGATGCTGAACAGCAATCCTGGAAGATTGATTTTCGCAGAGTGCGCCCGCGTGAAACAACTAAGCAATACGCCTGGTCGGCGGTCGACCGGAATCAGCAGTGCTATCCATGCCAGTTCGGCACGGTCAGCGGAATCGAGAATGTCAGTTCCGGCCGAGGGATCGAACTCCTGCCGGCGTTTGTAGGCTATCGAACCGGCGAGCGGGAATCGCTCAGCAGTTTCAGGGATCATGATGCCAAAGGCGAGATGTCGCTGAGCGGCAAATTCACCACAACCTCCGATATCACTCTTGAGGCGGCGGTTAATCCTGATTTCAGCCAGATCGAGTCGGACGCCGGACAGATCGATGTCAACTCAACCGTCGCGCTGCTTTATCCTGAGCGACGGCCTTTCTTCAATGAAGGGAGCGACATTTTCCAGACGCTCTTCAACTCGTTCTACACGCGAACGGTGGCCGACCCGTCATTCGCGGCCAAGATAACCGGACGCCTTCCCAAGACACGCTTTGGCCTGCTCAGCGCAGTCGATGAAAACTCTCCTTACCTCATCCCGGTCGGCGAATTCAGCCTGCCAACCCTGAATACCGGGCGAAGCTACGTCAATGTCCTGCGCGGTACCCAAACGCTGGGGAATGGCTCCCAAATCGGACTGATGGTGACCGATCGCCGCTTCCGACATGATGGCTCGGGGAATATCCTATCCGGTGATTACGTGGTGCGCCTGGGTCAAAAGTATGTTATCGATGGTCAGTATCTCTTGAGCCATACAGCGGAGATGAATGAACCATCGCTGACCGAACGGTTTAGTGGCATCACGTTTGATCATGACAAATACACCGTTGATTTTGATGGCGAATCATACTGGGGGACTGCCTTCATCCAACGTATCGGACGTTACTCCGAGCATTGGAATTTGACGTTCGATTACAACCAGGTCAGCCCGAGCTACCGCACCCATACCGGCTATGATCCGGTGAATGACCATCGCAGCGCTTCGGCCTATGGTTCGGTGACCGCGCGACCGAAAGGCGGAATGTTTGAGACCATCCAGCCCGGTTTCTTCGCGTTTCGGCGGTGGAACTTTGACGGCGGCCGATTGCAGGAGACGAACGCGCTCAACTGTTATATGGGATTCCGGTTTGCGCAGTCATCGATCTTCATGGCGTATCGCGATATCTTCGAATCATTCGCGGGATATGATATCGATGGCTTGCATACACTGGTCGGTCAGTTCTCTATTCGTCCACATAAGCGGATCGCGGCGGAACTGACGGTCAACGCCGGCACTGCTGTGACACACTTCCTCGCGGTTCCGGAAAAGGCGGACGAACTGAACGCCGAGATCGGTCTGAGCCTCAAGCCGATCGACCGACTGACCATTGAATCGAGTACCTCATATTACTCAATCTCGGATCGCGCGTCTGACACCGCGTATTTTAACGGATATATCACGCGCACGCGATTCCAGTATCAGATCGCCAAGGAGCTCTCGGTACGCCTTGTCGCGCAGTACAATGATTTCGGCAAGGTCTGGTCGGTTGACCCGCTTTTCACCTATCGACTCAGTCCGTTCTCAGTTTTTTATGCCGGCTCGACCATGGACTATGCGGACTGGACAGACACACCGAATGATCCGAACGCCAAGTATGAATGGAAACTCGCGCAGCGTCAATTTTTCATGAAACTGCAGTATCTGTTCCAGATATAGTTCTCTCTCCCCACCACCGCTGCCCGTGCCGCGAGTTCGCCAGAATCTCCCGGCCGGGCAGCGGCTCCTTGTTTCTACCACACCAGAGTATTCCTGCCGCAATCTGAAGTGGCCGCTCAATATCATGGTTCATCTTGACTATGTTGGAGCGTTACATCATATTGCTTCTCACTAAAGACAGGACACATTCTGTATGACCATATTTGTTCGACTCTTGACCGTGCTCTTTATGCTCGCGCTGCTTGCTGTCTCAGCCTTGGCCGACTCGACTTCGGTCGTCAAATTCAGCCTGACCACGCGCAGTCGGATTGAAACGACCGACTACGCCACTACACTTGGACTTCCCGAGAATCCAACATCAACTGCGGGTATTAGCTACCTAAGGCATCGGACTGGTCTAATGGCCAGAGTCTTCCCTGCGCCACGCTGGGAGATCGGGCTCCGCTTCACTAACGAATTCCGCCGTTTCCTCGTCCCTGCCGGTTTGGTGTTCACCTTTGATGAGGTTGTAATAGACCAGTTGTACGCCAAAGTCGACAGCATCGGCAGGACGCCGCTTTCGGCAATCATAGGAAGGCAGAATATAACTCTCGGTGAGGGGTTCCTGGTGGCGGAAGGTGGTCCTTCCGATGGTTCTCGGACTGCTTACTTCAACGCGATTAATCTTGTCTGGCAATTTTCTGCGAAAACAAACCTGCGATTCATATACGCCAATCAGCAGAAGGACGATGACATCCTCCCGGTCATCCATGACCAGCACAAGGTGCTCGCCGAAGGAGACGAACAGGCAGTCATTTTCTATTTGACGACATCCCTGTCAAATGTATCTCTTGAGCCATACTTGATGCACAAGGAGCGGAACTCGTCATCGAAACTTCCACATGCCAGTATTGTCTGTCTGGGGATTCGCGAACAAACCAGGCTCATTCCGCGGCTTACGTCAACAAGTGAACTGGCGATCCAGACGGGCAATTCCGGCGGCGAGGATCATCGGGCAATCGGCGGTTACAGCTATTTTGAATTCAAGACCAATTGGCCGACCTACTATCCATCCAGTTTCACCGTTGGGGGAGTCTATCTGAGTGGAGATGACACCGAATCGGTGAAGAATGAAGGCTGGGAGCCGATGTTCGGTCGGTACCCCAAATGGTCCGAGTCGTATGTCTATACTCTGACCAACGAATACGGCGTCGCCTACTGGAGCAACTTCGCGTCGCTCTTCGGAAAAGTGTCTGGCTCGTTGGGCAAGGACATCACACTCCATCTCGAGTATCATCATGTGATGGCTCCGGAGCCGGTCGGCGGGACTTTCTCATCAAAGCGGATCTTTCAAGGTGCTTCGGGAAAGGTGCGGGGTGATCTGGCTATTGTGAAACTCAACTATCTGATCAAACCGCGACTATCCGGACATCTCCTTTACGAACAATTCAACCCCGGATCATTTTATGCCGTAGATGCCAAGGTCTCATGCTGGGTACGGATGGAAGTGCTTCTGACTTTCTAACAGAGGACGATCACCATGCTTGCCAAATTGTTAATAGTCTCCGCCTTCGCTTTGATGATCATCACGATCGGGATAATCGGCATGCGTCGAACCCGCTCATTCTCCGACTACTTCCTGGGTGGTGGCACAGTCGGACCGTATATGACCGCATTCACCTACGGAGCGGCCTATTTCTCAGCTGTGCTGTTCATCGGCTTTGCCGGAAAGGTGGGTTGGGATTTTGGTCTGTCCGGTCTTTGGGTCGCGGTCGGTAATGCGCTGGTGGGAGTATTGGGCGTCTGGTGGATCATGGGATGGCGCATCAAACAGATGTCGATTGAGTATGGTGTCCAAACGATGCCGGAATTTCTGGAGAAACGCTACGTAAGTCCGGCGCTTAAGCTCTTCAGCTCAATCGCCATCTTTGTCTTCTTCGTCCCGTACTCTGCGGCGGTATTTATTGGGCTGTCCTATCTTTTTCAGGTGAATTTCGGCATCGATTTCGGTTTGGCCCTCATTTTCATGGGTGGGTTCACCGCCCTCTATCTGGTAATGGGTGGGTATAAATCGATGACCATGATCGATGTCATCTTTGGGATCATCATGGCCGCCGGCACCGTGGTATTGCTCTATACAACTCTTGACAAGACCGGCGGGTTTGGTCGACTGACCACTGATCTCAATGCGTTCAATCCAAAATTGACTGAGGTAGTCGGACCGCCCGGAGTCTGGCCCCTCTTTTCGCTCGTCTTTCTGACGTCGGTAGCGCCATTCGCGATGCCGCAACTGGTCCAGAAATTCTACGCCATCAAGGATAAGCGGTCTATTCGCATCGGTATGATCGCCTCGACACTCTTCGCGATGCTCATTGGCGGAGTAGCCTACTTTGCGGGGGCGACCTGTCGGGTACTGATGTCCCCCGAGACCTCACCGACGGCATTCAAAGACGGTAAGCCGATTTTCGACGCGTTGATGCCGGAACTCCTCGCCAATATCATCCCGCAATCGCTTTCGATCCTGATGCTTCTGCTGATCCTCTCGGCCTCCATGTCGACTCTGGCCGCACTGGTTCTGATATCCAGTTCATCGGTGGCCAAGGATGTGTACGCCGGGTTCATTAATAGAAAGGTCTCCGACAGAAACCTGACCATGCTGATGCGTGTCTGCTCGGCGACATTCGTTCTGCTGTCCGTGATTCTCGCCTATTTCAAGCCCGCCTCGATCGTGGCTATCCTGGGAATTTCCTGGGGCGCGATAGGCTCGGCCTTTCTGGGACCGTTCGTCTGGGGATTACTCTGGAAGCGGATCACTAAACTCTCGGCATTCGCATCATCTATCATTAGCCTGGCGATCTGCCTCGGGCTCTATATCAGCGGGACGCCCTCGCCACAGGCGGGGACGATCGGTATGCTGATTTCTCTCGTTTTAGCGCCAGTCATCAGCGTGCTGACGCCTGTCAGACGCACCTGACTCGCACGAAACCTGGTAGCCTCACCTCTGCTCCATTAGCAGAGGTGACAGGATTGACAATATACGCTTTATCCCTTGTTCTCGGAGAAGCCGTCTAGCATCCGATTGACATGGGAGCAGACATTGTCGCACAGCGAAAAGACCCGGGGGTTCGCGATACGGTAGTAGACGAACGGCCCCTGTTTCTCCTTGGTGACCATCCCGGCGCGGGCCAGGATAGCCAGATGGCGGGAGATATTGGGCTGTGTCCACTGGAAGAGAGCGACCAAATCTTGGACGGTCTTTTCGCCGGACTTCAAGGCCCGCAATAGCTTAAGGCGGGTCGGATCGGACAGCGCCTGGAAACATCCGGCGACCAGTTCGAGCTTGTTTTCGGGAAGCTCTGAAAAATCTGTTGCTTTTTTTGTCGGCACATTTATATATAAACATATGTTTATGTGTTTGTCAAGAGCCGACAATGAAAAAAAATTGACCATATAGAGGAAGAGGTATGAGATCACTCCTGTTTTTCTCCGGATTGCTCCTGGCGGTCGTGTTGACTGGCTGCGGTGAATCGCATCAGGATGCATCCACTCCCGCCGGAAACCCCAAGCCGGTAACGATCGTGCAGGCAGATCGCCTGACCACCGGCGCCCATGATGAGATCATGGGGACTGTCCGCGCTCGCAACACCGCCGACCTGAGCACCAAGGTGCAGGCCCGTATCGACCGGATCCCGGTCGTGATAGGGAGCCGCGTTGCCAAGGGCGGAACCCTGGCGGAACTGGATACGCGCGAGTTCAAAGCCCGCGTCCAGCAGGCCAGCGCGGTCAAGGATCAGGCGATGCTCGACCTCAGCCGTTACACATCGTTACTGGAAAAGAACGCGGTCACCCAACAGGAATTCGACGCTGTCAAAGCGCGTGCTTCGGTAGCCGAAGCAAATCTCGACGAGGCTGAAGCGCTCATGAGCTACGCGACAATAACCGCCCCCTTCTCCGGTGTCGTAACGCGCAAAATGGTTGATGTCGGCGACCTGGCCATCCCCGGTCAGCCTCTCTTCACTCTTGAAGAGGATACTGCTCCCCAGTTCGTGGTGACCATCCCCGAATCACAGCGCGGCCATATCGCGATTGGCGATCGTGTGCAGGTAGAGATCTCCTCTATCGATTCCACCATCACCGGCACAGTGAAGGAACTCTCTCCGAGCGCGGACCCGGTGACGCGGAGTTTTATTGTCAAGATCGACCTCCCGGCCTTGATCGCCCGGCCCGGCCAGTTTGGTCGTTTGCTGTTGTCAATGAGCGGCGATGAGTCGATTTACATCCCGCGTGCCGCGTTGGTCCATCGAGGACAGCTTGAGCTGGTCTATACGGTTAACGCGGAGAATACTGCGGTGCTGAAGTTTGTTCGCACCGGACGCACTTCCGGAGAGAATATCGAGATTCTCGCCGGGCTGAATGAGCATGACCATGTGGTGGTGAGCGGCCTCACCGGTCTGGTCGATGGCGACAAAGTTGAGGTTCAGCCATGAGTCAGGAACATCACACCGTTCCGGCTCACGGACTGGCCGGCATGCTGGCCAAAGGGTTCATCAACTCCAAGTTAACCTCGCTCCTGATCCTGACTTCCGTTCTGCTGGGAGCGTTTGCGGTCGCCATGCTTCCCCGTGAAGAGGAACCGCAGATCAAAGTCCCGATGGTTGACGTCATGGTCTCGGTCCCCGGTTTCACCGCCAAGGAGGTCGAAAACCGCGTCACAGCCCCGATGGAGAAACTTATCTGGGAGATTCCCGGTGTCGAGTATGTCTACTCCATCTCCCGCCCCGAAGAAGCGCTCGTTATCGTACGCTTTTTAGTCGGCGAGGATGTCGAGAAAAGTCTGGTCAAACTGAACCAGAAACTTGAGTCGAACTTCGACCGCATTCCCCCGCAAGTCTCTTTCCCTATCCTGAAGCCCCGCTCCATCGACGATGTCCCTATCCTCGCGATGACCTTCCATAGCGCGGAGCTGGATCACTACTCGCTCCGGCGTGTAGTCGCCGAGGTTGAAGATCAGATAAAACAGGTGGTGGATGTTTCCGAGACAAATATCATCGGTGGACTGCGCCGTCAGTTTCGCATCCAGCTCGATCCCGAAGCGCTCGCCGCACGTCAACTCGACCCACTGCAAATCATTCCGGTGCTCCGACAGGCGAATCGCCAAAACAAGGCCGGCTCGCTGGTTCGTGACAATCAGGAAGTAGTGATTGAGACTGGCGGATTCCTTCGCACTAAAGAAGATGTCGAGCGGGTCGTGCTGGGCGTCTATAATAACGCGCCGATCTACCTGCGCGATGTAGCCACCATTATCGATGGCCCGGAAGAGTTGTCGCAAGTCGTTTTGTTCGGCACCGGTGCCGCCGAAGGCCCGCATCACGAAGAAGAAGCCGCCGTAACACTCTCCATCGCCAAGCGTCCCGGCACTAACGCCATCCAGGTTGCGGAGCATGTGCTGGAGAAGGTGAAGTTTCTCGAAGGAAAGATCATCCCCTCGAACGTTGACATGACCATCACGCGGCATTACGGCGAGACCGCTGAAGAAAAGTCCAACGAACTGCTCTTCCACATGATGATCGCGGTCTTCTCGGTGTCACTCTTGATCATGCTGTCGCTCGGATGGCGTGAGTCGATCATCGTCGCACTGGCGATCCCTTCGACTCTGGCTCTGACCTTGCTCGTTTTTTACCTCGCAGGGTTCACACTTAACCGAATCACGCTCTTCGCCTTGATCTTCTCAATAGGTATTTTGGTCGATGACGCGATCGTTGTCGTCGAAAATATCACGCGACATCTGCATCTTCCACAAAACAAGGGAAGGCATTGGGCGAAGATCGCCGTCGATGCTGTCTCCGAGGTCGGCAACCCGACTATCCTCGCCACCTGGGCAGTGATAGCCGCGGTACTGCCGATGGCGTTCGTCGGCGGATTGATGGGGCCGTACATGCGGCCGATCCCGATCGGAGCGACTGCCGCGATGCTTTTCTCACTCGTGGTCGCCTTCATCGTAACGCCGTGGGCGGCGGTTCGCGTCCTCAAGTGGGGATCAGCGAAACAGCACATTGCGCATGACCAGGCGAACGAGGACTGGACTACTCGCGCCTATCGCCGTCAGATGACCAAGCTGATCACCAAGCCGAAGACCCGCGCCATCTATCTCGGGACAGTCACTTTCCTCCTCCTCGCGGCGATGGGGACTGTCGCGATCGGCTGGGTGCAGGTCAAGATGCTCCCCTTCGACAACAAGAACGAATTCCAGGTGATCATCAATATGCCGGAGGGCAGCTCGCTCGAAGAGACTGTGCAGGCCTCACGCGAGATAGCAGCCTCGATCGCCAAGGAATCCGAAGTGACAGACTATCAGATCTACGCCGGGACCGCCTCACCCTTCAATTTCAACGGCCTCGTGCGACATTACTTCATGCGGCGCGGGTCATACTCGGCGGATATCCAGGTCAACCTGCTCGGCAAATCCGAGCGCTCCGACCAGTCGCATGATATCGCCAAGCGAGTCCGCCCGCGTGTGGATGATATTGCCAAAAGGTACAACGCTGCCGTTGCGATCGCCGAAGTACCACCCGGCCCGCCGGTCTTGCAGACTCTTGTCGCGGAGATATACGGCCCGACCGATTCAACTCGCACTGCTCTCTCGCGCAAAGTCGAGGAGATCTTCAAGTCGACTCCCGGCGTTGTTGATGTCGATGCTTACGAGGAGACTGACCAGCGCAAGATGACCTTCGCGATCGACCACGAAAAAGCGGCGCTACACGGCATCACCGCCGAAATCGTGGCGCAGACGGTCAAGCTCGCGGTGAACGGGATACAGGTGGATATCGGGCATCGCGACAATGAGCGCGAAGATGTCGCGCTGATGCTGGAACTTCCGCGCGCGCAGAAAACCTCCGCGTCGGATATCCTTGGCCTGCAGATACGTATGCCGAATACCCAGCAAGCGGCTATCGCCGCCGATGCTCCACTCGTGCCTCTGCGCGAGTTGGTGACAGTTGTCGACACAATTGCCGAAAAAACGATCTATCGTAAGAATCTTATGCCGGTGACGTACATCATCGGCGATGTCGCGGGAGAGATCGAATCGCCGGTCTACGCCATTATGGATATGAACAAAAAGCTGGAGAAACTTGAGATGATCCAGTATGGCGGGTCGGAGAACAAGTTGCAGATCCTCAACGCGAGTATGCCGTTCTCCACGCTCGAGCCCGCGCTCAAGTGGGATGGCGAGTGGCATATCACTATCGAGGTCTTCCGCGATCTGGGGATCGCGTTCGCCGCGGTGCTGATCCTCATCTATATCTTGATGGTCGGGTGGTTCCAGTCGTTGTTGACGCCGATCGTCGTGATGGCGGCTATCCCGTTCTCATTAATAGGCATCATGCCGGCGCATGGCGCGATGGGGGCGTTTTTCACCGCGACCTCAATGATCGGATTTATGGCTGGCGCGGGGATTGTCATACGTAACTCAATCATTCTGGTCGATTTCATTGAACTTCGTCTGAAAGAAGGGATGCCGCTGGCGGAGGCGGTGATCGATGCCGGCGCGGTGCGATTCCGTCCGATGTTGCTCACGGCCGGTGCGGTGATTGTCGGCGCGGGAGTGATCCTGTTCGACCCGATCTTCCAGGGTCTGGCGATCGCGTTGATGGCGGGTGAGGTCGCCTCGCTGGCGATCTCGCGTGTGGCTGTCCCGATACTGTATTACCTGGGGAATCGGAAGAAATACCCGGTGGCGTAAAATCCAATCCCACCATAAATGGTGGGGTACGGATTTGAACACTACGGGTTCACGATTGCATGGCGGGTTCGAAAACGGACCCGCCTTCTTTATACCTCATCCGTCGCCAAAAGTACCTCACCCTTCTCCCCACCTCATCCCTTCCCCCCAAAGCCTCATCCTGAACTTGATTCAGGATCCACAAACCGGTGCCAGGTTGGCATCATCAAGTGGTTGAGGCGGGCGGGGTTGACTGTTCGGCGCGCGGTGTGAACGGCGCGGCGGCCGGGATTGGGGATGTCGACTTCGAGATAATCCCCTCTATTAATGGGGACGGACTAAGAAGAGCTGACAAATGTGAAACGGTGGAAGGTCGAAAGCACGGTTCCGCTAAGCCTTCGGACAGGGGATTCGGGCTATGGGACATATTTAGTGATTGCCAACTGGCTGCCTGCCATGCAATTTAGTAGTAACCAGTGAGCAAGAAAAACAGTATGGGTAACCGAATAAAAGCAAGCAGCGTAAGAAACAGGATTGAGGTCTCAGAAGAGGACGTTTTTCGAGCTAGAAAAGCTGGTGAGCTCGTGAAGCGGCGTAAACGTCCGACGTTGATAGACTTGTTCTCTGGCGCTGGCGGAATGACCTTAGGTTTCACGGAGGATTTTGGTCATTGCTTTGTACCGATCTGGGCCAACGACATAAACGAAGACGCTGTGACTACTTACAACTTGAATTTCGATAGCCATTGTATAGCTGGTGATTTACTCGACATTCTGTCGACTGCAAGCTACAAAATCCCCTCGGCGGATGTGGTAATAGGTGGCCCCCCTTGTCAAGGGTTCAGCCTCTTAAACAAAAAGCGTGACGGCGATCCGCGAAAACAGCTTTGGCGGCCATTTTTGGATGTAGTCAGGAAATCAAGAGCTACTATTTTCGTGATGGAAAACGTGCCGCAATTGTTAGGTACACCCGAGCACGAAGAAATCCTTGAAGTTTCTAAGGAGATGGGGTTCTTGACCGAATCTAAGATTCTGTGTGCTGCGGACTACGGCGTAGCGCAGAAGAGATTTCGAGCGTTCATAATTGGATGCTCATTTGCCGACCCCAAGTTGGTGTTCCCACCAAAAAAGACGCATTACAATCCGAGCAACGGCTATGTCCCGGACTTGTTGGGAGCAAATGGATACATTTGTAATCCAACAGAGTGGAGTACAGTAAGAAAAGCAATTGCTGATCTACCGGATCCAAAAGGGATAGAGTTGTCACCTGTCTCACCTCCTATGGACTTGCATTTCGGCCGGACGCCGACCGCAGCATCAATTGAACGCTACAAGGCAATTCCCGAAGAAGGGATGAACAGATTTGACCTGCAAAAGCGGGCTCGTCACCTCACTCCTTCGTGTTGGATTAGAAAGACGTCTGGTGGGACTGATCTCTTTGGCCGACTCTGGTGGGACAGGCCTGCACTTACAATTCGCACCGAGTTCTTCAAGCCGGAAAAAGGAAGGTATCTGCATCCTTCAAAGCACCGACCCATTACACATAGAGAAGCAGCCAGGATTCAGAGTTTTCCAGATAGTTTTCTCTTTCAGGGATCAAAAACCGAGATTGCGAAGCAAATCGGAAATGCAGTTCCGCCACTGCTGGCAGCAAGAGTTGCAGATTGTGTGTACGCTCTTTGGTGTTCGCAGGAAAAACAGTCATGATTGACGTTTTTTCACGGGAGAAGCGAAGCGACATAATGTCGCATGTGAAAGGACGAAACACAGTTCCTGAGAAAGTAGTCAGATCGCTTCTTCATCGAAGTGGATTTCGTTTCTCGCTCCATCGAGCTGACCTCCCTGGAAAACCTGACATAGTACTACCGAAATACATGACGGTGATATTTGTAAATGGCTGTTTCTGGCATGATCACAAAGGATGCAAGAGAGCGAGTAAGCCAAAAAGCAATAGATTGTTTTGGATGGCGAAAATTGAATCCACTAGAATGCGTGATCAACGGAATATCAGATCATTGCGCAAACTGGGTTGGCGTATTCTAACCGTGTGGGAGTGTGAAACCACGCGCGGTAATTTCCTGGCGTCGAAGATTCGAAAATATTTTCAAAAATAGGCAGACGAAAAGACATGCCAAGACATACAAAAGGCGGGCAACCCGAATCTCTGCGAATCGGACTTATCGACTTATTGACGAATTTTGAAGCGGAACTCAGATCCAAAGATTTGCGTCGAAAAGTTCTATCACTGGTGGATGCCTATCGTTTGCTACACGATCTAGGAAGCTCACTTATTCCCGCGGAGATCGCCAAGTCGGCCAGGGATCGCATACTCTGTTACTTTAGAAAATACCCTTCGACGATAATTGATGGTGAGGAAATCATGGTGGTTTCCGGTATCAGTGAATGGGCTAGAAGGGTGAGAGAGCTTAGAGTTCAATTTGGATGGAGCATTATTAGTGGTGTTACAGCTAAAGAAATGCTGAGAGAAGAGTCTCCTCTTGTCATTAACGGCGTTGAAATCAGCGAAATGAAACCCAATCAGTATTTCCTCGCAAGCCCTGAAGAGGATAAGGAAGCTGCGAGGCGTTGGCATGTAGCCAACGATATCCGAAAAGGAAGGGGCGGTTCGAAAGATAAGATTATTGAGTTTCTTCGTCAGAACGTTGGCCAGCCGGTTAGCGGAGAAGAATTGCGTTATGCTGCTAATGATAAGTCAGAATGGGCCAGACGTGTAAGAGAACTCAGAACTGAAAATGGCTGGCCAATTGTTACACGTAATACTGGCAGGCCCGATCTACCTGTTGGCATGTATGTGCTCGAGCAGGACCGTCAGAGCCCCGAACATGACAGGAATATTCCCGATTTTGTACGACGCACAGTCCTCGAACAAGCGAAGTACCGTTGCGCTAACTGCAAATGGCATCACAACAAGTGGAATAGATCAGACCCGCGATTCCTTGAACTTCATCATAAAACTCCACATTCCCGCGGTGGAAAGAATGAAGCCGAGAACCTTATTGTACTATGTAACGTGTGCCACGATCAGGTTCACAAAAAATCTCGTTAGCCCCCCTACTTCCTCACCAGCGTGTACTGGCCGTACATGTCCTTTGCGTAGTCCATCTCTTTGTCCCAGCCGAAATGCTTCCCCATCTCGCGGGCAGGCTCGGTATCATCGACGTTATACCCCAATACCGTGAAGCCGGTCTTTTCGAGTAGTTCCTGCGTGAACGGACAGCGGCCATCGGACCACGGCACATACTTTTCATCCGGCGCGCTCAATTTCGGATGCAGATTGTAGATCATGAAAAATCCGCCCGGCTTGAGCAGGTCGTAGATAGTTTTCACATAGGTGGAATCATCGACGCCCAACTGCACCAGCATGCGTGGGTCGACCTCGCGCTCGGGATGGATATACCCATGCTTGAGCGTGTTTTTGGAGATAAACAGATCGTAACCGGAGCCGACCGTGGCGCGAATCGCGCTGTCGGCGGGGAATGAACCGAAAGCGAGCGTGATCTGTCCCGGCGCGCCTTCACCTGCCGCGCGCGCACGAGCGATGTACCCTTTGTCCGCAGGCTGTGCATAGAGCAGTTTGAGGAGCGGGTCAACCTCGATGCCAACCACATTCGCGCCGCATGCGGCCATCAGGCGCAAGTGGCCGATAGAGCCAAAGCCGTAATCGGCGATACGGGAGCCATCCAGAGTCGCAAGACCGGCCATGCCGACAAGATCAAGCGCGCGGACAAAGGCGAGCGGGGTGCCGTAGCGGGTGTAGTAGTAAAACTCTTCGCCGAGTTCGCGCTTTTCGTAGCCGGCCTTTCCGGAATCCGATGCCTTGTCATATTCGGACTCAGACATATACGACCGGGTCGCCTTGTTGACGTAGACGACGCGTGTCTCGATAGTCGGAAGATCCGGCACCGCCTTGAGAAATTGTTTGGCGATGGCGGAGACAGCAAAGGTGTCGAGCGATGCGGCTTCGAGCGCGAGATGTTGGGTCGCGGTGAGCGTGTCTTTGGTCGTGTCGGTCTGCGCGAATGAAATTGCGGTGAACGCGCAGAATAACGCGACAGCGAAAGTGAGTTGACGAAGGTTTCGCATGATGGGTCTCCCTGACAGAAGGATCAAGCCGGGCGGTGACCATGTGTTGTCTCGCCGGGCTTTCGTGTACCGAGGGTAAGGTAGGATGTTGACCGGTGTAAGGCAAGCGGGGATCGCGACGCCTTGCCGCGGGAGTTTTCGGTTGAGATGCATGCTCGGTACAGGGCAAGGCTCGCGATGACAATGACAATTCAGGGAGTGGTAACTCGACGATCGGCGGATCTTCATGAACAGCTTACCACAACCGCTGTCATCACGAGCTTTGCCTCATCAATTTGACAAGGCAAAGCGTCGTGATCTCGGTTCTGCAAGAGCCCCCAGAGAGGTTCCGGAGGCTCTTTCGTTTACACGTCCGTGTGCAAACCCGCAAAGGGACGGGCAAATCTCTTTACGGACAAAGCGGAAGGGTCGGTTTGCCTGGCGCGGGGATCGTCAAGTACCCGATCAGCAAGGAGAGATCCGAGAGGTCAGGATTGACACCACCCGAGGCATTCACATTCGCTTCCGGTAAGCACGGGAGCACCGGCTTCCCCGGGGAAGGGATCGTCAGGTAACCTATGAGCAGTGACAGGTCGGAAAGATCCGGCGTTTCGTTAATGCCGTCATTGACATTGCCGGTTGTTCCAACACAACAACTGACGGTCTCACAGGAATCGCCTATGCCGTCGCCATCGGTATCCTCCTGCAATGGATTGTATTTGTTCGGACAATTGTCGCAGAGGTCACCGACCAGATCGAGATCGACATCGGATTGCGTCGGATTACTCACTGTCGGACAATTGTCGCAGGCATCACCCACACCATCCAGATCGGCATCCTGCTGGAGCGGGTTGGCTATTGTCGGACAGTTGTCACAGGCATCGCCAAATCCATCAAGATCACTATCCTGTTGTAAGGGATTCGCCACCGTTGGGCAATTGTCACAGACATCGCCGACACCATCCAGGTCGGCATCCTGCTGAAGCGGGTTGGCTATTGTCGGACAGTTGTCACAGGCATCGCCAAAGGTATCGCCATCGGAATCGAGCTGGTTGTTGTTGGCGACCGTCGGGCAATTATCGCAGACATCGCCAAGTGTATCCAGATCGCCGTTGAGCTGGTTGGGGTTCGGCGTGAGATCGCAATTATCGAGTGAATCGATAACGCCGTCGTTGTCGGTGTCACACGCGAGGATCGCTTCGAATTCAACATCCTGGTCCACGCCGTTGCGGCCATCATTCCAGGCCACGCCAAAGGGATTCACCAGGCTGAAATCGGAATCAAAGTATGATCCCACATACATCCCGGACGGACGCGGGATAGTGCTGACCGGCGGGAACGGTCCGCCGCGAGTGACCATGCAATCGGTGAATGTTGCGCCGCAGTCGCGGGAGACCGAGGACCAGACCTCGATAGCGTTGTTGGCGGGGTCGTTGCGCCGGTCATTGTACGAGATGATCACCGCGCCGGTATTGGGATCAAGGGTAATGGTGGGCGCCCATTGATCGCGACCATTGCCGATCGGGTCCTGATTAACGCGAACCGGCGGGAGGAATGATCCGGGCGCGCCTCCGGCCGGACTGACAGCGAGGAAGATATCGATATCTCCTCCGGGGCCGGGGGCATCCCAGACGACATAAACGTAGTTGGGACATCCGCCGCTGATTCCCTTGTCAATCGCCAGATCGACAGTGTTGGCGGCCTCGATTCCCGGAGCAAGCGCGGGCGGAACCGGGAGGATACCGCCTACCAGGATCGCCGGCATATTCCAAGGGGCGCCACCAGTTGGTGTCGGGTTCCAGGTCATGAAGATATTGCCGCCGCCCACATCACGGAAGACACAGTAGGTAGCACCGGGTGGAAGGAACCCCGTTCCGGCCGGTCCGGCAAAATCGAGCGCCGGCTTATGCCCTGCCGGAACACGCCAAGCGGGCACAAAGGGCAGAATAGGAGCTGGAGCGGTGAGCGCTGGATATGGGAATGGTCCCGCGAGCAGATTTGTGGAAGCAGACCAAATACCGGCGAGATCACCGGGGTCATTGAAGAAATTGAGGTCGCCATTAGGGTCCCCATCACCATCTCTATATTCGACCCAGGCATAGGTCGCCTCGCCAAGCCATGGCGCGGGCATGGCGGGGACGTCTATGATGGAGAGGCTTGTGTAGTCACACCACTGGTTGACCGCCGGGCTGATACTGATCGGGAAAGGCCCGCCAAATGGCGCTCCCCCGCCAAGGCTACCGGACATGTAGACAGCAGATCCGGTGGGTGTGAACTGCTGTCCGGGTCCGAAGGCGGTACCGCCCATCATGAAGCCGCCACCCGGTGCCGCGCCAAGAGAAGGATTCCAGTAACTCGGATAGGGGGGTGGCGAGGTCACCCCCATGGGCATCCATGACCCTGCGGCGCCAAACGCAGGCGACCAGGACCAGTCGATAGTAACCTGGGCAAACATGCCCGGCAGATGGTTATTGTAGAGAGTGTAGACCTCTCCCGGTTTGATGTCGTTCCAGGAGACAGCCGTGTTGTTTTGTTCGGAACCGGGAGGCATTCCCGGCGCGACAGGCGAATTCGCGAGCGTTGCCGTTGCTAGTAACAGGATCGCCACGAACCCGCAGATGGAGAAGATAAGCCGTACCATGTCTTCACCTCCATGAGATGAACCCCGGACTTGCGCCGGTGCAGAGTGTGGATAAGAATCTTAAACGGTTTATTTCATCTTCGCATCAACGCCGGTCCGACCTTCGCTATCGGTCCGATTCGCAATGTTGAGTCAATCCCGGACGCAACGGGCAGTCCGTGACCTGGCGTGCTTTGTTCGATCGAAGTATGGACGGATAGTACGGAGTGAGGCAACGGTGAACGACGAGCATGGCGAGAGTAGCCTCGAACGATCACTCACTCCACTGGTAACGTAGCGTCAATTGTCCTTGTTTGCAAGCGGAAAGTGACTATGGAGGTCAATGGGGAGAGATTTCGAGCCCTTTTTCGGACGGGAGCTGGATTCCAGAGAGAGCGAGCCCTACCACAATGCAAGCGCCGCCGACCGCGCTGTGTACCGTAAATTGCTCTCCGCCAACTGTCCACGCGGCGATCGCCGCAAAAACCGGTTCGAGGGCGAAGATGAGCGAAACGCGCAATGGCGAGGTGTACCGTTGGGCAAACATCTGAATAACGAAGGCAGATAATGTCGGAAATAGAGCGAGGAAAACTATGGCGTACCAAGCGGCGCTACTGGTTACCTCGAATGACCGACCGGTCACCGCTGTCATGATGATACTTCCGATCCCGACCAAGAGGAATTGCTGACAACTGATCGAGATAGGATCCACGCCGGATTTCATGTATTTGTCGGAGAGAAGCAGGTGGAGCGCATACGCCATGGATGCGATTATCGTCAGCAGGTCGCCGATATTGATCTCTTTCAACCCGCCGGTCAGGATCCAGAGGCCAACAAGTGAAACCAGCGATGCTACTATCTCCATTACATTCGGTTTGCGACGGAAGAGCATCACGAGAAAGACCGGCACCCACAACACAAACAGGCCGGTAATGAAACCCGAGTTCGAAGCTGATGTGTAATTAAGGCCGATCGTCTGTGTGACATACAGTGTCCAGAGAACAACCGCCAGAAACAGCCCTTGCTTGAAATTCGGTAAGATAGGCTGACGTTTTATCAAGAGGTAGACAAGCAACACCGAGCCGGCGATCAGAAAGCGGTAGCCGACCATCGTGACAGCATCGACACCAGACAGCGCGGATTTCACGATGACAAATGTTGTTCCCCAGATGAGGGCGGCGTAGAAAAGGCCGGTGTCGGCCCAGAGCTGTTTGGCGCGTGAGACTGGCTGAGTGGACTGAGTCATCGGCTTAATGTAATGGAAAGCGCTGAGCGACGCTACTTTGTCGTGCGGCGTTTAGTAGTGACTTTCTTCGCAGTAACAGGCTTGGGTTGCCATTGAAACTTCTTCAAGTCGATCCGGTCGCGGAAATCGAATGTGATCCCCTCTCCTTCGAGAAGCGCACGCTGCAGTTCGTATCCTTCACCGCGGGGCAGGGATATCTTCCCTTCGCGATTGATGACGCGAAACCAGGGGAGTTTTTCCGAATTAGTACAGCCATGCAAAACCCATCCGACCGAACGCGGGTCGCGCGGATTCCCGGCCAGCGCCGCGATCTGTCCATACGTCGCTACTTTGCCACGCGGGATCTTGCGGATCGCTCTGCAGATGGCGGTCACCACCGGCGACTTAGTCACTTCGTTGTCCTCTTTTCTGTTGAGACGATCGGCGCGTATATATCTGGTCGACGATCCTCGAACAGATCGTTGCGCGAGTTGACCTGTTTGTTACGGGCCTCAAATGGATCGATTTCAACTGCCAGCACTGCTTCTTCTCTCTCCGGGCCAGTGAGCATGGTATTTCCCTTCGGGTCGCAGACTACTGAAAGGCCGGTGAAGTAAAGATCTCCTTCCATACCGATGCGGTTTGCTGTTACGACCCAAACCTTGTTGGTCATGGCGTGAATTGGTACGGCGCGTTGACATTTGCCGGGTATGACTAGGTTTGAAGGATGGCAGATAATATCCGCGCCTTTGAGAGCGAGAAGCCGCCAGACCTCGGCGAACCACCAGTCAAAGCAGACGAGCATGCCGATCTTGACGCCGTTGACCTCAAACACGGGCGCGCCCACATTTCCGGGCTGGAAGAAGTCCTTTTCGTTTAGATAGAGATGCAGTTTGCGATACTTGCCGACCAGGCCATCGCGCGTGACCAGCACCGCGGAGTTGTATAGAAATTCACCGTCGCGCTCGTTCAGGCCGCTGACTATGGCGCAGCCATGCTGCCGGGCGAACGCATGGAGGTAGCGGACAAAGCGGCTATCGGTAACAGTCTCCGCACTTGCCCTCGCTTGTTCCTGTGAGGTGAAATTGTAGCCGGAGTTACAGAGTTCCGGCAGAACGATCAGGTCTGAGTCGGCCACTTGAGGCATGAGCCGGTCGAGATCCTTGAGCGTGGCCTCAAGATTAGCCAAGTGCGGCGCAAACTGAATGATACTGACCTTCACGGTGTCATCCTCGAAGATGAAAAGGTTGCTGGGTCGGCCCGATGTGACAGTAATCTCATACCGACGGACTGGTCAGGCAACCGATTTTTCAGGTAGATAAATTGGATGATTTTCTCCACAACATTTCGATTATCCAGCACGTACTTAACAGGAGGCCCGGGTACGCAACCCGCAGGACAACCGGAGTGACCATGACCCGAATTTTGATCTCGATCGGACTTATCTCCCTCACCCTTCTCCCCCTTGAACTGACCTGGACACGCATTTTCTCCGCCGAATTCTTCTATACCTTTGCCTTCCTTGTCCTTTCGCTGGCCATCCTTGGGCTGGGGATGGGGGCGCTGATGCTTCGGCTCTGCAAATCTGCTGACCGTGATTTCATGATTAGCGTCTATTTGGCGCTCTCCGGGCTCTGCGCCCTGATCGGACCAATAGTAGTTTTTAGGTTGGGACTAGACTTCTCGGCGTTGTTTTCGAGTTGGGGGATGGTGGGAAAACTGATGCTCACAGTCCTGATTCTAATGTCAGCCTTTTTCTTTGGTGGAATGTCGCTGGCGATGATCTTCAAGCGGCGTTCGGTCGAGATGCCAAATCTTTACATGGCCGACCTGCTGGGCGCAGGGCTTGGACTACTTGTCGCGCTTTGGGGGATGAATCTCTTCGGTACGCCAGTAGCCTCGGCACTGGTCGCGTTGCCGATTCTCGTTGCTTCGTTCCTGTTGGCGAATGGGTGGATGAGAACAGTTCCGGTCGCGGTGGCGATAGCGGTTTTGTTGGTGGCTCCCGGAAGTGAGGAACGGTTAACGGCTGTACGAAAAGAACCCGCGCCGATCATCTACACGCACTGGGATGCTACCTCCAAATTAAAACTGTATGAGTTCGGGCCGGAGTATCGAGGACTGAACATCGATAATGTCGCCAACTCACCGGTGCACCGCTTTGACGGCAAGTGGGAAGATATCAATCCTGATTCGGTCGAATGGGGGATCGATGTTTCTTATCTGATACAGCGGTTTGACTCATGCAGGTTCCTCTCGCTCGGCGCCGGAGGTGGAGGGGATGTGCTGCAGGCGCTGGTAGAAGGGGCGACCGAAGTGCACGCGGTGGAGGTCAATCCGCATATCAACTGGATGATGTTGCACGACGACACGACCGGCTACCATAAGGCTCCCTTCGTTCCGGAAAGCAGTTGGACCAGCGCGCAGGTTGATTCCGCGAAAGCTATCTATGACACCACTCGGATGCTTTCCGTAGCTGAGTTCACCGGTCATCTCTACAAAGATCCACGCGTGAGGGTGGTGACCGAGGATGCCCGCTCGTATGTACGTCGATTCGAAAACAAGTTTGATGTCATCTACTCACTCAGTTCGAACAGTTGGGCGGCACTGGCTTCAGGGGCGTTTGCGCTGGCGGAGAATTATCTCTTCACGACCGAGGCGTTTGAGGATTACTGGGATGCCCTTTCGGACAGCGGTTTCCTGATGATGGAACATCAAGTCTACACACCGCGACTGGTATCTGAAGCATTGGCGGCGCTGGAAAACAGGGGCGCGCTCGGCGGAGCAAGCGGCATCGGCGACCCGTCGCGGCATATCGCCGTGTACGATCTGCCGAAAATGCGACGGAAAATACTCTTGATGTCAAAACGTCCGCTGACAGATTCTCTCCGCTACTATGCGCTGGGGCCGTTGACACCAGAACGTTTTGACCAGATTCACTTGCTCTATCCTCCTGCCAATGACTCGCTGGCCAACAATCAGATCGCTCGTATTGTCACCGAAGGCTGGCGGAAGTTGGCGGACTCCGCGAAGATCGACCTCTCCCCCGTCTCCGATAACCGACCGTTTGTGGCCCAACTTGGGCTCTGGCGGAACCTCACCAAGGAAAGCATGCAGAAGGTCACCAACTATGCCGAGTTCTCCGGATTCCCGCTTTCCAAAGTAACGTTGCTCATAATTCTGGCGGTGGTAGTGATCATTGTGCTCCCCATCAATTTGCTTCCTTATTTTACGCAGGGCGAGAAACTGACTGCACGCCCCTGGCTCTACTTTTTTGCCATCGGCGTCGGTTTCATGGTGGTGGAAGTTGTGCTGATCCAAAAGTACGCGCTGCTGATAGGCGCGTCACTGCATAGCATAATAACGGTGTTGCTGACCCTGCTGGTCGCATCCGGCATCGGCAGCCGGTTCGCGAGACAATTCAGCAACAAGCAGATCTTCGCCGTGATTCTCGGCTGGTTGCTGCTGGATGCACTTGTCTTCCGGTATCTCATCGGCGCCGCGGGCGGATGGCCTTTGGCGATGCGCATTGCGTTAGCGGTGATCCTGATCGCCCCGCTGGGTTTTTTCATGGGGATGCCGTTCCCGAAGGGTGCGATTCGGGTAGGCTCGTTGGTCGACTGGGGATTCGCGGTAAACGGCGCGGCCTCGGTGCTCGGATCCGTGCTGGCGGTGCTGATTGCGATCAACTATGGATTCAGCGTGGCGGTGTTGTTCGGCGCGCTTTCATATCTGCTCGCTTTTCTGGTGAGTCTGGACCGAGACTTGATAAGCCGGTCCATGCCGGTAGAATGACGCGGTGGCCGACGAATGGCAACCATCGATTTTTTGTTGCCAGGACCATAGACGCCATAGCAGATTAGTCAGGTTGGCCCCTCACTCGCCGCCGGGCCGACCGTAAACAATCTCGCCAATAATATGCACTTCTCATTCAGAGGGGATCGGTATGTCGATAGTCCGGCATCATTTTGAGCAGCCTCCGAAAAAGCGTTCGGGAACGATCGTCAATCTTGTGATCGCAGTCCTCATCCTGGCGGCGGCGATCGTCGCCGTGATCTATTTCAAGTAGTGATTCGCTGTATGCACGCAAAAGGGCGGTTCAGAAGAACCGCCCTTTGCTTTGTCATCAACCTAAGTCGATTGTTAGTTCGCGAAGAACTGCTTGATGATCTCCGCCCCTGATTCCCAGAAGACCAGGATAACACCCATCAGCGCGCCACCGGCGACAATACCTGACGCGACCGGGAAAAGATACTCTTCACACTGCTTGGCATTCTTTTTGTCCCACAACCAGGCGATAACGGCGCCAAGGAAAAATAGCAAGCCGTAGAACCACTGGAAAACCCAGGCCAGACCGATACCGGCGGCCGACGGGATCCATTTGGTTTTGGGGAAGACCTTTGAGAGGATCGGCAACAGAATACCGACGAGACCACCGATGGCGATCGACCAGATCTTCACGGGATGCATATTGCTCAGCCCCAACGCCATCGCCTCAGCGACGCCTTTCCAGGTCTGCGCGGCGGGCGCCGGGAATTGATCTGTTCCCAGAACGGAAGCATTCGGTACCAGAATACGGAAGGCGAAGACCGTTACCAGTGTCCCGACAAAAATGCCGGAGAACTGCGCGATGAACTGCTTCCGCGGATGAGCGCCGAGAAGATACCCCGACTTGAGATCAGTCAAAAGGTCGGCCGATGAGGTCGCCGCGCCGGCGGTGATATTCGCGGTCATCAGGTTGACATTCATATTTCCCGGCGAGAGTACGCCGAACGTCAACTGCGTGATTTTCCCCATCGCCCCGACCGGCGTGGTGTCTGTTTCACCGGTCACACGGCAGGCGACAAGCGCCAGCGCGAAGCTGAGGACAACCGCGATCGCGCTCTGCCAGTAGGGCATCCCAAATGTCATATGACCGAGGATCGCCAGAGCTATCAACGAAACTATCTGGCCGAAAAGGAACCATGAACTCGGTGTCTCGATAGCTTCAATGTCATCCTGCTTGCCGCCGGATTTCTTGAAGAACATGGCGCCAAGACCCTTGAAGGCTCGCACCGCGGCTTTCCACTGGAAGAGAACCGAAAGAATACCGGAGGTCACCATACATGCTGTCCCGCCCCAGAGTGACCATTGTACAAGCGAACGGAACCCGGAAAGCTGGCTCGCTTCGGCGACATTCGCCTGCACGAGCGGGATGAAGATCATCCAACAGAGAATCGAGCCAAAAAGCATACTAAGGGCGACGCGCATACCGACAAACATGCCGGCGGCGATGAAGACTGGGTCCCAGACAAATGTGACGGTGCGGCCGATCCATGCCTCGGGGATCACCCAAGCGTTGAATCTTCCAACCAGCGTTGAGATCTGGAATGATTCCAGGCTGGAGCTGATAAGGCGAAGTCCATCAGACAGAAATGCGCTCAGGGCCGCCAGAAGTCCCCAGATGGAGAGGGCGCGCGCGGCGCGCATCCCTTTCTGACCTTTGGCATGCAGCGCGCGAAGAGTCTCTGCCGCCGCGATACCGCTGGGGAACCGGAGCTGTTCCATATTGATCATCTGACGCTTCATCGGCACCGCCATCGTCACACCAAGCACGGCGATGAAGAACACCCATGCGAGCATCAGACTGAACGGTAACGACTCCGCGTTCAGCATGATATAGGCGGCGAATGCCGAGACCAGTGTTCCACCGGTCGAGTAGCCTGCCGCGCTGGCGCATGATTGCATGCAGTTGTTCTCAAGGATCGTCATCTGCGTTTTTGCCAGACGCAGTTTATAAAAACCGGTCCAGATCGCGTAAGAGAGAATACATGCAGTGATGGCAACACCAAATCCCCATCCCGCTTTCAGTCCAATATAGATGTTCGTCAGCGAAAGTACCGACCCGAGCACCCATCCCATGATGATCGCGCGCCAGGTGAGTTGCTTGACGGTGTCCCCCCGGCCGACATAACACCTCTCATACCATTGCCTCTCGATCTCTTCGGGGGTTCCCTTAAAGCCTTCGATCGGAAGTTCGTAGTTTTCGTAGGCGTCCTGTGAGGCTTTGGTATCTGCACTGACAACTGTCGGTTGATCCTTCGCCATAGCGATCTCTCCTTGCGGGTAGTCGGCTACTGCCGAGCGGGGGCTGTTTTATCCATATTCGGATAAAGTAATGCGACGGGAGTGATCTGCAAACATGATTCTGCCGAAGGCAGACCATTCGGGCTATTATCTGCTCGATCTGGTCGGAAAGGCCATTTGCACTGGGAGTTTGCGAGGAATCAATCTGTACTCGACTAGGCATGAATAGCGTGACAGAAAACCGGATGCCACGCCATAAATCAGCTCTTCTGAACCTGTCCTATTAATGAGGGCAATAGCACGACACTTGGACTGTCATAACCTATTCGAAAACATAGAGTAAGCACGACAAGAGGAGGGTTTCGCCCGGGGGTCGGCCGAGACCAAATTCGAATAAATATACCAATCTTAGTATTTGTTTTGCCTCTCGATGAAGCTAAAGACTACCTGACGGAAACCGACTTGCATTACCCTAAAATATTTGACTACAACGACATAAAAATCACATACCGTGCAGTATAGAATCGACAATAAAATCCGCTTTTTTGTTCTGCTTTTCACAAAGATGACAATCAAATGACAATCCGGATAGATATTCTATTATATCTGGTCTCAACGAACGACGACAATAAGGCTGAGGCAGAGAATAGATATGAACTTTGGAATCATCGGAACCTCGATCTGGCAGCAGAACATGCCGCTGTTGGAGCGCCTGACTATTGACCGTCAGGTTCGTCCAACCGAAGTCGCGCGTCTGAAGCAGGTACTGGGTGTCGATGAACTGGTTTATCTCGCCACCTGCAATAGGGTGGAGTTCCTGTATGCTTCTTCCAGAAAAGTCGCCCCCGGCAAGTTGTTGCACAGGCTGATTGACTTCTTCTTCCGCTCACAGCGGGCGATCAGCTTTTTCCCGAACGATTTCTATCATTTCACCGGTCGTGAAGCGATCCTTCATTTGTTCCGCACGGCGGCATCCCTTGAATCGCTCGTCGTCGGTGAAACGCAGATTACCGGCCAGCTCAAGCAGGCGCATCAGGATGCGCTTGAGTACGGAATTGCCGGGACGATCACGTCTAGCCTTATCAATGAAGCCCTAGTGGTCGCCAAGAAGGTGAAACGCGAGACCAATCTTGGCGTGGGCGCTCTCTCGATGGCTTCGCTCGCCGCCTCCGAATTGCAGGAGCGCCTGACTGAAATCGACACGCCGCTGGTAGCGATTGTCGGCGCCGGGCCAATGACGCAAAAGATCGCCAAGTACTTGACCGAGCATGCGGTCAGCCGCCTTCTCTTTGTGAATCGAACGGTGGCGAAAGCCGAGGCTTTGGCCGAGGAGTTCGGCGGACAGGCGGTATCATTCGACCAGTTTGTCGAAGCTCCCGGTCCGATCAGCGCGATCATCTCCGCTACCTCGGCCACCGAAGCGGTCTTTGACAAGAATTTCCTCGATCGACTTTCGAATAACGGCACGCCGGTCGTCTGTGTTGACCTGGCGGTCCCTCGTGATTTCTCAGCGGAGTTCACCTCCGATCCCCGCGTCACCCTGATCGATATCCCGCACCTCAAATCTCGCGGCAATGGCAACCTTCGGCAGAAGTTTGTCGAGGCCGGCAAAGCGAACGAGATCGTGCGCGATGCGGTCAATCGTTATCTCGCCGACCGAGTCGAATTGACGCTCAAGCCGATCTTCCATGACTCCTACCAGGAGTCGCTTGAGCTGGCCAACCGGGCGTTGGATGATTTGTTCACCACCAAGCTTGCGTCGCTCGACGATTCCGGTCGCGATGCGGTCAAGCGGCTGGTGACCAAATTGATCGGTCACTCGTCGTTCCAGCCGGTCAAGATCCTGTCTGACCGTCTCGCTTCGACCCAGACCGAACTGACCATCACCGAGTTGACATCGACTCGGAAGGAAGCAGTATGACCCGTTTGATTATTGGTTCCCGCGGATCAGATCTCGCTCTCTACCAGGCCAACTTCATTCGCTCCATACTGGAAAATGAACATGGCTGCGCGGTTGAGATCAAGATCATCAAAACCGCCGGTGACAAGATCGACAATGTTTCCTTCGAGCAGATGGAAGGGAAAGGGTTCTTCACGAAAGAACTCGAAGATGCCCTCCTCGCTCGCGAAATAGATCTGGCGGTGCATTCACTCAAGGATCTGATGACCAGTATGCCTGAGGGCCTGAAGCTTGGCGCGGTCGGATATCGCGCGGATCGCCGCGAGCTGCTATTGATCCGAAAAAGCTCGGTCGAAGGTGACGGTCTGTTGCCGGTGCGCAAAGGCGGAGTCATTGGGACTTCTGCGGCTCGGCGCAAAGCGCAGATCGCGCACCATAATCCGTCGTTGGTCATCAACGACCTGCGCGGCAATGTCCCGACCCGCGTGCAGAAACTTCGTGACGGAAAATACGACGCTATCTTGCTGGCGGCCGCTGGTGTGACCCGGCTGAAATTGGATCTCTCTGACTTGCATGTTATCGAGCTTGATCCGGAGCAATTCCTCCCCGCTCCCGCTCAGGGAATACTGGGAATACAGATTCGCTCCAATGATCTGACAGTCGAAAACGTAATCAGCAAGCTCGGGTCATCCGCCGCGATGCTCGAGGCCAATCTGGAGCGTGGGCTGCTTGCCAGATTTGATTCCGGCTGTTCTCTTCCACTGGGTGTGTTCTCTGAAGTTCGCGATGGCCAGATGCGCCTCAAGGCGGTGCTCGGCACACGTGCCAATGATCAATGGACTGGACTGAATCGTACTGACATTACCGGGACAGATGTCGACGATGTGATCAGCAGAGCCTACGATGCCCTGCAGGGTGCCCCGACATGCCGCGCCTAGCCGTCACTCGTCCACCGGCCCAGTTATCTGAACTGGCGCTCAAAGCGGCAGCCAAAGGGATCGAAGTAGTTCCGCTCCCGCTCATCTCCATTCATGAAGTGGCGTTTGACTGGCCGAGTGGGCTTGATATCAATCGGATAGATTGGATCTTCTTCACCAGCGCCAACGGTGTCTCTTCATTTTTGCACCGGCTGGATGAACTGGAGATGCATCTTTCCCCATCTACCAGATTCGCGGCGGTCGGACTCAAAACCGCGGCAGCACTGGCGCAGAACGGACTGCGAGTCAGTTTCATGCCGTCCGATGCATATGGCCAACTTTTGTTTGAGGAGTTCTCAGATAAAGAACTTCGTCAAGGCCAAACCCTGGTTTACGCGCGCGGACGCGAGGTAAACTATGACCCGACTTCGCTCTTCGCCGCAAAGAATGTGAACTACTATGCCGTCTGCTGTTATGAAACGGTCGCGCAGGCAGTGACAACCGAATCGGTCGCCCGTCTGACCGAACAGGATTTCATACTTTTTACCGCGCCCTCGACTGTCGACTCTTACGCGGCTCAATATGGGAAGCCGGTGGCCCGTCCGATCGCGATCGGCCGCTCGACCGCGTCTCAAATGAATCAATACGGATGGTTCGGCTTCATCACCATGAAGCATGCCGATATCACCACCATACTGGAGTATCTCTAATGGAGCAGATGTATCGCCCGCGCCGCCTTCGACGCACTCCCGTCATCCGCGAACTGGTCGCAGAGAGAACATTCACGACCAACGGCTTGATACAGCCGTATTTTGTGACCGATGGCAGGTCGATCCGCGAAGAGATAAAGGGACTCCCCGGGATAAACCGCGAGTCGGTCGACAAGCTGGTCGAATCAGTCACTGCCGATGTGAAGCTCGGCATCAATAAGATCATGCTGTTCGGCGTCACTGACAGAAAAGATATCATGGCCTGCACGGCTCACGATGACGCCAATCCGGTGATCGTCGCGGCCAAAGAGCTGAAGCAGAAGTTCGGTGAATCGCTCTTTATCGGCGCCGATGTCTGCCTCTGTGCCTACACTGATACCGGCCACTGTGGAGTGACGGTGAATGGCGAGATCGACAATGACGCTTCTGTCGATGTGCTCGCCAATATAGCGCTTGCTCTTGCCCAGGCTGGAGTCGACTGCGTCGCGCCTTCGGATATGATGGATGGCCGGGTGGTGGCGATCCGCGATATCCTCGAAGGGAATGGATATGTAGATACACTCATCATGGCCTACACGGCCAAATATGCCTCGGCCTATTACGGTCCGTTCCGCGAGGCGGCCAAGTCCGCCCCCGGCAAAGGGGACCGTAAAGGGTATCAAATGGATTTTCGTAACCGCACGGAAGCGCTTCGCGAGTTGTCTCTGGATGACGAAGAGGGCGCTGATATCGTCATGGTCAAGCCTGCGTTGGCGTATCTCGACGTTATCGCCGATTTCCGACAGCAGAGCAGACTGCCGATCGCCGCGTATAACGTCTCTGGTGAGTACACCATGGTTAAGCTGCTGGCGCAGGCTGGACTTGCGGATGAAAAAACGATGGTTCTGGAAAACCTGACCGCGATCCAGCGGGCCGGAGCCAATATCATCCTCACCTATCATCTTCGCGACATTCTGAAAAACGGGTGGCACCATGCATAAGACGGACAGATCACAGCAACTGCTGACACTGGCGAGCCGAGTGATCCCGGGCGGCGTCAATTCGCCGGTGCGGGCGTTCAAATCTGTCGGCGGCGTTCCGCGCTTCATTGATAGAGGAGAGGGCGCGTATCTCATCGACGCCGACGGCAACAAATATCTCGATTTCTGTTGTTCCTGGGGTCCCCTGATACTCGGTCATGCCGACCCAGATGTAGTGAAGGCGGTCAAAACGCAGGTTGAGCGCGGCATGACCTTTGGCGCGACCACCGAATTGGAGTATCAGTTGGCTGAGTTCATAGTCAGCCATGTCGACTGTGTTGAGAAGATCCGCTTTGTGTCGTCTGGGACAGAGGCGGTGATGTCGGCGATACGCCTTGCGCGCGGATTCACCAAGCGGGACCTGATCTTGAAATTCGAAGGCTGCTACCATGGCCATAGTGATTATCTGCTCGTGAAAGCGGGCAGCGGCCTGGTGACATTCGGCAATCCGTCATCGGCGGGTGTGCCGGATTCGTTTGCGGCCCAGACGGCAGTGCTTCCGCTCGATGACGAAGACGCGCTGGAAAATTTCTTTGCCCAGCACGGCGACCGACTGGCGGCCGTTATAATAGAAGGAATCCCTGCCAACAATGGACTGTTGATTCAACGACATGATTATATGCGGCTCCTCCGCGCGCTGACCGAGAAGCATGGCGCGCTCCTGATTCTTGATGAAGTTATCACAGGCTTCCGCCTCGGGATTGGCGGCGCCGCGAACTACTACGGCATTCGCCCGGATCTTGTCACCTACGGCAAGATCATCGGCGGTGGGATGCCGGTTGGCGCTTTCGGCGGACGCGCGGATATCATGGATATGCTCTCGCCGGTCGGCCCGGTCTATCAGGCCGGTACACTTTCCGGTAATCCGGTCGCGATGGTTGCGGGCCTAACGACCTTGAAGAAGCTGGCCGATGGCCACATTCATGAACAACTGGAGGAGCGAAACCGCCGGTTTGTCACACAGATGATGACCAAACTGCATGGCAGTACGGTAAACATAGCCGGGGTCGCCTCGATCTACTGGATCATTTTCCAGCGTGACCTTCCGCGTGCCGCGCACACGATCTCGACCGATGGGATCGCACATTATAATAGGATGCACGCGGGTGTGCTGGAAGCCGGAATCTATTTGCCGCCGTCGGGCTACGAGGTCTGTTTCCTCTCGGCCGCGCATACCGACGACCAACTGAGCAAAGCCGCCGATACACTGGCCGCCGCCATCAAGGAAGAAGCACACGTATGGGGATGATGAATAGCCGCTTCATAGATGCCTGCTACGGCGAAAACAAAGGACCTATCCCGGTCTGGATCATGCGCCAGGCGGGGCGCTATCTTCCGGAGTATCGCGCGGTACGCGAGAAAACGACGTTTGAGCAGCTCTGCAAATCGCCGAGCCTAATTGCGGAGGTTGTCCGCCAACCGGTACATCGGTTTGGATTGGACGCCGCGATTCTCTTCTCCGATATCCTGACAGTTCTCGAGCCGATGGGAATGCAGGTGTCGTTCCCCGATGGCGGCCCAAAGCTCGCCAATCCGATAAACGGCCCCGATGATGTCAAGCGATTGCAGGATGTGGATGTTGACAAGTCTCTGCATTTTGTCGCCGAGGCATTCGCGGAGATTCGCAGAGTGTTGCCGGAAACTCCGGTCATCGGCTTTGCCGGTTCGCCGTGGACACTCGCCTGCTACATGATTCAGGGAAAAGGCTCGAACAATTTCGATAAGCCCAAGCAGTTCCTGCACAAATATCCGGCCGCCGCCGAGGAGCTGATCGACCTGCTCGCGAACGTGGTCACCAAGTATCTCGCGATGCAGATCAATGCCGGCGCGCACGCGGTGCAGTTGTTCGATAGCTGGGGCGGCATTCTTTCGAAAGATGATTACTACGACTGGTCGGCCCGTCCGGCTAATCTGATATTCCGCGGCCTAAAGCAGCATCATGTGCCGCGCATCTTCTTCGTCAACAATATCGCGCCATATCTGGATATCATCAAAGATGTCGACTGCGATGTGGTCGGGGTCGACTATCGCGCGGATATCGCTGATGTCGCCGCCGCTTTGCCGGGCAAATCGGTGCAGGGGAATCTTGATCCGTCGGTCTTGTTCAACACGCGCGAAAAAGTGGTCGAGCGGACACTGCAGATACTGGACAGCCTCGATTCACACGACAACCTGATCTTCAATCTCGGGCATGGGATCCAACCGGAAACACCGCTGACATCGGTGGAGGCAGTCGTCGAGACGGTCCACCGGTACAGGAGCTGACCATGACCCACGAGAGCACCGCCACCACTGTTTCTGTCGATCTGCTGAAGAAGTACGACCGACCCGGCCCGCGCTATACCAGTTATCCGACCGTTCCGGTCTGGTCGAACGAGGTCGGCGCGAAAGATTATCATCAGTCGCTGGTGAATGCCTCCGCAAGGGCTGATGAGCCGCTGGCGATCTACACGCATATCCCCTTCTGCAAACGTCGGTGCTACTACTGCGGCTGTAACACGGTTATCACGAACAATCCGCAACGGGTCGAGGATTACATCCACACGCTGCTCAATGAGATAGACAACACGGCAAAACTGCTCGGCAAACGCAACAAGATAAGCCAGCTTCATTTTGGCGGTGGCACGCCGACTTATCTCGATTGCCAGGGAATGGCGATGTTGCTGCGTCATTTCGAGAAGTACTTCGAGTTTCTCCCCGACGCCGAGAAATCGATGGAAATCGACCCGCGCGTCACGACTGTCCAGCAACTTGAGTTCCTGGCGACCAGCGGATTTAATCGGATTTCAATGGGAGTGCAGGATTTCGACCCGGCGGTGCAGGAAGCATGTGGACGCATTCAACCGATCGAGATGATCGAGAATCTACTGACGCATTGCCGCAGACTTGAATTCAAGGGTATCAATTTCGATCTGATCTACGGTCTGCCAAAACAGACGGTTGAAGGTTTCACCAAAACGATTGAAACCGCTATTCGGCTCCGTCCCGATCGACTTGCAGTCTATTCCTTTGCGTATCTGCCGAGCTCCATGGCGCATCAATCGAAGATACTCCCCGAAGATCTCCCCTCGACCGAGGTCAAGTATCGCCTTTTCGCGACCGCGGTTGAGAAATTCACCGCGGCCGGGTATCGGCAGATCGGCATGGATCATTTTGCGCTTCCCGAAGATGAACTAACCCGCGCTCAGGCGGATGGGCGGCTGTTCCGGAACTTTATGGGTTACACGGTACAGCATTCGCCTGAGATGATCGGGTTTGGGATGTCCTCTATCGGCTATATAGACAACTCATTCTATCAGAACCTGAGCAAGCTGGACAGCTACCAGCAGGCAGTTGCGGAGAAAGGCTTTGCCACCTATCGTGGCATGCACCTCAATCAGGATGATCTGATCCGGCAGTATCTGATAACCCAGTTAATGTGCAATTTCCGGCTGCAGTATGACCAGCTCGAAGCGCGCCATGGCGTAAAGTACGGTGAGTACTTCAGCAACGAGCACAAGAACCTCGGGATTTTCTTCGACGATGACCTGCTCAAGGAATCCGCTGATGGATTGAGCATTACCCCGGTCGGCCGGACCTTTGTGCGGAATATCGCCATGACCTATGATGCCTACCTGAACGGCAGTCAGGCGGACAAGGCTCCGACATTTTCAAGGACGATCTGATGTCTGTTTCATCCGATAAATGCTGCGCGATCCTTCTGGCGATGGGCGGTCCGGACTCCACCGCCGGGGTGCAGCGCTTTCTCTACAACATCTTCTCCGACCGGTCGATCATCCGCCTCCCCGGCGGAGCGATACTTCAAAAGCCGTTCGCGGCGATGATCTCGCGCCTACGAAAGAAGAAGGTTCAACATCACTACGACCTGATCGGCGGCGGCTCTCCCCTGTTGAAGTGGACCGAATCACAGCGCTCCATGCTGGAAAAGATCATCCAACGGGACCAACCAGGATTCCGCGCCTATATCGGGATGCGTTACTACGATCCGTACACCGACGCGGCGATACGTCAGGCGTTTGCCGACGGGTTCCGGCGATTCTGTTTTATTCCTATGTATCCGCAATACTGCAAGGCGACGACGGGATCATCATTTGAAGTAGCCGCGAAAACGCTCAAGTCGCTCACCGGCGCGCAGTCGGTATTCGTGAAGGATTTCCATGACGACCGTGCTTATATAGAATTGCTCCGCGCATATATCGCGAAGAGTATCCGTCCGGATGAAACGCTCCTCTTCTCCGCGCATTCCATCCCTCAGACATTTGTGGACGAGGGTGACCCGTACGTCGAACAGACCAGGCGGACAGCCTCCCTCGCGGCGGCCGGGCGCGAGTATTTCGTTTCGTTCCAGAGCCGCACCGGGCCAGTGCAATGGGTCGGACCGGACACTATCGCTGAGACAAAGCGTCTCCTCGCTGAGCGAACAGGCGGACTGTTCATTGTTCCGATCTCATTTGTCTGCGACCATATCGAGACGCTGTATGAAATAGATATCGAGCTCGCGGGGATGCTCGACTCACGGGATGCGGCGAGAATTCGCCGCATGCCGATGTTTAATGACGACCCGTCTTTCGCTGAGATGCTGGCCGGGATAGTCCGCGAAAGGATGACACAGCATGCGGCAGTATGATGTGGTCATTGTCGGGGGCGGGATCTCCGGCCTCAGCGCGCTGCATTTCCTCCGGACGCGTAAAGCGAGCAAGACCGTTCATCTGTTCGAGGCTGACTCACGCCTGGGTGGGACGATCGGAACTGATATCATCAACGGTTACAGTTTCGACTGGGGACCAAATGGATTTTTGGATCGCGAGCCGCTGACCCTGCAGTTGTGTGAAGAGCTTGGACTGAAAGACCAGCTTGAGCGGGCGAATCCGAATGTCAGCAATCGATTCATCCTGCGCGGCGGACGACTTCGTCCGGTGCCGATGTCTCCCCCCAAGTTCTTGATGTCCGATATTCTCAGTTGGCCGGGGAAATTGCGACTCGCCAAAGAACCCTTCGCGGCGAAACGTCCGGATGGCATCGATGAATCGATTTACGATTTTGGGAAACGCCGCATTGGCCAGGAGGCGGCGGATTATCTGATTCAGCCGATGGTCTCTGGTGTGTTTGGCGGAGTGGCGAGCAAACTTTCGCTCAAATCCTGTTTTCCGGCGATGCGGGATATGGAGGATGAGTACGGCTCGCTTTTCAAGGCGATGATCGCCAAAGCGAAGAAGGCAAAAGCTGAGGGAAAGAAATCGGGCGGTCCCTCCGGTCCCGGTGGATGGCTCACCTCGTTTCATGGCGGGCTGAACAAGATCATCGAGCGATTCCACGAGACGTATGCCGACTGCATTACGTCCGGAGCCGCGGTCGCGCATGTCAAGCGGGATGGCAACGGCTATCTCGTCACGTTTGCGGATGGTTCAACCGCGCAGGCCGGAGCGGTGATTCTCGCCACGCCATCCTATCAGGCGGCAAAGATAGTCTCGCACCTCTCCCTGCAACTGACTGACTCCCTCCAGCAGATTCCGTATGCCCCCATATCGGTAATCTGCATGGGATACGACGCGAAGCAGATCAAGCGGTCGATGGATGGGTTTGGTTTTTTGGTTCCCTCGAAAGAGAACCGGCAGATCCTTGGGTCTATCTGGACCTCATCGATATTTGACAAGCGGGCGCCGGAAGGAAAGATCCAGTTCCGGACGATGGTCGGCGGCGACGGCGACCACGATTCAATCAATCTGTCAGATGCCGATTTGCTCGCCGCAGTGAAGAAAGATCTTGGCGAAGTGATCGGAATTGACGGCGAGCCGGAGTTGGTGAAGGTCTATCGATGGAAGTGTGGGATTCCGCAATATCGGATCGGCCATGCAAAGATCATGACGTCGATAGAATCAGAACTCGCGCGCAACAGCGGACTTTTCCTGGCGAACAACGCCTATTACGGAATCAGCCTGAACGACTGCGTGAAGCAGGCGTTTAAGGTCGCGGCGCTAGTGTAGGCACCCTCTTACCCATTAACATCTGTCATTTTAGTGCCTCTTCCCAGCGAAAGCTGGGATCCCAATTTCTGATTGACCACACCAAGAGCCGAGACTCACCAATCAGCGGCAGTTAATAGTTACATCCCTTTCGTTCAATCGCCTGGATTGTATCAAACTGTACGGTTTGCCCCTTATAGGTTATGAATTCATTCAATACAATTCTCACTGGGAGGTCGCCATTTTCAGGCACGATTGAAGGTTCTACAAATGTTCGATAATGTAGCCTGAACATGTATTTACTGGGACTATCTTTGCCTTCCACATACTGGGCGGTGTCGTTTCGTGCGTAGGTGTCACTTTCTATCCTCCACTGCATGACGGAATCTGCAACCAGTACTTGAACCTCCTCTGGCCGAAACTTGATATCGTTTCGACTGACACTGAAGGCAACTTCAAGGTTTAAGTAGAGATCGTAATCGCCACAAGGCCGGTTAGTATAACTGTCAAAGCGAAGCCTAAGTCGTCCATCGAGTTTTCGAATAGTCAAATTGGATCTACGTTCCACACCAAAGAACAAACGCATCTCCGGATTTGGGCAACCGGATAACAACGCGACCACAATCAAACCCATTGCAGCCAACATCAAAAAGGGCATCACTATTTTTGGACCCTGCGAGAGCATCATACCCCATTCCTCCTTCCGCATCTTCATAATAGGATACCCCTGTCCTCGTTGTCCAATCAAAACATCTGGATCCCAGCGTTCGCTGGGATGAGGCAGGGGGAAAGGGCCTGAGGAATGGCGGATTCGAGGATGGACCCGCCCTACGCAAATACTTCCGTCTTGACAAAAAATCTTGAAACCCTATCTTAAGGCGGTCGTATAGTAGACCGATAACAAATACGAACACGAAGCTACCAGTTCAGAAAGGAGGCGTACATATGCAAAGATCATCGAAGAGTGCACCGGTGCGCCTCGGTCTGGCCTGTCGCTAGCAATTGTAGATTTCCCCCTGCACTAGCGGCCGTCGGATGACGGCTTTTTTATTGGCATAACGGCCGAGGCGTATCCCACCGTCGCGCGAACGTATTTTTCTCTTTCGCCGCGACTCCAACCTTTGCATGTACGAAAGGAACAGCCATGTCTGACATGACTGCCGATTTGACGAAACAGTTAGAGGAGCTTCGTCCGCCGGAAGAAAACACAGATCGCCCGAAACTGAAACTTCGCGATCTGCTGGCGAACGGAATTCCGGGACCCACAAAGCAGGAAAAGAAACATGAGTATAGAATCCTACGGCTGGAGCAGTACTTTTGAGGAAAGCTTCCGCCAATATCGCGAAGCCGGCTATCAACCGGCCCGCGTCGCCCGCGAAGACCGAGAGCGGTATCAGATAATCGTCGATTCCGGCGAGATGCGCGCGGAGGTGACGGGTAAATTCCGTCACCAGGCACGCTCGCGCCGGGATTTCCCGGCGGTCGGAGATTGGGTCGCAGTGGAGATTCCGCCGCAATCCGATATCGCGCTGATCCAGGCGGTCCTTCCGCGAAAGTCGATCTTCAGTCGCGGCGCCACCGGCCCGACAACCGAAGAACAGGTTGTTGCCGCCAATGTCGACACCGCGTTTCTGGTGATGGATCTCGGGAGGGATTTTAATCCCCGAAGGATCGAGCGGTACCTGACTCTCACCTGGGAGTCGGGAGCATCGCCGGTGATCTTGCTGACCAAAACCGATGTCGCGCAGGATATCGAATCCGCGATGGCGGAGGTTGAAGCGGTTGCGCTTGGCGCGCCAGTGCACGCCATCTCGGCCTTGACCGATGACGGCATGGAGCAACTCGCGCCCTATCTCGAGTCGGGGAAAACAGTCGCGCTGTTTGGATCCTCAGGCGCGGGAAAATCCACCTTGATAAACGCGCTGTTGGGCGAAGAGAAATTGCTGACGCGCGAGCTCAAAGAGGATGGACGCGGCCGTCACACCACTACCTGGCGGGAGTTGATTCAACTTCCATCCGGAGCGCTGGTGATCGATACGCCGGGGATGAAGCAGGTTGAACTTTGGGCGGATGATGCTAGTCTGGATGAATCGTTTGACGATGTCGCGCAATTGGCGGCACTGTGTCGATTCTCGGATTGTCGTCATACGACCGAGCCGGGCTGCGCGGTTCAGGCCGCGCTGGCGGATGGGCGACTGCCTGCCGGGCGATGGGAGTCATATGAGAAACTTCAGAAAGAGCTGAAATACCTTCATCGCAAGCAGGATATCCGCGCGGCGCTGGAGGAGAAAGCCCGCTGGAAGAAGATTCATATGCTGGCCAAACGGATCGCCAAGAACAAATAACCGATTGGCCGACATGGTATTACCGGTCGGCCAGCGGTTCCGCTTTAGCCTTGCGATTTGGGACCGATATTGTATCTTATCGGTATAAGAAGGCACTATGGCTAAGGCACTCCTTTCGATTCTCATAATCGTTCTGCTGGCGGTTCCCATGGTTCTGCCGCAGGAAGAATTCTGTGCCGAAGGGGATGATTGTTGTGATCTCCCCTGCGCGGATTGCTATTACCATTGCTCCTGCAGTCTTGGTTTTTCCGCGTTGCCCGTAGCCGATATTCAATTCGCGAATCATCATCGGACAGCCGATGCCCGTATTGAATTGATGAACACGCAGACCGCCTCGGGGTTTGTACTCTTACCTGATCTCCCCCCTCGCCTTTCCTAACACCTCGTTTCCATTTTCCAAACCAAATGCGGACCTCTATTGGTCTGCCGTTAACCTGTTTCTCTGAGGTGTTCCAGATATGAAAAGCTGGGTTCCTTACATACTGATGTTGGTGGTTGGAGTCGCGCTCGGCCTGGGCGGACAGACGATGTTCAACGGCGATGACCATGATCACGCGGCGACCACCGCGACTACTGCTGAACACTCTGCCGATGATGGCCACGGCCATGGCGCCCCCACCACGACTGATTGGTGCGCGGAACATCGCGTGCCCGAATCAGTCTGCACGCTCTGTAATCCATCGCTGGTCGCGCAATTCAAAGCGGCCAACGACTGGTGCGGCGAGCATGGCATTCCGGAATCGCACTGTCGCCTCTGCAATCCGGATATCCATTTCCCGAACGAGCCTATTCAGATGGTCGAGATGACCGACCCGATCAAAACTTCGGTCTTCTATCCTGCAAACGTGGTCGACTGCGCGACCAACAACGCAATTATTCAATTCGCTTCGGCTGAGACGGCGAATCGCGCCGGGATAACAACCGAGCAGGTTCTATCCTTTGCCGGTGATGCGTTTATCGAGGCGCCCGCCGAGATAAAATTCGATGACACCAAGACGACTGTACTCACTCTGACTGTCCCCGCCCTAGTAACGCGCTGGTTTGTGGAACCCGGCGAAAAGGTATTGAAAGGCCAGAAACTGGCGGAAATGGAATCACCGGAGATCGCGCGCTTGCAGGCGGAGTATCTTGAAGCTGTCGCCGATAACCGCGTCGCCGCGCAGTCGCTTGAGCGCGGGAAATCGCTTCGTCAGAGCGACCTGATATCGTTAGCCGAACTCGAGCGAATCGAAGCGGACGCGCTCGCCGCCGAAGCTCGCCTTGCTGGCAGGCGCGGAATGCTGGTGACCGGCGGGTTCGCGGAAACTGACCTGAAGGAACTGGAAACAAGCCGCACGATCTCGCAGCGATACACACTTCGCGCCAGTTCAAACGGCCTGCTGATAGAACGGCGAGCACCGATAGGTGAACTCCAGGACGAGGGCCAGCCGCTAGTCACGATCGGCGAGCCGACCAGCCTGTGGCTGGAAGCTTCGGTTCGCGAGCGGGATCTTCTATCGATCAAAGTCGGCCAGCGTGTTGAGTTCTCCGCCGATGGCGGCGCGGTCGAGCGGACTGCCGCGGAAGTTATCTGGGTATCCAAGTTCCTGAACGAAGAAACGCGCACCGGCACGGTCCGTGCGCGGTTGCTCTCTCCCTCCTCGGATATCTCCGCCAATCTCTTCGGGCGGGCGAAATTCCAGATTGGCGATGAACTGGCATTGGCGGTTGTCTCGCGCGACGCAGTTCAGTGGGAAGGATGCTGCAATGTTGTCTTCGTGCAGGAAGCGGTCGACAGATACCGTCCGCGCAAAGTAACCATCGCGCGCGGCGACAATGACCACTACCGCGTTTTCTCCGGCGTGGTGCCGGGCGAACAGGTGGTGGTTGATGGAAGTTACCTGCTCAAGACTGAATTGAAGAAGGGCTCTATCGGCGCCGGATGCTGTGGACTCGAGGCGAAGTAGCATGCTACAGAAACTAATCGAGTTTACGCTTCATAGGCGGTGGTTTGTTCTTGCGCTGGCGGGACTGCTGATTGTCCTCGGTATTTTCGCGCTTTTGCGATTGCCGTTCGATGCTTTCCCGGATACGACGCCAGTAATGGTGCAGGTGAATGTCAACGCGCCGGGATGGTCGCCGGAGGAAGTCGAACGGCAGATAACTTTCCCGGTCGAGCGGGAGTTATCCGGACTGAGCGGGCTGACCGAGGTTCGCTCCATTTCCAAGTTCGGCCTCTCTCAAGTCAATCTGGTCTTCGAGGACCGCATCGATATCTACCTCGCGCGCCAGCAGGTGAGCGAGCGTCTCGGCTCGGTTGAACTTCCATCGGGAGTCGAAGCCCCGCGCCTTGGACCGGTTTCGACCGGACTTGGTGAAGTATTGCAGTACGTGGTGGTCAGCTCATCGAATGACCCTACCGACGCCCGCACGGTGCAGGATTGGATAATCAAACCACAACTTCAATCAGTCCCCGGTGTCGCCGAGGTGAATGGCTGGGGCGGGTTCGAGAAGCAGTACCAGATACTAATCGACCCGAACCGGATAATCCAGTACGACCTGCATCTCGAGGAAGTAGTCGAGGCGATCGGCCGCGGTATCCGGAATGTCGCCGGAGGCGAGATGGTCCGCGGCGGCGAGCAGACAGTCGTGCAGGGGATAGGCCAAGTCAGCACGCGCGAAGAGATAGAATCGCTCGTCGTCAAATCGCGAAATGGCGTGCCGGTGCATCTGCATGATATTGCCGATGTCGTGGTCGGACATGAGATCCGTCGCGGCTCGGCGACTTATCAGGGGAATGGCGAGGTAGTGCTTGGCCTTGGCTTCATGCTGACCGGCGAAAACTCGCGTGATGTCACGCAAGCCATGATTGAACGGATCGAGTCGATCAAGCCAACACTTCCGCCCGGTGTTGAGATCAAGACCGTCTACTCCCGCACTGACCTGGTTGACAATGTCCTGCACACGGTCAAAGACAACCTCCTGTACGGCGCCGCCCTCGTTATCGCGGTCCTCTTCGCCTTTCTGGGGAATATCCGAGCCGGCCTGATAGTAGCCTCAGCTATTCCTCTCTCGATGTTGTTCGCATTTGATCTGATGACCAGATTTGGCATTGTCGGCTCACTGATGTCGCTCGGAGCGATCGATTTCGGCCTCGCTGTCGACAATGCGGTCATTCAAGTGGAAAACGCCGTCAGCCGACTCTCGCGCAGCGCTGAGAGCCAGTCTCGTCTTGACGTGATTCGCGACGCGATCCTCGAAGTCCGCAAGCCAACCCTGTTCGGCGAGTTGATCATCATGCTGGTCTATCTTCCGATCCTTACGCTTGAAGGAGTCGAAGGGAAGATGTTCCGGCCGATGGCTATGACAGTCATCCTGGTGCTGCTCGGCTCGCTCATTCTCTCCTTTACAGTTTTGCCTGCGATGCTGGGAGCATTCCTGAAGCGCCCCAAAGTGCATTCCGACCCAAAACTGGTACTCTGGTTACAGCAACGATATCGTCGTGCGTTGCACTGGACCATCGCGCATCGTCTGGCAGTGCTCACCGTTGCCGTGGCACTGTTGGTCGTTGGGCTGTGGCAGTTCAATCGACTTGGGTCCGAGTTTGTGCCACGTCTGAACGAAGGAACGATCGCGGTCAATTTCGTGAAGTTGACCGGAATATCCCTTGAGCAGTCGACCACGTACGGCACCAAGGTCGAGCAGGTGATAAAACAGAAATTTCCGGATGAAGTTGACCATCTCTGGACCCGTACCGGAACGGCGGAACTCTCCACCGACCCGATGGGGATGGAGGTTTCCGACTTGTTTATCACACTCACTCCACGTAGCCAGTGGACCAAGGCGTCGTCGCAGGAAGAACTGGTTGCGGCGATCGATGCCGAAGTGAACGACCTTCCCGGGATGAATCGCGTTTTCACTCAACCTATCGAGATGCGGGCGAATGAGATGATCGCGGGGATTCGCGCCGATCTGGGGATCAAGATTTTCGGCGATGATCTCAATCTACTGGAAGAAAAGGCGGAAGAGATATCAGCGCTCGTCGAGACCATTGACGGCGCTGCGGATGTGACGATTGAGCAATTGACCGGGCAGCCGGTCTTTCAGTTGGCGGTTGACCGTCAACGTATCTCACGCTATGATCTCCCGGCTTTCGAAGTACTTACCTATGTCGAGGCAATCGGCGGTATCGAAACCGGCGAAGTGTACGAGGGCCAGCGCCGCTTCAATCTGGTCGTTCGATTGGATTCAGCGTATACCGAAGTCCCCGATGATGTCGAGCGGATCCCGTTGCAGTCGTTCACCGGCGCTCAGTTGACACTCGACCAGGTCACCCGCCCGGCGCTGTCGGCAGGGCCAGCCAGTATCACGCGTGAATGGGGAAAACGCCGTGCGATCGTACAGGCGAATGTGCGTAATCGCGATATAGGATCGTTCGTCGACGAAGTCCGCGAGCGGATCGCCAGAGATATCCAATTGCCGCCGGGATACTTCGTGCGGTATGGCGGACAATTCGAGAATCTGGAGCGCGCGCAGGCGAAGTTGGCAGTGGTCGTTCCACTAGCGTTGTTACTTATTTTCGGGCTTCTGTATTGGACCTACGGATCGGTGCGGGATGCTCTGCTGATCTTCAGCGGTGTGCCGCTGGCTGCGCTTGGTGGCGTCATTGCGCTGACTCTCCGCGAAATGCCATTCTCTATCTCAGCCGGAGTTGGTTTCATCACGCTTTCGGGGATAGCGGTGCTGAATGGTCTCGTACTGGTCTCGGCTATCAAGCGAAATCGCTCCGAAGGAATGCCATTGCAGGATGCGATCGAGCAGAGTGCGATGTCTCGCCTTCGACCAGTGCTGATGACCGCCCTGGTCGCCGCCATCGGTTTTCTGCCAATGGCGATCTCGACGTCTATTGGCGCCGAAGTACAGCGTCCGCTGGCTACAGTCGTGATCGGTGGAATACTAACCTCGACCGCATTAACGTTATTCATTCTCCCCATTCTCTACTCGATCTTTGGTCGTCGAAGCACTGCCGAGAGCTGAGATCGACCACCCAAGAAGAAACGCCGGAAGAGACAGACTCTTCCGGCGTTGTATGTAGAGAAACGAGGGTTTCTTGACTACTTATCGGCTTTGCGCTTGAGCAGCGAGTGACCGGTCGCGAGTCCAAAGACGAACAGCGACATCACGACCGCTCCGACCGCGAAGACCGTATCACCAATCGCGCGTAGCCATTTAAAGACCTGAACCGCTGGTGAGTACAAGAATTCCGCGCTTCGCGCAAACCAGTAGCCATGCTCCACCGATGCCCAGGTCTGCAACAGACCAACCGGCAGGAGCGATATACCGACCATCGCCAGCAATCCGATATTGATCGACCAGAACGAAAACTTCAGCACATTATCTTTCCAGTCATTTCGCACATACAGTATACGCAGGCAGAAGAGCATCAGCCCGATGCCGAGCATTCCGTAGACCCCAAAAAGCGCGGAGTGGCCGTGCACAGGAGTCGTATTCAATCCCTGCATATAATAGAGGGCGATGGGCGGGTTGATCATGAACCCAAATAGCCCCGCGCCGATCATATTCCAGAACGCCACTGAGACAAAAAACAGGATCGGCCATTTGTATCGCGCCACCCAGGGTGTCGAGCGAGAGAGTCGGATATTGTCCCATGCTTCGAAGCCGATGATCGTCAGCGGCACGACCTCGAGCGCGCTGAAGACCGCGCCCAACGCCATGATTGCGGTCGGCGTACCGGAAAAGTAGAGATGGTGCAGTGTTCCGATGATACCGCCGGTCAGGAAGATGGTCGTCGCGAAGAGCACCGATGAATTGGCGGTCCCGATGCGGATCAACTGAAGTCGCGCGAACATAAAAGCGATAACGACAGTCGCGAATACCTCAAAGAATCCTTCCACCCAAAGGTGCACGACCCACCAGCGCCAGTACTCTACTATTGAGAGGTGCGTGCTTCTTCCCCACATCAATCCGGCAGAATAGAACGCACCGATGGCGATGGCCGAAATAATGAACATCGTGAGGAGCGCTTTCTGTTCTCCCCCTTTCTTGATCGCGGCGAACACATTGCGCCCGACCAACCAGACCCAAAGTATCAATCCGATCAACAGCGCTATCTGCCAGATACGGCCAAGGTCAACATACTCATATCCTTGGTGACCGAAATAGAACCAAGCGTCCCCGGAGAGCATCCCCTTCACCGAAAGCCACTCACCGGTCATGGAACCCAAAACAACCACCAGAAGCGCGCCAAACAGAACATTGACGCCCAACTTCTGTCCCTTCGGTTCGAAACCGGAGACCGCGGGGCCGATGTAAAGTCCGGCCGCCAACCAGGCGGTAGCGATCCAGAAGATACCAAGCTGCGTATGCCAGGTGCGCGTTACCACATACGGGAGCCACTTGTCAATTTGTATACCATAAAAACCGTCACCCTCGACTCCATAGTGCGCGGTGATAACCCCCATGATGATCTGCAGGAGGAAAAGTCCGGCCACTACCCAGAAATATTTGATGGTCGCAAGCTGCGATGGAGTCGGCTGATTTCCCATCAACGGGTCAGTCGCGGGGATCTTCTCCGCGATCGGCTCCTTTGGCTGGGACGCGTGATACCAGACGAGTAGTCCGATCCCGCCCAGCAGCATGATGATGCTGACGCCGGTCCAGATGAGCGAATCACCGGTCGGGCGATTGTCGATCAACGGCTCATGCGGCCAGTTGCTGGTGAAGGTGATGTTGTCGTCCGGGCGATTCGTCGAGGCCGCCCAGGAGGTCCAGAAATAGAATGACGCGATCTGTTTCAGCTTGACCGGGTCGGTCAACGTCCCCGACGGTATCGCGTATTCGGTATGACCTTCCGTATACAGTTTCGTGTAGTAGGCCAGATTGTCATTGAACGCGCGATAACGGACGGGATCCACACGAATGCTGTTGGTCCCCTTGTCGTATGAATTGGTGCGCATCAATGTAGTCAAGCGCGACTGAAGCATCGCCTGCTGCTCTAAAGGCAGCTTGTCGTATGGCTGACCGAAATCAGCCGCCGACCAGTCATTAAGAATAAAGACGCATTCGCGATGAAGCCAGTCGGCGGTCCAATCCGGAGCGACGTAGCCGCCATGTCCCCAGATCGAGCCGATCTCCATACCGCCGAGTGATTGCCAGACATTCTGTCCGGCTGTTATCTCTACGGCGGCGATCATCACCGTCCCGTCGGTCGTTACCACCTGATCCGGGATCGGCGGCTTTTCCTGATAGATCTTGAACCCTGCCCAGCCGAGCACGGCGAAGGAGAGAATGATCACGCTCCAGAAAGCGATCCATAGTTTTCTCATGATATTCCTCGTGTCTCCGTTGCTTCCGTTGCCCGGTTACTTCTTATGGCTGCACCCACACGAGGTGGTAGCGGCCGTCCATCGTTTTTCAATACCGTACTTGTCAGCGAGCTTTTCCGCCAACTCAAGAAACTTTTCGTGCGTCCCGGTGCCCATGTGATCCGACTCAACATGGTCAAATCGCGCGAGCAGTTCGGCCTCTTCCTCGGCGGACATCAGGCGTACCGCCATCGGGAACAGGATATTATCCTCTTTCATGATGTGAGCACGGAGCAGCAAGACGTAACCGTGGGCATTGTTGACAAAAGCCTGGAGAGCAGAATGATCGCCCGCGGCCGCGGCCTCAAGATTCTCCGCCATGCCGCCAACAAAGCGGCGACCCTGCTCGTGCTCGCTTAACATTACCCCAATTGGTCCAGATTCGCAAGGTACACCTTTGGCCTCCATCGCCGGAAAAAGCTGTCCCTCTTCCTTGCCGTGATGACACTTGTCCGCGAACATCCGGATAAAGGTCACGGCCGAGTTGGCGTCTTCGCGATCCAGCTTGTGGTTCTCTTCTGCCTTGTGGCAGATGTTCTCAAGGACTCCCAGCATCGTCTCGATCACTCGATGTTCGCTGGAGAGAATTTCAGTCGGCTTCATATTAAGCTCCATTCTATTAATTGCTTACGGTCTATAAACGAATCGCATGTTATTATCGTATTACCTCTCAAAAAAAGAGGTCAGGCTGGCAGAATCACCTTGTTACGCGCCAGATCCTCGACCGTCGTCTCTTTCAAAAAATGCATATACTCTTCGCGCACTCGTTTCCATCGATCATGCACCGCGCATGGTGAGTTGGGAGTACAACTCCCTTTCCCCAGCAAACACCCGGACCATCGGCTGACCTTGTCAATCGGTTCTATTATATCATAGAGAGAGATCTCAGAGGCTTTGCGCGCCAAGCGGAATCCGCCGCCGAATCCCTTCTGTGATTCCAGAAGCCCGACACCCGCCAGCGTATTGAGCAACTTACCCAGATAATTCTGCGGCGCGCCTATCTCTTTGGCGATAGAGACCGCCCCGACATACTCGCCGGGTTTGGCCTGGGCCATCATCGTCAGGGCTAAAGCTGCATGTACGCCAGTCTTTGAAATCATCATCAACCTCTAATCACATGCTATTATACTATTACTTATCGGACTGTCAACAGGATTTTTGAGAAAATTTCTGACCATGTTGGGGTAAGCAGCATAAGATTATAGTAATCAATATCTTAGAAAGATGGAAACTGAACCTAAATCTTGATTTTTAGTGCAATGGCCGAGGCAACTATGTCGCTCAAGGTATTCCAGAGCCTTGCGGCTACGGCGATTCCGGCTGCTGCCGGACCTAGGAACGGGGTCAGAATAGCGATCATGACCAGCTCCCGTGCCCCCAATCCTCCGGGGGTGAAAATCGCCAAATAGCCAATCTGATATGATAGAATGAACGCCCCGATCGCGGCAAAAACCGGAATATTTGAACCTGGTGCAATAGCATGGATGAGTGTCCAGAAGCCGAGACCGTAGACAATCCAACAGAAGAAGTAACCGAAATAGACAGCGGCTGCGAGTCGCAGACTCATTCTAAAATCAATTGTGGGGCGTCGAATCAAACGCAACGTAGCGTTAGCGAGCCAGAGAGCGCGGTTCGGCATGACAAGCAACATCGCGGAAATCGCCAAGAAAACCAGCATGCCGAAATTCAATGCCGGTCCAATATAGGACTGCAATTCAGGAGAGAGCATTTCCGGATAGACCCATGTCGCTATTGCGACTGCCAGAAACGAAGGCGGCATGCCAAATAACAGCCCCAATCCCCAGGACGCGATGGCAGCCGCTTCAGCGATCTTCATCTGTCTAGCAAGGTAAACCATGCCAAATATAGGCCAGATCCTGCCCGGAATATATCGACCGAGATTGGCAATGTATGCGAGCTTGAATCCGTGACGTAGTGGGATCTTATAACCGAGTCCGATCATCAGCCAACACCACACCTGCGAGAATCCTGCGAACGCGGCTAAGTGCAACAGAATCGACGAACAAATGAGCCACCAGTTGATGTCCCATTCATAATCAACCACATCCTTCCAATTCGCCGCGATCTCGCGACCGGCGAAATAGACGACAACCACGGTAAGAATGAACTTGATCGCGCGAATGAGCCACTTGCGCGTCGGGTGTGGTTGAGCGGCGGAGGTCGGTTGGTCGGTCACGACGGATATACTCAGTTAAGGAACGAGCGAACATCGATCGCGCGAATGAACTTCACATTCGCCTTTTCTTCGCGAGCGAGAGCCAACATCGACGAGATATTGGCCTCCATATTCTCAAGCGAATAGAGCGGATGGTTGTTGTCGATCAGTTCATCGGCATGGAGATAGGTGTTGAAGATCACTCTGTCGCGTGATTTGAGCGACCGACGGATCTGCGCCAACATGGGAGCGAAATACGCGGTCTTACCGGTAATATTGATCAGGAAGGTCGGTCGCGTAAAGGCGTACCAGACCTGCATCAGGTTTTTCATCTTTCGCGCGAGTTGAAGTCCAGCGCCTACTCCCCAAAATAGTGAATGCGAAACAAACACCGGTATCTCCACCAATGTAAACGCAATCTCGCCTGGCGCCGCTTCGCGTCGGTAATCCAACACCGTCGGAAAATACGGCCTATCCGGGCTGAGCGACCAGTCAAAGAAGTTGGATGACCGCACCTGATCATGCTGCGGCAGGATCTTGAGCCCGGGAATCGCGCTATACTCGACCTTCACCCCCATCTCCTGCATTTTGGCGAAGGTCTGCGTGTTGTGGTATCCCCACCCCATCCGCACAGTTTGCGCGCGGCCGGGGAGCACCGCCTGATACGCCGAGTAAGCTTCGGCCAGCATGGTGAGTTGAAACGCCCTGTCCCAATACTCTTGGTACCAGACCTTTTGCTCCTGGTCATAGCGCCAGAAGTGGGGATGCCAGGAAAGCTCATCGCCTGCCTGCTCAAGCTGGAGGAGGAAATCGCGGTGCGTCGAAAGCACCCAGTTGTAGACTCCGTGCAACTGATTCACCTGGTGGTCCACGCGGAGACACCAGGAGAAGCGCGGCGGGTTGCCGTCGCTATCTGTCAGGCGGGCAAGACGTTCCTTGGCGCGGGGGATCCCCTCAGTCATTCCCTGCCAGACCAAACGGTCGGTGGGGAGTTTGCCGACAAAGCTCTCCCGGTCAGGGTCGGTATCGCACCCTATAATGATGATAAGTTCTTTGGCCATATTGTACTGATTATTAGGAACTCCAAAATACTACGGCTTGGCAGAGGGTGCAACAACTTTGGAGCTCCGTAACGTCTGCTATTAAATAGACTGTACCTTGCCGACCGGAAGCGTCAGTGAACTATAATCATTCAAATCTGGCATATTTCTTGACAAAGTGTACTGACAATGCTATGTTTATAAGGCAACAAATCGCTCAGCCTCCTGGGGATACTGAGGTCAAAGGTTGTGGCTGTGGGGAATACTCCGATGTCTTCGAATTCATATCTGTCTTTTATTCGCGAGTGCGGGCACTACTCAACGAAAAGGTCGTATCATATGTGTACTAAGTTCGTCTCTTGGGGATTCGCGCTGCTCATTCTTACCTTGGCCAATACTGCGCGGGCCGGGGAGAATGATGAACCTTTGGCTCAGGAACAATCTCAGGCAAGGTTGGCCATTCAGCCAACCGAATTGATCAATTTGGTCCAGTGGACCGAAGCGGAAGGCGGCAATGGACACTGGTATGCCGTCAATCCTGTGCGAACACATTGGCAGGGAGCGCGTCTGATCGCGGAGTCGCTGACTCTTGACAGCCTTGTCGGCCATCTTGCGACGATAACGTCTGCCAATGAGAATCAGTTTGTCGTTAATAATGTGCTTGCCGGCACTGCGCAGCCAATGCCATACGATGTCGATCAGTTCTACTTGGCGGCTGCATTTAATGGAGTCGCCTGGGAGTGGCCTACTGGGGAATCTTTCACCTACACCAATTGGGGTATCGATGAACCGAACAATGTTGGCGCGGAAAACGCTGCGGCCATTTTCGGACCAAATAATATTGATCCGCGGCGTACTTTTGGGACTTGGAACAGTGTAGTCCTGAGTGACACAACAATTAGCCCGGTTCATAGTGCATGGTCTGTAGTGGAATTCGAACCCGGTTTTCAACCCTCGAGCCTCATTAATCTGGTTCAGTGGACAATCGCCGAAGGTGGCAACGACCATTGGTACGCAGTTTATCCACTGCGAACATCTTGGAAGAATGCCAGCGTCGCTGCTCGTGCATTGACACAAGACAATCTTCCAGGCCATTTGGTTACAATTACTTCGGCCGCCGAAAACCAATTCTTAGTAGACAATGTGCTGACTGGAACCTCTCAGCCAATGCCGTTCGATATAGATCAGTTCTATGTAGGGTCTGTCTTCAATGGTACGGTTTGGAACTGGCTGTCGGGAGAGCCCTTTGTTTATACCAACTGGGGAAGTGGAGAACCCAATAATTTAGGAACTGAGATTACGGTCGCAGTATTCGGACCAAATAACAACAACCCGTTGCGCACTCTGGGAGCATGGAACAGTGTTGTGCTAAGTACGGCCACAACCAGTCCAGTTCATAATGCCTGGTCAATCATTGAATTTGAGCCATCCTCACCTTTGGTAGAGCCAATCAACCTGGCTCAATGGACAGAAAGTACCGGGGGTAACGGTCATTGGTACGGAATCTATCCTATTCGAACAGACTTCAATAGCGCGAAATTGACAACGGAGATGATGGTTCATGATAGCCTTAGAGGTCATTTAGCCACTATTTCGTCGTTTGCGGAGAATCAGTTTATTGTGAATCAAGTCTTGACAGGAACCTCACAGCCCATGCCGTTTGGTATCGACCAATTCTATGTTGACGCGACGCATAATGGTTCATCGTGGGTGTGGCTAACGGATGAGCCTTTCAGCTATTCACGTTGGGGAACCGGTGAGCCGAACAATCCAGGGTTAGAAAACGCTGCCGCCATCTTTGGCCCCAACAATACAGATTGGCGTCGCGTCCTGGGATATTGGAACAGTGTTGTGCTAAGTGACTTGAAGACTGATCCCGTACATAACGCTTGGTCCGTTGTTGAGTTTGAACCGGGGTTTTGGGAATGCAGCGGTACAACTGGGGACCTCAATTTGTCTGGCAATGTAGATCTTTCCGATCTTTCAATGTTGATCGGCTATTTGGTGACTGGTGACTTCGTATTGCTGAGTAGCGGCGAATCAAACGTCAATGGAACAGGCGCTATCGACCTCTCCGATCTCTCGATGCTGATCACATTTCTGACGGTCGGAGGATTTTCGCTGCCGAACTGCCCCTGAGTCGGACATACTGATTGGAAATTGGGTTCGGCCGGTCGTCTGCAATTCACAGGACCGGCCGAGGCTGGCGATAACTCGTTGCCACCAACACCGAGATCCGGGTGTCGACTGCAATTGAATTGAGAGTCTCTGGATTACGTTAGTATTTGATACTTGACGCACACGTCCATGTTTGCTACATTACTTGTAGCAGAGGTTCGAGTTCTGCGGCGATACTCACCAGTGCTGTAATATCGTCATTCCATTGTTCGAAGCGCGGTACCAGCATCTCTGTCTGCTTCTGATGTAGCAAAGTAGTCGCGGCCGCAATGGCAGCGTTAACAGATACTCTCACATCTCCACACGTGGAGGGAGTCTCATGAAGAGAATCATGCTTTTTGCCGTACTGCTGTTTGTCCTTCCGACAATCGGTCACGGCCAGGGAGCGGTATCGATCGATCAGGTCAATACGCTCGTATCAGATTATACAATCCGTCCAGGGGAACCCGCACGGTTCGTTTTTCGCCTGAACAATACCACCGGCCAGAAGTGCAATGTCTCAAGCGGCTTCCGGATCTCTTCGCCCGACGGCGCAGTGTGGGACAGTGTGACTATCGATTCGGCCGGCGTGACCACTGCCGGTGAGAATCAATTCGCCGCTTATTTCGATATTGCCTTCGCCCTGTGGGGTGGAGTGACGATGGGAGGCGACGGTAGCAATCCGGACACGGTCGGCGTCCTCGGCGCCGGAAATCCGTCGCGGGCCACACGTATGATGCCGGCTGGTTACAATGATACTGCGATCGCGGTAATCGTATGGATGCACGACGCTGCTTCTGCCGACAAACAGATCTGTATCGATACCGCATTTTGGGGATCCGGTGGAACCTGGGTCTGGGTTGGCTCCAACCTGGTCGATTACTTCCCTACTCTGAGTGGGCTCCCCGGACAGCCTTATTCCGAGGGAAGCGGCAGTGAGCGTCATGGTGCAGGTTTCTGTTTTACCATTGGAGATGAACAGCCGCCGGAATCAACTTATATTCGGCTCACCCAGTGGTCAATCGCAGAAGGAGGGAATGATCATTGGTATGCTGTTATCCCAAAATCCGCTCCGTGGGTTGATCAACGCGACAACGCTTCTAACTGCCTCTTGGTTGGCCGCCCAGCACACTTGGCTACCATTTTGTCTGCCGACGAAAATGATTTCATTCGGTACAATGTGACTAATGGTCTGGTGTCAGATGCCATTGCCAATGAATTCTATCTGGGCGCCCACAGAGATGGTGGAGTGTTCACTTGGATAACTGGGGAGCAATGGAATTATTCAAACTGGTGGTCCGGAGAGCCAAACGGAGACGGTCCAGCTGTCGCAATGTGGGGGGACAACATGGGCAGTATGGCCGGCAGGTGGAATGATGTGCCTGACGACACGGTTGGAGTCGGACCGATTCATCAATTATGGGCGATCATTGAATGGGACGACACGATCGTACCACCGCAGGATTCACTAATTCGGCTGACTCAATGGCCAGCTTCGCAAGGAGGTAACGATCACTGGTATGCGGTCATCGCCAAGTCGCGACCCTGGAAGGATCAAAGACAGATTGCCGAGAGCCTGACACGCGACGGGATGCCGGGATACCTTGCTACTATCAACTCTCCATCAGAGAACAGTTTCATCATGAACTCCGTGATCAATGGACTTGAAACTGACGCAATCGCAGATGAATTCTATCTGGGCGCACATCGCGAAAGCGGGGTATTCGGATGGATCACGGACGAACCGTGGAGTTTCACTCACTGGTTGGCTGGTGAACCAAGCGGAGATGGGGCAGCCGTGACCATATGGGGAACGCCGGCAGGCAGCATGGCTGGATACTGGAACGATGTCCCTGACGATACCGTAGGTGTAGGGTCAATACATCAGTTATGGGCACTCGTGGAGTGGGGGGACACAGGAGTCACGCCACCAGGAGTCGATACCATTCATGTACCTAGCAACTTCTCGACAATCCAGCAAGCCATCGACTTTGCTCAACAGGGCAGTACTATTTTGGTGGCTCCAGGTACTTACGCGGGAGAACTGAATTTCCTCGGCAAAGCGATCACATTGAAGTCGACACATGGACCACGAGTCACCAGGATCGTGCCGTCGGCAATTGCCGGCACATCGTCAATACCATCGGCCCTTGTGACCTTTAATAACGGCGAGACATCCCTATCTGTGCTCGAAGGCTTCACTTTGGAGGGAGGATGGATCGGTGTGCTCTGTTTGGGCTCAGGTCCAACCATTCGACAGAATCTGCTTAAGGATCAGCAGGTAAACAACTGGGCTGCTATTTCGCTCGCCGGCAATTTCCCGGTCACGAGTGCCGTCGTAGGACCAGCTCCTGCGATAATCGAGAACAACACGATTGTTAACTGCGTCAATGGGGGCATATCGACATTTTCGACCGTGGCACCCACGATTAGGAACAACATAATTTCGTTCAATGGACACTATGGCATTCATCGCCAGGATTTGTCTCTACCTCTGTACATCTCTTACAACGACATTTTCGGAAATCCCGAGGCGACCCAAAACGTGCCCGATCATGGTATTGGAGCAATTCAGCTCGACCCGCTCTTTGCGGCCGACTTCTCATTGCTGCCCACGTCACCCTGTATCAACGCCGGCGACCCTAATCCAGTCTACAATGACCCGGATGGCTCGCGCAATGACATGGGGGCGCTCCCCTTTGGCGGCTCTGGGCCATCGGGGCTGATGAATCTCGTGCAGTGGCGGGCGGCCGATGGCGGCAACGACCACTGGTACGCGGTGATCCCTGAGAAGCTCTATTGGGTTGAGGCTGATGCAAAAGCGAAAACATTCGCGAAAGACGGCGTCCCCGGTCATCTGGCGACCATTGGTTCACCATTCGAGAATCAGTTCGTTGTCGACCATGTCCTGATGGGCGCCAATCAAAACAACCGCTTTGACAATTTCTTCATCGGTGGGCGGGATACAGGCGGACAGTGGCGATGGATCACGGGCGAACCGTGGGGCTACACCAACTGGGCATCGGGTGAGCCGAACAATGTCGGAATCGAAACCGCGCTTTGCATGTACGGCCATTACGATACCTATTCGCACGCGATCCCGGGGACGTGGAATAATTCTCTGACCGATGGCACAGTCAATCAACTCCACCAATACTGGTCAGTGGTAGAATTTGGCGTTGGCGACACGGTCGTGGTTGATGAGCCTATCCCGACCAACGAATGGATCAGCCTGTTCTGCGCGGCGCCACACCTTGATGGCGTACCACTCTCGCCCGGAGCGGTCATCAGAGCATTTGACCCCCAGGGTGTGCTTTGCGGCAAGGCATCCGTTAAGTCGGATGGTTCATTTGGTTTCCTGCTAGTTTACCGGGACGATCCATACACGAGCCGTGACGAAGGCGCACTACCGGGCGACAAGATCAACTTCCGGATCAACAATGAGGTAGTCACGGTGTCGCCGGCTGTCTATTGGACGCAGAATGGTGATCAGTTCCAGGCGTGCGCGTTCGAGCGCAATGCCTGTATCACCCTTCATTTGCAGCAAGGGTGGAACCTGATCTCCTGGAATGTCGGCTGGGGAGGTGCCCCGCGCGATCTTCTCACCCCGATCATCAACTGCGTTGAGTTCGTTCTTGGATTTGACCACGGCGGCTTGGTCTATGACCCGCAATTGGAGCGTTTCTCGACGCTCTCTCAAATCGATTACCTGCACGGCTACTGGGTGAAGATGTCGTGTGCCGCGGACCTGGAAGTGTGTGGCGATCAACTACCCGTCTCAACAGTGATCCCTGTCGATCCCGGATGGAATCTGGTCAGTTATCTGCCAATGACGACTATGTCACCAAATGCCGGTTTCCTGACCATTAACGCCAACCTCCAGGTTGCGATCGGATATGAGAACGGCGCCAGGATCTACGTCCCAACCAACCCCTCGTTCAACACGCTCACGATTCTGGAACCGGGGGCTGGGTATTGGTTGAGAATGTCCGCCGCCGATGTACTGGAGTACGGCTTCATGCCGGCTGACGGATCTGATCCGCACTTACCATCTTCTCTTACGGCGTCGAATGGCGACCAGCTCGGCTCGCGCGTCTGGATGTCGCTCTATGGCGACGAGATAACCGTCGATGGGCTGCCGCTGGCTGACAATTCATCGATTGAAGTCTACTCCCCTGCCGGTGAATTGGTCGGAAGAGGTACATATGCCGACAGACTGCTGAAGTTTATGCCGGTGTATGGCCATGACGGCGATGAAGGCTCTGCCCGCTTGGCCAGAGCCAATGACCAATTGACCCTCAAGGTCAATGGCAAGGATGTATCTGAACGGATCATTTGGACCGGCGAAGGTACAACGTACCGTCTCGGTGCGCTGACCACCACGAGTCTGCCATCCACTTATTCGCTCGCGCAGAACTATCCGAACCCATTCAATCCGGCGACAACGATCGCGTTTGCGGTGCCGAAACATCAGCGCGTGCGCATCGTCGTCTTCAACCTGCTTGGGCAGGAGATCCGAACATTGACGGATGACGAGTATGACGCGGGTCATTACGAAGTGGCTTGGGATGGCCGGGATCGCGGCGGCGACCTGGTACCGACCGGGCTCTACCTCTATCGCATGGAATCGGGGGAAGTCAATCTGACGCGGAAGATGATGTTGCTCAAGTAGTACCTCATCCCTCCCAGAGGTCGCTTGAGATCAGGACCGGCGGTTCTCTATGAGCCGCCGGTTTTTGTTTGGAATAGTTGGATCACTTCTTCTTTCGCCACAGCCGTCTGATCTCGTCTTCGCCAAGTGGGGCGGCATGTTTGATGCGCAGGCTCTCGGCCCACTCGCGCGCGAAATCCCGCTGCAGGTAGAGATTGATACAGGCAGTCACGGTCATGGCGATAACCGCGCCAAGGCTGGCCAGCGCCATATCCTTGTGAGCATCCCAAATGTCACCCTGTGTCCCCAAATACGCAACACCCAGATCTCCTCCAAAAATCTCTGCCGCCGCCCACTCAAACAGCTCAAAGAGCATTGAAGTAGACATGGTAACATCAAGCGGCAGGAAATACCCCCAGAACCCCTTTACGGAGGCGACCCGGTGAAAGGTCTCGCGTATAGGATACGCGAGCAATAATCCGTAGGAAAAGTGTACCAGGCGGTCGAAGTGATTGCGTTCCCACCCCCAAAGGCTATTCCAGGTGCGTCCGAATATGGATTCAAACCATTGGTCGTATGGAACCATCGCGTACGTGTAGTGCGCGCCTACCTCGTGCAGACAAAGAAAGAGAAATATCAGGGTATAGGAGATTCGCGAGAAAGGGAAACTCCTCGCGGTGAGCGCCAGGATAACGACGAGGATCACCGCCAGGAGGTTCTCCAGTGCCCAGTCTTTGCGGTCGACCGGACTGATCGCCAGCGCGACCCAGAGGATGGCAAAGAGGATCCCCAGAACGAGCATGTACCGAAAATGCGGCTCAGTATTGGTCTGACGTTCCACCGTGTGCGACTCCTGTCTGATGAGTGACTGATGAACTCCACTATTGTGGAAGATTGTGCAGGAGAATTCAACAAATATTGTGCGGTTGCCATGCGCCGAATATTGCCCTTTATGCCGGTCCAGAGTGAGACTATATTTCCGCCATGGAGCACCGATACGAATTGATCGAACATACTGCGGATATCTTTATCAAGGCATATGGCACGGATATCGCCGACGCGTTTGCCTCAGTCGCGGAAGCGATGTTTCTACAGATAGTAGATGAGTCGCCGATTGCGCTGGTGGAAGAGATCGAGCTGACGATCGAAGGAATCGATCGGGAGAATCTTCTGGTCGCCTTTCTCTCGGAATTGATCGTGGTGCACGAGACGACCGGGTTGCTCCTGGGCAAGGTCGAAGTTCATTATGAGACTGACAATCAACTGACCGCGCGCGGCTGGGGAGAGAAGTTTGATGACCGCAAACATCGCCACGGCCTCATGTTCAAGGCCGTGTCGTATCATCTGATGGAGATCATGCCATCCACTGACCGATCTCCGGCCCACGTGAAAGTGCTGTTCGACATATAGGAGCTGCAATTGCCATGACCTGGCGAGGACCCATTCGCGAAATTGACCGCTATCGATTTGAGATAGCCGCATCCTACCAATCTGATTCGATGAAGCGCCTCGGAGTGAAGATGAAGGTCCCCGGACTCATCTACACCGACAAAGAGATGCTCCGCGCTATCATCGCCGATGACTCACCCGATCAGGTCGCCAATGTCGCGACCTTACCTGGAATAATCGGGCCCTCCATCGCGATGCCGGACATTCACCACGGATATGGATTTCCCATCGGCGGCGTAGCGGCCTTCGATGCCACCAGCGGCGTGATCTCACCGGGTGGCGTGGGGTACGATATCAATTGCGGCGTGCGGCTGATCCGCACTGATTTGATGGTGTCTGATATCCAATCCAGGATACGCGGTCTGGTCGACCGGCTCTTTGAGAATGTGCCGTCCGGCGTCGGCTCCGAAGGCCGGGTCAAACTCTCACCCAAGGAGGTCTCGCTCGTATTGGAGCAGGGGGCGCGATGGGCGGTCGCGCAAGGCTATGGCTGGAACGAGGATCTGGAGTACATGGAAGAGGGGGGCTGTATCGATGGTGGCGACCCGTCGCTGGTAAGTGAAAACGCCCGTAAGCGTGGAGCGCCGCAACTCGGCTCACTTGGCGCAGGGAATCATTTTCTTGAGATCCAGAAGGTTGATGAGATATACGATGAGGCCGCCGCGAATGCGTATGGCATCAGGTCGCGTGGGCAGATAACGATCATGGTGCATACCGGTTCGCGGGGGTGCGGTCACCAGATCTGCACGGATCATCTCGAGGTAATGCAACGCGCGAACAAGAAGTACGGGATCCCCCTGGTGGACCGTGAACTCGCCTGCGCGCCGGCACCATCACCCGAGGCGCAGGATTATTTCAAAGCGATGAAGTGCGGAGCGAATTTTGCCTGGGCCAACCGACAGATGATCACGCACTGGATCCGCGAGTCATTTGAACAGGAACTTGGTACGCCCGCCACCAGACTCGGAATGCATCTCGTATACGACATCGCGCACAACATGGCCAAGCTCGAGCAGCATGAGGTCGAGGGCAAACCACGCTGGGTGTACGTGCATCGCAAAGGAGCCACTCGCGCGTTTGGCCCCGGTCACCGGGATATTCCGCGAAAATACCGCGAGGTGGGGCAGCCGGTAATAATACCCGGCGATATGGGGTCCGCCAGCTATCTTCTGCATGGTACTGAACAGGCGATGCGCGAGACCTGGGGCTCATCCTGTCACGGGGCGGGACGTCGTCTCTCGCGCACGGCCGCGATCAAGGCCCATCCGGTCGACAAAGTCATGGACCGGATGAACGAACTTGGGATCTACCTGAAAGCCAAGAGTCGAAGAGGGATATCCGAAGAAGCCCCCGGCGCGTACAAGAACATTGACGAAGTGATAGAAATTTCGCACCATGCCGGTATCGCGAAGAAAGTGGTTCGCCTGAAACCACTCGGAGTTGTGAAGGGATAATGATTGATTTGAAAAAGGTCCGGCCACGATCATGAGTAATCAGCGGAAAAGCGGCGCGGCGGCTCTTTCGGTAGCCTCCAACACCACGTTGGTGGTGATGAAGCTGATGGCCGGGATATTCTCCGGCTCGGTCAGTATCATCTCCGAGGCAATCCATTCCGCCAATGACCTGCTGGCTTCGCTTATCGCGTATTGGTCGATCCGCATCGCCGACCGCCCACCAGATCAGGAACACCCGTTCGGACACGGCAAGGCCGAATCGATCTCAGGCGCTATCGAGGCTGGGCTGATAGTCCTGGCGGCGGTTTGGATATTGGTCGAGGCGATCCGGAAGATCGTCACCGGCGGCGAAGTTGAGCATGTCGGGTTCGGCACTTTGGTCATGGCATTCTCAGTGGTGGTCAATTTCTTTGTCTCGAGATATCTTTTCAAAGTTGCCAAAGCAGAGGATTCCATCGCGCTGGAGGCGGACGCACACCACCTCTCTACCGATGTTTACACCTCGCTGGGAGTAACCTTCGGCCTCTTCCTCGTCTGGTTCACCGGCTGGCAGATCATTGATCCGCTGATGGCGATAGCAGTCGCCCTGCTGATAGGTCGCATTGGGTGGAAACTGACGCGCGACGCGAGCCGTCACCTCATGGACTATCGATTGCCTGAACCCGAGGTCGACCAGATTCGCGAGATCCTGAATACGGAAACGAGAATTCAATCCTGGCATGACCTGCGGACAAGAAAATCGGGGAGCTATCGCCACATTGACCTGCACATTGTATTGCGGAGCGACTCATCGCTGATGGAAGCGCATGAGATCGCGGACGACCTCGAACGCCGCATCAGTGACCGCCTCAATGCCGCCCATGTAGTTATCCATACTGACCCCTTTGACGACTCGGTCGCCCTGCCTAACTCATAGCGAAACATTCAGTTCCGATTCACGCCGTATTAGCTCTTGTATCTTAAGTTTCTACGGTTTCTGCCGATATCCCAAGAAGATAGCGGAGAATCTCAGGTGGGGATTTTCTGGGATAATAAACAGCTCGATTCCGATGGACTTCGTTGTGCGACGGATCGTGGATAGGCGGGAGAGGCGTCTACTAAAGACGCGAGGGAAAACCGGTTTAGAATGACAGCAATCGTCATTAGCATTGTCTCACTGTTCATACAAGCGTATGTCGTTTACGTAGCGGTCTGGCTGCTTTTTAACACACGCCATCGTGTTGCCTGGGGATGTATCAGCGCCGGCCAGTTCATTATCTTTCTCCGCCGATGTTTTGAATTGGCCGCTTACTTCAAGCTCAATGACTTCGAGCCAAATCTCACTTACACCCTGATCAGCCTCGCGGTATCTATTTGCATGGCAATCGGCATGCATCTGGCCAAGCGGATGATCGATCGTATAATGGAGAGCAACGAACGACTCACCGTTTCTGAAGCATATCACCGCGGACTGATGGAATACGGCTCGGAAGCTATCTTTATCGTCAACCCGGAGGGTCGTTTCATAAATGTCAATCCTCTCGGACTGAATCTCGTCGGGTATACATTCGACCAGCTGACCAGACTGACGATCCAGGATATCATCGATCCCGAAGAACTGAAACGGACTCCCTTGCGCTGGGAAGAATTGCGCCGGGGTGACCTGGTCATTTCGCAGCGCAAATTCCACAAGGCGGATGGCGGCGCCATCTACGCAGAAATGCACTCGCGTAAGTTGCCGGACGGAACATTTATGTCCTCGGTGCGAGACATTACGCATCACTTCAATGCGATGGAACGCTTGCAGTTCCAGGCCAGTCTCCTGGATACCGTGCAACAAGCCGTTGTGGCATTCGGTCTCGACGGGCGGATCACCTACTGCAACAAGTATGCGGTCGAAATGTATCGTTGGCATGGGCGTCAGGTAGTGGGAGCATTTGTCAGCGACATTCTGAACACAAACCTGAATTCCGACGTGTTGAAGCAGGTGCATTCATGCCTCGTGGAAGGACGTCGTTGGACCGGTGAGATTCAGTACCAGGATACCCAGGGGAACTGGGCGCCGGCCATGCTGATCCAGTCTCCGCTCTTTGACGCGGACATGAAGCGGGTCGGCTCCATCGGCATCTCGTTTGATCTGACAGAACTTCAGGCCGCCGAGCAGGCGGCAATGCGGGCAGAGAATCTGCTGAGAGAATTCATCGACGCGGCGCCGTTTGGCGCGCATCACTACGAAGTCACCCCGGATGGCCGGCTTGTATTCACCTGTGCAAATGCATCGGCTGAACGCATTCTCAGTCTTGACCATTCTTCGATCATTGGAAAGACCATTGAAGAGGCCTTCCCGAGTCTTGCGGGCTCACATATTCCAGACAACTATCGTTCGGTCGCTCTCACCGGTGTGCCGTGGGAAACTTCCCAGGTCCGCTACAGCGACGGGGTCCTCGACGGCGCCTTCGAAGTATCGGCGATCCAGACCGGCCAGAACAGAATGGTGGCTCTCTTCAAGGACGTGACCGATCGCGTGCGCGCGGAGGAAGCGCTCCGCCAGCGCGAGATCAGACTGCAGACCATCAATGACATCGCGCGAGGCATCACCGAACAGGAACCGATCGAATCGATCATCGAGCGTGCCCTGATGAGCATGTTCCAGGCGTATCCAAAATACCGGGTGGCGTTCGGCGAAATAACGGATTCATGTGAATTGCGGTTCAAGCGATCCCTGCAGCCATCCGGACGAGGCAGTCTGATCGGCGTCAGCATCCAACTTGGTACGGATCAGGTTACACTGGATCGGCTGGGTCGCTCCGAACTACTCGCGGTCTCATCTATTGATTCCGGCGATGTGAACCAGAAAGAACTGGCTGTCTCAATCGGTTCCATCGGAGCTGCGGCGCTACTGGCCGTGCCAGTGATTCTCGACGGAACACTCATTGGTGCACTTGGCTTCGACTCCGATACGCCTACCGCCTGGACCGAGTATGAGATGAAACTGCTGCTGGAAGTCGCCGGGTACCTCCAAATCGCCTATCGTGACCGACAGATGCGCCAGATGCGGTCAGAAATGACGGAGTCACTACGCCTGAGTGAGGAACGCTTCCGTCAGGCGCTGCGAAATTCACCGGTCATCATGTTCCATCAGGATCGCGACCTCCGCTATACCTGGAACTACAATCCCAACGATGTACATGTGAACGCATTGATCATTGGACGAACCGATCATGAGATTCTTCCATCTGAATTGGCGGATCGTCTCGTCGCGATAAAGCGGCAGGTGATGGCGACTCGAGTCGGACAGCGATTTGAGACCAACCTCGAATTTATGGGGAGAACTTCATTCTGGGACTGCACTATTGAGCCGTTGCTTGGTCAGAATGATGAAGTCATTGGTGTCACCGGTATCTCTTCGGAGATAACTCAGCACAAGCTCCTCGAGCATGAACTTCGCAGCTCCGAATCGCGATTCAAGACCCTGGCCGACAACCTCCCGGCGTATGTCTGGACGGCCGACCTGCAGGGACAGGTAACTTACTTCAACCGGCAGACAATAGATGCTTTGGGGGGAACCTTCGAAAGTCTGAAGGACCTGCAATGGCTGACCCATATACATCCGGAGGATCGCCCTGCGTTTGAACAACTCCTGGCTAACTCGTTGTCTGCCTGTCTGCCATTTGAATGCACAATTCGGGTCCGTCGGTTTGATGGTCAGTACCGGCATGTCATCAACCGCGGTATCCCGCAATTCAATGCTTCCGGCGAACCAGTAGGTTACGTCGGAACCTGCTTTGACATTACGGAACGACTTGAGTCGGAACACCACTATCGCGATATGGTCGCTAAACTGCGACTCGCGCTGCAGGCCGTGCAGTCGGGGACCTTTGAGTATGACATCGCCAGGAATCGCCTGGTCTGGTCGGAAGAGATGCAGCAGTTGTACGGCATCCCCGTAGGCACCTTCACCGGTTCTTTCAAAGAATGGACTGACCGTCTCATTCCGGAAGAATTGCAGGAAACGCTGTCCAAGCTGGCGATGGATGTCTCCCGCGGCGGAGGCATGCGCAATCAGTTCCGTATCCGGCGTCTCGATACCGGCGAAATCCGCTGGCTCGAAGCATCGGGCGAGGTGCAATATGATCAAGCCGGCAATCCATGCCGCATGATCGGCGTGAACACAGATATTACCGAGCGAAAACGCGCCGAGGCGGAGCTTCGCCATGCGGAGTATTTGAGCAATCGGATGCGTGAAGCGTTCCTTGAGTTGAACCACTGCGAGACGCTCGATGAGACCCTTGAGCCCTTGTTGGGTGCGGCGTTTGACCTGTCCGGCCTGAAGGCCGGCGGCATCTACCTGATACACGGCAATAACGCCGTGTTAGAGCATCACGAGGGGTTGCCCGACGAATTCCGTGGCATGGTCCGATCTATGCCTCTCGACACGCCGCATGTCAAACTAGTACTCGCATCTGAGAAGGCTATTTACATGCCCGGCGATCTGCCGGTGTTAAAGGCCGTCTGCGAACGATGCGGTATCAATCATTTATTCTCCTTCCCGCTTCGGTCGGGACGCGGTGAAGTCTTTGGTTTCCTCAATCTCGCGTCCTTTGATGCCGAGCCGCCATCGGAGTCGAATGTTCTCGCGCTCGAGGCGCTGGTCTCCGAGGTCGGAATAGTCTTCCATCGGTTGCGCGCGGAACTCGCGCTCGAGGAGGCATCAATTCGCTCGCGTATCCTGATCGACCAATCGCGCGACAGTATTTCGGTAGTTTCCCAGGACGGCAAACTCGTGGAACATAATCAGCGTTTCGCTGAAATGCTTGGCTATACACCGGAAGAAGTCGCGTCTCTGCATGTCTGGGATTGGGACTGCCAATTGACCCGCGAGCGAATCCTCGAGATCATCAATCAGCTTGGTTCCACGGGAATGCTATTTGAGACCACGCACCGTCGCAAGGATGGTTCTACATACGCCGCCGAAGTGAGCGCCAGCGCCGTCTCGTTTGGACAGGACAAACTGGTCTTCTGCGTCTGCCGCGACATTACCGATAGAAAGAACTCTGAGACCGAGCGGGCGCACCTCGAAGGTCAACTTCGCCTCGCTCAAAAACTGGAGACCATCGGCACCATGGCGGCAGGTATCGCGCACGACTTCAATAACCTATTGGTCCCGATTATTGGTTACACCGAACTGGTTGCTTCAGAAAAGCAATCGGGCAAGTTTGCCGGGGAGTATCTGCAGGAGGTTCTCAAAGCCGCTTATCGGGCCAAAGGCCTGGTCGCGCATATTCTGGCCTTCAGCCGACAGCAGACCGGCGAACGCAAACCGGTACAGATCGAGACTATAATCACGGAAGTCGTGGCAGAGTTGTCTCGCACGCTGGACAGCTCGATCCTCGTCAGATACAGCGCTCCAGGGCAGACTTCGCCGGTGCTTATCGATCCGGGGCAGATCCAGCAGATACTGATGAATCTGTGTGAAAACGCCGTACACGCAATGGCGGAAGGCGGCGAGCTTACACTGCAATCCGCTCCCTTCATACAATCTCCGCTTTCCTGTCCAAACTGCAAACGTCGTCTGCATGGCAAGATGGTTGAGATACAGGTACGCGACACCGGGTGCGGAATGGATGAAGGAACTCTGAAGCGTATCTTCGACCCGTTCTTCACCACCAAGGGAGTAGGTAAGGGGACAGGTCTTGGGCTGGCGGTGGCCCACGGCATCGTGACTCAGCATAGCGGACACATCTGTGCGGAGAGCAACCTCGGCCAAGGCACGACCTTCCACCTCTTCCTCCCGATCGCTCAGGTCGAGCAAGTTGCACACCACAGTCCGAAATCTGACCCCGCAGAGGGCGGCAACAAGTCGATCCTTATCATCGATGACGAACCTTCCGTGGCCAACAGCCATGCCGCCAGTCTTAACAGCCTGGGGTATCGCGTGACCGTCGCCTGCGATCCACGCGCGGGGGTGACACTCTTCCAAGACCGTCCGGAAACATTTGACTGTGTGTTGCTCGACCAGCGCATGCCCGAGTTGACCGGTGATCAAGTTGCGGTGGAATTGCTGCGTATTCGCCCAGATATACCGATCGTGATCTGTTCCGGCTTCTCCGATTCTCTGAATCTGAAGAGCGCGCAGGATCTGGGGATCAGCGATGTGATCATGAAGCCGGTTATCGCGGCGGATTTGAGTAAGGCATTACGCACTGCGATGTCGCGTGCGACCGGGTCCTCGGTGTGACGAGTGACACGTGCATTCCGGCGCTGGTTATGCTACTTAATTGACTTCTTCGCTCTTCGATAGGCTCGCACGCTCCGGCAAAGTTATTGCGGGATAATCTCCTCGCAGGTTCGCATACATCGATGTTTACATTTCTTGCGCATAAAAGTATATCCCTCCACTTAACAAAGACCGATTTATCCTTGACAATTCAGTCCACGAGCGATATTTTGGGACGTAATCGAATTCAGATCAGGTGAGCAGGATCTCACAGTAATACAGTAGTTATTTCGGCTATCCGGGCGCGAATAGACGAGGTTCGACCGGGCGTGGTGTACTATCCCCCTGTCGAGCCCCAGGGTGGGAGGCTGAGAGAGTACGCGAAGAGTATGCCCAACGGTGTCGATTTCTCTGACCTAGTACCTGCTATCGGGTGCGCACAGTATCCGTTGAATTCATTGTTCGCCGAGACCGGCCTTCGCTGGTTCATTCCTCAGTTTCTCACCTACGAGCATTCCGGAGACGATCACTGGACATTCACTCGCCGGGATAAGCTTCGCACGCTAGTGCGGATGATATCTCGTCGGTATCGCCCAATGGGCTTAACCACAGTGATTCTCGGAGGTAACGCATGATCTATTTGATTGACCCGAACACAGTTGGCAACGCCTGCACTCGGTTCTGCAGCACAAAGTGCGGGATAAAACCGCTCTACGGCGTGCCAGGACCGATTGAGGTATAATTTCACTTCAACCAAAGGAGACGATCATGATCTATTTGATCGACCCGAACATCGTTGGCAGTGTCTGCACGGCTTATGTGAAGAAGTGCAGCCCTCGCTATGTGCCGCTGTACGGCACCCCGGTATGATCTGATCATATCGGACTCAAGGCAACGATCCGGTGAGTGATCACTGGACGACCCGAAACGAAACACGAAACCCTAACTCTCGGAGACTCGGATGATCTATTTGATCGACCCGACTGTCGTCGGTAATGGCTGCAAGGTCTATTGCAAGACCCTGTGCGGCTGCAAGCCGGTGGCCGTGCCGCTCTATGGCGTGCCTGGCGACGAGATCTAATCTCTGTTTGTGACCCCGAATATGAGTTGTCGCCAAAGCTGAATGGACCCGCGTGGTATGCTTCTTATGGAGGTAACGCCTGATCTACCTGATCAACTCCATCGTACCGCCACACATCCGGACAGATGAGGCACTGCGTAATAGGATGGGTCAATTGAGATCGTGAATCGTAACGCGGGGAGGGGCCGTTCGCGACCCCTCCCCTATGAGAAAGACGAAAAGATGCCCAAATTGTCACGCTACAATCAGTTCTATCCCTGGCGGGATGGATATTATCTGGCGTTCAATGCCCGCTCCGGGGCGGTTGCATTAATGACCGGTGAGAACTATGCCGTGTACCAGCAACTTGGCGGAAAACTGGCCGGTGGTGCGACCGACGGGCTGTCGTCTGAAGAACAAGCGCTGCTCAAACAGCTTGAATACGGTATGTTTGTACATGCCGACACGCTCGACGAGATCGAGCATCTCAAATTCACGCATCGCCAGGCCCGGTTCGATGATTCGACCCTCGGGCTGGTGATCGCGCCAACCATGGCCTGCAATATGGCCTGTCATTATTGCTTCGAAGAGAACAAGAAGGGGCGCATGACCCCGCAGATAACCGAAGCTCTCCTCGCCTTCGTTGAAAAGAAAGCCCCTCACCTGACCACAGTGGATGTCAGCTGGTATGGCGGCGAACCGCTTCTGGCGCTCGACGTCATCGAGGATATCACCGAATCCCTTCTGGAAATGGGGAAGGTGCACAACTTCAAATATACCTCCTCGATGATCACCAACGGCTACCTGCTCACCAACGAGGTAGTTGATCGACTGGTCAGGCTTAAAGTCGGCTCGGTGCAGGTGACACTGGATGGCCCGGCGCGTTTGCACAACAACAAGCGGCCACTGAAAAACGGTAAGGACTCTTTCGACACCATTCTCAAGAATCTGCATTACGCGTCCTCCAAAATGGGAGTAGGGATCCGCGTCAATGTCGATAAGACATTTGAGATTTCGATGGTTGCGGAGCTCCTTGACCAGCTGGATGAAGCCGGCCTGCGCGATCGAGTCGGCGTTTATTTCGGCTTGATCGAGGCCTCCACCTCCGCGTGCGCCAATATCACCGAAAGCTGCTACGAAATGTCCGACTTCTCCAAAGTTGAGATCGACTACTACGCCTTGTTGCTGCAACGAGGCTATAGAATAGATAAACTCCCGTCGCCGTCCGCCACCTTTTGCATGGCGCAGACGATCAACTCATTTCTGGTCGACCCTGACGGCGACACCTATCGGTGTTTCAACTATGTGGGAGATAAGGCGAAGTCATCGGGGAATATCAAGGACCCGATCAGTTTCGACAATCCGAATTTTACGAAACTGTTCAAGTTTGACCCGTTCGAGGATGACCACTGCCTCGACTGTAATATCCTTCCGGTCTGCATGGGGAGTTGTCCGGCAAGACGCGCCGACCGGGGACTGACACGCGATAAAATATGTGAGAGTTGGAAATATAACCTGCAGCCAATGCTCGAAATAATCGGCTGGTCGCGCCAACAGGCGCAGCAGAAAGCACTGGCGGCAAAGGAGACAGTATGAGCGAATTCAAATTCTATCCGTCTGCGGTCGTCTGGGAGATCACGTTCGCCTGCAACATGCGCTGTATCCACTGCGGCACTTCCGCTGGCAAGCGTCGCCCCGACGAACTGACCACCGACGAAGCGCTGAAACTGGTCGACGAACTGGCGGATCTCGGCTCCGAAGCCATCACCATCTCGGGCGGAGAACCGCTCCTTCGCGAAGACTGGCCGCTTCTCGCTCGCCGCATGAAAGAGCGCGGAGTCAAGGCGTATCTCATCACGAATGGCTACGCTATGACCCCGGAGATCGCCAAGACCATCGCGGAAATCGGCATCAATAACGTCGGTATCAGCTTCGATGGCACCGAGCCGACTCACAACTATATTCGCCAGCGCCCGGATAGCTATCGTCGCTGCCTGAACGCTATGGATATGCTCCGTACAGCCGGCGCCAAGTACTGTGCTGTCACCCAGGTCTCGAATCTCAATCTGCATGAACTGGATCAGATCAAGGAAGATTTGATCGCGCATGGCTGCAAAGTCTGGCGTATCCAGATGACCACTGTCACCGGACGCATGAAAGAGAACGCCAAGTCGGTGATGTCGATAGAGAACTATCCGCTGCTGGTTGACAAGATCCTCGACATCAAGAAAGATCCGCGCATTAAAGTTGATGTCGGCGAGAATATCGGCTACTACGGATGCAAAGGGACCGAACTGTGGGATGGTTTCCCCTATTTCGGCTGCTACGCCGGAACCCGCATCGCCGGGATAGAATCGAACGGCAACGTCAAGGGCTGTCTCTCTATGCCGGAAGAGTTCGTCGAAGGGAATATCCGCGACAGTTCATTTACCGAGATCTGGAACAACCCGAACGGTTTCGCCTACAACCGCAAATTCACCAAGGACACTGCGACCGGCCATTGCCATGACTGCAAATACCTGCCGCTCTGTCGTGGCGGTTGCACGACGACGTCTGTGTCGGCCAGCGGCAAGCGCGCCGAAAACCCGTACTGCATGTATCATATAGAGAAGCAGAAAGGGATCGAGCCGGTCGACACCGAGTATGTCGCCAACGTGCTGCAGCAGGTCCGTGAGATGGAAGCTGCCGCGATAAACAAGAGCAAGGCGGTGTGAACACTCAGCCGCCATCGATCCTGATCGCCTACCCGTCCTGTTTCCATTATCCGGATTTCATGGGACGGGTAGAGATCAAGACATCGCAGGTGTTGCTGGCATCGTATCTCGCGCAATTCTTTCCGATCGAGTACGCCGATTTTGAGATAACCATCGGTCGCCCGGAATCACCGGTTCAGTTGAGCCGGTTTCATCGAAAGGTCCGCCAATTCCTCAGCGAGAGACCGGTTGACATACTGGCCCTCTCCTGCTGGACCTCCCTCTCCTGGCAGGCAACGATGGCGGTCGCGCGCATCTGGCGCGAGCTGTACCCCGACAAACTGATCGTCATCGGTGGTTATCACCCCTCGGCCCGCCCTGACGACTTCATGACCCCCGATAACCTGATCGACTATATCATCTGCGGCGAAGGCGAACTGGCACTGGAGTCTATCGCACGGGAGTTCCCGACCATAGGTCGGCCGGAAAAAACAACCGTTGTCCATGCGCCGACCATTCATCCGGATCAGTTTGTCGGCTACAACTGGGACCTGGTGGAGCCGTTTGTGCGTGAAAACCTCCCCAATGGCCTCACCGAGTTCTGCATTTACCTTTCCCGCGGCTGTCCGTTCGGCTGCGCATTCTGTATGGAGGCGATGAAGGACCGCCGCTGGCGACCATATTCGGTTGAACAGTCGATCGAAGAGATCGAACGAGCTGTCTCTCGGTTCAATCTTCATGCGGTGGCAATTGCCGACGCCTGCTTTGGGGTCAGACCTGCCTGGCGCAAGCAATTCCTCCGCGAACTGGTCAGCCGAAAACCGAAGTATTGGGTGGTTGTTGAAACCCGTCCGGAATATCTGGATGACGAAGATATCGCTCTGCTGGCGGAACTGAAATGCGAGATCCAGCTCGGCATCGAAAGCTGCTCCCCTGCCATGCTGCGGATCATGAACAAAACCAAAACGCCGGAGCGATTCCTGGACCACTTCCGCCATATCAGCCATCTGATGACAGATCACAAGATACTGCACCGCGCCAACCTGCTGTTCAATCATCCCGGAGAAACGCGCCAGACTGTGGACGAAACGCTGGCTTTCATGGACGCAGAACTAAAACGTGATTCCTCCTTCCTCATCTGGGCGCCGGTCGGCTATATGCACTTCCCGGGGTGCGATCTGGACAGAAATCGCGTATCTTACGAACAGCAATACGGCTGCCGGGTGGACAAACCGGAGTGGTGGAAAGGTGAAGAAGACCAGTACTACGCCTCATCGCTCTGTTCACCATCTTCGGATCTTGACAACGGCAACCGGGATTATTGGAAACGCCAGATCGAGGCACGGGACGAGGCGATGAGATCCGCGCTCGCGCCGGTGGCCTTCCGGTTTGCCGCGCGGAAATACAATATGTGGTGGATGGATGATCATCGGTTCAGCAAAGCGTAAACGGCTCTGGGGATATCTCCGCCCCTATTGGGGAAAGGAGTTCCTGACCCTGCTGACGATGGGGGTGATCGCACTCCTGTCGCTGGCGTTGCCGGTCGCCATTGCCTACATGATCGATACACTTATCCCCGGCCTGGTGGCCAAAAATGGCGGGGCAGTGGACCTTCAGCCGGTGATCCTGTTTGTCTTCCTGCTGTTCGGGCTGTACCTCGGTGTCGTGATCTTCGGATGGATGCGCGATTGGCTGGTAGCGCAGGTTGGTGCGAACATTGTGCGGGATATCCGCTCACAACTTTTTGCGCACTTACAGCGACTCTCTCTCAAATTCCATCAGGATCATCAGGTCGGCGAAGTCATGTCGCGACTTCTATCCGATGTCAGCCGCATCCAGGATCTGCTTACGTCTACCCTGTTGATGTTCCTGACGAATATCCTGATGCTGGTCGCGGTCGTCACTTATCTGCTGATGACCAACTGGATGCTCACAGTTGTTGCCTTGATCCCGGTTCCGCTCACGATCATAATGGCCAATCGATATGGCCGTCGACTCAATTTCTTCGCCACCCAGATTCAGCAGACGCTGGCAAGCCTGACCGCGCGACTCCAGGAAAGCCTGGTCTCCGTCAAAACGATCAAGGCATTCGGCCAGGAGGAACGGGAAAAGAAACGCGTCGACAGCGTGCTCAATTCCCTGACCGGACTCTTCGTTAAGAACAGCGTCACAAATTCGCTCGCGGTGAACCTCACCCACTTTGTCAATATGATCGGACCGATCATCGTGCTGGGATGGGGTGTCTATCTGGTCGCGGCAGGTTCGATGAAACTCGGTGAGTTGATTGCGTTCTATATCCTGCTTAACTATCTGTATACCCCCATCCACTCGCTGGCTGAGACGAATCTGGCAGTACAATCATCGATGGCCTCGGTCGATAGAGTTTTCGAATACTTGGATCTTCCCGTCTCGGTAACCGATTCGCCGAATCCCGTCACGCTCAAGGGACCGCGTGGCGAGGTCATTCTTCGTGGGGTCAACTTCACCTATGGCGGCAGCGGCTTCCAGATGCAGGATATCTCGCTGCATATCCGTGCGAAAGAGAAGGTGGCGTTGGTGGGACCATCGGGTTCGGGCAAAACAACCGTCATTAATCTGGTGATGCGCTTTTTCGACCCGGACAGCGGCCAAATTCTTTTCGATGGCGTCGATGCGCGTGATCGCTCCCTGCAATCTCTTCGTGACAACATCGCCTTGGTCGAACAGGACCCGGTGCTGTTCAAGATGACGGTCGCCGAGAACATAGCCTACGGTATGCCGGCCGCAACGACAGAACAGATAATCGCGGCGGCCAAGGTCGCCAATATTCATGACTTCATCATGGGACTCCCCAACGGCTACCAGGCTGAGGTTGGAGAACGTGGCGTGACTGTCTCAGGCGGGGAACGTCAGCGCCTCTGTCTGGCCCGAGCGATAATCAAGGATCCGACATTGCTGATCTTGGACGAAGCGACCTCGGCCCTGGACTCCCAGTCAGAGTTTCTTATTCAGGACTCGCTGAAGAAAGTACTGGCGGACAAGACCGCGATCATCATCGCGCATCGACTCTCCACGGTCCAGCATGCCGACAGGATAATCGCCATGGAGAACGGCCGCATTATCGATCAGGGGAAACATGACGAACTGACCGTGCGCTGTCCGCTTTATCGCGAACTGGCGGCCAAGCAATTGTTGCTCTGATCCTCCCCCGACGAGTTACTTCTTTTTCTGCTGTTTGGAATTCTCAAGAGTGATAAGGTCGACCATCCGATAGCCAAGAGCGCTGTCGATTGACATCAGACGATAGAGCATCGAATCTGCCTGCGCCCCTTTGCCGGTCATGGCATACATCACGCCCAGCGAGATCATGCCGTTATGATAGGTTGAGTCGAGCTTGACTACCTTCTCAAACTGCTCCAGAGCGTCCTGATACTGCCCGCGGGTGACATAGAGCACACCTAGTGTCTGTCGGCAATCGCGGCAGGTGCTGTCACGAGTGATTGATTCACGGTAATCAGACTCTGCCTCGCCGAGGCGGCGAAGATTCTGCCGCGCGTAGCCCCGCTGGTAGTACAGCTTGCTCGTCTTACCGCCCAGCATGATAGCCCGCGTGTAGTAAAAATCGGCGGAGTCATAGCGGCGATCTTGTGCAAAGCAGTCGCCGAGGATCATGGGAATATCAACGGTTGTAGTATCCAGCGCGATTGCCTGTTTGGCAAGTTTCATCGCGTCAGCGTTTCGCCCCATCCGTGAATATTCTAGCGCAAGGTTGGTCATATAAGTCGGATTATTGGGTTTGATCTGCAGGGCGCGTTCGAAATAGCCGGCCGCCGTGTCGGGGTGCTCACGGTTCGAATAGATCGTTCCCAGATTATTGAGGATTGAGGGATCATTCGGCGCCAGTTTCTCCGCGCGTTTGAGGAGCGTCACCGCGCCCTTTCGGTCGCCCGCCATAGAAAGCAACATCGCCAGATTGCGCAGTGTCTCGACATTGTTGGAATCAAGTTGATAGGCCGCGTCGTAATAATCGCGCGCTGTGATATACTCTTTCTGGTTCATGGCGAGTCCCGCCTTGACCAGCAAAGTCTGGAGCGAATCGGGCCGCCCCGTTGTCGGTGTCACCTGGAACAGCGACAGAATTGATATGGCGATTATGGTCAGAAACATGGTCATGCTTTTCCTTCTACCCCAAGATACTCCGATTCGCCTGAATTGTCATCGATTTTGCTCCCTTCCTGAACAGGCGCCGGGGCAACAAAAAGGGCCCGCGAAGGCGGGCCCTGAATCGGTGATTTGACGGACGAAGTGGCTACTTCATCTTTTTCTGGGGGTGGTTATTCACCAGCGCGAACGACAGGAACTCCAGCTCCATCGACATATTCTCGTTCCGCAAATAGACGTCCTCCGGCACTCTCAAATTGAGCGGCGCGAAATTGAGGATCGCTTTGATGCCTCCCTTAATGACATCATCGACAATGTACTGCGCGACCGTCGCGGGGACCGCCAGCACCACCATCTCGATCTTGGCGTCGCGAAGTTCGGTCTCCAGGTTGCGGATATCCGAAACGATTATCCCTTTGTGGTTGGAGCCGATCTTCCGCTGGTCGTTGTCAAACAACTTCACGATCTGGAAGCCTTGCTTGGAGAACTCTTTGTAGCTGACCAGGGCCGAGCCGATATTACCGACTCCGACCAGAGCGACGCGCCAGGTACGATCGAGTCCCAGGATTCCGGCTATCTGCGCTTTCAACTCAGCCACCGGATAACCTAACCCGCGGGTACCGAACGAACCGAAAAACGACAGATCTTTGCGGACCTGCGCCGGGGTTAGTTTCTCCCGTTTGGCGAGTTCCTTCGAAGATACCGTTTCGTAGTTCTCTTTTTGCAGGAGAGAGAGCGCCCGGTAATACATCGACAGACGGTGGATAGTTGACTCGGAGATGCGCTTCTTTGCCATCGGCATCGGAGCATTTGTCATTGGCTGATCTCCATAAAATTATACAGAATCGTCGCTTATGTGAAAAGCTTCACAAAAATGAGTATAGGGCCGACTCAACAGCCTGTCAAGTGAAACTTTTAACAATTATGGCGACCCAAAAAGGGGGGTTACCCCTTGCCGCCGTAGCTTGTACTTGGATTATCGGCAAACCGACCGATAGATATAAGAGGTCTATGTTATAATAATTCGTGGAATCGCCGGTGAAAGCCGCGCCAGTATCTCATAGTTGATCGTCCCCGCCCAGCTCCCAAGCAGTTCTGCGGTCAACTTCTCCCCTCTCGCCTGCCCGATCAGGAGCGCAGGATCCTCCAATTTCACACTCGGGATATCTGTGACATCGACCATCATGAGATTCATGCAGATTCGACCCCGCACAGGGGCACGTTTTCCGCGAATTAGCACATGGGCCTGGTTGGAAAGCGCGCGGTCGTACCCGTCGTAATAGCCAACCGGAAGGATTGCCAGCTTGGTCGGCGTCGTCGTCCGATACGTACAGCCATAGCCGATGAATGAGTCCGCCGGGACATTCTTGATCTGGGTCACCCGAGTCTTCCATGTCAGCACCGGTTTGAGAATATTGTTTGATTTCCCCTGCAAGCGGTAGCTGAGGTAGGTTTCTTTGGATGGCCAGTGGCCGTACATAGCGAGTCCCGGCCGAACCAGATCAAAGCGAGTCTTTTCGAACAACAGCAGCGCGGCGGATGACGCAGTATGCTTGTGTTTCGGCCTCAGTCCGTTTCGCGACAAAGTCGCTACCATACGCGTGAAATTGCTCAACTGGAACTGGGCGTATTCGTGGCTGGTGGTATCCTCGATATTGGCGAAATGCATACTCGCCCCCTGCAGGGCAAGACCGCGATGCTTTTTGTAGAGAGATATAAAACCGGGGAGTTCCTTCTCCGTCACCCCCTGGCGGTTCGTGCCGGTTTCCAGCTTGAGGTGAGTGAGAATCCTGGTCTTATGTTTGTCCGCCAATTTGCCTAGTTGCGTAATTATCTCTCTACTGGTGACAACCGGCTCAAGGTCATAGTCGATCGCCGCTTTAGCCTCGGCTAAAGCAAGCGGCCCAAGCACCATGATCTTGCGATCCCATCCAGCCTGACGGCAGACGATCGCCTCCTCCAGTGAATGCACCGACACATACGGGACATCGTCCCGTTCCAACAACAGCGAGATGATCTCCGGCAAACCGTGACCATAGGCATCGGCTTTGACCGAGGGTGCGATGAGCCTTCCCCGCGCCAGCTTTTTGAGTGCGTTCAAATTATGATTGAGTGCCGAGCGTGACAGCTCGATCCATTGGAGGAGGTGGGATATCTGCATGCCCAATGGTATTACTTCACCAGTGTACTGCGCCACCAAAAACTACTTCGACGGTGCACTTGAGGCCAGACAGGCCATCACCGCTGGATAAAGCTGGCACGTATGTGGCGCAAACACAGAATCCTGCGTAGCGTCGGTTGAAAATGCCTGCTGTACCGCCTTCCAGGTCTCCATCGTGTCGAAAACTGGTATAGTGTAGAAAACCCAGCGACTGGTGTATGACTCGTAATCGCCGTCCCACTGAGCATTGGAAGCATCCAATACACCATCCGCAATCAAAGACACGAGTGAATCCAGTAATTCCCGCTCACGCTCCCCGCCGAGGGAATCTGTCTTGGGATGGTAGCCAATGCTCGCACGGAGATAGCCGCCAGGAATCCAGCCGGCGGTCAGATCGAAGTCCAGTGTGTCGTCCGAAGTTACAGACAAACCATAGACCGTATCTGGAAAACTGCAGGATGATTCCACTATTGCGTTGTAGATGCCAGAATCCAGTCGAGTCGAGTATCCATTACTATCGCACGAAGCAGTGAAACTCATGCCTGACGCTGTATCGACGAATGTCACCCGTGCTGGATAGTCGGCGCGAACCGCACATCGGTAATCATTTCCGGGAGGATTATTGCACACGTCGCCGCGTCCATAGCAATTGAACAGATATATCTGCCCCGCAACGGCGAACTCCGGCTCCGGCGGCGGATCTGATTTCACGGGCTTCTCCGAATCGCACCCGCCCAAGAGAGCTAGTGGGAAAATAATCAAGACAATAACTGCCATCAACCTACGCATAGTAGTCCTCCCTTAGTTATGAGCCTTTTGCGCGCTGTGAACCGCAACCCAAAGAAATGCCGCTTGTCAGTCTTAGTCCATACAGAGATTTGCAACCGGATAAATGTCACAACGGTACGGGGCGAAAACCGAATCCTGCACTGATCGAGTCGAGTATACTAGTCCAACGACTCTCCAGGTCTCAAACGGATCGATTACGGGCAACCGATATCGCACCCAGAGATTGGGTTCCAAACCTTCGATCGAAATAATTCTCCTCTGAGCCGAAGCGATATCGCAAGCGCCAAAAGCAATCAAGTCAAAGAGAGAGTCCAGCAATTGTCGTTCTCGCGACTCGCCCAGAGAATCCGTAGCCGGGTTGTATCCAATGGTAGCTTCAATTACTCCACCCGGGATCCAATCAGCAACCATTTCAAAACTCAGCAGAGTATCGGAGATGATTGACAATCCAAACAAGGTATCCGGATGGCTGGAAGCAGACTCTACGATGACATCGTAGACCGCGGAGTCGAGCCGAACGATAAATCCGTTGGAGTCGCAAATAACGGCTGTATGCACCCCTGTTAACGTATCGACAAATGTCAATCTACCACGATGGCCGGAGATTGTTGTGCACCGAAAGTCTACCCCCGGCGGGTTGTTGTTTGTATCGTTCTTGCCGTAGCAGCGATAAAGGTATATCTGCCCCGCAACCGCAAACTCCGGTTCGGGGAGCGGATCAGATTTAGTGGGTTTCTCGGAGTCGCATCCCCCCACACAGATCATCAGCGACACGAGAGCAAAAGCGGTGAACAGTCGACGCATGTTGATCCTCCCTTTCTATTCTGACAGTACCACAAATATACGAGGAAGGCCCGATTCCGTGCAAACGGAAAGCATGGACAACAAAGCCGCCGTTGGGCGGGAGCACGAGCCAACTTCGTAGACATTATCAGTCCACGTGCGACCCGTCTCGCGATTCCGTTTATCGGTTGATTAGTAATGCCTTACGTAGCCAAAAGCAGCCCCCGTGCCTCTCCCTTCCCCCCTCAAAAAACCTTTTGCAAATGTTGATATCTTAGCTACATTTAGCGGCTCTAAAGGAATCTGAGACATGAAATTCGACGCTCTTAAAGACGATTATTCGCAGCCGAAAGCCGAAGACGCTGTCCTCACGTTCTGGGAACAGCAGGAGGTCTTCCACAAGGCCCAGGCCGCACATAAAGATAAGCCGCACTTCGTCTTCTACGAAGGCCCGCCGACCGCCAACGGCCGCCCGGGCATCCATCACGTCATCTCCCGCACGGTCAAAGACCTGGTCTGCCGCTACAAATATATGCAGGGGTTCCGGGTCGACCGCAAAGGGGGCTGGGACACACATGGCCTTCCGGTGGAGATCGAGGTCGAAAAACAGCTCAAACTCGATTCCAAACAGAAGATCGTCGAATACGGCATCGACAAGTTTAACCAGAAATGCCGCGAGTCGGTCTTCAAATACCTCGCCGACTGGAATGAGATAACCCGCAAGATCGGCTATTGGCTGGATCTCGATGATGCCTACATCACGCTGAAGAACGAATATATCGAGTCGGTCTGGTGGATCCTGAAAAACTACTTCGACCGCGACCTGCTCTACAAAGGATACAAGACCGTTCCTTTCTGCCCTCGTTGCGGCACCGGATTGTCATCACACGAAGTGGCGCAGGGATACGATCTGGTCAAAGATCCCTCGGTCTATGTGAAGGTGAAAGCCGCCGATGGCGATTTCAGCTATCTGGTCTGGACCACCACTCCCTGGACTCTCCCCTCCAACGCCGCGCTCTGTATGCGGCCGGATGCCGACTACGTCATGGTCGAGCATGAAGGGGAAAAGCTGGTGCTGGCGGAAGCGCTGGTCGCCAAGCTGTTCGGCGAGGAAAAGCCCGCGCTCGAAAAGCGCAAAGGCTCGGAGTTCGCCAAGCGGAAATACATCCCGCTGTTTGATACCTTCAAGCATGAAGCCGACAAGGCGTTTTATGTCATCACCGGCGAGTTTGTCACTCTTGAGGATGGCACTGGCATAGTCCATATCGCCCCCGGCTATGGCGCGGATGACTACGAAGTAGGGCGCGCGTACAATCTCCCGGTCTTCCAGGCGGTGGAAGCGAATGGTCTTTTCAAGGAAGGGACCGGCCCGTACGCCGGCATGTATATCAAAGATGCCGACCCGATCATCATCAAGGACATGAAGATCGCGGGCCAGCTTTTCAAGAAAGAGATATACGAGCACAATTACCCGTTCTGCTGGCGCTGTGATTCGCCGCTCATATACATAGCGCGCCAGAGCTGGTACATAAAGACGACGCAGTTCCGCGAGCAATTGATACGGAACAGCAACGCCATCAACTGGGTGCCGGATGAGATACGGACCGGCCGTATGCTCAATTGGCTGGAGAATAACGTTGATTGGGCGCTGTCTCGTGAACGATTCTGGGGAACTCCCCTGCCGATCTGGATCTGCGACAATCTGGCCTGCGGCAGAATGCACGGCGTCGGTTCGGTTGAGCAGTTGGTCAACGAAGCAGCCGACCCGAAATGGAAACAGCTCGCCGCCGAGGGGAAACTCGACTTGCACCGCCCGACCATCGATGAGATCAAGTTGAAGTGCGAGTGCGGCGGTACAATGTCGCGTGTGCCGGAACTGATCGATGTCTGGTTTGATTCGGGCGCCATGCCGTTTGCGCAGTGGCATTACCCGTTTGAACACCAGGCGCAGTTTGCAGAGAAGTACCCGGCGGATTTCATCTCCGAAGCGGTCGACCAGACCCGCGGATGGTTCTATTCGCTGATAGCGATATCAACCATGCTTTCCGAGGTTCGCGACGATCTCCCGAAGGGAGCATCGTTCAAGAATGTCGTCGTGCTCGAGTTCATTCTCGACAAAGAAGGCAAGAAGATGTCGAAGCATAAGGGGAACGTGGTTGACCCCTTTGCGACAGTGGCCAAATATGGCGCCGATCCGGTCCGCTGGTATCTGGTCGCCAACTCCAACCTCTGGTTGCCGACCAATTTCGATGAAAACGGTTTGGCCGAGGTCTGCCGCAAGTATTTCGATACGCTGCGCAATACCTACAGCTTCTTTGCGCTCTACGCGAATATAGACAATATCACCGACCGTGCTCACCAAGCCGGCGTGACCATAGACAAGTTCCTCGAATCGAAATCCGGCGCGCCGGAAACGCTCGATATGTGGGTGATGTCCCGCTATCATTCTCTGGTCAAGTCGGTGAATGAAGATCTAGACAAGTACGAGATCACCCGGCCCGTACGCAAGATCCAGTCGTTTGTAATCGATGACCTCTCCAACTGGTACGTCCGGCTGAATCGCCGTCGGTTCTGGGCCAAGGAAGATGATCCGTCAAAGATGCGAGCTTATCTGACTCTTTATCGCATTCTTGAAGGAGTCAGTCGCTTGACCGCCCCCGTGACGCCGTTCACCTCCGAATTGCTCTGGAAAGAGTTGGCCGGGGAAAAGCGGATGGAGCATGGGATGCCGCTCTCGGTCCATATGGCCGGTTTCCCTGCCGCGGATATCTCACAGATCGATGATAAACTTGATGACACCATGGAAATGGTGAGAGATATTGTCTCGTTAGGGCGTGCGGCCCGGTCGCGCAGGAACCTCAAGGTTCGCCAACCGCTGTCGAAACTGTTGGTTGGAGTCAAATCTGACGCGGATTTCACCCGCCTTGGTGAATATATCGAGATAATCGAAGACGAATTGAACGTAAAAGAAGTGCTCCCCTCGACCGAGCTGGGGAATTATGTCACTTACGGCGCAAAGCTGAATTTCAAAGTGGCGGGACCGAAACTTGGAGCGCACGTTAAGACGGCGCAGGCGTTTATCGCCGGTCTCACCAGCGAGCAGGCTCGCCAGTTTGAGCAGTCCGGCAAGTTGGCTGTCCCGACAGACGGCGGGCCGGTCAGCCTGACGACCGAAGATGTTGACATACAGAAGACCGAAAAGGACGGCTTCGCCGTAGAAAGCAACGGCCCTCTAACGGTCGCGCTGGTGACGGAGCTTTCGCAGGATCTGATAGACGAAGGGTTCGCCCGCGAGATGGTGAACAAGATCCAGAATATGCGGAAAAGCTCGGGCTTTGATGTGACTGACCATATTTCGATACGGATGAGCGGCACCGCGCCGCTCCGTGCGGCCGCCGGCCGTTATGACGAATTTATCCGCCGGGAAACCCTGGCCCGCTCTATCGAGTTCTTGGATACGAATGGTTTTGACGGCGGCACGCAGTGGAACATAAATGGTGAAACCGCCGCGATCGCGGTAGAGAAACTTTAACAGCGGGAGAGTCGAATGGCTCTGAAAGAAGCGGATCTCAAGAAGTACGAACTGTTGCTGCTCGCCAAAAAGCGCGAGTTGCTCGAAGAGCTGGGGATCATCCAGGATACCCATATCGGCACCTCGATCAAAGAGTCGACCGGCGACCTCTCCTCGTACTCATACCATATGGCCGACCAGGGAACCGAGACCATGGATCGCGAAATGGCGTTCATGATGGCCTCCAAACAGGGCCGCCTGATCTACCATATCGACGAAGCGCTCCGTCGCATCAAAGACGGTACCTACGGCGTCTGCCAGAGCTGCAATAAGAATATCGGCGCGGCCAGACTCGAAGCGGTTCCGCATGCCCGCCTCTGTATCGATTGCAAGTCGCGCGAAGAGGATGCGAAAACTGGCAAAGCCTAACTCCTCCTACCTCATCTGGGCCGCGGTCATTATTCTAGTGGTGGCCGCCGTGGACCAGGTCACCAAAGTCTGGGCGGTCGACACCCTGACCGGCCAACCATCTATCACCGTCATCGGAGATTTCTTCAAGTTCACCCTCGTCTACAACGAAGGGGGGGCGATGGGGACCAGCTTCGGTTCCTCCACCTGGTACCTGATCATCGCGCTGATAATCATTCCGCTCCTGTTATATTACTTGTATCTCTATCGGGCGATGGCCTCATTCGCGATCCCGCTGGCGTTCATCTGCGGTGGAGCTATCGGCAACCTGATCGACCGTATCCGCATCGGCAAAGTGGTGGATTTCATTGATGTCGATTTCTTCAATATCAATTTCCTGGGACTGCATATCGACCGCTGGTGGACCTTCAACATCGCCGACTCCGCCATCAGTTGCGCGCTGGTCTTTCTGTTGATCAAGGTGCTCTTCCACAAACCGCCGAAACCGGCGACGGAAGATATCCCCTCCCCTGCTACTGACTCGCAGTAGACTTCTCTCACCACAGCTTCTTAAGCTCTGACCTGCTCTGGCAATGGCAATTGTCTGTGACCGTACTGGCACGACAGATCAACTCAGTTTTCGGTCTTTAAGTCAGTTCGAAGCCGGGAAGTCGGCGGAGAATCTGCAATCGATTCCCCCTTTTCGGTCCGTTTTTTCCCTTAGAGAGACGACGCTTTCCCCTCTCCCCTTGGGAGAGGGAGCCTGCCATAGGCGGGCGGGTGAGGGAACTTCTCTCCCCTCTCCAAAAAGAAAAGCCCCGGCAGGGCCGGGGCTTTTCAAAACGGACTCTGCGTCAACGTTACTTGAGCAGGACCATCTTCTTCGTGCTGCTGAAGGCACCGGCATTCAACTTGTAGAAGTAGATACCAGAAGAGACTTCATTAGCATTCCAGATCACCTGGTGCATACCAGCTTCTTCAGTCCCCTCAAAGGTCGTGACAACCTGACCGGTGACGTTATAAATCGTCAGGGTGTAGTTGCTGGCGACCGGCAGAGCGAACTCAATCGTGGTAGCCGGGTTGAACGGGTTCGGATAGTTCTGAGCCAGGCCGAAGTGCTTCGGAATGATCTTTCCGGCAACCGGCTGACCCTGGACAGTAGCCATTTCGATGGACACGATGTTACCATTCAAGCCGGTCAGGAACGTGCCTGAGAATCCGGTGATGTTGGTAACGTTCTCGTCGATCACTGGCGAAACCAGGATGCGAGTGTTCGTGCCGTCAAAGGCATACTGCATGCCAACGTTCTGAGCGGTCAAAGTCGGGGTGACATCGCCAGACACCACGACGAAAGCGGCACCCAGATCGACACCGTCGATCGCGAGCACGCCGTTTTCAAACGTGTAGTTGGCATTCACGGCCGCAACCTTGTCATACGGAAGCTCGTCGCCCACGACCACACGGATCAAGTAGACGAGGTCGGCAACCGTCAACGTCAGACCATCAGCGTTCGCGTCGGTAGCAGCCACCTGACCGGCCTGGTTGATCGTGAAGACCCCAAGACCGTAGATGAAGTACCGCGAGAAGAGAACCGCGTCAGCGATTTCATACGCGAACTCGTTCAAGTTGATGTCGCCACGGGCGTCGATCGAGTCGGCGCAGACGATATCAACGCCACCGTTGAAGAAATCAACGATGCGCCACGTGGACGGCTTGCCAGGAGTGAAGATATCGCACTCTTCCTGGGCGCCGAACGTGGTCGGGAATTCGATACCGGCAGTCGCTTCAATATGGAAGTACGGATCGCCACCGCCGTACCCGTAAACATAACGGGAAATGAGCAGGGAGTCACCGTCGACCGACGACAGACCGTTATCACCGCAGTCGATCCAGAAGAACTCGATCGGGGCGTACTGGCATTCCAAAGTCCGGTCGTTGGAGACCAGGAACTTCAGGGTAGCAATGACGCTATCGAGGCCCGGAGGCGGCGGATAGTTGGTGAAGCAATCCGGATGGTTGTTACCATTATTGGTCTCGGCGATGGAGACGATACGGACGAGTCCGCTCGGGCAGCCGCCGTTGCAGTTGCCATCAGCGCCGAAACGATAAGTGAAGTATTCCCATCCGCAATCAGTGATGAATCCACCCGGGAGCACCTCGGTGAGGGTCAGGGCAGAGTTATCATACTTGATCAGGAGGTCGAAACCGCCGATCGGGTAGTTGGTGCCAAGAACGATGTCAACTTCCGCAAACTCACCCTGAAGCTGGTTGTGGATCTTCTCGATCACGACCTTACCCCAGTTAACGTTGATCGTGACGGAGCACGTGTCAGCGTTGGAGGGGCTGCAGGGGCTGCAGACGTTGGCGCTATCCGTGACCATCACGACGAGCGTGAAGGAGCCAAGATAGGCGATGTCATCGTTCACGGTCGGCCAGCTGAATACGCCGGTCGACGGGTTCATGGTCACCGTGCCCGGGCCGTTGAAGCTCACTACGCTATAGATAAGCGGCTTCGGACCAGCATCGGCATCAGTCGCGTTGACATCGCCATTGGCCACGTCGCCCAACGTGATCATGATCGGGCTCGGCGGGCAGGTGATGACAGGGACTTTATTCTGGACGCAGATCTGGAATGACGTCTGGGCCGAGGATCCGCACTTGTCGGTAACCGAAATGGTCACGTTATGGGTGCAGACATCAGCGCCAGTGGTCAACCAGGAAATGGCGCCAGAGGTCGGATTTACGGTCATAGCAGCCGGACCAGCAACCTTGGCATAGGTCAAGGTCTCGCAGCCATTCGCCATATCAGCATCGGAACCGGCAGCCGTCGCCAAGAAGGTCTGGCCCCAGTACAGTGTACCGTTGGGAATTGCAGCAATAGTCGGCGCGAGGTTGGTGATCGTCACCGTACCATTGTTCACGACAACCGGAAGAATGGTAGAGGTGGCGGCATCAACAAACTGGGTGGTAACAGTTGCCGGGATCGGATAGTCGAAAACGCCGCCCTGAAGGGTACCAGAACCTGAGCAGACGTCATTGGTTCTATAGTTTATCCGGCCGACAACATGATTTCCTTGTGCTAACGCTCCAGCGCTCGGGTTGAGCAACATAGCGGCAATGCGAATCGTATCGGGCAAGGTACCGTCCACACCAGACGTATCATCCACCACGCGATCGGTCAGAGCTGTGAAGCCCGCGTCGAAGGTGAAGATGCTGCCTGGAAGCGGTAACGTAACGTTACCATCAACCACGACCACGATCTCTATCGCGCTCACCGAATCAGCAGAGACGATCGCCGTTACGTTGGACGCGGAGTTGAAGCACCGCGGCAGCGTTTTGGACTCGAACGTCACCTGGTTCGCGAACGCCATAGACGAGGCGAATACCACTAAAAAGGAGATCAGCAACAAAGAATATAAATTTCTTTTTTGCATCATTTAATGCTCCTTTAAGAACCTAAAGGTCATCGAAGTTTGGGTTATCTTCCCGAGATGCCCCAGGATGACTTACCCCTAAGTTTCCGATATGAATCTCATCAGAGATCGGGTATCGGACCCGTCAGATCCAGATGTCTCATGTGCTGGTGATGCGCCAACGGCACAACGTCACACGGACTCACTGAACTACTGATCAAAGTGAATATTGAGTCTTGGAAAAACCGTACGGACAGACTTATCCGCTTAGGTTTCAAACTCGTTTGATTAAACCTGAAGGTCGAGCTTTCGATACGCTAACGTTAATGTTGTTTTAACGTTACCAAAGGTGCTGCAGATTCAAAACAGAAGCGTTATTCACACAACTATTTCCCTAGACGCCCGCAACATAGGGCCATAACCTGATTTTGTCAAGAGAAAATTCGAGATCTGGCACCAGAAAGGAAGTTACTACAACCGGTAGTATCAAAATCCGACCATCTACAGAGTCCGACCGATATTCAAAGGGAAGCACAAACCGCCGAGAGCCGAGGTCAATTCACCGCCGAGGGAGACTCCACCGCGCCACCGGATCATCACCCGCCAGCGCCATTGGTTGGGAGCACGCCTGCGCTGAATAATGAAGCGACTAAGGAGCCAGTCATGCGCGGCAATCGTACAAGCATGTGAATACATTCACATAGTAAGAGGTCCTGGCCGTATCCGTTGTCTTGGAGTCGTTGTCTGACTCTGAAACGCATGGTAGTGATTGTTTTCACATGGTTGATTGTTCCCGGAACCGACCAACGTAGAGACAGTTTGATGGAGGGACGTGCCGATCAGAGCCCCCGGACGATGCTCCGCCGTCCGATGGCGATGTTGCCCCACCAGGCTCAGCACCTGTGTTTGCTCACAGACTGAGTCGTTGTCGTGATTGGAGTCCGATCTTGGCCAGATTGGCGATTTCGGGCTGATCTTGCCGCGAGAATCAAAGTCGACCGCCCGAACCAGCCCAGCTATCAGGTAGTGAATAACTTCACATACTCCGTCGGCGAACCCACCCTGCTCCGGCCCTGACTGATTGTGATGCAATTCACAAACAACCCCAATTAAGGACCGCCTCGTGCAATGAGGTAAACCAACCTTTGAATCTGGCGGAGTACGTCAGAATACGGAAGCGAATGGAGCGCTACAACCGATAGGAGATGCCGGCGGATACCAGTACAGCCCGGTTATCCTCGGACTCCAGGTCGTGCCATTCCCAGGTGGACGAAAGCAGAAGGTTCACATCGACATGCTTCCACAGGAGACAATTCCCCAGTAGGGTCAGCTCATAGAAGCTAAAGTCTGACTGGTATTCACTGGGGTGGTCGAGAGTTCGTTTGCCGAGCCGGTTTTCGGCCGATAGGAACAGTCCACGAGTGGTCACCAAATTCAGCTCCAGGAGCCCGGCAGCCTCCCGATACTCCTCAGTCGTGCTGTCCGACCCTGCCGCCTGATTGAGAAGCTCCCAGTCCGGCCCTGCCGCCAGTTCAAGACTTCCAAGGGTCAGTCCGATCGTGGCATTCCAGCGGATCCGGCTGTAGTCGACATTGAGTGGGTCAGAAGGGTCGTAGGAAGTAGTCTCTAGCTCCAGCAACTGACCTGAGAAGTAGCCGCGTCCGAGGTCAACCCTGCTCCGGGAGTCCAGTTCAAACCGGGAGTAATCATCATCGCTGCCGGAGCGGTTGTAATCCCGCTTCTCCCAGCGGGTCAGCAGATCGATCTGAAGCCGCGAGAGCAGGCCGGAAAACGACCCCTCGACGCCATACGCCCGGTAATTGAGCGTGGTCGAGTCTGATACCTCGCGATCGATGATAAAGCCGTTCATTGAGAGTAGGGAGGAATAGCCGAATGCCTTTTCCAATCCCAGTTTCCCCCAGACCCTGTAGAAATCGTACCCTGTCCCAATATCACCATAGAAGTCGGTCAACTCGCCCTGGGCCTGCCCCCAGAGCGTCGTGGAGCCAGTAACGGGTCGTCGGACTTTCAGATTGCTGAGCGCGGTGGCATAGCTGCCCAGAGTCGAACTACTATCGTCAAACTGATGTCGCCAATCGACTTGGTTCCGCCAGCGCAAGGCGAATAGGCTGGCGAGAGCCTGCCAATTCGACGTAACCTTCACGCGGGTAATGTCTTTCGTCTGGTCGAGCCGGGTCGCAAGGTCAAACTTATTGGTTCCAGCGTAGCGGTACGCCAACTCCATGCTCCCTTTGAGGTCATTGAGATATTCGCTGGACAGAGCAAAGCGGGTCAGGACGGTATCCGGGCCGGAGACTGCCAATGAATCGAGGAAATAGCGTTGAGAGAGGTAATCGTAGCCGATGCCTGCCTTGAACGCAAACGGTCGATGCTCAGCATCGACCCGACCGGCTATGGTTATCAGAACCAGGACTACCGCGACATAGCGTCTGAACAAATCCTATGTTCCTTTAGATGCTAATTGCTCTCCAGAATAATCTCTTCGGCCTGGCGAATCGCCAGGTTTGCCGCCTGGAGCGCCGGGGTCGCCTTGGCGACATCGGCGGCATCGATCGCCGTCCTGGCGATCTCAAGCTGCTCGTATGCTTTAGTCAGTAACAGGTCCACTGCTTCTCTATTGTCGCCACTCAGGGACTGGCTCTGTTCATTCAGTTGATCGGCCAGACCCAGCAGGCGCTGGTAACGAGCGGCCAGATTCTCATCCCCTGTTTCGCAAGCGCGCATTGCTCGTGCGGCAAAGACTTTGGCTTTCTGGAGCATTTGAAGCGCCGCCCTCGTCTGGCCTTTATCTGCCAGTTGCTCGGCCGATTCAAGAGCCTTTACTGCCTGATCAAGCAGCGATCTTCCCTCTTCCATCTGGCACCCCTCCACAACTTCGCCAGCTTTGTCTATAGCGTCACGTACGGACTCAAGTCGTCGCTGATAGTTGGCGGACGACCCTGAACCGCCGCGGCTCAGTATTCGATCTGCGGTCTTCTCAACCTGCTCCGCCAGCTTTATCGCCGGGATGAACTTACCGGCGGTATAAAAATCCCAGGCTCTCTTCAGATTGTCAGTGGCGACATCCAAGAGAGCGGTCGACGGCTGATTTTCACTCTCCGCAAGCAGCTCGCGCGCCCGCTCCAATTTATCTTCGGCCTGCTCAAGTTTACGGAGGGCCTGGTCGGATCCAAGCTCCGTGGCACGATTGGTTCGGAGCGCCTTGCGCAAGAGATCCCGTGCCAGCAATGTCATGCGGCGCGCTTCGACAAACTGATTGCCGGCAAATAGATCTTTGGCCTGCTGCTGCGTCACTTTGGCCTGCTCCAGAAATGCCAGGCCAGCCGGGTTCTCCATCGATTGCAACTGCTCCTCGGCCTGAGCGATCAATTGGTCGGTCCGGTCGAGTTCTTCCTGGACCTTGTCTCGCAGAACCCCGGACTGCGCCAGTAGTCCTTGTCCGATCAGCAGCGCCAGCGCGATTAGGATGTATGGGAGTATCTTACGCATAGCATATCTCTCTTTCAACTCCCTTACCATCAATCGCTGTGCCGTTCCGCATAACCATGCTAAGTTGTTGTCTCATATCCAACCGCGACGCTGTGTTGTGAACAGAAACTCCTCGTTATGTACCGGCCGGTACAGGTTCCGTCCCGGAACGCTCACCTACCATTTACGTGGCTACCATGGGATATCGTGCGCCTTCATCCGGCTGTAGAGCCGGCGACGGGTTATCTTCAGCAACTTGGCCGCTTCAGTCTTGTTTCCCTTGGCGGTCTGGAGCGCACTGAGGATCATGCTTTTTTCCGTATCCTCGAGTCCCGACCCCGGCGGAATCATCCCCTCCGCCGCAATGGGAGCATCCTCGGTCTCCAGCGCGAAATCATCGACCGTCAGCGGCTCGCCGCCGGCCAGAATGGTGGCACGCTCCAGGACATTCCGAAGCTCCCGGATATTGCCGGGCCAGTCGTACGACCGGAGCATCTCTGCCACGGGAGCATCAAGTCGAACATGCGGATAGCGCTGCCGCGCCAGGAAATAGCTCGCCAATTCCACAACGTCATCTCCCCGCTCCGCCAGGCTCGGCATCGGGATAGGGAAGACCGCCAGCCGGAAATACAGATCCTCCCGAAACGCCCCGGACCGGATATCGTCTTTGAGCACGCGATTGGTCGCGGCCACTATGCGGACATCAACCGCCACGGTGTCGACCCCGCCGACCCGCACCAACTGGCGCTCTTCGAGCACCCTCAAAAGCTTGGACTGCATCTGGGCGGACATCTCACCAATTTCATCCAGAAAGATGGTCCCCCCATCGGCCAGTTCGAACCGTCCACGCTTCCGGGCAACCGCGCCGGTAAATGCTCCCTTCTCATGGCCGAAGAGTTCGGACTCAAGCAGGGTCTCGGTAATGGCGGCGCAGTTTACGGCGATAAATGGCTTGGCGCGGCGGGGGGAGAGGTCATGGATCATCCGGGCGGCCAGCTCCTTGCCGGTCCCGGAACGTCCGGTCAACAAAACAGTGGTCTCGGTCGTGGCGACCTGGGATATCAGCCTTCGGACTTTCTCTGCCGCGGGGGAGGAGCCGATAAGCGTATCGGCCATTTCGACTCTGGCTTCCTCCTGGAAGTGCGTAGCCAGCGACGTGAGACGCTGTTTCTCTACGAGTTTGCCGACCGTAATTGTAAGTTCATCCAGCGAGAACGGTTTCAGCAGGTAATCCGCCGCCCCTTTTTTCATGGCGGCGACCGCGGTCTCGACCGTCCCGAAGGCGGTCATCATCACCACCTCGGTCCCCGGCTTTTCGAGCGCCTTCTCGAGAACCACCATGCCCGACACTTCCGGCATGGAGAGATCGGTGATCACGATATCAAACGAATGGCGTTCCAGCAGGGTGAGGGCATCGGATGGCTTGGTCGTGGTGGTGACGGCATGACCGGCATCCTCCAGTTCGCCGCAGACCAGCGACGTCATTTTCGGTTCGTCATCGACAACTAATATTCTGGCCATATTCCTCAGGATGAATGGGTCGGCAGTTCAATGATAGCGCTCACCGCGCCACTGCCGGTCTTGCTTACAAGATTCAGCTTTCCCCCCATCTCTTCAACTAATTTACGACTGACATACAGACCCAATCCGGAGCCAGTCTGCTTGGTCGTGTGGAATGGCGTGAAGAGTTTTTGGATCTCTTTCGGGCTCAATTCCGTGCCGTAATTGGTAACACGAATTGCGACCAGGCCCTTGCTCTTCTGCTCTATCTCCGCTCCCAATCGAACCGGTTTGCCTGCCTCAAGGCACCCTTCAACCCCATTCACGAGCAAATTGAGAATCACTTGCCGGAGGGATCTTCGATAGCCGGTTATCAGCACCGGTTCGGATGTCGGCTGTTCTCTCCAGTCGATTTGCTGGTCGGCGAACCGTTCTCCAAGATGTTTTGCGGCGGATGTAAGCAATTCGGTCAGGTCAAACGATTCGGTTGACTCCCCCACCAGAAGCGAACCTTCCGCCTTGGCGAACGCCAGATACCCACTGACGATATTATTCAGCCGGTCGGTCTCTTCAAGGATAAACGAGGCTTCCTCCGCTCCCGTTTTTTTCCGTATTCGCTCGGCCGAGCCGCGGATGATCATCAGCGGGTTTTTCAGTTCATGCGAAACGACCGCCACCATACGCCCGAGATACGCATGCGTCTGCCCAAGGAAAAGCTGCTGCTCCGCTTTGTTTAATCGTTGTTGGAGAGCCAGGAAGAGAATCCCGAGAATGAGTCCCCCCACAGTCGACACTCCAGTCGCATAGAGCAGATTCCGGCGCAAGAGCGAGAGGTCATCAAAATAATCGACATTCGCTTCCACTCCCACCACCGCCACCACCGAGGAATCCTCACCCAGAAGCGGCGCAAACGCCGATTTTAGATAAAGACTCCCGGTCTGATAGGCGGGGGTGACGATCGCGTGTGGGGTCATCGAAAAGAAGAGTGAATCAATGTACGATCCGTTCATCCCGGCCAGAAAATAGATGCTGTCCGCCTCGGGAGAACTGGTCGCGATATACTCATACCGGTCGTCGAGAATAAATATCTCCGCCAGCGAGTCGGCGGTTCGTATATCATTCAGCAGGCGCAATACCTGTCTGTACTGGTCGACCGAGGCAAACGGCAGGCTGTCGACAAGCGAGGTCGGCATAGTCTTGGCGAATGACTGGGCGATAGACTGGAGCCGTCGGCTCAGTTGATGTTCCAGCAACTTCTCGGTCCGCTGGTAATACGACCACCAGGCAAAGTTCACCAGGATGATAAGCAGGGTAGTGAAGAGGGCGAGAGCGAGAAATCGTTTCGAGCCGAGCTGCATTCTGTTATTATGAGGGTGCAGCCTTACAGTGTCAATCTAACAACAGACGGGAGCAGATATGGGGCAGTTTGAACCGCGTCGGCCGGATTTCGAAGCGGCCGTCCGCGAACTGAACAGCCGGATGCCGTTTTCGGCGTTCCTGGGGATCGAACTCGACCAGATCGAGCCGGGGCGAGTGCATGGCCGCATTCCCCGACGACTCGACCTGATGCAGCAGCATGGCGCGTTGCACGCCGGCGCGGTGATCGGGCTGGTCGATCAAATGGCCGGGCTGGCGGCGTATAGCCTAATGTCCCCCGGCCAGGAGATCATCTCCGTCAACTTCTCGGTGCAATTACTCCGGCCGGCCGACGCCGACCCGATTCAGGCGGAGGGGTGGGTGATCAAGCCGGGGGAGAGGCTCAGTTTCACCGGTGGGAGGGTCTATGGCATTCAGGATGGGGTAGAGAAAGAATTCGCGAACGTCTTGATTACCATGGCGATACGGTAGACGGGGGAGAGGGCCGGGAAAGGGGAAAAGAGCGCTGGAGACTCCTTGTCAGCTTCCCTTCTCCCTTGGGGAGAAGGTGGCACGAAGTGCCGGATGAGGAGACGGAAGTTGGCTTGACAGTCGGGTCAAAACCTATATACTACGGGTCTCCAAAAGCTTCGTTCGATGACCCCATCGTCTAGTGGCCTAGGACACTGCCCTTTCACGGCGGTAACACGGGTTCGACTCCCGTTGGGGTCAAAGATTTCTGCTCGCTGGGCAAGAATCATCAGAACATCTGATTTCCCATATATAGGCTGCGATCAAGCACTACCGGTGCTCTGCAAGATTTTCCAAAACAAAGTCACAGCGATCAACAATCGTCCCTCTGGGAACTTCCTTCAGGTCATATCCGCAACGAGTGTACCATTTCCGAAGGCCCTCATAAACGCGCACGGCGTCTTCGTACGTCTGATCCCGTTCTGAGTCCGTATGGTAGATCTCGCGCCAGGGGGGCAGTATGAATGCGGTAGAATGATAACGATACTGGGCAATGAGCTTTCGCGTTTCCGTCTCGGTCAATTGACCTGACTCGGTCATCATACCAAGCGAATCAAGCAAACTCCGATCGAAAAAGATCGCGCCCTCATGCGCACGAGTCGCCTCATACTGGGAAATATCCCGTTCAAAGATCGCCCTGGCGAATTCAACCTGCGATGGTCTGGGAGGCAGACCACGCGCTTTACGCTCCGCGATGATGGCTCGCGCAACTTCCGGTAGTATGGCGTAGCCTCGCTGTCTGAGCCCTTCAAGCAGCGTAGTTTTCCCCGCGCCGGGACCACCCGTAACCGCAACGCGAATTGGCGACGATTTGTGGCTCATGTTTTCAGTCGGCGCAATTGGCGCAGAGTCGCAGCCCCCTACCCCTCTATCTCCTCCACCACCTTCTTCAATCGTCTATCCGGGATGAACCAGACAAGTGCGACCGCGACAAATAACCCGTCGGAAATCCATTGCTGCAACGGCGCCACCATGATCGCCAGCGCATACCCGCCGATCGACATCTTCCCTTTCAGATCGCTCCCGAATGTCTCTGCCAGTTTTGAACCATGCCCATGCTGGCAGATGATCGACCATTGCAGGATCATGTAGGCGATCCCGGCGCACAGCATGATGACTCCATAGAGGATGGTCGGCCAGGTGCCGCCATGGTTTTCGCCAAGCCACCCTGTTGCGAACGGCACCAGCGACAGCCAGAATAAAAGGTGCAGATTGCTCCACATCACCCGCGGCGTCACCCGCTTGACTGCTTTAAGCAGATGGTGGTGGTTGTTCCAGTAGATGCCTATATAGGTAAAACTGAGGAGATAGGTCAAAAAGATGGGGAGGAGCGGGCGAAGTGAGGAGAGGCTGTCGCCATGCGGCACTTTCAGTTCCAGCACCATGATGGTAATGATGATGGCCAGCACGCCATCGGAGAAGGCTTCGAGTCTTCCTGCGGTCATAGGCTCCCTGACTTTCTTGTCACTGGCACAATAAAATCATGTCGAAGGGTGAAAATCAATCGTTAAACTTGGAGTGTTAAAGCCCACGATTGACGGGGCGAGAGCGTACGATGACCCGAACCAGGAATCGCTTACGCCATACCAGCGGGTGGTACTATCGGCGGCGGCGTTACCGGCGGCGGATTATTCGGAAGTTCGGGTGCGGCATCCGCGATGAGAGGTCGTCGGCAATGTTTGATACCGAGGATGATCGCACCCGCGCCGATCACCGAAAGCAGGATATAGAGTACCAATCCAACATACGGTATCGCGAACAGAGCATAGACCAGGATAAGGCCGAGAAACAGCGCCGATTTGCTCAACGGCTGAGACAACTGGCGCACCCGCCCGATTATCAGGTACCCGATCACCAGCGCCACCACGATCTTGCCGGAATAAAATACGATCGCCCCGGTCACCGAGAGGAATCCGGAGATCGGGATCATCAGGAGCGAGAAGATCAGGATCAACGCGCCGAACGGCGCCGCTTCGGTCGAGATAACGACCAGCCCGGCTACCATGGTCGCCAGCGTGATGACCAGTACAATAATGCAAAGCACGAGCAGGACCACGCCAAGCATACCGGCGGCGATAGCGACGGAGAAACGCGTGCGCAGTTGGGCGAATGATTCTTCGGCATATGGGCGGAAAAGGCGCATAACGATAAGACCAAAAAGAAACGCCGCGAAGATCGATGAGATGCGGATCACCAGCGACGTGTAGCGGTCCTCTTCTTCGTCTTTCTTTTCTTCGTCAGTTGAGGGGAGCAGCCAGGTCGTTCCGCCGGAGATAGTGACTCCGTTGGTCGAATCGATAGTCGCTTGATTTTTGGAAGTATAGGTCAGCTTGCCAACAATGACAGCCGGTGGAAGGATCGTGATCTCATCAGCTTTGAGCGTAACATCTCCGGCCACGACGCCGGTGAGGGTGATGCGCCCAGCATCGGCTTTGAGATTTCCTTTCACCGCGCCTTCGATCATTACATCGGCGCCGAAAAGATTCAGATCCCGTTCGATCACCGCGCCTTGCGCGACGGTTATATCACTGCCGAAAAGCAGCGCCGAACGTCCCACATAGCCGCTGATATCTATCTCTTGGGCGAAAACACGCAACGCGCCGCCGATCTTGCCGGAATGCGTGATCTTGCGGCCGAACATATTCGCGGATTGGGTTATCTCCCCCGAGTTGGAGGCGGTGTAGGCAAAACAGGAAAGATCGCCATTGACCACGCCGAGCATCTGGAAGCGGTTGGCCCAGACATACAGGTCATCATCGATCGCCTCAAGATTGGTGACCGAGTAGTTATTGACCTTCTTGAACGTTGACCCAACCGCGAGATTGGCGCAGACCAGCAGAGCCGCCATGGCCAATAGAAGGAGCCATAGCGGAGAAATTTGGCGATTATGTCGGGTCACTTGTTTCATATGCTCCGTTAGTTCTCTGTACGGGAGGAGCCATAACAAGTTGCTAGGGCCGGGTCAAAAAGGCAACTAAAAGGTTGTCCGGAAATTCAGTCGGGATATATTGTTACAGTCGTTTAGAGATTGCGAAAGGGAACATGGATCAGCCGCTGGTCATCGGAATTGTCATGCTTCTGTCATTCGGCCTCGTCGGGGCTATCCTCGGCCTGGTCTGGCGACAGCCCCCCTTCCGTGTGCCGGGATGGTTAACGGTATCCTCCCTTGTAATTGCCATTATTGGAATCTGGCTGGTCTATTCCCAGATGAGCCTGATGGAGCAGTATGTCAGCCTGCGGGGCTGGAACTCCGTTCAGGGAGTTATCACTGATTCGCGAGTGGTCGGTGAACGAGCGTATCGCCCGGAGATAGTCTACCAGTACGCGGTTGATGAGATCATCTATCGCGACAGCACCAATCTCGATCCACCCGGCTTTGGCGGTCGCAATGCGAAGCGGGATGCGGCCGAAGGGGTCGCCTCGGAATATCCGATTGGGAAGCAGGTAGTGATACACTATGATCCGGCTAACCCGGCCGATTCACGACTGAAAATCACGCCGCCATGGTCGGTCTATGGAAAAACCGGATTTGGCGGATTCCTCTTTGGCGCGGGTCTTTTCCTAACCGCGCTGTATGTCGGTCAACAGAAACGAGCGACACGGCGCCTTTAGCTTTTCGCGCGTGCCGATTCCGGCGCCACAAATCCGGTCTCGTCTCTCTCCCCCTTCTTCGCCTCCAGCAGACCTTTTATCACCAGATAGACCGCCAATAACATCAACGCGAGCGACGCCACGCCGTTGATGATCATCACGGTGGTGACGTTCTCAGAAGTGAAATTGCTCCAGGTCAATTTCCCCAGTGCCCAGAGTGTGATGGTCAGCACAAACAGCATGGGGAGAAGGGTGAAAGCGATCCGTCGACGCGCTTTGTACAGCCAGACGGATATTGCCAGCAACGTAAGCGCTGCGAGCAGTTGGTTCGACGCTCCAAACAGTGTCCAGAACCCACGCCATCCGGCATTAAGCGAGGTCGACACGAAATAGACCGGCACCGCGACCGTGATAAGAGTCGCCGTTATAGCCCCTAACTTCCCCGGCCAATGGAATATCTCCTGAATGATGTAACGCCCAAGACGGGTGCAAACATCGAGCGTGTCGAACACAAAAGTCGAGAAAGCCATCGCGCCAAACGTGATCGCGAAGGGAAGGTTCTGCTCGCCAATGATCAGCGTCAAGAAGTGTCCGATGCCGTTGCCATAGACTGTCGCGGGACTGAGTCCTTTGATGTCACCGGAGGCGACAATCATGATCGTGACGAGAGAGATGAACGCGACAAACCCCTCGGCCAGCATCGCACCATAGCCGACCGGCTTGATATGCGACTCCTTGTCTATCTGCTTGCACGTCGTCCCCGAACAAACAAGCCCGTGAAAACCGGAACATGCCCCGCACGCGATCGTGACAAAAAGGAACGGGAAAAGTGTCCCCGTCGCGCCGCCGATATCAAACGATTTGAAAGCTTCCTGCTTGATCTCATATCCGCCGAAGAAAATGCCGACGATACCAAGCCCCAAGGCGAGAAAAAGAATAAATCCTCCGAGGTAGCCGCGCGGCTGCAAGAGAGCCCACACTGGCACCACCGAGGCTACCGCGCAGTACGCAAGTATCAGCAGTCCCCAGGTTTGCAGATCAAAAGTCCAGAGGTGAGAAAGTGAAGTCCCCAACCAAACAACCCCGAGCGTAGCCGGAACGAAAGTGACCGTCAAGAGCCAGAGCGGCGGCTTGAGGAATCGTTGCACCACGCCCATCACCATCGCGAGCAGTAGATACATGATACTGGCCGACGCGACCGCGCCGCCCGGATTGAAATCAACCTTAACCCCCTGCAACTCCTCTGGTGTCGTGACGAAGCTTGCCGAAGTCATCGCGGTAAACGCGACGGTCACGTAGATGAGCGTTATCCAAATGAAGACCATGATGGCGATACCGGCGCGCGGCCCCATCAGATTGCGGACTATATCAGCGATTGAGGTTCCGCCATGACGCACGGAGGCCGCCAGCGATGAGAAGTCATGCACCGCGCCGATCAACACCACACCAAGACCGATCCAGAGCAGGCAGGGGAGCCAGCCGAATGATTGGCAGGCCAGAATCGGGCCCGCAATCGGTCCGGCGGCCGCGATAGCGGAGAAATGCTGGGGAAAAAGATAGAGCATTTTGGTCGGGACGTAATCGACACCGTCGTTCACTTTATGAGCGGGGGTGACGCGGCGGTCATCGAGACTGACCTGCCGGGAGACCCATCCTCCGTACAGACGATACGCGACCATCAAGAGAGCCAAAAAGGCGATAGCAAGGAGCGCCAGAGACATATCTGCTCCCATAAAGGAATTCGAGAATTTTGCCTAACAATAACCAGCACAGAGGATTGAGGCAAGCCTGGTTTTGCCGATACAGCGATGGATGAGTTATCTGGGGCCGCTTCGTAAACCAGCCGCCAAACCGGCCGATATTGTTACGGTAGCGCAGGATACAGCTAGATGAAGCTATTTCTCGACCGGAATAAAACGCTCCTTCCTCGCCTGGATTCGTTCTATCTGGCCACCCGAGTGGTGACGCTGGCAGGACTGATAGGGTGTATGCTATTCATGCGGGGGAACACGCCGCTTTGGGTAGCGGTGGGAGTACCGGTTATTTACCTGACTCACCTGCTGGTTTTTGCCGCGGCAGTGCGTGGGAAATTCGACCTCAAACTGGCACATCTGTCGTGCATTGTCTTCGACCTTTTTTTCATTCCACTCTATATCCAGGTTACGGGAGGATACGATTCATCGTTTTATCTGCTCTACTACCTGACAGTCTCGGTGGCGGCGTATCTGTTGACCTTCTGGCTGGCCTTTGCGGCGACAATGGTCGCGTCGCTCAGCTACCTTGTTCTGGTCCTGCCGCTGCAGACTTTGCATGACATCAATGACCTGACCCTTCGCCTAGGCATGCTCTGGGCGCTCTTCCTCGGTATCTCATACGTCGCCGAGTTTCTCCGTCGCTCTGAAGGCCGTCTGATGAAGCTATTTGACACGTTGAATCTTCGAACGGCGGAATTGGAGCGTTCACAGGCACAGGTCGAGATGATCTATGAGAATACGCGTATTCTCGCCGCTATCCTTGACACGGATGGGGTTGTCAGAGAAGTAATGCGCCTGATGACCAACACGCTTCAGTTCTCCACCTGCGCGGTGGTCTTCCGCGACCGACGGGGGCAGTTCTACTATCGCGCGCGCTCGGTGGATGGCCAGCAGAGCCACAACATGAAAGCAATGGAGGTCGCGGACAACGATCTGATCCGCCGCGTGGCGGATATGCATGAGACAATCCGCGTGAAGGATATCCGCGAGCGAAAGGATTACACGCCCTTGTCGGATGTCTCGCGAGCCGTGATGATCGTGCCTTTGACCACGCACGGCCAGACCAACGGCCTTCTGATCGCCGAAGCCTCGGAGAGCAAACGGCTCAGTGACCGGGAGGAGCAGTTCCTGTCGATCCTGGCGCGTTCCACCGCTCTGGCGCTCGAAAACTCCGAACTGCACAAACGTACCGAAGAGCTGACGATCATCGATGAACTGACGGAGACCTTCAACTACCGCTATTTCATCCAGAAACTTCAGGAAGAAAAGAAACGTGCCCAGCGTTACGACCTCCCGGTCTCGCTGATTATGGTTGATATTGACTGGTTCAAGAAGTTAAATGACACCTACGGTCATGAGATTGGGAATATCGTCCTCAAGGAACTGTCGCGGATCATCAAGCGGTGTATTCGTGATGTCGACATCTTCGCCCGCTACGGTGGCGAGGAGTTTGTCGTCATCCTGCCGCAGACTGCGGCAGGGGAGGCCTCGCTCATCGGCGAACGGATCCGCGAACAGGTGGAGGGGACAGTGATCGATGCCGGTACGGCCGGCAGGTTGAAGATCACGGTCTCCGTGGGTGTCAGTTCGTTCCCGGAAAATGGCCGCTCACAGGAAGAGCTGGTCTCTGTCGCCGACCAGGCGCTCTATCGTGCGAAGGGGTCTGGTAAAAACTCTGTCTGCACACTGTGAGAGTGATGTGATGCAACCCGAAGTGAACACGACCGGCAAGATCAGACGTACTAAGGCTATGTACCAGCAACTTGGACAACTCTTTATCATAGGGTTCCCCGGCGGAGAACCGTCCAAAGCGTTCCTGAACTTCATCGCCGAAGAGCAGATCGGCGGCGTCATAGTTTTTGCCGACAACTGCGCGACCCACCAGGTCGCTCGCCAGAATATCGAGACGATCCGGTCGGTCTATCGTAACGAGGCGCCGTTCATCGCTATCGACCAGGAAGGTGGCCGGGTTTGCCGTCTTAAAGGCGCGCCGGTCGAGTATCGCGCGGCCTCAGCTTATGGGAAGGAAGGAAACCTCGAGCACTTTGCCGAAGAGTATTCCCGCGCCGCGGTCTATATGGAAGCGCTCGGGATAAACATGAATCTCGCTCCGGTCGCGGATATCGATATCGACCCCGAGAATAGCTGTATCAAAGATCGCTCATTTGGCTCGTCCGCCGATCTGGTCGCCCGATTTGTCGCCAAATCGGTCCAGATAAGCAAGGCGCATGGTCTGATATCCTGTCTCAAACATTTCCCCGGTTTTGGCGCGGCCAAAAACGACCCGCACCACAAGACTGCCATCGCTGATTACGACGATATGCTCTGGGAACAACGGGAGAAGATCCCCTTCCAGGCAGGGATCGAGGCCGGCGTGGACATGGTAATGACCACGCATGTGCGGCTACCGAAGATCGATAAGCAAATTGTCACCGCGTCGCCGCAGATCATCCAGGATATGCTGCGCGGCTCGCTCGGCTTCGATGGACCGGTCATCACGGATGATCTCTGTATGGGCGGAGCGGTGGAGCTGGGTGATCCGGGTGAACGGGCAGTGGCGGCGTTCAACGCCGGCCATGATATCCTGCTCTTCGGTCAACAGACCGATCTTGCCATACAGGCGTTTGATTACTTCGTTGATGCCTGCAAGCGCGGCGAAGTATCTCCCGAGCGGATCCGCGCGTCTCTGGCGCGCATCGCCGGTCTGAAATTCAAACTTGGACGTTCCTCCATCAGTTGAGAATGAGACCGCTGGAACCTGACACTAAACAGAGTCTGACCATCCTGGGTCTCAACTCCGGAACCTCGGCCGATGGTCTGGATATGGCGGTAGTTCGCGTTCCACGATCATCAAAAAAGCCTGTAGTGCTGCTGCATTCGTCATCGAAGAGATACTCCGCCGCGATCCGGAAGGAAGTCCTTGCTCTGGCGGATAGTTCGTCGACTACTCTTGAGCAGCTTATTGCGACTGACGCGTTGTTGGGGGAGTTCTTCGGTAGAGAAGCGGCATCCTATCTGAAAAACCTTCGCGCAAAACGGATCACCGTCGACGCTGTAGCTTCGCATGGGCAGACGATCCGACATATGCCGCGCAAACGATCAATGGCGGGGATGGTCGTGCACGGGACACTCCAGATAGGCTCACTTGCGAGAATCGCGGCTCATACCGGCAAAGTAGCAGTAGGTGATTTCCGCCAAGCCGATATCGCTCTGGGGAACGAAGGGGCGCCTATCACCGTAGCCGCAGTGGTGAGACTCTTTCAACATCCAAGAGTGTCGCGGTTGGTTGTCAATGTGGGAGGGATGGCGAACTTTTTTTACATCCCCGCCGGAGGCAAAATCAGCAAGGTTCGCGCGGCCGATTGCGGTCCCGGGAATGTGCTCTCCGATCTCCTCAGCCAGAAGCTCTTCGGAAAAAGATTCGATAATGATGGCAAGCTCGCTCGCAATGGCGCGGTCTCTCAGCGGCTCCTGGCCACGCTGACCGCACTGAAGTTTTTTCGGGATACTGCGGTCTCGACCGGCCGGGAGCAGTTCGGGGCCGAGTTGGCCGCGAAGATGATCCGCGAAGGAAAGCGGCTCAAACTGTCTTCGCATGACCTGTTGGCGACCGCGATTGAATTGACCGCGTTTGGCATCAGTCGCAAAGTGCGGCCGATAGTTCAACATGATCGCTCTATCCGGAGTTTATATTTGACCGGCGGGGGAGCGTATAACAGTTTTCTTCGCGAGCGCGTAAGCGCAAGTCTAAACGGGTTCAATGTTTCTTCGGTTCACGAGCTTGGAATGGATCCTTCAATGACCGAAGCGGCCAGCTACGCGGTGATGGGGGCGTCTTGCCTCTGGTCACAGCCGTTGGCGACACGATTCGGCGGCAGACAAAAGCGGCTCCCGATTTTGGGGACGATCGCCCAGCCGCCGGTATAAACAAGTACGGACACTAAACAGAAGCAGGGTTGCTGTGAACAGAGTTCTTGGATATGGCGTGCGAGCGGCTTTCGGCCTCATTCTGATAGTCGTTTTCTGGAGTTGTGCCGGTATTCCCGGCGTGAAGGACGAGAATGTCACGCCCATAATCCGCGTCCCGTTCGTCCGCGTCCTGCTGATTGAAAATGAACCCTCAGTGCTGATCGAGTCTGATGGCGCGTTCGCAATCGAGTGTCTTCAAGGGGAGAGCCAGGCAGTCTACTATTCCGGGCAGGATGTCCGGGTCAAAATATATGGCCCGCGCCTTCGCGTGGAAAACAACCGCGGCGAGCTTATACAAGAAGATCTGGATGAAGTCAATTTCATTCCACGGGGGAACACCTCGCATATCCATTTCAACAAGCGCGGGTATCGAGGTATCGTCAAAGCCCTCCCATATGGGTCGAGCGTTCGCCTGGTGAATGTCCTATATATGGAAGATTACCTCCGCGGCGTGGTTCCGCCGGAGATCGGCGACCGTGACCGCTCGGAGATCGAGGCGATCAAGGCGCAGGCGGTCGCGGCGCGAACCTATGCGATCAAACATCTGCAGCAGTACGGCCAGGAACCGTACGATATGAAGCCGACGGTGGTCGACCAGTTGTACGAGGGGATGAACGTGGAAAATCGCCTGGTCAACGAAGCGATCGACCAGACCACCGGCGATATCATCATGTTCGAAGATGCCTTTATCAACGCCTACTATCACTCGACCTGCGGTGGCATGACCGACGACATCTCGCATGTCTGGGATAAACCGGCCGCGCCGTATTTGAAGCCGGTCGATGACTCCGCCTCCTGTTCATGGTCCAAGTACTACACCTGGCGTGAGGAGTTTACCGAAGCGCAGCTTCGGGGAAGACTCGAGCAGTATCTCTCCGGCGACCGTGGCCGCCAGATCAAGCTGGCGCCGATAACGGACGTGCGTATCGAAGAACGGACCGCCGGTGGACGGGTCGCCAAGCTCTTTGTGCGGACGGACACCGATAACCATCGGTTTTTCAAAGATCGCATTCGCTGGGCTATCGGGCGCAACTCCAACCCTGACCTGATCCTGCAGTCGGACAAGTTTGATGTCGAGGTCAATCGGGATAGCCAGGGGAATGTCGAGAGAATCGCTTTTGTCGGTGGCGGATACGGTCACGGGGTCGGCATGTGCCAGTGCGGGGCTATCGGCAAATCCCGGGTCGGCTGGACCTTTGACAATATCCTGAAGCATTACTATACCGGTTCCGAAGTCAAAAAGCTCTATTAGGTTACAGTTTTAATTGCGTCGACCGCACGCCTGCCTGAGATTGTAGCTATGCGCCGGGTTCTCATCATATTGACCCTACTTATCCTCGTCACATCGGTGTCGGCGGATGACTACCGCTATTGGCTTGGCGGTTCTGCGGGCCTAACTCAGCCCGTAGGGGGGAAGGATTTTACGTTCAAGATGGGGATGTCTTACGGCGCGGTCCTGGGACATCGAATCAACGACCGGTGGCTGGTCGAAATGAACGGCTCTCTGATCAACAGCAAAGAAGAAGAGGTCATCTCCAGCCCGGCTGACACACTTCGGCCCATGGGGGGACTTCGCGGTGAGTTAAAGGGGATTCGAGTCGGCGCACTGGTCAGTCATCTGTTCAAGCCCGCCTGGTCGCGGTTCAACATCGGTCTTGGATTCGGCGGCGGACTGCTCGACTGGAAAGTCGTCGACGAATGGAATGACACCACTCTCCGCGTGGAAGGGAATCGCGGTCAGGATATAGAATACTCCGCCTCCGAGCTGTTCGTCACGGCCGGATTGAAATTGATGCTGCATGCCTCCCCAACAGTCTCCTTCCAGTTCACCGGCACAGCGGATTATCTGACCGGCGCGGGAGCTGAATTCGCGGCACCAGTCAATGAAGCCCGCGATCGATGGATCATGAACGGCATGCTTTCACTGAATATCCATTTCGGCGGCGGCCGTCCAAGAGAGAATTGGAGCTCGGATTCCTCCTGGTCTCAGCCCGAAGCACCTGCCCGTCCCGGCAAACTAGCGGCCATTGACTCCGATGCCGACGGCGTGGCTGATGATATCGACAAGTGCCTCGGCACGCCGCGAGGCATAGAGGTCGACCGATACGGTTGCCCCAAGGATAGCGATGGCGATGGAGTCGCCGACGGACTGGATGATTGCCCCGGCACCGAACCGGCTGCGCGAGGTAAAATCGATATCTTCGGTTGCCCGGTTGATTCGGATTTCGACGGCATACCTGACTACAAGGATGGCTGCCCGACCAATCCGGTCGGCGCGCAGGTTGACCCAACTGGATGTCCGTTGGATGGCGACCGGGATGGCGTGCCGGATGGCCTGGATGATTGCCCGACGACACTGATAGGGATCCCGGTCGACAAGTTTGGCTGTATGGATCTGACGATCTTCAGCAAGCCGATGGTTCTACGACCGGACTACGAACCGGGCGGATTTGAGATCGACGCCAAGACCAAGACCAGAGTTGAATCACTCGCCAGGGCTTTGGTGCTGGTTCCGGAGATTCGGTTGGAGATAAATGGCTACACTGACGACATCGGTGTCGACGCCGCCAACTTGAAACTTTCGGAAAAACGGGCCAATCGGATACGTGACTATCTGGTGGTATACGGAGTGCTGGGAGACAGGATCACGATTATCGGACGCGGCGAAACCAACTTCATCGCCTCCAATCAGACGGCCGAAGGTCGCTCTAAAAACCGTCGGATCGAAATAGTTTTCCATAAATAGGCAGACAAGGAATCATAATCGATATGCCATTCGGGTACTCTTCAGGTGAATTGATCCCCAACGGGGGAAACAACTACGCGATCGTCATCTTCCTCCCGGATCATCTCTGCCGGATGATCGAACCGATCCGTGAAAAATACGACCCGGATTACTCTATCGTCGAGGCGCATATCTCGCTGGTCTTTCCTTTCCAGGCGCTGCGGCCGTTTGATGAGATCACCAGCATCATCCGCAAGACTGTCGAGAATATCGCGCCTATCAAGATAGAGCTTTCCTCTATCGGTGATTTTTATCCGGGCTTCCCGCTCATCTTCTGGGAGGTCAAGCGGTGCGCGCCGATCGATGAGATATACAAAACGCTCTATGCCCGGCTGGATCTGGCGCTCCCGCACAAGAACTTCATCCCGCATGTCACGGTGGCGAAGGAGATATCCGACCATCGGGTGGTGCTGGTGAAGGAGAAGATCGTGCCGTATTTAGGGGATGAATCGTTCATCGCGGAATCTATCGACCTCATCGCGCCGACGGCGAACAAGCAGTGGGTCTCGGTCCGGTCTTTCCAGTTGCTGGGCGTCTAAAAGCGCCCCCCACAAAGACTCTTCCGCAGGGGGGCGTTTTCGTGTATAATTCCACAGTATGAAGTTGTTGCCGATCATTCTTCTCCTCGCCGCCCTGTCCGCGCAGGCCGGTCAGCCGCCCGTAAAGGTGACCGAACTGGATCGCCCCTTCGCCCAGGATTCCCTCTTTCTGGTCAAGCAGAAGAATATCCCACCGGCGATGCTTCGCGATGTCGGCTTTGTCCGCTACACCGCCCTCCTGGTCCGAACGCTGGAAGGTGACACCACCGTCGATTTCTCCCGCATGCGATTCTGGTTCACTCAGACCTCCAAGTATGACCCCTTCTGTCTGGAGAAAGGGAACCGGACCTGCGACTACCGTGATTCCATGTACCACTCATTCGCGGCCAAAAACTGGACTGTCGCCCGTGAATACGCCAACAAGGTTCTGCAACGCGAATACTGTGATATCGACGCCCACTCGCTTGCCTCGGCGGCCAATCTGGAGTTGAAAGATTCTGTGCTCAGCAAACTGCAGGGATGGACATCGCGCAAACTTCTCGAATCGATCAGAACATCGGGCGACGGAAAATCCCCGGGGTCGCCGTTCAAGCTCATTTCTCTGCTGGAGGAACGGCCATTCCTCTCGTATCTCGGCTACACGCGTGAAGATGTCGAGACGGTCGAGCACGAAGGTCGGGTTTTGGACAAAGTGAAGGCGAAAAAGAGCGGCTCCAGCAAAAGTGAAGAGATCTGGTTCGACCTGACTCTCCCATATCTCTACCTCGACCAACTTCCGGACTCAGTGAAGGCTGCAGGGATGAGTCGGTCAAAGCAGTAGTCACCCGCTCGGGAGACATTCCCCAAACTTGACTCCGGAATAGCCGGAGTCGATATTTGGGTATGAATAATCCAAACACATATCCAATCGATTCCACTACCCGCATAGTCGAAGTGGTTTTTCCGTCGCTCGTCAATCATTACGGCACACTGTTTGGCGGCATCGCTCTGCAATGGATGGACCGCGCCGCCTGGGTCTGCTCAACACGTTACGCTCGCAAAGAGATGGTGACGATCGCGTCAGAGAAGATCGTTTTCAAAAAGCCGGTACCACAGGGAAACCTGGTCGAACTGATCGCCAAAATCGGGCGGGTCGGGAAAACCTCGGTGACGGTCGAGGTGGAACTCTATTCCGAGAATCCTCTTTCAGGGATTCGTGAATTAGCTACCAAAGGTGATTTCGTGATGGTGGCAGTTGACCGGAACGGCAAACCGGCACCGGTGAAAGACTAACAGGTCTGTCGATGACCACACTCCCGCTCTTCATTTTCTATGTCGCCGATCAGGCGCGGGCACGTGATTTCTATAAGGCTGTGCTGGGAATTGAGCCGACCCTAGATGTTCCCGGCATGACCGAGTTTCCACTCGGAAACGGAGCGCTGTTAGGCCTCATGCCCGCCGCCGGGATCAAGCGACTTCTCGGCGAAATTCTTCCCGATCCATCCTCGGCCGCGGGTGTGCCTCGCGCAGAACTTTATCTCGTTGTCGATTCAGCACAACCATATGTCGAGCGCGCGGTTGCTCATGGCGCGACGCTAGTCTCTCCACTGCAGACGCGCAATTGGGGAGACAATGTCGCCTATTGCCTCGATCGCGACTGCCATGTGCTGGCATTCGCTGAAAAGAAAGGATAGTCCGTGGCAACCTCTAAGAAATCGTCCAAACCCGAGTGGTACGAAGAACTCTTCACTCTCTGGCGACCATTCTTTGACAATGTCAGTCCTGAAACAACCGAGGATCAAGTCAAAGCGATCATCCGATATCTCGGACTGAAGAAAGGTCAGTCTTTTCTCGACTGTCCCTGCGGTATTGGGAGAATCTCTCTCCCTCTTGCTGAGCGAGGAATTCAGGTCACGGGAGTTGACATCACTACCTCGTATCTCGAAGAGCTGGAAACCAAGATGATGCTTCGTGACCTTTCGATCACACTGCACAAACGCGACATGCGGAAGATCACGTTCAGGAACCAGTTTGATGCCGCTGGCAATATCTGGACCTCGCTCGGCTATTTCGCGGATGATAAGGATGACTTTGAAGTTCTCAAGCGGATCTATCGCGCGCTGAAACCGGGCGGGAAGTTCCTGCTTCATATCATCAATCGCGATTGGATCATCCGCCATTTCTCGCCCAGCGGATGGGAAAAGACCGCCGGTACACGCTATTTCGAGCGCCGCCATTTCGATCTGGCAGTCTCGCGAAATCGCTCGCGATTGTCGTTCTACGGAAAAGGCAAGCGTCGCGAACTGTCAATGTCGATCCGTATGTATTCTTGTCATGAGCTTATAGCCGCATTCACAAGAATCGGATTTTCGGACATAAAATGTTATGGCGGGTATAAGCGTGAGCCGCTGACAATGGATGACCGCATGATGTGGTTTGTGGCGCGAAAGCCACATCGATCTGCACGCTGAGCGGACTGTCGCGCACTTTTTTATGTTACTCTAAATCTCTATGCTGCAATCGCTTTACGACTTTCGACCCGTATCAGGGGAACCTTCCGCCACTTAGGCTGTAATTATATTAAGGGAGCGTTGATTCGAAATTCGACCCGGTCTCTCGGGAAGGAGGAAATTCAATGCGGCTCATTATTGTCGCTAATCGTTTGCCGGTGACCGTTCGCTACGATCACGGCACACCTGTGTGCGACCGAAGTCCGGGCGGACTCGTCAGTGGACTCTCCACCTGGCTTGAACGTCTCAAGATCGATCGCACCGACATCGAAGATACCATCTGGATCGGCTGGCCGGGTTCCGAGATCCCGGACAAAGACAAAGCCGATCTCGCTATTGAACTCCGCAATCAGGGTTCTCATCCAGTTTACTTATCGACGGACGACATGGAGAAATTCTATGTCGGGTTCTGCAATTCGACTATCTGGCCATTGTTTCATTACTTCCTGGTCTATGCCAAATTCCAGGATGACCACTGGCCGGAATATGTCCGTATCAACCGGCTCTTTGCCGACGCGGTCCTTGAGATAGCGCGCCCCGATGATCTGATATGGATACAGGATTATCACCTGATGCTGGCGCCACAGATGATCAGGGAGCGTTATCCTGATGCATCCATCGGCTTCTTTCTGCACATACCCTGGCCGTCATTCGAGGTCTTTCGACTGCTACCGGCGCCATGGCGCACCGGCATTCTGGATGGTCTGCTCGCCGCTGACCTGATCGGGTTCCACACTCCCGAGTACCGGCAGTATTTCCTGCAGTGTGTGCTTCGGTTGCGCGGATTTGAACACACGATGGGGCGAATCCCGTTGCACAATCGATTGGTTCTCGCCGAGACTTTCCCCATGGGGATCGAGTTCGACTTTTGGCAGCAACTGGCGTCGGCTGACGAAACCGTGAAAGAACGGGCGGATCTGGAACGTCACTTCAAAGGAACCAAACTGATCCTGTCGATCGATCGACTGGATTACTCCAAAGGAATAAAGCATCGCCTCGCGTCATTCGCCCGGTTCCTCGAGAAATACCCACACTGGCATGGTCGCATCAACTTCATCGTGATAGTCATCCCTTCGCGCGTGGGTGTGGAGAAGTATGATGACATGAAGCAGGAGATCGACCGGGAAGTAGGCAAGATCAATGGACGATTCAGCCAGATGAACTGGACCCCCATCCAGTATCAATACCGGTCAGTCCCACCGCACCAGTTGTCGGCACTCTATCGCGGGTCATCGGTGGCGGTGGTGACACCACTTCGTGACGGTATGAACCTCATCGCCAAGGAATACGTCGCCAGCCGGGTAGATCTGGACGGCGTGTTGGTCCTCTCCGAATTCGCCGGAAGTTCACGTGAGCTTTCTGAGGCCGTGATGGTCAACCCGAACGATATTGAAGAGGTGGCCGACGCGATAGAAACCGGACTTCAGATGTCGCTCGATGAACAATGCCAGCGGATAACGGCTATGCAGGATCGATTGCGCCGTTATACGGTGACAGTTTGGGCAGATGACTTCATGCGTTCACTGTCACAGATCAAGCAGGAACAGCAGCGTTTGTACGCGCGCGGCCTGCACCCCAATGAGAGAGAGGCACTCCTCGACAGATTCCAGACAGCAGAACGTCGGCTCCTGCTGCTTGATTATGACGGTACGCTGATGCCGTATTTCGACCAGCCGAAACAGGCCAAGCCAACTGAGGATATTCTCTATCTGCTGGAAACGCTCTCCGCTGACGAGCGGAATACAGTCGTTATGGTCAGCGGCCGGGACAAGGAGACACTGGAACACTGGTTCGGTCACCTCCCGCTTGATCTGGTGGCGGAACATGGGGTCTGGCTGAAATTGGCTGAGGATGAGTGGCGGACGCTCAAACCAGCCACCAACCAGTGGAAACCGCAGATCCTGCAACTGCTCCACATGTACGCCGACCGCCTTCCCGGAGCGTTTGTCGAAGAAAAGGAATACTCTGTCGCCTGGCACTATCGACGCTCGGATGCCGACCTGGCGGAAACACGGGCTGCCGAACTCCGTGACACACTGGTCAACCTCACCGCCAATATCGACCTTCAAGTGCTTTCCGGTAAAAAGGTGATCGAGGTCAGAATGTCGGGGATCAACAAAGGGAGCGCGGCGCTTCACTGGGTGGAATCGTCCGATGCCGACTTTATTATGGCTATTGGCGATGACTGGACCGATGAGGATCTTTTTGCTGTGCTTCCAGACGAGGCCTACTCCATTCGCGTCGGCATGGTGCAATCCAGAGCGCGATTCAATGTGCGAAGCTATCTCGATATTCGCCAATTGCTGGAGCAGTTGGCCTGGGATGCGGAGGTCGCCCGATGAACCCCGCCGAACCGTTCCGCTTTTACACGCGATCCCATCAAGTACTGCTCCTTGGTCAACGAGCGCGCTCTGCTGGAGAATTGCTGGAGGGGATCAAGATGGTCCCGCCGGCCTCGATATATTATCACACACACCACTTCCTGCAACAGCATCACTACCTGTCGCCGGAGCCGCCCAATGATTTCGCCTTCTGGACCGGCTCAGTCCTCAACCTTGACCAGCTGTCTGAGAGTCTGGCCAGTGTCGACATTGTCTCCTACAAACAGATAGAATCTATTCGCCAGGCCTTTGTCGAGCGACTGACTCACTACCTCGATTCGGGAGGACACCAGACCTCATCTACCGCGGGGGAACAGTTTCATTTCATGAGTTGTCGGACCTTTGTGGTACCAACCTCGTATGTCGCCAATGACCTGGCTCAATTCGCCGAGCTACTCGAGCAGGTCAACCTGAATACGCTCTACTTCCATCTATTCGAAGCGCCGCTTCGACTCAAGCGTGATGAGAATGACTTCTCCACCTGGACGCGCGCCCACGGTTTTCCTGAACTCGCGGCCAGGATCGCCGCATTTGACCCTTACACGATCACGCTGGAGCGACTTCGCCAGCGCCTTATCCAGGCAGTGAGGAAATATGCCTGAACTTCACAACTATGCAGATATCGTAGGACAGGGAACCATCGACGAGTTGCGGGCTCTGGCCTCACGCCTTGAAGGGAAAGAGATCCAGAATATCAACTCCACGGCCGTTGGCGGCGGTGTGGCCGAGATCCTGATCCGCATGATCCCCCTCCTCAAAGAACTGGGTATTAACGCGCGGTGGGATGTGATCAAAGGGGACGAACGGTTCTTCTCTACCACCAAGAAGATGCACAACGGCCTGCACGGCGTTTCCGTCGAGATAACACCTGACGAATGGGAGCACTTCCTCCAAACGAACCGAAGCAACGCCGCGGAGATTTCGTTTGCCCGCGATATCACCTTTATCCATGACCCTCAGCCGATAGCGCTCGTCGAGCGAAAACAGGAATTGGGAAGCAAATGGCTCTGGCGCTGTCATATCGATGTCACGAATCCACAGCCGGAGCTGATGTCATTGCTGAACCCATACATCGGTCACTATGACGCGGCCGTTTTCTCTGCACCGGCGTTTGCGCAATCCCTCACTATTCCGCAAGTGCTGATAGCGCCTTCAATCGACCCGCTCAGCGACAAAAACAAGGAGTTGCCGCAATCGGTTATCGATTCAATTCTGGAGCGATTCGGCCTTGACCGGGATCGCCCCATTGTGACCCAGATATCGCGCTTTGATTACCTCAAGGACCCGGTGGGAGTGATCAAGGTCTACAAGATGGTCAAGCGTCATGTCGACTGTCAGTTGGTCCTTGCCGGAGGCGGGGCGACCGATGACCCTGAAGGGATGCAGGTGCTCCGTGAGGTGCAGGAGGCCGCGGCGGATGATCCGGATATTCATGTGCTCTTCCTGCCGCCATCGAGCGATATCGAGATAAACGCGCTCCAGCGGGCATCCGCGGTTGTTCTGCAAAAATCCTTGAAAGAGGGATTCGGCCTGACGGTTTCCGAAGCGCTCTGGAAAGCGCGCCCGGTTATCGCTACTGCTGTCGGAGGGATACCGTTACAGATCGCGCATCGGTATTCCGGAATGCTGTCCCATTCGATTGAAGGGACCGCGCACTACCTGAAGCAACTGCTCCAGGAGCCGGAGTATGCGGAGAAACTGGGCAAGAATGGAAAAGAGCACGTCCGGACCAATTTCCTGATAACCCGGCACATTAGAGATTATCTGCTGCTTTTCCTCTCCGTCTTCTATGAAGGAGATGTGGTCCGTCTGGACCAGTCACACAAATGATCAAGTCGTGGATGGTGGGAGTGGGTCCCGGAACTCCTCAGTGCCGATCTTCGGTTCCGTGAAATTGGTAGGAGAAGCGCCAAGGGCAAAACCGGGGATAAGCGTATTGGCCATAGTGTACACTATCAGCCCGCCAAACAGATAGGCGGGGACCTGAAACTGGTCCCTCAGAATGCCGGCGATAACCAACGTGAAAACAAGCGTCGGCAACATCGAGGCGCTGATTCGCATGCCGACTTTCAATGGTTCCCCCAGAGCCATTCTTCTGTGAAACGCTACCGGTAACAGTCGAAGCGGGATCATGATCAGCACAAACCCTCCGCCGGTCGTCAACGCGGTCAGACTGAAGTCATCTCGCTGCAAGTGCAATCCTGCCGAGAAGAAATAGAATGGGATAAAAAACGCGGCAAACAGTTCCAGCGCATGCATCGTCCTGTCCGATGCCAGCGCAGGAAGCTCATGCTGGAATCTATGAGCAACGAGTCCGACAATGAATGCGCCGACCAGATAGTAGACACCCAATCGAAGCGTAATGAACGCCGCCGCTACGGCTACTATGAGCATGAACGTAAACTCCGTGCGTGGCGCGTAGGGGAGGATCCAGTCAGCGAACAGCTTGAATAACAGAGGGAGAAGAACGACCAGCGCTGCCATGATCCCCAACGATTTGGCGAATTGCGGTACGGTCGTCGTCTGCAGTACAAAGAACAGCACCAAAAGCGCGACGATCTCGGACGCGATCGCCTTGGTCCGTATCCAGAATCGTTCCTGCTCAGACAGCCCTAGCGAATGGAGCGAATCGAGAATGAACCCCGTTGATGGCGTGATGAGCGCAAGGGCCACCAATGCGGCCGGACGGATATCCAGATTGAATACAAGTACTGCGGCGAAAGTCACAACTGTCAAGGAAACTACAAAAAGCCCGAGGTGCTGTGCGACTATTCCCCGGTGTCGATACAGTTCGACAAAATCAACATCGAGGCCGGCAAACAGGAAGAGCGAGACAATACCGAGTGTGGCCAACAACTGGACCGTGCCGTCCCCGTGGAACAAGTCAAAGCCAAGCCCGGCCAACGCACCCAATCCGACACAGGTAATGGCGCTCGGTAGACGCAACCGCTGCAGGACGCGCGGCACAATAAACAGCGCGAACAACAGCAGTATGTAATAGAGCTCATTGGATGCGACGGCCATAGTCCATGTTATGGCCGATTTGACCTGTCAGGCAAGTGATTTCGGAGGGGCAGGATCAGCGATCGAGGATCGTCGGGCGGTTCGGCAGTTCATTCGCATCGTCAGATTGACGCGGGAAGTGGCTGGCCAACTGGTTGCCGATCTCCTGGATCGCCTCAATTATCCCCTCGGCGTGCGCCCCGGCCTTGAAGCCGCGCATGATCATGGCGTGCGGTTTATCCCAGTAATCCGCCGGGAGTTTTGAAGCGATCAACTTGTCGGCCACTACCGCGGCCTGTCCTTCTTCAAGAGAAACAAATATGAGGACGGCGGTCTGACCCTTGGTCGGGGTCAACTGAGAAAAAAGCTCAAGTCCGCGTTTCCAGACTATACCGCGACACCGCTTCCGGTTCTTGAGCAGCCATCCTATCACAAAAAAGGCGACAAGAAATCCGACCAGGCCAAAAAGCGCTCCCTGCGTAAAATTATAGTAGTATCCCCAATTCTGTTCACGAGTCAGCAGGAGTCCCTTTATGAGCGCGCCGATGCCAAAAAGTGAGGCGACCAGCGTCTTTTCTAACAGCCAGTTCTTGGAGCGCGAAGCAATCTGTACAACAAGCTCTCCGGCCGAGCGCGATTCAGCCTCGGCGATCGACCTCTCGATCGCGTCCATGTCATTCTTCGAAAAATACTTGTCTGCCAGTGTCGCCATCTTACTTCACCTTACCATCCACCCGACGCGCCGCCGCCGCCGGATGATCCACCGCCAAAACTGAATCCACCGCCGCCGCCCCCACCGCCAAAGCCGCGTCCTCCACCCATTCCACCACCAAATCCGCCGAACGGCCCACCCATGGTCCAGTTGGAACCGCGTGCGCTTCGCTTGATGGCAGGCAACACAAAAAGGAGCATGAAGATCGCCAGACCGATTATCGGAAATGGAATATCCTTCTTGCTCTTCTTTTTCTTCGGCGGATTATACTCGCCGCCTATCGCCTGGATGATCCCATCGATCCCCGCGTTTATCCCGTCGGCGAATTTCCCCTGTCGGAACAGGTCGGACATCGGCGCGTCCTTGCGGATAAGCCGTGAGGACTCAATATCAGTCAGATCTCCCTCGAGTCCGTAGCCGACTTCGATACGTGTGCGACGTTCATCCAGCGCGATAACGAGCAGAACGCCGTTATCTTTCCCTTTGACGCCGATCCCCCATGACTTGTAGACATCGTAGGAGAAATCTTCGATCGCCTTGCCATCGAGCGACTGCACGATCAGCACGCCGATCTCGTTGGTCGAGCCATCGCGATAACCGATGATCTTCTGCTCAAGCGTCTGTTCTTCAGACTTCGAGAGCAGTCCGGCCAGATCAGTGACCGGACCGTCGTATTTGATGGTCTCCTTAGCCGCGACTGAGACAGTCAACAGAAGGGAGAATAAACCAGCGAGAAGAAACAGTCGCTTCACAGGTCGCTACTCGTTAGTTGCCGCTCGGTTGACCCTGGTTGAACGCGTCGCGCACGCTCGGCGCGGTCTGCGCTTCCGCCTGTGCCGCGAAAAAGGTCCGCTCGTATGGAAAACCAAAGATCGCTCCGGCGATAAGCGGGCCGACCCCCTTCTGGCGATAGACATTGTACTCACGCACGACATCGTTGTATGCTTTCCGTTCCTGCGCGATACGATTCTCCGAACCCTCGATTGCCGCCATCAGGTCAGCGTAATTCTGGTCACCTTTGATCTCCGGATACTGCTCAACCACCACGTTGATGAATGAATTCAACTGGCGGGAGAGTTGTCCGGCGATAGAGTCAAGCAATGCCGGATTTTGCTGACCAAGTGCGTTATCCGCCTGAGCTTTCAGGTCGATCACTCGCTGACGCATCGCGATCACTTCGGTCAACGTCTGCTGCTGACGTTGCATGAAGTTATCAACCGACGCTACCAGGTTCGGGATCAGGTCGAACCGGCGCTGATACACATTCTGCACCTGAGCCCACTGTTGGTCGACACCCATATTTCTTTCGATCAGGCCGCCACGAGCCGACCAGATCCACCCGCCGAGGATAACCACCAGCAGGACCAGAACGATGAGAATAATCGCGAAAACCTTCATGGGTTCTCCTTGTATCGATAGCTGTTTCTATCAGGTTTTCCCGGCCAGGCCGGTTGTATGACTACTACTATGTATAAATTTGAATATTCAGACAAAAGTGAAAAATATCACCGTGTGCTGCAGTCAGGAGTTCAGACTGGCCAGCTCTTCCGCTATCTTTCTCGCCGCGTTCCCATCCCCGTACAGCCGACGATCAGCGATAACCGACTTGCCACGCATCTCCCGAAACGCCGCGACGATCTTCGGCGCATCCGCGCCCGTCACCCGGTTCGCGCCCACCTCCACCAGCTCCACCCACTCGGTTTCGTCGCGCAAGGTCACACACGGTTTGCCGAAGAAATACGCCTCTTTCTGCAATCCGCCGGAATCTGTCAATACTAACTCACACTTCCTCAGCAATCGCAGCATGTCAAAATAGCTGACCGGCTCGAGCAGTGTAACGTTGGTCTTGAGACCAAGTGATTCGACTATCTTCCGAGTTCGCGGATGGATCGGCAGGACCACCGGGCACTCGCTGTTTATCTGTTCCAGCCCCTCAAATATCGCGCGCAGGTTTTTGGGATCATCCGTGTTCTCCGCCCGATGAACCGTGCAGAGCGCAAACTGTTCATGCTTGAGACATTCGAGAATGGTCGACTTCTCTTCGGCGATCTTTCCGTAGTACAACGCGCAGTCGTACATAACATCGCCGCACTTGACTATCCGCGCTCCCGACCGCTCGACTCCCTCAGCCTTCAAATTCGCCATCGCCGTATCAGTGGGGCAAAAAAGAAGCGAGGCTACCCGGTCGGTCATCACCCGATTTATCTCCTCTGGCATCGTCATCCGGAAAGACCGCAATCCCGCCTCCACATGGCCGACCGGTATATGCAGTTTCACCGCGGCCAAAGCGCCCGCGAGTGTCGAATTGGTGTCACCATAAACCAGCACCATATCGGGCTTCTCGGCGAGAAATATCTCTTCAAGCTTCACTAACATCTGGCCGGTCATGGCGCCATGCGAGAGGGAATTGATATTGAGATTGTAAGCCGGCGCGGGGATCTGCATGTCGCGGAAGAAAACTTCCGACATGTTGTCATCGAAATGCTGGCCGGTATGAATGATTCTTTCGGAGAGCGCCGGGATGTTGGCAATCTCCCGGCTGACTGCCGCCGCTTTGATGAATTGCGGCCGCGCCCCGACGACAGTGAGAATATTCATGCGTGATTACAGCTTGAAATACTCTTCAAACTGGAGTTTAAACTGCGGCGGGGTCCATTCGCCGGACTCTTTGTCCAGGATATACCCTTTGAAATGATCACCGGCGACAATCTTCTTGACCATCCGCACAAATTCATCCACTTCAGCGCGCGTGTTATACAGGCCAAACGACATCCGTATCGCGCCCGGGATCTGCGAACGGTCACGTGACAATATCTGCTGCTCGAGCAGCTTTGAATTCTCATCCGAAACCCGCAGGAGTGATTTGACATAGGTATGCGCGCAGAAACATCCGGAGCGGACGCCGATAGCCCCTTCGTAACTGAGAATTGCGGCCGCCAGAGAGTGCGGAAGGTCTCCGATATTGAGCGAAATCACCCCCAGCCGATTCGCCGCGCTCGACGGATCGGTATCGCCATAGAGGGTGACCCCTTTGATCTCGCGAAGTTGCGATAGGGCGTACGCGGTCAGGTCGGCTTCATGCTCAATGATCGCCTCCCAGCCAATCGCTTCAAACATCTTGATCGCTTTACCAAGCGCCACGACGCCGATGATATCCGGTGTGCCGGCTTCTTCTTTGTCCGGCAGATCCGTCCAATAGGCTTCTTCGAGTGTGACGATATCAACGACGCCGCCGCCCACGGAATCCGGCTCACCCTGCTCGAAGGTCTCTTTGTCGACCACCAGCACTCCCACGCCGAACGGCGCGTAGATCTTGTGGCCGGAAAACACGAGATAGTCGATATGCATCGGCGAATCACCCGAGCGCATATTGACCGGGCGGTGCGGCACCAACTGCGCGCCATCGACCAGGATCTTCGCGCCATGCTTGTGCGCTTCCTGCGCGAAGAACTCGATATCATTGATGTAGCCGGTGACATTCGACGCGCCGGTGATCGCCACCAGCTTCACTTTGCCGCCAAACTTCTTCAACAGCATTACGAAATGCTCTTTGTTGATCGTCCCGTCTGGGTTCAACCCGACATGTTCCACCTGCGCGACACGCCGCCAGGGGAGTTCATTCGAGTGATGCTCCATCAGCGTGGTCAGGACGACATCATCGTAGTCGAGCGGAAAACGGTTTGCCAGCTTGTTGATCGCCTCAGTCGTGTTTTTTGTGAAGATAACAACGTGTGTCGCCAGATCGACCTTCACGAAATCCGCGACCAGGTCGCGCGAGGTCTCATACATCCAGCTCGAAAGCTGTGATTTGAAGCCGGTGCCACGATGAACATTGGAATACCACTTGAGAAATGAGGTGACTGACTCGGCGATCGGCTGGAAAGTCGGGGTAGAGGCAGCATTGTCGAAATTGATATAGCGCTTCGGGCCATGGAGTGTCGGGACGACCGTGTCGACACCGATCAGGAGCGACGGAAGGTCGGCGATATCAAGTTTTTCGCGGGCGGTGACGGTCCCGGGCTGACTACACATAGATACCTCGTCTCACAACAGTGGTTAGTGCGCCAATATACCGGCAGGAGTGACAGGAGAAAACGGATATTTTGAACGGTCAGATCTTGTGGATCGCTTCGAGATATTTGGTCGCCCAGAGCTCGCGCGCATGGTGATCGCGCGCGTATTCCAGATATTTCGAGCCAAGCTGCTCGCCATCGATCTTTCCGTCTTTCAGCGCCATGATCAGATCACAGAGCTTTTCCGGATTATCCGGCGGAAACGCCAGCGCGCCACCGGCCTTCTCCAGCTCGTTGATCGCCTCGCCATCGTGCGAGCCGAATACGATCGGGCGCCCGGAGGCCATATACTCGTATAGCTTCGATGGTACGCCGCTTCGGGTCACCGGAACATCCTTCAGGCTGTGCACCAGCACATTGCTGGTCTTGAGAAAATACGGAATCACCTCGAGCGGCTGCGAGCCGACAAAAACGACATTCTTGAGACCGTAGTCGCGGACCATCCCCTCAAGCGCCTCACGCTTCTGGCCATCGCCGACAAAAACAAAACAGATATCCGGCTGATCTGTCAATTGACGCGCAGCCTCGATAACCGTCTCAAGCGAATGCGCCCAGCCGAGCGTGCCGGCATAGAGCACCAAAAACTTCTCTTCCCAGCCGAATTTCTTTCGGACGCCGTTATAGCCGGCCTCCACAAACTCAGAGCTGAACCCGGATTTGACCGTGACCACTCGTTCAGGTTTGAGCCCGATCTCGAGCAGATAGTCGCGCATCCCGCTGGTCACCGGCACGACCAGATCGGCACGACGGTACAGCCAGTGCATCAATCTCTTCAGCGCACGCGTGAACAGCGACCGATTGAGATTCCCGAAATCCTCGGCCGATTCTGGCTGAAGGTCGCGGATCTCGATGATCAGTTTGGTGCGGCGAAGTTTGCTGAGCAGCCAGCCGATCAATGGCGTGGTCACCGGCGGAGTTGATGCCAGGATGACATCGAACTTGGTCTTTATCCGAAACGAATTGATGAGCGAGGTAAGCAGGAAGATAATGAACCCGACCATCCGCTTCCCGGGATAGCGGTTGGAGGCCGCCAAAACCCAGTTCCGGTAAACCTTAACTCCTTCCATCTCTTCGATATAGAAGAAAGAGCCGCGGTACTTCGGGGGGACGATCCCATCCGGATAGTTCGGGATGGCAGTCATCACAGAGACATCATGCCCCTGGCTTGCGAAATGGCGCGCAAACTCAAAAAGACGCCGTACAGCGCCTCTCTCCGGGGGGAAATGCTGGGTGACTATCAGAATCTTCATAAATATATCACTAGAACGTACGGCTTCAGCCTCCGGTTCGCAAGGTTTTTTGTCGCCGCCCAGGCCGATTTTCCCCTCTGGTACATGCAATTAGCTTGACATCTATGGCGACTCGCAATATCCTTTTTACCAGCGTTTTCGTCGATAATTCGGGCGATTATTGGGACGAAAAAGGCTGAAGGAACGTATAAAAGAAAAGATAGAGACAACCAAATTTGTCCTATTAGGAGGTATCGTAATGAGAAAGCTGATTGTCCTGATCGCGATCGTAGTCGCCATGGGTATGCTGGTGACTGCCATTGTTATCGCTCAGGCCAAACCGACCTATGTCGGTTCGGAAAAGGGATGCAAGATGTGCCACAAAGCCCAGTATGATTCATGGCTGACCACCGGTCATGCCAAGGCCTGGGATTTGCTGAAACCCGAAGAACAGGCCAAACCCGAGTGCGCTGGCTGCCACCAGACCGGTGCGATGGCTGATGGCACCATGATCACCTCGGTTGGCTGCGAAGCTTGCCACGGCCCGGGCTCTGAATACAAGAAGCCGGCCATCATGAGCAAGAAGGCCTATACGGATAAGGAAGCCGGTCGCAAGGCCGCGGTCGCCGCTGGTCTGGTTGTCCCGACCGCCGAGACCTGCACCGCCAAATGCCACAAGGCCGAAGGTAACACCAACTTTAAGCCGCTCGATTTCGAGAAGGCCAAAGCCCAGGTTCACCCGGTCGCCGCGAAGTAAGCACTTCGATGATTATTCTTTGACTATTCGATGATTGTTCGATAGTAAGAACGGCTCCCTCTCGGGAGCCGTTTTTTTGTGGCAGCCACTATCTGCGCGGCAGTGTGCGCGGCAGACGTCCTCGTCTGCCCGATTATCCGCAACTCCACCATTTGCGCGGCAGACGTCCCCGTCTGCCCGAAATTGAGCTGTAGGTCGGGTTGAGTGGCTTCTCAAAGAAATCAGAACTTCTCAAGGAGAAACACAGCGAAACCCGACATCTATGTTGACAACGAACTACCTTCGCCGTGATGCCAACACCGCAAAGGCCGCGTTGAGGACAAACACATACGCTACGAATGCCGCATTCTCGAAATCGAAGATCTGCACCGACAGTAGACTAATCCCAAAACCGATCGCGCTGATACTATATCCGATCCAACTTTCTGATCGCGGATGACTGATCGACTTGATGAGTGTCGGGATAGCCGCCAGTATATCGGCCACCAGCGAGAACAACAGAGCCAGGTTCGGGTTATCCGTGATTGCCCACAGAATGATACCGATCAATGCCGCGGCCATCAGATAGTAGTCGCGCGGAGCGCTTTTCCAGTACGCCTTTTTGTTGAAGAATGACGCCGCGACAACGAGCAATGGCACAAGCCCCGCAACCAACGAGGTCCAGGAAATACTCTCTATCCCTTGCGCCCTTTGCGCGACAAAGATGATTAGTGGAAAGATCCCCCACAACAGCCATGTCACACGGTTGGGTTGGGCTCTGCCGGTGATGGTATCATATAGATAGTAGAGCCCGCCGAGCGAGCCGATGATGGCACCAATTATCGCGAAGAATTCAGGAAGCATGGGTCAATATTGGTAGAATCTATAGGAGATCACAATGATCCAATGGATAGTGTCGTCCGATTGGACGTGATTACGATTTCTGCATTCCCGCTATTGTCAGGAAGAGCCCATCCTGTGCAGACTCTTCCCGCTATACCGATTAGTCAAACATCTTGTCCAGCGCGGCCATCATTGGCGTGATGTTAAAATAGACCTCGCGTTTCTCGCCGCTGTTCTTATCTTTGACTTTGAAAATATCATACGACGTTCCATCGTCAGCATGCTCGAGCGATTGCCCCCGCGACTGAAGTCCTAGAACATCGAGTACCACGTATTCCTCGCTTACGGTCAACACATGGTATGCGGTTGCCTGGGACAGCCCATCGCCACTGGCCAATATCGCGTCAAGCAGGCCGTCGCAAACCCATCCATGAAAATGTGCGCGGCTGATTTCCCCAAGCGAATCTGAGGTTACCTCACAAACCATGTGTGCTTCGAGATTAAGATAATCACTGTTAAGGATCGACTCCGCTGCGGTCCGGGCTTCGGCGAAATTCCTCTTCTTCAGCGCCTTCTGCATCTTGGTCTGGCTCTCAAGGATGTCGTCCCTGTACGGCTTGTACTCATCGGATTGGATATACGACTGACGAAGTTCGCTGAAGTCAATGGTCATGTCAGCGGCCTGCAGTCGTTCGAGAAGGTCGCTGTACTTGCCAATCTGCTTTGGCTGGGTCGAATCAACGTCGGGTGCTTGTGCCCAGAGCGAGGCGGCAACAACCGTCACGATCAGGATCAGGGTGCCAGTGAACTTTCGCATGAATCAGTCTCCCTTCATCGCGTCAAATTCGACTGAACGGAAGTATTACTTCCGCGATCGACTACTGATTTCGTACCCCACCATTCATGGTGGGATACTCAATTGCCACTCATAGCCAAGCGCGAAGCGGACCAGTCCAGACAACGTCTGGCTATCCGAGGAACGGATACTTATAATCCGTCGGCGGGACAAACGTCTCTTTGATCGAACGCGGCGAGGTCCAGCGCAACATGTTCTGGATTCCGCCCGCCTTGTCATTCGTTCCCGACGCACGACCGCCGCCAAACGGCTGCTGTCCTACCACCGCGCCGGTCGGCTTGTCGTTGATATAGAAATTCCCGGCCGCATGACGCAATGTCCGCTCGGCAAGCTCAACCGCCTTGCGGTCGGTCGCGAACACCGCGCCGGTCAACGCGTACGGCGACGTGCTGTCTACCAAATGCAGAGTCTTCGCGTACTCGGCGTCATCGTAGACATAGAGCGTTACTACCGGCCCGAAGATCTCTTCCTCGAGCAGTCGGAAATGCGGATTGGTCGTCAGCACAACAGTCGGCTGAATGAACCACCCCTTGCTTTTTTCGCAGACACCGCCATGCAAGATCTCGGCATCCTTCTGAACTTTGGCGAAATCAATGAACTCCTTGATCGACTCATAGGCGGATTCATCGATAACGGCATTGACGAAATTCCCGAAATCTTCCGGGTCGCCCATCTTGATCTCAGCAAGCTGTTTCAGCATCACTTCCTTGATCTTCGGCCAGAGTGATTTGGGGAGATAACAGCGCGATGACGCGGAGCATTTCTGCCCCTGATATTCAAACGAACCGCGCACAATCGCGGTCGCGACCTCGGCCGGATTCGCTGACGGATGCGCCACGATAAAATCTTTGCCGCCGGTCTCACCGACCAGACGCGGATAGGTTTTGTACGTCGCGATATTCTCGCCCACCGTCTTCCACATGTTGTGGAACACGCCGGTCGAACCGGTGAAGTGTATCCCCGCGAGATTCGGGTTCTTCAGCACCGTGTTGCCAACGGCGGAGCCACGCGCGAAGATCATATTGATCACGCCATCCGGTAGACCTGACTGGCGTAGGATCTTCATGATGAAATGCGAAGTGTATATTGCGGTCGACGCCGGTTTCCAGACCACCACATTCCCCATCATCGCGGGAGCGGTCGGGAGATTGCCATTGATCGAAACAAAATTAAACGGCGTCACGGCGAAGATGAATCCTTCGAGCGGCCGATGATCCGTCCGATCCCAGATACCCACCGATGACAGCGGCTGGATATCATAGATCTGCTGCATGAAGTGGGCATTGAAGCGGAAGAAATCGACCAACTCACAGACCGCGTCGATCTCCGCCTGGAAGATATTCTTCGAGTGCGCCAGCATCGCGGCGCCATTCATGATGTACCGGTACGGTCCGGCCATCAGTTCAGCGGCTTTCAGAAAGATAGCCGCACGCTGCTCCCACGGCATATACGCCCAGGTTTTGGCGGCCTCCATGGAGGCATCGACCGCGGCCTTGACTTCTTCCTCGCCACCCTGCCAATAATGGCCGAGCACGAGGTTGTGGTTGTGCGGCGAGCGGATCTCAAGTTTTTTGCCGGCCCGAACTTCCTGGCCGTTGATATACATCGGGATCTCGATCGGATTGGCTTTAAGCTCGGCGAGAGCCTTCTTGATTCCTTCACGTTCAGCCGAACCGGGGGCGTAACTCATTACCGGCTCGTTCTTTGGCGGCGGGACGCGATAGATACCCATCTGAAACACTCCTCTATAAACAGACTACTTTTATCAACCAACTTTGGAGGGATAATGTAGGGAATTTCGGCCGTCGGAGCAAGTGCCGGATTTCACAAGGCAGACCTCGTCTGGACCGGTCCGCTGCTCGCTTGTCGAATGTGCCCGCCCCCTACCACCCACCCGCTTTTCCATTCCCGCGCGGGTCGGAGGCGGGAATCATCGTGCCGGAACTATCGATCGCGACCAACTGCAGATTACACCAAGCCGGGATCTTCTTGATCGTGTATCCGCGCGCTTTCAGATCTTCACTCACCGATCCCGCCCAACTCGCTTCCTCAAGATAGAGAATATCCGGCGCCCACTGATGATGGAATCGCGCGGTGGCGACTGTCTCTGTCGCGCTGCGGTGGAATCTCGCGAAACTCAGTATCCCCTCCGCGACTGTTGTGATGATCTTCGAACCACCCGGCGAACCAAGGATCAGGTACGGCTTGTTCTCCTTCATCACCAAAGTCGGCGACATCGATGACAACATCCGCTTCCCCGCTTCGACCTTGTTCGCCTCGCCACCGATCAATCCATACACATTCGGCACTCCTGGCTTGACGGAGAAGTCATCCATCTCGTTATTCAGCAGGAATCCGCCTCCCTCGACCATCAGGCATGAGCCAAAGCTGGTATTCAGCGTGTAGGTGACTGCCACCATGTTGCCAGCCGAATCGCAGATTGAGTAATGTGTTGTCTGGTCCGATTCGTGAGGCGGTTCGCCAGGTTTGATTTCTGACGATGGCGTCGCTTTCTCCGCATTCATCTTCCCGCGAAGCCGAGCGAGGTAACTGCTGTCAAGCAGATCAGGTGACTGCCAGAACGCAGGGTCGCCCAAGTGCATTGACCGGTCGGCATACGCGAGTTTGGATGCTTCACAGAACAGATGCAGATATTGTGGCGAGGTTGGCGTCATGCCGGAGAAATCGTATGGCTCGAGTAACTTCAGTATCTGCCCGACAATTATCCCACCCGACGATGGCGGCGGCATGGAGTAGATATCCAGCGAGTCAAATCTGATATGCGTTGGAGTTCGCCAGACCGGTCTGTACGCGGCAAGATCATCGTGAGTGATCAATCCGCCGTGCTTCTGCATGGTCGCCACTATCTGATCGGCGATCCCGCCTCGATAGAACGACTCCGGGCCACGTAAGGCAATTAGATCGAGTGAGCGAGCAAGATCCGCCTGACGGAGCGTGTCACCAGGTGACGGTGGCTTTCCATACGGCAGGAAGATCTCAGCAGTAGACGGAAATCTCTTTAGATTGTCAGCATCCTCGGCAATGGCTCCCGACATGTACTGATCAATGACCAATCCATGTCGAGCAAGGTCGACTGCCGGTTGTATCAGCTCATTCCACTTAAGAGTGCCGTAATGCTTCCAGAGTTCGTGTAACCCCGCCACTGTCCCGGGTACTCCGACCGCTTTCGCGCCATACAGGGAGAGATCCTTGATCACATTTCCATTAGGATCAAGATACATCATCTCCGTCGCGGCCAAAGGAGCGACTTCGCGGAAATCAAGCGCGCGTATTTCCCCAGTCTTAGCGTCGCGAATCAGCGCGAATCCACCGCCGCCAATATTCCCCGCCTCCGGATAACTGACCGCCAGCGCGAAGCCAACAGCAACCGCGACATCAAACGCGTTTCCCCCCTGACGGAAAATCTGCTCGCCGATGGCAGTTGCGTCTGGTGATGCAGTGGTCACTGCGCCACGACGATAGGATTCGTCAGCCGCAAAGCCACACACCGGAACAAGAAAAAGGGCGATACCGAGTATCGCCCACATGATTCGTTTGACTAGTCTGTCAGCCTGAAGCGACATGGTCACTCCTGACAATACGCCGTTAACGTTTCTCGACGAGGAAAATGACGCCGTCAGGATACATCACCTTGATCGGCATTCCTTCCTTGAGATCTTTCGCGGAGGTCTTGATCGCCTCGGCCCCTTCACCGGCCAGGATATTGGTAAGTTTCAGATTGGCCGCGGAGAAACCAAGTTCTTTCAGATCAGCGCGAATGATGACCTCTTTCTCGCGCGCCTCAAAACTGTCGGACAGTTCACCCGGTGGCGGGACCACGACAAAAAGCATTCCCTTCTTTTCACCCATCTGGAAAGCGACATCAACCGACGGATCGGACGAGTAGAGATGGCTGTTGATATTCTCGCCGGACAGGATTGACTCGACAAACGCCAGCTTCTGGTGATTTCCGCCCGAAGCGAAATCAAACGTGAAGAGATACATCATCCCTTTGAAGCGATTGGTACTGACGGCGATGACCTTTTGCCCCTCGGTCGCCAGTTTCTTAACTCTGCCGTCCTCCGGCGGACGGATTGAGCCATAGATGTACGTTGGGAACGTGCCGTTTTTGTGTGTTACCGATCCGATATGATAATCGGTCGTGGTTTTGATACGGAAATGATTGGCGAGGACATGGCACTCTTTCAGATTCTCGTCGTACTTCGGCATCAAACCGCACAGGACAACGGTCACACCGGCTTTGGCCAGATCAACCAGCCCTTCCTGATCCTTCTCGGACATCACTTCGGCGGTCGGCACAAAGACCATCTTGTATTCTTTGAGTGCGTTCCAGTCACGATTCTCGCGAATACCGTAATGTATCTTGAGACGCATCAGGTCGCGGCAGAATCCGGTCATCGATTCATCGACCAACCGCGGCAAGTATGTGAATTCTTTCTCACTCGAGGTGCGACGAAGCATGTAGTAGAGTCGATTGGCCACCACGCAGACATCGTTCTTCGATTCCATCTCATCGAAACCGAGCGTCGTGATCGCGTTGTTGAAATTCTTCGCGACTTCGTAGCCGTCGCCGACCGTTCCATCCTGGTGCAGCGGCGCGCCATACCAGTAGTCGCGATCGACAAACATATAGTGATTGAGCCCTTTGAATCCGGCCGCGGCGCCTGCCGCATAGTAAAACCGGCGGATATTATCGGTGATCGGTTTTAGTTCGCGGTCACGATTCGGCATAGCCGACGCCCCACCCGATGAGAACGACGACGCAAACGCGAAACCGTATTCTGCCTTCAGGAAGCGGGCTTTGTTCGCCAGGTCGAAATAATTCCCCTCAGGGAAGACATTCGCGCCCAAAAATGGCGCTCGATCCTCCGGCACCAGATTAAACGCTGGCAGCAGTTCGCCCGCGTTGAAATAGAGCGAACGGAAAAACAGCGGCTCCACCGTGTACGACTTGAAGAGATCCTCCATCACCTCCAGATAGGTGTTGAGGGTGTACTCACGGAATTTCATCCAATCCAGTACTTTGGGGTAGTCTTCGATATCCAACCCGGCGAATTTCTTAGGCGGCTCGACCGACTCAAACGAGCTGTGCTTTTCTTTGTACCGGGTCGCGAGTTTCTTGATATCCCCCTGATAGAGGCCATCCAGGAACGGCGGGTAATATTTCGCGATAAGATCCGGATTGTAATCCGCTTTGTCCGGATCGAGCATGCGACCGAACGAGGTCTCATAATCCAGCTCGACCATGAAAACCGGGCCGCGCGGATGAACGTAGTTTTTGGTCGTCTCGATGAATGACTTGAAATAGTTCTTCAGGTGAAACTGGAAATTCGGATGCAGATAGCTCGGCAAATATCCGCCCTGGACACCGAAGGTCGACGGCAACTTCAGTTCATTTCCCTGTGAATCGCGGGCGAGGAGACGGATATCCTGAAACAGGAAATTCGGCAAGCCTCCATTGGGGAGCTGACCATTGATCCACGGTCCTGGACGAAGCACTACCTTGAAAGCGAACTCGCGCGCCAGTTCCAGAAAGACGATCAGGTCGCGACGGGGATCATTGTAGCCGTTGAAATCGATGTACTTGCTGTCATCCTGATGCAAGTTCCACGGCACGGCGGTGGAGATGATCCGAAATCCCGCGCGCTTGATGCGCTCAAAGCAGATTGACCAGTATCTCTTGTCGATCCGGAAATAGTGAAGTTCGGCTGAGAAGGGCTGATACGTTTCTTTACCAATGGAGAATCGATTCCCGATGACTCCTAACATATAAAACCTTGTCTATCAATTAGTTATAACTTGCGGCATGGGCCATTGAAATAGTAGCCTAACATATCCCCCGAAGATTGTCAAGGAGAATCATTTAAGATATTGCGCCACAACACGTTAATCGGCGCAATCACCTTTTGGCCAAGCCGTCAACAAAAAACCCCTCCGGCCAAAGCCGGAGGGGTTTAAGTCTTCAAGGATTTGACTACTTCAGCATGACCATTTTAGAGGTCTTAACGAAGTTGTCAGCTTCAAACTTGTAGAAATAGATACCCGAGGAGAGAGTCGAGCCGTTGTCGGCCTTACCATCCCAGACGGCGCGGTACTTGCCGGCAGCCATCTCGGTATTCACCAGCGTCGCCACCTTCTGACCGAGCACGTTGTACACGGAGAGGTTCACTTTCGACTTCCGCGGCACGGAGTAGTCGATCGTGGTGGACGGGTTGAACGGGTTCGGATAGTTCTTGCTGACCGTGAATTCCTTCGGGAGCAGTCCTTCATTCTCGTCCACGCCTACGAGCGGGTCGCGAACCATGAAGCAGTAACCCGAGCCGATACGATCGGCACCGGTGCCGGACGGTTCATACGTAATGCCGCCATAGGACTCGAACGTCGGGAATATGTCAGCGAACGTACCGCGCTCCACCCATTTCCACGTCCACAGCGCATCCTGAGCGACGGCTGAATCAACGCAGATATGCTTGCCATGGTTGCTGGTGCCATTCAACCAGACGGTCACCGCCATCATCGTATCATTGTAGTTGGGAGCCAACTGCCGGGAAGCGGAAGTCGGGCTGCCGGCGCCGAGGAATCCGGCCGTGTCGCTGCCAGCGCCTGATCCATTGTTCCCTTCGTCAAACGCAAACACCTGGTTCCAACGAAGACCCCAGATGCACTCGCCGTCGATATTGAACGGCCCGACCGAGTCGGTCGTGATGCTGTCCCACGCGGCGCCATCAGGGGAGGTGAACTTGACCCCCAAACTCACATCATAGTAGTTGGCGGTGTTATTAGTGATTCGGAAAAGGAACCGGGGGTTCTGCCCTTCCTGAATCTCGTTCGCGTACTGGGTGTTCTTGATCGTATCGATCTTAACGACGTGCGACTGCGCGTAGCTGTTCGAACCCGCCACGATCGCCAGAACGGCGAACAGAAGCACGAACAGAATTGATCGCTTCATTTGATACTCCTACCTTTATTATCCACACACATGTTATCAAAGTATGCGGCCACCTTGGCCGCGCCATCAACCGTCGATACTCCATCGACGTGTCCATCCGTGAAATCGCGGAACAAAATCAAAGACATTAACAAACTATGTTCTGCTACACCTCCCTGTGAGGTTTGTGTTATGCCACTTCACATTAGGGCAGATTTTAGAAAGTACACAACTATAACACCCCCCAAAGTCCGGCGTCAATAAAAAAGTCTGCCTTTTCTCATAAAATAATAGCGGGGTTGGATTTACAACCCCGCTATGGACCGTTCTTTATGCTTCAACAGCTCAATTCGGCGGTGGGTTCCCCCCGGCAACCAGATAGGCGATCAAGTAAGAAAGGTCGGAAATGTCAATATTGCCAACCCCGTTCACATTGCCACCATACGGATCCGGCACCGGACTCGTGGTCGTCAGGTAGGAGATCAATATACTGAGATCCGTCAGGTCAGGGAGCCCCGGCCCGCAGAACATCTTGCCCCGCATACATGGCCGAACCACGATCTTCCCCGGCTTAAATACCGGCCAGTAATCCGCCAGCGTCGCCGCGATCTTTGGCTTCTTCGAACCACCCAATCCCAACGACAACGTATCGATCGTCACCACCGTCCCCTTGGCCGCCGTGGAAGGTATATTGAAATACAGCTTTACGATCGTACCGCTGCCGACCGTCATGTAGTTCGGTGTGCCGGTGAGCGTCGGTCGAAGGTCGATGCCGAAGGTCGTCATTCCATCGCCGCCATCCAACGCCACTTGCTCGAAGGCCGCGCAACGGGTGCCGACCACCGAGAATGAATCCAGCGTGATCCCCTGGTCATTGAACGCGGAGAACGGCAGCATCATCGTCTTGACTTGCGCCGTGTTCGCCAGACGAACCGTAAAGACCGGCTTGGTCCCCGGGTCAACGATAAGCGAATCGATCTTGATCGTATCCGCGCGCGCCCAAATGTAATTATTCAGATGCTCTTCGCCGAGCCCATTTGCCTCCGTGATCTTCAGCGAAACATCGTAAACCCCGGGGATGTTGTACGCGTGCGAAGGATTCTGGTCGGTCGAAGTACCGCCATCGCCGAACGACCAATCCCACGCGCTTGGCGAGTTCGGCGACTGATCGGTGAAGTTAACCGTGAACGGAACATTCGCGTCGGTCACGTTCGAGGTGAACTTGGCGTTCGCCAGACCGGAGAGCGCCGTGAACGCGTTCACGCGACCGGTGCCGAGCAATCCGACATACGATGGATTCTGCGCGTCAATATTGTCAGTCGTCACCGTAATGATCGAATCAACCTGCGCGCGCGTCAGCGACGGCATCATCGACCGTATCAGCGCGTTCAACCCCGCCACATACGGCGCGGCCATGGACGTACCCGTATATATCGCCGTACTGGGAGAATAGGAATTCGACACGGTCGAGAGAATATTCTGTCCGGGCGCGCTGACGGTTATCCAGGTCCCGTAGTTGGAACCCTGTGACGAGCTCCAGACCCACTTCTGGTCGGCGTTGTTGGTCGCGGCAACAGTCACCACACCGGGCACCTGGTCGTGCCATCCTTCAACATCAACATTGTCGTTTCCAGCGGAGTGAATGAACGACACACCCGCCGAAACAGCATTGAACATGGCGGAATTGAGCGCGGAGCTGAAAGACCCGCCACCCCAACTCCCATTAATGACGTGCGCGCCATTATTCGCGGCGTAATTCACGGCCGCGGCGAGATCGTTGGAATTGAGTTCACCCAATCCGGCGGCTGTCGTCCCACCGGCGCGGATGCACATGATGCGGCAACCGCGTGACGAACGGTGTCCGCCGAACCAGCCACCGGCCACGCCGGTCACGTTGGTTCCGTTATTCGTCATCGCGGCGGAGATCCCCGCGCAATGCGTGCCGTGACCATTGTGGTCGCTCGGATTATTGTCGCGAGTGACCCCATCTTCACCCGGCCAGACCGAACTCATCGCGTTCACGAAATCCCAGCCGACCAGATCATCGATGAATCCATTCCCGTCATCATCGATCCCGTTCATGTCGCCCGGATCCCAGACCGCCATATCTCCATCTATATCCTCACCCGGGTTGACCCAGATATTGCCGGTCAGGTCAGGATGGTTGTAGAGTACACCGGTATCGATGATGGCGATCTTGATGGAGTCTGAGCCACGCTCCAGATCCCATGCGTTGTACGGCTGTGGGTCGGGACCGGGCGGCGACATCTGGTACTGACTCGCGTACTGCGGATCATTCGGCGTGGAAATGTCTATATAGTAGAGCCAAACCGGTTCGGCCAGCTTGACATTCGGGTTCTGCAGCAATTCGCGCACCGTCGCGAATACATCCGCGTCCTCCGGGATGGTCAACTCATAGAATCCGGTGAGATCCTTCTTGTCGGATCCGGCTTCCGGCTTCTTCGCGTCGACAAAGATCGCCTCGGCTGAACTCGCGTTCACCGTGGCGAGCACATTGTCCAGTGACGCGACCCCCACCGAGACCCGTCCAAACCCGTTGACTATCCGCGACGGGATAACATCCTCGGTGAATTGAACAGTGACCTTCCCCTTCAGCATCGTCGGTTTCGGCAGCGACTGTCCCTGGGTAGAGACGGCGGACGCGCCCTGCACCGCGATCAACAGCAGCCCTGCGCTGAGCAATAGTGCGGCGAGCGATCGTAACGAAGTGCTCATCAGTGCTTTCCTATACAGGTTGGCGTGTGACATAAGTTCCTTGATTGTATCGGCGGATTCTCCGCGGACCATCTGTTTCTTTGCGTAATGAATGAACATGGACCTGCCGCAAAAAGTTCGCGCCAGGGATGCAAGTATCATCGAACAGCCGGGGCATACAGATGAGGGATTCGCCGTTGTCAGTACGGTCGAACTGAGGTCAGATACAAAGTCGGTGGCGACTGTATGCGAGGGCCGTACAGACTACAATATAACGACTTAGCCGATTTATACAAGTAAAAAACAGCCCCTCATCCGTCCGCCCAAGGCCGACACCTTCTCCCAAAGGGCGAAGGAGAAATCAGATCTGCGCGGCACACCTCCAAACCTGCGCGGCACACCTTACGGTCTGCCCGGATCACTGTGACGAAGACGGGCAGACGCGGACGTTTTCTGCGCAAAGGCTGTCGCGGACTCCTGACCCATCCCCTCACACCCCACTTCGCTCTTCGCTCTTTCTTTTTCCCCTCTCCCCCCGGGAGAGGGTGCCCCCGCCTTCGCGGGGGCGGGTGAGGGCCTTCACAAACCATCCCCCAATAAAAAAGGCCACCCTTGCGGGTGGCCTTTGATTGTCGAGACAATCCTACTCAGACTAACCGTTCATCACGGGCAGTTCGGCAGGACCGGCTTGTTCGGGGCAGGAATCGTCAGGTATCCGACCAGCAAGGAAAGATCCGAGAGGTCAGGGTTGACGCCGCCCGTAGCATTGACGTTCGCCTCCGGCAAGCACGGAAGTACCGGCTTGTTCGGGGCAGGAATCGTCAGATAACCGACGAGCAGTGACAAGTCAGAGAGGTCAGGCGTTTCGCCAGCGCTCTTGTTGACGTTACCGGTGGTACCGATACAGCAGGTCGGGGGGGCCGTACACTGGCGCACATTTTCATACCACTTGAACGCCTTGTCGATCTCTTTCTTCAAGGAATCCAGACCCTGAGCAGTGGTGCCGCCGGTCGGACGGACAACCGCCATCGCGGTCCAGATAGTCAGCGTGTCGTTCGCCGGCAGAGTGTAGCCGACGTTCGAGGCGCCGTTCTTGTAGACGAGAACGGTGTGAAGGTCAGTCACGCGCGACTCGTTAGAGTAACCAGTCGACTGCATGTTGGCCCACAGTTCTTCCGGCACAAATCCGCCGGCCGGATAGACAAAGCTATCGTTGGCGGCGTTGTAAGCACCATACAGAGCGGTTTCAACGACACAGTTCTTCAAGTGCATCGCGATGAGCGCAGAACCAGCATACCGCAACGAGTTGTTGTAGCAGGAGTGGTTCGTGATAGCGGTGTCAACCGAGCGGAATCCGCGCATACCGGCCAGACGGCGAGTCGGGTCGGTGAAGGCGACGTCGGAAGAGGTACCGGTATCAGTCGGCACGTCCCAGTCCCAAGCTTCACCGATGGCCAGACCGGCCACGGAGTTGCCAATGGTGTACGGGAAGACGCGCATGCGCTGAATGATGAACTTACAGCTATCAGCGTTGGTCGCGCCATTGGGGGCCCACCAGGTCTTCTCCACCTTCACGAGCGAGTCGGAGGTGCAGAAGGTACCGGAGTTGTAGCCATCCCAGCGAGCGGCGCTGAAGGAGCCCTTCGTGGCAAAGCCGAACAACGGCTTGAAGCCATTGGCGGAGGCAAAGCCATCCTGGAAGATCGACCAGGAAGCGATATACGTCGCACCGTTCTTACGAACGATAGTCGGCGAACCGTCGCCCATGTAAATATCAGCATCACCCGGATTCAGCGTACCACCGTTGGTATCGCATTCCGGAGACGGCTGCGGGAAGCCCATGTTGGCGCCGCCGAGGAAGTTGTTACCCATGTTACCATTGGAAGCAACCGTCAGGCGAATGCCGCACTGGGTGGTGATGGAATCCCACGTAGTGAACACGATGGTGTCAGCCACGATGAATTCGATCGGGAAATTGAGAACCTTCGCGGGCGGTCCATAGTTGAACACCAGCTTACCATAGAGACGGCGCGGGCCGGTAGTGACAACACCACCGTTGTTCAGTTCCAGCGTCATGTTGGCGGAGCTGGCGATCGGAATGCTCGCCGGAGCGCCAGAGTAACCGAGCCATCCCGGAACCGCCGGAAGGGCCGGCTTCACGGAATCTTCAACCGCGGTGATCGCACCCATGGTCAACGTGGTGTTACCCGTGTTTTCGAGAGTCAGCGTGTACTGCTTCTCGACTGACGGCTTGGTGTATTCCGGATAGGCGATGAAGCCCGGGGAGACGGAAAGCAGAGCGGCCGGGACCGGCGCAACGCACGCCATACGGATCCAGCGCATATCGTTGTTGGTCAGCGGACCCTGCGGAGTGGCCAGAATACCACCGCCCGGATAACGGTCGGTGACATACCAGACCTGGAGATACTTCGTCCCGGCGTAGCCAGTGCCCAGATCATACGTATAGGCGTTGGCCCACTGCGGGGAAGTATACAGAGCGTCATCCATGCCGAAACGGCTGATGGAAGCCCAGCGGTCGTCGACGCAGTTGCCCGTGTCGCAGGCCGGAGCGTAAGAACCGGACAGGTTACGCGGAACATCCCACGCATTACCGGTCAAGCTCGAGGAAACGGAGAGATAGACTTCGCCGTTGGCGCCCTGGGCGACCGAAGCGCTGGCGCAGCAGTCGTCAACCGGATCGGTGCCATCGACACCGGGCCAGTTCCACGCCGAGAAGATCGCGTACAGGCGACCGTCGCACTCGGCGATGGAGAACTTACCAACGTTCATGACGTTCGAACCACCCACGCAGTCCGTCAAGGTCGGATCCCAACCAGCATCAAAGATCGTGTAGATGCTGCCCGGAACGTGCTCCGACCAGTGGAACAGACGGCAGCGACGGTTGCCGAAATCGACGCCGTCGGTGTACGAACCGTTCCAGATCACGTGGAACTTGTCTGACGTGTCAAACAAGCAACCAACTTCCAACCAGGCGCGATAGCCGGCACCGGAGTAGTTGGTGATGTTCGTGCGGACCCAGGTACCGGACGCGCCGGTCGGGGAGATCGCGCACCAGACATCGTTCTGCGACGTGTCACCGGCGGTACGGCCAGCCGGAGTGAACTTCGGCCAGCAGACGCCTACACGGGTCGACACAGGCGACGCAGAGATATCCTGAGACGGGAAGAAGGTCGTGTCACTGAAGACGATCGACCAGGTAGCATCCGGGTTCGCCGGGGCATACCCAACTTTGCGGAAAACCTTCATGGCGCCATCGTTACCACCGACGTTTTCAAACGCCGCGAGGTAGATGGTGAGAACGCCAGCGGCCTCATGGACAGCCATGGTCGGCCAGATGGTGGTCGCGCCTTCAATACCACCCGCGTTGCGGATCGCATTGTCCATGACGCTACCATCAAGGATACCACCGAAGTCACCGACGATCGGGCCGGCGTCCTGCGAAATATGCATGTACATATCGTTCGGCAGGGAGGCCTGATCCGGGAAGTCATACGAACCGAAAAGGGCAGTACCAGTCTGATCAACATAGATCTTCGGATAGGAACCGGCTTCCACTGAACCCGGAGCATCCGACTGCACTACCACTTTACCACCGGCCGGTACATACGAACCACCAGCGGTAACGGCTTCATACGCCGCCCATCCCCAACGGGTACGGTCTGACGCCGCCGCGGAGGCTTTCTCCATGTAGGCGAACTGCACACCGGGGAACAACGAGGCCGGGGGGTTGTGATCGACGGTACGGCCGATCGCGGCATTCGCCATCCAGTCACGCCAAGTCTGCGCAACCAGGGCACCACGAGAATCGACAGCCGGCTGAGCGGCGCCGAGCGAGGAAGTCTGATAGCCGCGAGCGCCAGCTATCGCCTCACCCAGACCGTCATCAAGGGCCAGGCTTCTCTGGAAGATGCGTGCCTTCTCAATTCGTGGATCGCTCGGACGCAGCTTGGCATCAGCCGTAATAGCCAGCATCCCAACGAGCACGACCAGAAGGACGACAATCGAGAACCATTTCTTCGTCATGCTTGTTCCTTTCAACTGTTTACAATAGTTCCCAGCGTATTTTGGATTACACTGATTCTTCGAATCAAATCTGAAATGCAAAAGGAGCCGGACGATGCCTGTAGTTGATGGATGCGCATCGGCGGCGTGTTGTTACTCTACTCTGTAAATCCACCTCCCTTCCATACCTTCTGCAAGGCCGGTTGAGTTGGCGTCACTTACCCCTCGTCCGAAAAAGCCAACGAGACGTGAACTAGTGCAGTACGCGTTCAATAAAGTGATTTATGCTACAGGCAACTCCGTCCATCGATGATCCGGTCACGATCATCTACTCGCGTTGAGTCGGCGGAGCGGCCACCTTCGCATTTATACCGTGAGATTTACACCTGTAAGACCACACAAGCGGTCAAACCACTATTAAGACTTTTCCGAATGGTAACTTACTGATTTGAAGGGTTTTTGTCAAGACTTTTGACCTTAAAAACGGCGTCCGACGGGAACAAAAAGCCCGACTCGCACGCGGCGAATCGGGCTTGATATACGCGACAAAAATAGATGCGTGTGAGCGCAATTATTGCGGCGGACGACTCCCCCCGTCATACATGAAGTTGATCATATACGCCAGATCCGACAGGTCTATCTTCAAGTCCGCGTTCACATCAGCCGTCTCAGGCGTCACCGGCGGCGGACCCTGACGGAGCAGATAGTTCACCAGCACGGCCAGGTCGATCAACGTATATTTGCCGTTCTGATCGAGGTCTCCGCGAAGGAAACTCACCACCCGCAGATGGGTATGCATCGTCGTTACGGCACTTTGAGCGTCCGTGGCGGTGAACTCCATATCCCACCCCTGACCCACCATGGTGGAGTCCGGCGTGATGGAGTAGACACCAATTCCGTTCCCGGAATCGACCCACGTGGCGACTGGCGAGAGCGGCGAAGCCGCCAGTGTGATTGTGGTATGCTCGGGGTCGGTCGCCCGTATCACCAATTGTGTCAACACATTAGTGGCAACGTTCAAGGTGTCGGGGAGGGTCGTCGTGAAGCGACTCGCCTGGTTGCCGGCATCCGTTACGTTGATCGTCATGTAGACCGAATCCCAGCGAACCGGAGTCCCCGCATCGTTGGCATAGAACCTGACGACATAGGTTCCGGCCTGGGTAAAGTCCGGCGTGAAGCTGAATGTCCTCGAAATTATTCCTGCGGCAAACGTCGCGTTTGTCGGAATATTCGTCGCCGAGATAGTGGGTAGCCCGCCATCAGGGTCGTTCGCCGTAACGTTGAAGGTAAGGGTGGTCCCTTCGTTGATCGTGAACGGTCCTTCGCCTAACGGGAAGACCAGATTCGGCGGCGCGTTGATATGGCGCACCGTTATCTGGACCGCCGAGGTCTGAGTAGTCAACAATGGATCAGTCTCGTCGGTCGCGATGAAATAGACGTTGTACAGTATCTGTGTATTCCCGACCGTTCCGTTCCCGCCCTGCGTGTAGTCAGGAACAAACGTCAGCACACCGATACCATTGCCGGAATCAAAGAACGACATATTGGTCGCCAGTGAATCAGCGGTCGTCAGGCGGCACCGAATGCTCGGAATGGTCAGATCCTCATCCGAAGAGGAGATCACATACCGAAGCGTGTCACCTTCGTTGATCGTCCGTCCGCCGGTCGCGAAAATGATCGGCGCGATATTCGAGTCGAGAACGGTGATATTCACGAGCTGTGAATCGAAAACACCGGCGAAGTCACGGTCTTCGGCATAGAAGTAGACCGGATACACACCCGCGTCAAAGTTTGTCGGAACCCAGGTGAACGATGCCGCGCCGTTACCGGAGTCAACCACCACCGCGCCCGTCGGCAGCGGAGCCGCTGACAAGAGCGGACGAGGACCATCCGGGTCGGTGCCGGAGAATCTGAAGACGAGAGCAGCGCGTTCGTTCACAGAACGATCCGCAATAGTCGCCAACACCGGCGGCTGGTTGCCGGCCTCAAGAATTTCAATCGTTATATAGACCGTATCGACGAGCGTGCCATCGCTCGCAATGATCCCTATCTGATATGTACCGGCCTGCGTGTAGCCAGGGCTGAAGATTATCCAGCCATTACCATCCGGACGCGGGATAAAGTCAGCATTGGTCGGCAGAGTCGCGTTGATAGCCGACAATGTGATCGTGCCGCCATCCGGGTCGGACGCGTGCACGACGAACGTATCTACCAGACCTTCGGTCAACGTCGGCGACGGTACAGTATCGAAGACCGGTACCTGATTTCCTGCGTCGACAACCTGTATGGTCACCACCGAACGATCGGTCGCAGAGCCATCGCTCGCGAGGATCGTCACGGAGTAAAGCCGTGACTTGCCGGTATTGCCGCCCTGCGTGAAATCAGGGTTGAAGATAAAGTCAGCGGTTCCCGCGCCGGTCGGTACGATCGACGAGTTGGCGGGGAGGTCCTGTCCATCGATCGACGGCGTGCCGCCATCTGGATCGGTGGCGCTGATGCTCACCACCAACGACTGCCCTTCACCCACGATGCGGGCTTCAGCCGAAGCAAGATTCAGCACCGGCGGATTGTTGACCGGCACGACTGATATCGGCACTGCCACGGTCCCGGCGAGAGCGGGGATGCCCTGGTCGGTCGCGTAAAGTGTCACGTTGTAGCTTCCCACTTGCGTCGAATTGGGCGCCCAGCGGAAAGTACCAGTATTGTTGGCATTGTCAGTGAAAGTCGCGCCAGCCGGCAGACCGGTCGCGGTCAGGAAGAGACGGCGCGGCCATCCCGGATCGGTCGAGTCAACCGCCGTCACCGTGAAGCGGAGCGAATCATTCGCCTGCACTTGCTTCGGTGTCACCGCGCGGAAGAATGGTATCTGGTTGACATCGATCGTCGTGATCACTGCCAGCTCAGAGCCGGGAGTGGAAGAGCCATCGGTCGCAAAGAAGTAGACCGAGTCAACACCGGCATCAATATAGTCCGGCGAATAAGTCAGTACGCCGGTGCCGTTACCGTTATCAGTGAACGTGAAATTGCGCAGTGTCGCCGCGGAAATGCCGAGCGCGGGAGCGAGTGGTGAATCCGGGTCATCCGCGGTCACGTTGATCACCACGACGCCACCCTCAGAGACTGAAGTGTCAGGGATCGCGGTGATGACCGGCGAAACGTTTCCAGACTCGGTGACCATGATCGTCACTAACTCCGAGTCAGCGGCAGCGCCATCGCTGGCCACAAACGTGATCTGATAACCTCCGGACTGCGTGAAGTCCGGCGCGAAATTGAACGTCCCCGTGCCGTTCCCGTTATCCGTGAACGTCGCGTTGGTCGGCAGCGGATCCGCGGTCAGAGTAAGCGGAGTGCCATCAGCATCCGTCGCTGAGACCGCGAAGTTCAGCACCGCGCCTTCGGTAATGAACCGCGGGCCGATTGTCGCCAGCACCGGTGTCTGGTTACCTGCGTCAGTTACCGTAATGGTCACCACCTCAGAATCAACATCGGCGGTCACCAGACCATCAGTCGCGTAGAACGTGACCGGATAGACACCCGCCTGTAGGAAGGTCGGCGTCCAGGTGAATGTCCCGGTACCGTTGCCATTGTCAATGAACGACGCACCACTGGGGAGCGCTGAAGTGGTCAAAGTTGGCGTGTCGCCGTCACCATCAGTCGCGCTGACGCCAAAGGTCAGCAACTGCGCTTCAGTGACCGCTTGCGGGCCGATCGCGGCCAGCACCGGCGCCTGGTTGGTCTCGGTGACGTTTATCGCGACTATCTCGGAGTCGGCAAGCGCGCCATCCGAAGCGATGAATGTGACCGCGTAAAAACCGGACTGCGTCAGATCAGGTGTGAAGCTGAAGTTGGCCGTACCGTTGCCGTTATCCGTCAAAGTCGCGTTAAGCGGAAGATTGACGGCGCTGAGGGTCGGGAAAGTACCGTCCACATCGGATCCACTCACCACAAAGGCGAGCGTGTTCCCTTCGGAGACACCGCGCGGGCCGATATTCGCCAGTACTGGCGCTTGGTTACCCGCTTCATTGATCGTGATCGCGACGACTTCGGAATCAGTGTCGATTCCGTCCGTCGCGTAGAAGGTCACGTTTACCGATCCAGCCTGCGTAAACGACGGCGTGAAATTGAATGTACCGGTGCCGTTGCCGTTATCGATGAATGTGGCGTTAAGCGGCAGCGTGGACGTCGTTAGGGTCGGCGTGGAACCATCGCCGTCAGAGGCGGTGACACCAAAGTTCAATAGCTGCCCTTCGGTGACCGCGCGCGGGCCGATAGCGGCCAGGATCGGCGCTTGGTTTGTGCCGGTAACCGTTATCGCGACAATTTCAGAATCGATAGCGGTGCCATCGGAGGCGTAGAACGTCACGTTGTAGACACCTGCCTGAGTGAAGTTCGGCGCGAAGTTGAATGTCCCCGTGCCGTTGCCGTTATCAGTGAACGTCGCGTTGGTCGGGAGTGCCGAAGTAGTCAGAACAGGCGTAGTCGCGTCAGGATCAGAGGCGCTGACGCCAAAGTTTAATACGGCTCCTTCAGTGGTCGCGCGCGGACCGATTGCCGCCAGCACCGGCGCCTGGTTGACGTTATTCACGGTGATAGCGACCTGCTCGGAGTCGATGGCGGAACCATCCGTTGCGTAGAACGTGACGTTGATCACGCCCGACTGGCTGAAGCTCGGCGAGAAATCAAAGGTCCCGGTGCCGTTCCCATTGTCAACAAAGACCGCGTTGGGCGGCAGAGCGGACGTTGTCAGCGTCGGCGTGGTACCGTCAGCATCAGTCGCGGAGACACCAAAATTCAGATTGGCGCCTTCATTCACCGACCGCGGGCCGATCGTCGCCAACACCGGCAACTGGTTCACGTTATTGATCGTGATTGCAACGACTTCGGAATCAATGACTATGCCATCCGACGCGTAGAAAGTCACGTTGACCGCGCCGGCCTGCGTAAAGCTCGGCGTAAAGTTGAACGTACCGGTTCCATTGCCGTTGTCAACAAAGGTCGCGTTAAGCGGAAGCGTTGAAGTGGTCAGAGTGGGCGTGGTGCCGTCGGCGTCACTCGCGGAGACACCAAAGTTCAAGTTGGCCCCTTCGTTTACCGAGCGCGGGCCGATCGCGGCCAACACTGGCGCCTGGTTGCCAAGATAGGTATAGGCCGCGGGGAGGGATGCGGAAAGCCCGGCGGCGGTATTGGTCACGACCAGATCAGCCGGTCCGGCGGATCCAGCCGGAGTGACCGCGTTGATCTGGAACGGTGACGTTACAGTCACGGAGGTAAGCGGCGCGCCATCAAGAGTCACCGTGGCGCCATTGACATCGAATCCGGTACCGGCGATGACCACCGGCGTGCCGCCGAGACTCGAACCACTGGTCGGCGTAATGGATGCGATCGCCGGCGCGGTGGGAGTGGCGGTGGAGACCGTCAGGATGGACGAGTGCGGACCGAGACCAGAACCATTCTGGCCGATCAACAGGTAGTCATACGACAAGCCACCAGAGACGGTATTATCAACGAAGAAACTATCAACCTCGCCGGCATCGGTCAACAAACCGGCCGGGTTGTCTATCCGGAAGAACGAACCTTGCGAGGTGGAGGGACGACGGTAAACGTGATACGTCACTCCGGCTACGCGGGTCCACGTGAGGACCACGGAGGTCGAGGAGATTATCCGGGCCGACATTCCGGTCGGCGCTGCCGGCCAACTGACCGTACCCAATACAATATTCTCCTGTTGGAAGGAGTTGTTCGGAATGGTACTGGCCAGCACCGCACCTTCGCCGTTCGTCGTATTGAAGAAGCGGTATGTGTACGGGTTGCCTGGTGTCTTCGAGAGATAGTTCTGGAAATCATCGAACCAGTTGCCGGCGTCATATCCAGCACCGATCGAGGATTCCAGGCGGATCTCGTCGTCAGTATTATCGGTGAAGCCGTAGAAACTGATCTGTCCGTTGGCCGGTGTGCTCAGATTCGAGTTCTGCACCGTACCAAAGATCGATCCCTGCGCGAACGCAGATGTCAACGGCGTGACCAACAACAGTACGACAAGTCCAAGCAACTTCTGCATCCTAAGAAGCTCTTTTCCCTTTGCCACTGTGGCACCTCCGGATATATCGAGACGTTTTTTTCTCATACTGTCACCCTCCTGGCCTTACTGCGGGAATGTTCCGCTCGCGGCGTTGTTCGCCTGATACGGTTTCCCCGCTTTGACCGGGAAGTTCGTTCCAAATCCTGCGGCAAATCGCGACTGATAGCTCTGCGAGGCCGCGATGAATCTATTCAGCGTATTGAATCCGCCTGGAATGCTGTTGAGAACACTCTGCGCGGTAGTGAACTCGGTTTCGCGGTCGAACGGAATCGCCAGGAACGAATAGTCGGTCGTGGCCGTCGTAACCCGCGTGTATGTGATAGCTCCCGGCGCCGGAACACGTCCCGCGACCGAGAAGATGGTCGAGTTGGCCGCGTTCACCTGATAAACACCGCCCGGCACGACGGCGAAGTTCGTTCCAAATCCGGCGGCGAAGCGGGATTCAAAGCTCTGCGAGGTCGCACGGTAGTTGTTCACCGTGTTGACATTCGAGATGCCGATCGCGCTGATAAGCTGCACCGCGTCGGTGATACCTGTATTCTCGAACGGTACGCATATCAGGTTGAAGTCGGTCGTGGCGGTCACGGTGATGGCGTAGTCATACTCGCCAACACGGTTGGAGACCGCCGAGCGATTGCCATAGATGTCATACGACACGACCACGTAGAAATACTGGTTGGTCGTATCGCCGACGACATTCGCGCCAAAGATATTGTTGTCGGTAAAGGTCAGCGTAGCCGCTGAGACCGCGCCGATGGAGTCAGCCGAGGTCGGCGTGAAATAGGCCATCGTGTCGCGATAGATGATATAGCCGCCAACCTGAGTCGGAAGACCGGCCGTATCAAGCGTGATCGCCGACCAGGTCAACTGCAGGTTGTCGGAGACGATCGTGATCGACAGATCATTTATCGCCCGTGGCGGAGCGGCGTTGATGGCGGTTACCACCACCGTATCAGGTGTCGACAACAGATCGTTGTCGGAGACGATCAACTGGAAGGCGTACGTACCCGGCAGCGGCGGGACAAACGAAGGCGTGCTGGTCAGCGCGCCAGTCAGCGTCACCGCGGGGCCGCTCACCTGTATCCAGGAATACGTGATCGTCTGGAGATCCGGGTCAAACGAACCAGTTCCACTCAACAATACCGTAGAATTGACCGGCACATCGATCTGATCGACTCCGGCGTCTGCAACAGGGGCGCGATTGGTATTGTTGACGGTCACTGTTACGGTCTCGCTATCTATGTACTGGCCATCGGAGGCGTAGAAGGTCACGCTGTAGACTCCGGCCTGGCTAAAATCAGGGGTCCAGTCGAAATCCCCGGTGCCGTTTCCATTATCGGCAAAGGAGGCTCCAGTCGGGAGCGCCGAGGTGCTCAAAACCGGGCTTGTACCATCTGGATCAGAGGCCGAAACGGTGAAGCTCAGCAGCGAATTCTCCGGGATGGATCGTGGCCCGATCGCTGCCAGTATGGGAGCAAGGTTGACCTGGGTGACGGTGATCTGGACCACTTCCGAGTCAACCGCTTCGCCATCGTCGGCATAGAAGGTCACCGAGTAGACTCCCGCCTGACTGAAGGTCGGGGTCCAGGAGAAAGATCCAGTGCCGTCAGCGTTGTCGTCAAACGTCGCACCGGCCGGGAGAGCCGAGGTCGAGAGCACCGGAATATTCCCGTCGCCATCGGTCGCGCTGATGCCGAATGCAAGCAGTACGTTTTCAGCAACAGACTGTGGCCCGATAGCGGACAAAACCGGTGGTTGGTTGACGTTGCCAACCGTGATCTGCACTACCTCAGAATCAACCGCCAGCGAATCATCGGTGGCGTAGAACGTCACGCTGTAGACTCCGGCCTGGGCCACAGTCGGCGTCCAGCTGAAGCTACCAGTGTTGTTCCCGTTATTAATGAACGACGCGCCCGCTGGCAGTGCTGAAGTTGTCAGCACCGCGTTGGTGCCATCGATATCGGATGAACTGACACCGAATGAAAGCGTCGCGCCTTCCGCGACTGCGCGCGGCCCGATCGCCGCGAGGACTGGCGGAGCGTTGGCGTTCCGCACCGTGATAGTTACGAGTTCACTATCAACGATGGAACCATCCGACGCGTAGAAAGTCACTATATACGCGGCCGACTGAATGAAGGTCGGTGTCCAGGTCAACGTGCCGGTTCCGTTGCCGTTATTCACAAACGACGCGCCAACCGGCAGAGCCGATGTTGACATGGTCGGGAATGTCGCGTCCGGATCAGAAGCAGACACGTTTATGGTCAGCAACTGGTTTTCATAAACGGATTGTGGGCCGATCGCCGCAAGCACCGGCGCCTGATTGCCGGCTTCGTTGACCGTGATCGTCACGATCTCTGTGTCAACCAATGCACCATCCGAGGCGCGGAAAGTGATGTTATAAACTCCCGCCTGTACGTAACTCGGATTGAAACTGAATGAGCCGGTCCCGTTGCCGTTATCAACGAATGTCGCGTTGAGCGGCAGAGTCGAGGTCGTGAATGACGGCGTGGTCGCGTCAGGGTCGCTTGCTGAAATGCTAAACGACAAGTTCTGACCCTCGGTCACCGACCGCGGGCCGATTGCCGCAAGAACCGGCGCCTGGTTGCCGGATTCCGTTACTGTGATAGTCACAAGCTCGGAATCAATTGCGGTTCCATCTGAAGCGTAGAACCTCACCGGATAACTTCCGGACTGAATGAAGGTCGGCGTCCAGGAGAATGACCCGGTACCGTTACCATTATCAGTGAACGACGCGCCGGACGGTAAAGTCGAGGTCGTCAGCGCCGGAATCGTTGAATCCGGGTCGGCCGCGGAAACACCAAATGACAGGAGTGAATTCTCAGGAATCGAGCGTCCACCGATGGCCGCCAGAATCGGCGCCTGGTTGCCAGCGTCGTTAACAGTAATCGACACAACTTCGGAGTCAATCGCGAGCGAATCATCGGTTGCCCGGAACGTCACATTGTACACACCAGCTTGATTAAAGACCGGCGTCCACGTGAATGTACCCGTGCCGTTGTTGTTATCAACAAATGACGCGCCACTCGGGAGTGTCCCGGTCGTCAGGTCGGGGATCTGACCTTCAGCATCGGTCGCGCTGATTGAGATCGTCAACAGAATGCCTTCGGTTACACTGCGCGGGCCGATATTCGCGAGAACCGGGATCTGGTTGCCGGCATCCAGAACGGTGATGACGACATTCTCAGTATCTCTCAAGATCCCATCGGTCGCGAAGAATGACACGTTGTAAACACCCGACTGCAGATACGTCGGAGTCCAGGTGATAGTCGCCGTGCCGTTACCGTTGTCGGTAAAGCTCGCGCCGAGCGGCAATGTCGAGCTGGTAATCACCGGTGTGGTGCCGTCAGGGTCGGTCGCACTCGCCGGGATAGTGAGCAAATTTCCTTCAGTCACGGACTGCGGCCCGACCGTTGAAAAGACCGGCGCGCGGTTCCCCGCCTCGAGCACGTTGATGGTCACGATCTCAGAGTCACTGAGTGAGCCATCGGAGGCGCGGACAACTATCTGATATCCGCCCGACTGCGTGAAGGACGGCGTCCAATTGAATGTCCCGGTACCATTGCCATTATCCGTAAAGGTCGCGCCGGTTGGGAGGTTACCGGCAGACAATGTCGGAGTGGTCGCATCCGGGTCGGTCGCCGAAGCGCCGAATGTCAACAATACGCCTTCGGTAGTCGATTTCGCGCCGATCGCCGCCAGCACCGGCGCCTGGTTACCGGCATCGTTGACCGTTATCGAAACAACTTCGGAATCGGCAAGTGAGCCATCCGAAGTAATGAATGTCACACTATACGGACCGGCGGCTGTAAAGCCCGGGGTCCAACTGAATGTCGCCGTGCCGTTCCCATTGTCGACAAAATTCGCGCCCGACGGCAGCGTCAACGTCGAGAAGGATGGCGTGGTGCCATCAGGATCGGTCGCGGAGATGCTAAATGATAGCAACGCGCCTTCGGTCACCGCACGACTTCCAATAGTCGCAAGCACCGGCGCCTGATTGCCGGCTTCGTTGACAGTGATCGTCACGACTTCGGAGTCAACCGCGACACCATCAGTGGCGCGGAAGGTAACATTGTACGAACCAGCCTGCGTAAATCCGGGCGTCCAATTGAATGTCCCGGTTCCATTGCCATTGTTCACGAAGGACGCACCCGACGGCAGAGTCGACGTGGAGAAACTCGGCGTCGTGCCATCAGGGTCGGTCGCCGAGATATTAAAGTTCAGATTAGCCCCTTCGGAAGTGGAACGCGGACCGATCGCCGCCAACACCGGCGCCTGGTTCCCCGACTCAAAAACGTTTATCGCCACGCGTTCGGAGTCGATCGCGGTACCATCGGATGAATAGAAAGTAACGTTGTACGCGCCAGCCTGTGTGAATGACGGCGTCCAGCTAAAGCTGGCGGTTCCGTTGCCGTTATCCGTGAAGGTCGCACCTGTCGGCAAAGTTGAGGTGGTCAACACGGGAAGGGTCGAGTCCGGGTCGACCGCAGAAATTCCAAAGCTCAGGTTTATACCTTCCGTCGCCGACTGACTACCGATTGTCGCCAGAACAGGTGGATGGTTGCCGGATTCGTTCACGGTTATCGAGACAACTTCAGAATCGACGGCAGAGGAATCATCGGTCGCATAGAAAGTCACGCTGTAGATTCCGGCGCGGTTGAAAGTCGGTGTCCAGGCGAATGTCCCGGTGCCGTTAAGATTGTCTATGAATGTCGCTCCGGCCGGAAGCGCACTCGTGGTCAGCACAGGAACAGTGCCATCGGCATCCGAAGCGGAAACCGGAATATTCAGCGCGATCCCTTCGGTTACACTGCGCGGCCCGATCGCGGCCAGAATCGGCAACTGATTGACGCCGGTGACGGTGATCGTGACAACTTCAGAATCCGTCGCCTGACCATCGTTCGCATAGAACGTGATGTTGAAAGATCCGGCCTGAAGGAAACTCGGATTGAATGAGAAGCTTCCGGTATTATTACCATTGTCGGTGAACGATGCATTAGCCGGGAGCGCGGAGGTCGTTAAGGTGAGAATGGTGCCATCCGCATCCGAAGCAGAAACACCGAATCCCAGCGAGCCACCTTCGGCAACGGATTGCGCGCCGATTGCCGCCAGGACCGGCAACAGATTCGTATTCGTGACTGTGATTGCGACAACTTCTGAGTCGATGATCGACCCATCCGTCGCGTAGAAAGTCACGTTATAGGCGCCCGCCTGCGTGAAATCCGGATTGAACGAGAACGAACCCGTTCCGTTTCCATTATCGGTAAACGACGCGTTGGTCGGCAGTGTCGAAGTCGTCAGAGTCGGCGTCGTGCCGTCAGCGTCAGAAGCCGACACGCCAAAGTTCAGTACAGCGCCCTCGGCCACCGATTGCGCGCCAATCGCCGCAAGTATCGGGGCCTGATTCGTATTCGTGACTGTGATCACGACAACTTCTGAATCAATGATCGAACCATCGGTCGCGTAAAAGGTCACTGAATACGGTCCAGCCTGTGTGAAGTCAGGATTGAAGCTAAATGATCCA
>CAZCZL010000004.1:0-245237 GCA_964503315.1 uncultured Ignavibacteriales bacterium | reverse complement strand
GCGATAATCTCAGGAGGGAAGAGAATTTGCAGCGTGACGAGCAAAAGGACGGCCAGCGATGGCGCCAGTCGGCGGAATCCGTCAGCGGTGACCATGACGTTTCCGACGGTCTCGGCGATAACGATAGCGCTGAGCGGAATTATCGGGACCATGAAACGGAACGCAGGCATATGGTCGCCACCGACGATCGTGATGTATGCCAGGTGCCCGACTATTACAATCAGGAAAAGCGAGTGGCGTGGGGCCAAGACTTTTCGTACTCGGAGCCAGATAAGAGACGCAATTGTCAAAGGTAGAAGATAGGGGAGTGAGATGGCGTAGTCGCGCAGATACGACAGGCCACGCCACAGGTTGGAGAGGGTGACCGTCCCCTTCACATAGGCAGGGTTGGGGAGCCAGTCACCGTAATACGAGTACCGCCAGAGAAGAAACGCGCCAAATAAAAGCAGATAGGTCAAAAGCAAAGTCGGAAGTGACCTGCGACCATAGAATGCCAGCCAGATGACACCGCACACAAAATAGAGAGGGCCGTCGGGACGGGCCATCGACAACAGGGCGAAAAGCGTTCCGGCAAATATGGCCGCGCGAGCCCGTTCCTTTGGAATGAGACTCACTTGCCAGAGTGCAAGCAAAAGCAATAACGCAAAGAGTACCGGCTCGAGTCCGCCGATTGACCAGACGATCATCGGCAGTGAAGTAAGTACCAGCAACAGTCCAATTGCTGATACAGTGAGATTCTTCGGAGACCACTCGCGGCAGACCGTCAGCGCGGCAATTGCACAGCCTGCCAGACTTGTAATCCCCAGAAGTCTTGTGGCGGACACAAGGTCGATACCGGCGCGGCCGAGCAGGCTGACCAACAGTACCCAGAGAAAATTGCTGTATCCTTCGACACGTTCACCTGGATTCCAGACGAGTCCCTGACCATTCAGAAAGTTATGGACATAGCGGAGCGAGATGTAGGCATCATCGTGATAGAAGCGGTGAAATAGGATGAACCCCGCCACCGCAAGCGCGAGCGCCACAAGGATCAGCGCGATAGGGAGCCATCGGCTTGTGTCAGTAGTCTGGACTTTCCCCGCGTTCATTCCGCAATGATAACGCATTGTGAGGCAAGCCGCCAGACCCGGCGGAAGAGGTTCACCGCTATTCCCGCGAAAATTATCACTTGCCAAGTGGGTCCGACCTGACCACTTTACCACCAGAACATAGATCCGTTGGGGGTGGCGTAATAACGACCGCCTGAGATCATACCCCCTCGACCTGATCCGGATAATACCGGCGTAGGGAAACGGAGATGCGTGGAAACCACATCCCCCGTGCCTGCATTCCAGGCTTTCCTATCGATTCAGGACGGAATCTTGCAAAACTGAAATGCGAGGTTACTGTCATGAAACGCTTTTTCACCCCGATTGTCGGGATACTGCTGCTGTTCGCGGCGCAGCTATCCGCGAGCGAGCTTACCGGAAGGGTAGTTGGCCCCGATGGCCAACCACTAATCGGTGTCTCGGTGATCACCGATCGTGCCGGTGTCGGAACGGTCACCGATAGTTCCGGCGCGTACCGGCTTCTGTCGACTGACGATGTAGGTCGCGTGACCTTTTCATCGGTCGGTTACGAACCGCGGCAGTTTATGGTCGGCTCCGTTCCTGCAACCGTCATACTCCAGCCGAGCTACTATCGGATGCGGGATATTCTGATCACGGCGGATCGCGCTCAGGAGGGAGTGACGCCCGTGCCGTTCGAGAATCTCTCGCGCGAGGAGATCGCGCGGGATTATTCGATCGGCGAGTTCCCCTTACTGCTGGAATCAACCCCCAATCTCTATTCGTATGCCGATGCCGGGTCATCGCTCGGCTACAGCTATATGTCGATTCGTGGATTCAACGACAAGCGTGTGTCGGTTTACATCAATGGCGTGCCGCTCAATGATCCGGAGGATCAGGCTACCTACTTTGTCGACCTGCCGGATTTCGCGTCGACAGTATCAGATATCCAGGTACAGCGCGGAGTGGGGAATTCGCTGTATGGCGACGCTTCATTTGGCGGGTCGGTCAATATCGCGTCGAACTCGTTCGCGCGGGAGCGTCAGGCACGTATCACGACGGGGTATGGTGAGTATCTGTCTGATGGCAGATCGATCGGCGAAATGGCAAAGCAGTCAATTGAGTATGCTTCCGGATTGATTGACGGCCGCTGGGCATTCGCCGGACGGTTTTCGCGGCAGAACTCAAGCGGGTATCGCCACAACAGCTGGTACGAGGGGTGGGCGTACTATTTCTCGCTCGCGCGACTAACGCCGAAATCGACCACTGATCTCCAGATCTATGGCGGACCGATGCGCATGCATCTGGCATACTATGGCTCGCCGCGGCTCGAGTTGCAGAAAGACCGTCGGTTCAACTATCTGTCGTACGGCAATGAGACCGACAATTTCAATCAGCCGCACTACCAGTTACATAATGTTTATGAGATCAATGACCGGACGACGTTGAGCAACACGTTCTATTACATTCGAGGTAAGGGGTATTACGAGCAGTTGAAGCAGTCAGCATTCTATTCGGATTACAATATCCGACCCGAGCAGGTCAATGTAGACACGAGCACGGGACTGCCGTATCAGAATGGCGCGATCGTTCGTCAGATCTGGGTCGCCAAAGATCAATACGGGTGGAACCCGCGATTGGATATAGACCATACGGCGGGGCGACACTCCATTGGTGGGTCATTCTATTATTTCCGGTCAGATCACTGGGGGCAGGTGGTGTACGCGGAGAATGTGACGGGAAGCATCACGCCGGGGCATCGGTTCTACCGATATTTCGGCGATAAGTATGTCGGCTCACTCTACCTGCAGGAGCAGTACGCGTTGACGCCGAAACTTGGGATGCTGGCGACCGCGCAGGTGCGCTATCAGCGCTACACTTTTGATCAGGTGAAGATGGGGGCATTCAAGGGGTATCAGTATGATATCGACTGGCTCAATTTTTCGCCAAGACTTGGGTTCACTTATACCGTGACCCCGGCGGTCAATCTGTTTGTCAATGTCGCGGTATCCTCGCGGACGCCGACCGATGCCGAGATCTATGATGCCAACGACCCGAGCGTGATGCCGTCGCTGGAGATAGAGGATCGCGCGATCAATGGCAGCGACACCACGTACACGTTTGGCGATCCGACCGCGAAATCCGAACGTGTGGTCAATTACGAATTGGGCGCCAAGTATCGCGACAATCGACATATGGTGGGAGTCAATCTTTTCTGGATGGATTTCCGGAATGAGATAATCCCGTATGGCGGCATTAACCCGAACACCGGGCTGGCCATCACTGCCAATGCAGACAGGTCGGTGCATGCCGGTCTGGAGTTGACCGGTGAGGTCAACCTGACGACACGGCTGACCATAGGCGCCAATTGGTCGCTCAATTACAATCGCGTCAAAGAGTACGCGATCTCACTTACCCTTGAAGATGATTCCCAGGTGTTGGTCGATTTGGCGGACAAGAAGCTGTCCGGCTTTCCGGAGTATCTTGGAAATCTAATGCTCGACTATCACACTGATCTGTTTCGTGTGACGTGGCGTACCCGGCTTGTGGGTCGCCAGTGGATGGAGCTGGTTAATATCAAGAGCCTGTCGATCGAGCCGTTTACATCCAGTTCAGTGTCGGCCTCGGTCAATTGGAGCAGATTCGCGGACTTGGGAACTCTCACCCTGTCAGCTCGTGTCGACAACCTATTCGACAAAAAGTACGAGACCTCTGGCTACGGCGGAAACTATGCTTATTCCGCCGGAGATGGTGTTGTCGTCGATGGCTGGGCGGAATACTATGTCGGCGCCGAACGGAATTTCTATCTGCAACTGGCGCTGGAACTGTTTTAGGTAAGTATGCACCCGGTCGATTATGTCATCGTGGCGGTTTACCTCGCGATACAAATGTACGTCGGGGTGAGCCGCCGTATCCGATCGGACAGCTCCGCCTCGGACCTGATAATCGGAGGTCGAGTGCTGACTCTACCTGCCTTTGTCGCATCGCTGGTCTCGACATATTATGGCGGCATACTTGGAGTCGGGGAATATTCGTACAAGTACGGTCTCTCCAACTGGCTGGTCTTAGGTGTGCCGTACTACGTGGCGGCACTGCTGTTCGCGCTCTTTCTGGCAAAGAAAGCGCGAGAGACAGAGCTTCTGACTATCCCGGACCGTCTCGCCCAGGTCTATGGGAAACCGGCGGCCCTGGCTGGTGCGACTATCGTTTTCTTGATGGCCAGTCCCGGCGCGTATATCGTGATGCTCGGGGTCCTCTTCCAGATGTTGTTCGGCTGGCCATTCTGGGTAGGCGTATTATTTGGGACTGCGTTTTCAACCATCTACGTCTTCGCCGGCGGATTCAACGCGCTTATCCGAAATGACTTGATGCAGTTCGGTCTAATGTTCGCCGGTTTTGCGGTTCTGCTGGTATTTCTCGTCGCGAAGTATGGTGGGATGGATTATATCGCGGCCAGCGTACCAACGGACCACCTCACCTGGCATGGTGGACGGTCGGTTTGGGCGATCGCGGTCTGGTATTTCATCGCCTTAACTACTCTGACCGAGCCAGCGTTTTTCCAGCGATGTTATGCGGCCCGCACGCCGCAGATCGCGCGGCGCGGAATTCTCATCTCTATCTGTTGCTGGGCATTGTTTGATTTTATGACGACATCGTGTGGGCTTTATGCGCGGGCGTTACTGCCAAATTTAACCGATCCAGTCGCGGCCTATCCAGTTCTGGCGAATCAAGTGCTCCCCGTGGGGATATCCGGACTCTTCGCGGTGGCGATGCTGGTGACGGTCATGTCGACGGTCGACTCATATTCGTTCATCGCGGCATCAACATTCAGTAATGACCTGGTTCGACGCATCAAGCCATTTGACGAGGCACGCATTACCAGGATGACCCGGATAGGGTTGGCGGTCTCAACCGTCCTGGCGCTGGCGGTCGGGCTATTCTTCAAATCGGCGGTCGATATCTGGTACGCGTTCGGGTCGGTCGGCGCGCCGGCACTGGTTGTGCCAGTGGTCAGTTCATTTGTTGGAAGGCGGAGGTTTTCGGGTGGAGCCGCGATGTTATCAGTTGTCTTTTCAGGTGCGCTGTCGCTGATTTGGTATCTTTCGGGGTATTGGAATCCAGACGGATACTGGCTTGGAATTGAGCCGATATTGCCGGGTTTGGCGCTATCGCTGACGCTCTATCTTATCCTGGCCCGTAGGCGCCATTAGTTGCCAGATCGATGATAATCCTATATATTGGACCCCTATGAGCGACCATATCTATTTGTCCAAAGATGGCCGGATCAAACTCGAAGGGGAGCTGAAAAAGCTGAAGTTTGAGGATCGCCCAAGAATTATCGCCGAGATCAAACGGGCGATGGAACTGGGGGACCTGTCCGAGAATGCCGAATACCATGCCGCCAAGGAGGCTCAGCGCCACCTGGAGCGGAAGATCGCCGAGATCGAGGATAAGTTGTCTCGGGTCCGGACGGTCGATGTCGACAAGATCCCGAACGACAAGGTCTACTTGTTCTCAAGAGTGCTGGTGAAAGACCTGCGGGACGGCGAGGAGATCCTCTATACGATCGCCCCGGCGGATGAAGCGGATGTGGATAAAGATATCATCTCAGTGAAGTCACCGATCGGAGCATCGCTTCTCGGGAAATCGGTCGGCGACAAAGTCCAGATATCGGTGCCGGCCGGGATGTTGTCGTATGAGATCTTGAAGATATCGCGCGACTGACAGGCGGACGTTGGATCGTCCCCGCTACTCTTCTTCCTCAAAGAATTCGTTATTGATCTGTTCTTCCTCGAAGTATTCTTCGGCCTCTTCCTCGGGGTCGATGCCGGAGGCAAGGTTGGCGCATTCGAGCGAGCAGTAATACTCCGCCCCCTGTTTGACTGGCTTACCGACGATCTTTTCATTGCACTGATTGCAGAACATGCTATTTCCTCAATATCCCTTTGAATATTCTCAGGTTGGTACGTGGTTCGCCCCCTCTTCGCCGGTCAGTGAGCCATGCGAACATTTGGGCGGACTATGAGTACACAGCCGTGAACGGGCTGTCAATTGTTTTTTCGTTCGTCCCTGTGACGATACAGTAGTTGACGAACCGGCCCCGAACGCCCTTTAATGGCAGGAGACCGCGGCCCCGAAAGTCTGAACGATTCACCGCCGCGGGTGTTTGTCATATTCAAAGCCCGGCCGCCGGTTTCGGCCTGCTGAGGCGATAACAGCAACCGCTCAAGGAAAGTTCAGGACCATGACCGACCGATTTTACGCTGACAACATCACCCAGACGATCGGGGACACCCCCCTGGTCCGCCTTCAGCGGATGCCCAAGGAGTATGGGGTTGAAGCAACGGTGCTTGCCAAGCTGGAGTTTCTTAACCCGACCGGGTCGGTCAAGGACCGGATGGCGGTCTATATCCTGGAACAGGCAATACGGCGCGGCGATCTGAAACCGGGCGGGACCATCATCGAGGCGACCTCCGGTAATACCGGCGCGGCGGTGGCGATGTTCGCGGCAGTGAACGGGTTCAAGGCCATCCTGACAATCCCGGACAAGATGTCGAATGAAAAGGTTGATACGCTCAAGGCATTTGGCGCCCAGGTGCATATCTGTAAAACCGCGGTCCCGGCCGAGTCGCCGGAGAGCTATTACGAGACCGCCAAGCGGATACATCGCGAGACCCCCAGTTCCTACATGATAGGGCAGTATTTCAATCTCGACAATATCGAGGCACACTACAAGATCACCGGTCCGGAGCTGTACCGTCAGACCGGCGGCAAATTCGATGTTTTTGTCGGCGGGATAGGGACGGGAGGGACAGTCTCCGGCACGGCGAAATATTTGAAAGAGATGAATCCGAAGATCCAGGTGGTGGCGGCTGACCCGATCGGGTCGGTTTACTACCAGTATCACAAAGATAAAACGATGATCGAGCCGCACACCTATCTGGTCGAAGGGATCGGCGAGGATATGCTTTGCCCGACAATCGACTTCTCGGTGATCGACCAAATATACCAGGTGACTGACAAAGAGTGTTTTGCGGCGGGACGTGATCTGGCGCGTAAAGAAGGGATATTGGCGGGCGGATCATCGGGGGCGGCGGTGCACGTCGCGCTGAAACACGCCAAAACACTGAGCAAAGATAAGATCGTAATAGTCATCCTTCCGGATTCCGGGTCGAAATATATCAGCAAAATGTACTCAGATAGCTGGATGCGTGAGAAAGGACTCCTCTAATGGAGAGCAAAGATAAACGCTGGAAGAATTTCCGTTTCGAAACCAAAGCGATCCACTCGGGGCAGATCGCCGCTGATCATACCGGCGGTGTGACGCAGGGGATTTTCCCCAGCTCGACCTATCGCGTCGGCTATCCGGGGGATGAATCCGGGTACGTTTACTCGCGATGGGCCAATCCGACCCGGTCGGCGCTGGAGGAGATTCTTGCGGACCTCGAGGGAGGCTCGCACGGCTTCGCTTTCTCATCTGGCCTCGCGGCGCTAAATGCAGTACTCGACTTGCTCAAGTCCGGCGATCATGTTGTCGCGGTCGATGACCTGTATGGTGGCACGCGCCGCCTGTTTGAGCGGCTGATGCGGAATTTTGGGCTTGATTTCAGCTACATCGACGGGACCGACCCCGCCAATTTTGAGAAAGCTGTCAAACCGAACACCAAACTCTTCTGGACCGAAACGCCAACCAACCCGCTGATGAAGATCATTGATATCGCGGCGGTCTCGGCCATAGCGAAAAAGCATAATATCCTGCTGGCGGTGGATAACACCTTCGCGACCCCCTATATCCAGCGTCCGCTGGAGTTGGGGGCGGATATCGTCCACCACTCGGCCTCCAAGTATCTCGGCGGGCATTGCGATGTCATCGCCGGGGCGTTGATTGTCAAAGACCCGGCGCTGGCGGAGCGAGTCCGATTTAACCAATTTGCGGTTGGCGGGGTGCTTGATCCGTTCCAGTCCTGGCTGGTAATTCGCGGGCTCAAGACGCTGCATATCCGGATGGAGCGGCACTCTATTAACGCCATGAAAGTGGTCGAGTATCTTGAAACTGTCGACGCGGTCGACAAGATTTTCTTTCCTGGAATCGATGGTAAGCCGGTCGCCAACGGGATGACCATGCCGGGCGGGATGATCTCATTCACGGTGAAAGCGGACTTTGAGCGTGTCAAAAAGTTCGTGACGTCGACCAAAGTGTTCATTCTGGCTGAGTCATTGGGCGGAGTGGAGTCGCTGATAAATCATCCGGCGGCTATGACGCACGCCTCGATCCCGAAGGATGTCCGCGAGGCGAACGGGATCACGGATAATCTGATACGGTTGTCGGTCGGGATAGAACATGCGGATGATCTGATTTCGGATTTGACCAACGCGTTTGCGGCAATAAAGTAAGTTAGCGCGAGATTCAACAGAAAGGGCTGGTCGTCTGACCAGCCCTTTTGCATTTTCGGGGAATCGCGCTCAGATTCGGAACTCTATGATCAGTTTTGCTTCATAGCCATCGTTCAAGGGCAGGGGCCAGAACGGATTAACAGTTCGCCGACCAGATTCAACAGTTCTTGATTCAACACTTCGTGGTTTGGTCGTACCTAGTTCACGGAAACAGCCATTCAGCGAGAGACTCAAGGCCGAACTCACTTTGACCGAGCAGCCGACTCCAATAGTGGCGCCGAACTTTGCGGATGCTTTTGTGCTGCTGCGTTCTATTTCTTCGTCAGAGCTGACGTCCAGATTCGGGTAGATTGAACCATCATGAGTATTCTCAGCGATAACCATCATTGAGACTCCGCACATCACATGAGGTGTGATCCAATGATTGGCATCAGGAAGAATATTGAACTGGTAGCCAAGAGTCACTGGCCAGTAGTCGGCGGATACGTAATCCGGCGCCGTCAATGGTTCGCGAGAAAGCTGGAAATCAGAGAGATAGGCGTTTGCCGATGCTGAAGGTGCCTTCCTCTCTATTCGTTCAATATCCAAAAAGAAGCTATGCCGATTGTTTAGCCGATACTTGGCCCCAAGACCAAGGAGCAAGCCGGGATCATCAGTCACGCCATTGATCTTGTGGACTCCGGCCTGGCTCGCGCCAGCAATGAGTCTAATCGCAACTGGCGACCGTGCCTCGCATGTAGCCGCACAGATCAAGATGACAAGTGTGAACAGAACAAGAATTTGTTTGAGCGCCGGACTTCGCATGTGATATTCCCCTGAATCAGCTATCCTGTTGCAAGATAACGTTTCAGCAAGAATTGAGCAAGAAAATTGAGAGTTGGATTGGGGACCCAACAAAGCGGACGTTCCTGAGCAATCAAAGATTTATTATGTCTTTGATGCGGACGAGAGTGATGTATAACCTATTGCTGTCGTGTACGTTAAGTCTCACTTGCCGGTTCGGCGACGAAAATCACACAAAAAAATATGCGAAACATGGACACTTTTCGGACACTATTGCGTTATAACCAGTGCGTTACCTTTAGCTTTTCTTATGTTACCTCTTTAAGAAGATTAAGGCGCTGCGGGAATCCCACAGCGCCTTAATTATTTTCGGTCAGCCGCTACCTGCGGCAATTGACGACGATACAACAGCTTACTGAGCGTCCATCAGCTCAACTTCAAAGATCAGTGTCGCATCGGGCGGGATATATCCCGGGTAGCCAGCTTTGCCATAGGCAAGCGCCGGAGGGATGATTAACTCTCGGATGCCGCCAACTTTCATCCCGACAATCCCCTCGTCCCATCCATCGATAACCTGCTTGGCGCCAAGAGTGAGAACGTACGGGTTGCTGCCGCGGGAGCTGTCGAACTGCTTGCCGCGCTTGCCATTTTCATAGAGCCATCCGGTGTAGTGGACAGCGATCCGTTTGCCAGTGGCGGCTTCGGCACCCATCCCAACCTTCAGGTCAGTGTACTGCAAGCCGGTTTTGGTTGTGACCATTTCACCTTTCTTCTCTGCGGGGGCGGCCGCGGAGTCGACCTTCTCGGCCGGTTTGACATCTGTTTTCTGGGCGGGCTGGTCGGCCTTTTTAGTCGTGTCGGCGCTGTTGGCGCAAACGACCGCACCGAGCAGTGACACTATGGCCAGCCCAAGTACTAGTTTCTTCATGAGTTACATATCTCCTATCAGGTTGTCTCAGTCGGTCTGTTGACGGCCTGGCGGCCGGTAAGGGGATAATACAGCATGACCTGCGGGCAGTTCCAGCGGAAAATTGGGCGAAAGAGGGGGATTCTGGCCCGGACCAGGGCGAAAAAGCCTGAAAAAAGTGAAGATTGTCATATCTGATGACAGTCGGGTGACATAGCGAGGGGCGGGGAGATTACCTTAGTCTTAGCTTTTTCATACGATCCTTTAGAAATATTGAAGCGCCGCCCATACCAGCGGCGCTTTAATTTTGGGAGAGGTTTCGTCTGCTACAGGTTGCCCGGATGCCGCCGGCATGGTAAATTCCATCGGTCTATGGTGTATGCTCCCCCTGCCGGTCCATTGAGACTGCTTTGGCTGTCGTTGCTGTTTTTCCCGTTGCTCATATTCGATACAGCCTTCGCCCAGTTCCCCGCCAAGGTCGATTCGGTCTATACCTTCATCAAATACAACTCGGTGCATCGGCTCGAGGTTGACTGGCGGCCGATTGACAGTAGCTTCGTAGCAGATATCAACTCTGCATCCACACTCGATGATACCATGCGATGTTTTGTCAGTGTCCTTCGCGCGCTTAATGATGTTCACTCGCAGATCTTTCTGAATGGCCAGTACTACGGGCATTATCCTTCGTTCGATGATTCCACGCTGGCTTGGCTCAGGCCGCTCAATGAGCGGGCCAACAACGAGACCAACAGTATCACGTCCTCAATACTCGATGACCAGTTAGCGTACCTGCGCGTGCCGGGGATGAATGCCTGGAATCAAAAGGTAGTGGACTCGCTTGCCCAGCAACTCCAGAGGCAACTCCGGACCATAACAATCAGCCGAGCCAAAGGGGTGATCCTGGATCTGCGCTTGAATGGCGGGGGGAATGTGTATCCCATGCTCACTGGTCTCAGCGCATTGCTCGGCGATGGGGTGGTCGGGTTCGAGACGACACCGGACGACAGTGTCGCACGAGTCTGGGAGATCCAGCATGGCAATTTTGTGATCGGGGGGTATCAGACGACAGATCTCGCGATCGATACATCGCATAGATTGAATAATATCCCCGTCGCAGTACTGATCGGGCCAATTACGAAGAGCTCCGGGAGTGCCACTGCGATCGCCTTCAAGGGACGGCCGAATACGATTTTCATCGGTGAGTCGACGGCCGATGGTTACTCCACTTCCAATGGCTACTTTCAGATTGCCCCGAATTTGATGATGAACTTCGCGACAACATTCGTCGCAGACCGGAACAAGGTGGTCTATCGACGTGCGGTCGAACCGGATCAGAAAATCGAAAAGGGCGATCAGTTTGACAATCTGCAAGCGGATGCCAAGGTCGTCCAGGCATTGAAGTGGTTGTCGGAACAGGAAGGCAAGTAACTGGAGTAGGGATCTGCCTCTTGTATTCTGGATGCAACAAATCCACTTTTCATCCGTCTATCTCTCCAACGGTACGCCACTGTTTCGCACCCGGAGACGAACGCATGCATCGACGCACTTTCCTCACCGCGGCAACCCTGACTGTCGGTACGGTCCTGGTTGCCCCAACGCTTTTGGCACAATCCGATACCACTAATTCAAAACCGGCCGCTCCCCCCAAACCACCACGTATCGCCGATGATCTGGTGAAGGATTTCGTGGCGGCAGGGCACAATGATCTCGTCAAGGTCAAGGCGATGTTGGCGGAACATCCGAATCTCCTCTATGCGACCTGGGATTGGGGAGGCGGCGATTTTGAGACGGCACTCGAAGGGGCCGGGCATGTTGGCGACGCGGAGATTGCCAACTACCTCATCGAGCACGGGGCGCGACCAAACCTGTTTGTGCTGACCATGCTCGGCAAAACCGCATTGGTGAAGCAGGCGCTCGAAGATTTTCCATCATTGCTGAACGCGAAGGGCCCGCACGGCTATACCTTGCTCCATCACGCTAAGCGAGGTGGAGACGCAGCTGCCGAACTGCTGGCCTATTTCGAAAGCAAGGGGTTAAGAGAGACCAGGCTGGCGCTATGGTAGGTGTCACCTTCGTTTGCACTGGAATCCGAATACGGGATTCTCTCCTCAGCGGAATGACGCTTCGACGTATCAAGACGAACCGCCAAGACAAAATGGCCAGTTCGTACGAGAAATGGCCATCACCCTAACTACACCAGAATCGTCTCTTCGCGCTTCGCGCCAGTAGAGACCAGGCAGATCGTCACGCCCAGATCCTTCGCAATATACTCAAGATAGGTTCGCGCTTTTTCCGGCAGGGCCGCAAATGACGTGATGCCGGTCGTATCCGCTTTCCAGCTGGGCATGGTCGTGTAGACCGGCTTGGCGAACTGCAGTTCTGCCAGGTCGAGCGGGACCTCATGATGCTTCTTCCCATCGAGCTCGTAATCGGTGCAGACTTTGATCTCGTCCATGTCATCGAGCACATCCAGTTTGGTGATGGCGATGGAGTTGACACCGTTAATGCGGACCGCGTGTCTCAATGCGACAAGATCGAGCCATCCCGTTCGACGGGGGCGTCCAGTGGTAGCGCCATATTCATCGCCGACCGCGCGGATCTTTTCACCAATAGCGTCAACCAGTTCGGTTGGGAATGGTCCCGCGCCGACGCGGGTCGAATACGCTTTCACCACGCCGATCACTTCATCGATCATATGCGGGCCGATACCAAGTCCAGTCAGCACGCCGCCCGTGATGGTGTTTGATGAAGTCGCGTAGGGATAGGTGCCAAGATCGACATCCAACATCGTCCCTTGCGCGCCTTCGTACAGGATCTTCTTCCCCTGGCGAAACGCCTGATTGAGATGGAGGGAAACATCAACCACCATCGGACGGAATAGCTCGACCAGCGCTTTCAGCTTCTCGATCGTCAGTTCGATATTGGCGCGCTCGTCGGCAGAGCCTTCGAGATACCGCGATTTCATCTTGGCGTTGTATTCAAGCCGATGACGCAGTCTCTCCGGATTGAACAGATCGATCATCCGAATACCATGTCGAGCGACCTTGTCAACATAGGCCGGACCGATACCGCGCATGGTAGTGCCGATTGAGGACGTACCGCGGGTTTCTTCTTCGATGGCGTCGATCAATTTATGATACGGCAGCACCAGATTAGTAGCAGGGGAGATGAATAGACGGTTCTTGTAATCTATCCCCTTGCTGGTAAGAAAATCCAGCTCATCCTTGAAGGTGAACGGGTCGAGTACCACGCCATTGCCGATATAGCAGATCTTCCCCGGCTGGATAATGCCTGACGGGATGAGATGGAGGACATATTTTTTGTCGCCGACACAGACGGTGTGGCCGGCGTTCGCGCCTCCCTGACAACGTGCGATAACATCAGCGTCGGCGGCAAGAAGATCGACGATCTTCCCTTTGCCTTCGTCGCCCCACTGACACCCAATAACTACTCTGTTCTTACCCATCGTTTCCTTCACCTTTTGACGGTGGTGGTACTGGCGATCAGGTGATTTATCGACCCGATCAATTCATCTTTACCGATCCCGGAGATAGACGAAAACGGGATCGCGGGGATCTGCAGATCGTGCTCGACCTCGGCAACCTTTCGGCTGTAGAGGTTACGGCTTACTTTATCAACTTTGGTGACGACCGCGAGGACCGGAAGAGAGCGCTTGGCGAGCCACTCCAGCATCTGCAGGTCATCATCGGTTACGTCACGTCGAACGTCCAGAAGCAGAACCAGCCCGGTCAGATTGGGGCAGGTTCTGAGATACGTCTCGATCAGTTTGGCCCATTCATCTTTGAGAGACTTGGATACCTTGGCGTACCCATAGCCGGGGAGGTCAACCAGATAGAATCGTTCGGAGATGGAGAAAAAGTTAAGCGACCTGGTTTTGCCGGGGGTCGAGGAGACCTTGGCCAGGTTTTTTTGGCCGACCAATCGGTTGAGCAGGGTAGACTTGCCTACATTAGAACGCCCGGCCAGGGCAACCTGCGGGCGACTATCTTTCGGCAACTGCGACATGGCAAAGTACGAGCCGACAAACTGGGCAGTTAACTTTTTAGCGCCGATGGTCTATCTCCTCGCTCGTGTGCGCCATCAGTGGGCGCGAGTCGCGCGTGTCCCGGTGCGAGTGCCGGTCCGGGGACGCGTCTGTGTATACGGTGAACGGGTCAGGGCGAGTTTCAACACTTCGTCAATATCCCGCACAAAATGTAACTTGAGTCCGTCCAGCAGTTCTTTGGGCATCTCGGTCAGATCCTTGCGGTTCTGCTCCGGGATGATGATGGTCATGACATTGTGCCGCTTGGCGGCCAACAGCTTTTCATTCAAGCCACCGATCGGAAGCACATCACCGGTGAGCGTGACCTCGCCGGTCATGGCGATATCGGTGCGAACAGGAATGTTAGTCAACGATGACAGCAGCGCCGTAAGCAAGGTAATACCGGCGGAGGGGCCATCTTTCGGAACGGCACCTTCCGGGACATGCACGTGCAGCTCCAGGTCATCGAAGAAATTCTCACTCAAGCCAAACACCTGAGAGTGCTTGCGAATGTACGAGAGTCCCGCAGTAGCGGATTCACGCATCACTTCACCCAGTGAGCCGGTGAGTGTCAGTTTTGCTTTGCCATGCATCGGAACGACTTCGACGGGCAATACTTCTCCACCCAGTTCGGTCCAGGCAAGGCCGACCGCATAACCGATAGTCGGCTGCTGCTTGATATTGGTCTCGGTATATTTGCGGGGACCAAGATAGCCGGCCACTTTATTCGCTTTAACCACCAGCTTTTTCATCTTCTTGCCGCCGGCAATCTCAACCGCGGTCTGCCGAAGAATGCCGCTGATGCGTCGCTCGAGTTCGCGCACGCCCGCCTCGCGAGTGTAGTAGCGGATCAACTCAAAGATGGCATCATCGGACAGCTCGATACCATACTTCTGCACGCCGACCTCGTTCATCTGTTTGGGAACGAGATACTGCTTCGCGATGGCGGCTTTCTCGAAATCGAGATAACCGGGAAGGCGAATGATCTCCATGCGGTCGCGCAGAGCCGGCGGTATCGAACTCATCGAGTTGGCTGTCGTGATGAAGAGAATATTCGACAGATCGTATTCAACCTCGAGATAATTGTCGTAAAACGTGTTGTTCTGTTCGGGGTCCAACACCTCGAGCAATGCTGACGCCGGGTCGCCGCGGAAGTCTTTGCCGAGTTTGTCTATTTCGTCGAGAAGAAAGACCGGGTTGGATGAGCCGGCCTTCTTGAGTGACTGGATAATGCGTCCGGGGAGCGCGCCAATATAGGTGCGACGATGACCGCGAATCTCGGCTTCGTCATGTACTCCGCCCAAAGACATCCGGACAAACTGACGGCCCATCGCACGAGCTACAGAACGTCCTATAGATGTTTTCCCCACACCGGGCGGGCCGACCAGACAGAGGATGGGACCTTTGACCTTGCCAGCCAGACGAATGACGGCGAGATGCTCGAGAATTCGTTTTTTCGGTTTCTCGAGGCCGTAGTGGTCGTTGTCGAGGATAGTACGGACCTCGGTAAAGTCGGTGCGATCCTCGGTCAGTGTCGACCAGGGAATACCGAGGAGCCAATCGAGATAGGAACGAACGACACCGGCTTCGGCTGAGAAGGGGTGCATTTTGCTGAGCTTCTTTATCTCTTCCTCGGCCTTTGCACGTACTTTGTCCGGATAGGGATTATTATCCAGTTTGTTCAGCAGATCTTCGACTTCAGCTGGGCCATCTTCACCCTGACCGAGTTCATCCTTGATCGCTTTCAATTGCTGCTGAAGGTATGCCTCTCTATGGGAGCGATTCAGAGCGTCGCGAATGGAGCCGTCGATCTTCTGTTCGATCTTCAGGATATCTATTTCATCCCGGAGCACTTTGGAGAGCAGTTGCAGTTGCTCTTTGACATCGAAGGCTTCGAGAACGCGCTGTTTGGCATCGATCTTCTGGATTATCTGCGCCGCGATAGTATCGGCAAGCTGGTCATATCGTTCAATAGAGGCAACCGAAACCAGCACCTCGTCGGGGATGCGTCGATTGAGACGCACATATTCGGCGAACTGCTCGGAGACCGCCCGGGAGAGCGCTTCGATCTCGCGGTCGAATGGTTTATCCGGCACCGCGGCGACCTTAAGTTTGGCGGTGAGATAGTTGTTGGTCTTGGAGATAGAGAGAATCTCCGCGCGAATGAGTCCTTCGACCAGCACCTTGAGGGTGCCGTTCGGCATCTTCATCACCTGAAGGATGCGCGCGACCACGCCGACCGGATAAAGGTCGGCGGGCTTGGGGTTGTCAATGGAGGGGGACCGCTGGGCCACGAGAAACATCTGCTTTTCCTGGACCATCGCTTCCTGCAGCGCGTTGATCGTCAGTTTCCGTCCGATGAGGAGCGGATAGATCATGTGCGGGTAAACGACGACATCACGAAGGGGGATGACCGGGAGGGTCGAGCGGATCTCGATATCTTCAGCGTTGTGGCGAATCTTCACAGCGGTACGTTTCCATTCTGGTTCGGTCGGCCGAGCGTGAGTGCCGGGCAGACTGATTCAACATAACGGATGGATCGGGTCAGGTAAATATCTTTTCGGGCAAGAGAAAATCGGGCTATAAATGGATGATGGAACTTACTGTGGTCTGGTCGATTGCGGTGGACGAGTGAGGGTTGCCCGGGAAACCATACATAGGAGATTGCGGTGCTGGTCATGGGGAAAAACCGGTTGACATCCAGTCGCTTCTGGCTATTTTAGGCGTCTGGCACGGCGGGCGCTAGGCCGCGTGGCCGGGTGATCGCGCCCGGCAAGCCCAGTCGGAACCGTCTTGTCACGTTAACGGCTGGGGGTGTAGCTCAGTGGTAGAGCACCTGCCTTTTAAGCAGGGAGTCGAAGGTTCGATCCCTTCCACCCTCACCAAAGATACTGAATGCGCCATTAGCTCAGCTGGTAGAGCAGCTGACTCTTAATCAGCGGGTCCAAGGTTCGAGTCCTTGATGGCGCATTTTTTTTCGACGTTGATTGAAAGCACATCGCGCAAGCGGTTGTGCTTTTTTCGTTACTGCTTCAATTCGACGAAGGTCCGGTTCTTGTCGCTGCGATAGCTGATCTTCCCCTCGCGCGCGAGCCATCCCAACCCCTGGTAGACGAGCGTGTCCTTTTCGGCGACCAGTTTCGGCAGTTGTGAGAGACTGACCTCTCCTCTTTTGCTCAGGATATCCCAAATGACCCCGGCGACCTTTCCGATTTGCGCTTCCATGCGAGCCTCCATGCAATTAACCGTTAATGGGAGGGGGATACGCAGAGCGGAGAGCGATGTCAAGTTTGTTTGCGGTAAGAACGACGCGCGTCAGACAAGCGATTGTCGGGTAAGAAGTTTGAAAAAATCTTGCCAAGCCTATTGAACAGGCATTTATTCGCCGCATGCCTCGTCGAGTTACCAAATCGAAGCCGTCGATCTTCACGCCAGCCGGATCGTTCTTAAAGCGGCTAGCCAGGGAAAATCCGCATGCCCGCCGTCGCCTGATAACCATTGGGTTCTGGCTGATCGGCCTCTTTTTCGCCTGGTCATTTGTCAGTGGCGATTACGGCGTGCCGCGTATCGTTCGGCTGGAACTCGAAAAGAAGGGGCTGGAAGAAGCCAATCGCCGCCAATTGACGTTGCTAATCGACGCGACACATGAGCGGGAGATGCTTCGCTCTGACTCGCTCTATATCTCCTATATCGCCCGCACCAAATATCATATGGCGCTGCCGAATGAGACGCTCTATCGCCTGCGCTACCGGTAAAACGGTATATGGCACGCGAGAGATCCGAAGCAGTCGTTCTCAAGACGTTTAACTGGGCTGAATCATCACGCACGGTCGTTATCCTGAGTCGGGATTTCGGCAAACTTCCGTTGATTGACAAAGGGGGACGTTCCATCACGTCGCGGCGCGGGAGACTGATCCCGTTCTCGCGACTCGATATCGGTTTCCATTACTCAGAGAAGACCGAGCGGGGATATATCAATGACATCGAGCTGCTCGAGCTGTTTTCCTTCGAAAAGGAAGGGACACTTGGAAGACTGGCCTATGGTTCAGCCGCCTGCGAATTGCTCTATCTTCTGCTTCCCGAGGAGGAGTCGCATACGCTGCTGTATGATTATCTGGTCAGCTACTTGCGGCATATCGACGCGGTCGACAAACATTATCTCCCGGCCGTATTCCTCGCCTTCTTTCTCCGGCTGCTCTCGCACCTGGGGTACCATCCGTCATTGGCCTATTGCATAGATTGCGGCAAAGAGACAAATCATCGGACCAAAATTGAGAAGCCGGTGCTCTTCTCGCCGGAACGGGGCGGGGTGGTATGTCAGGCTTGCCAACGGGAGGGAGAGTATTATATTGGGCTTTCTGCCGAGAGCTACCGGGTGTTATCTCGCCTGCAGACGGCGTCGCTGGATGAAGCGGCGACCGTGCCGATCGGGTACCAGGAAGCCTCGTTGTTGATCGATACATTGACCAAATTCCTCAGCTACCAATCCGGGCTGGTGTCAGGTTTAAAATCACTGGAGTTCCTGGAGAAGCTGAGAAACAGCCATTTGACGTTGGAGAAGGATTCGCGATGAGCGCAAAACAGGCCACCCCGGACACCATGGACAAGATCGTTTCGCTATGCAAGCGTCGCGGATATGTCTTCCCCTCCTCGGAGATCTACGGCGGACTTGGTTCCTGCTGGGATTACGGTCCGTTGGGGGCGGAACTGAAGCGGAATATCAAGACCTTCTGGTGGGATGCCATGACCAATCGCCGGGATGACATCGAAGGACTCGATGCCGCCATCCTGATGCATCCGCAGGTCTGGGTGACCTCCGGGCATGTCGCGAATTTCACCGACCCGATGGTCGACTGCAAAAAGTGCAAAGCCCGTTTCCGCGCGGACAAGCTGGAAGAAGCGCGCTGTCCGCTGAAACCGTCCAAATCGCCGCTGGAGTGCGGTGGCGAACTGACGGAGGCGCGCAAATTCAACCTGATGTTCAAGACGTTCATGGGGCCGGTCGAGGATGAATCCGCGACTGTATATATGCGTCCGGAGACGGCCCAGGGGATCTATGTCAATTTTCTCAATGTGAAGAATTCATCGCGGCAGAAGATACCGTTCGGTATCGCGCAGATCGGCAAAGCGTTCCGTAATGAGATCACGCCGGGGAATTTCATTTTCCGGACGCGCGAATTCGAGCAGATGGAGATGCAGTTCTTTATTCATCCGTCGGAGGATGACAAGTGGTTTGAGTACTGGCGTGAACAGCGCTGGGCGTGGTATGAACGGCTCGGCATCAAGATGGGCAAACTTCGCTGGCATCAGCATGGCGAAGGAGAACTGGCGCATTACGCCAAAGCGGCGTTTGATATCGAATACGAATATCCGTTCGGCTGGCATGAGCTTGAAGGTATCCATAACCGGACCGATTTCGACCTGGGCCGGCATATGGAAGCAACGAAGAAGGATCTTCGCTATTTCGACGAGCGGTTCACCGAGAAGTTCGTGCCGTTTATTATCGAAACCTCGGCCGGATGCGACCGGACCTTGCTGACGACGCTGGTCGATGCCTACGATGAGATCGAAGTGAAGGGAGAGCAGCGCGTGTTTCTTCGGTTGTCACCGCGCATTTCGCCCATCAAGGCGGCGATCTTCCCCTTGGTCAACAAAGAGGGGATGCCGGAGTATGCCGAGAAGGTCTATCACGATCTGAAGAAAAAATTCAAGGTCTTCTACGATGATTCCGGCGCGGTCGGTCGGCGTTACGCGCGCATGGATGAAGCCGGCTGTCCATACTGCATCACTATCGATGGCGACACGCTGGCGAATCATACGATGACCGTGCGGGACCGCGACACGATGGAGCAGAGCCGGATGAGCTTTGACCAGATCGTGGCATTCCTGGATGAAAAGGTGAACGGGTAGGTCCCGAGCGTAGAGTCCCACCAAAAATGGTGGGGTACGTGAATAACGGGACACTTCGGGTTGGAGAAATCAAGCGGGCCTGGTAACAGGCCCGCTTTTTTATTTTGCGGAAAGGGCCGCTACTGGAGGGGCTTGAGGATTCTCATGTATGCCGTCCAGGGGCCGACGTCCTCCAGATACTGTTTCGCCATCACTCGGGATATCTGAGAGATATGGTCGAGGTCATGGACGGTCCAGGTCGAAAGAAGCTGAGCGAGGGTCACCTCGCCAAAGACCGGATGGATGCCGGTTTTCTTGAGGTCATCATCGGACAGGTTCAGTGACCGGAGGGTGGCTACATTCGCCGCGCGGACGGTCTTGAACTCACCAAGCAAGTCCGCGAGAGTTTTCCCCTTGCTCTCCTGAAACTGCGCAAACCGGTCGAACTTGGCAAATTCCTTGGGGCCGCTGTCAGATAAGATGATCTGTGTTCGGGCAACCCAATCAACTCGGTCGCCGTGGATGAGATGGCCGAGGACATCATACGGGGACCAGGTATCGGGACCTTCGTTCTGGTTGGTCCAGAAGGGGGTTAGATCACGCAAGAGCACCTCAAGGACATAGGGAGTACGTTCGAGTAGTTCTATCGACCGTGTAACGGAGAAGTTCATGGGTGTCACCTCCGATATGATGGAAAGCGAGTGTGTCGTTTACTTGAAAGAGAAAACGTCCGATTCAGACGGGAGGTTTCATCTCTGGTACAAATGAGACCTTCGATGCGGCAGGACGCTTGAACCGGTTCGGCAGATACAGAAAAGCCCCGCTCAGCGGGGCAGGCTACACGTCTCAAGGGAGTCCTCTACAGACTCCAGAAGTGCTGTTCGAGGGCGTGCGCGATATCGTCGATATTGGGGAACATGCGCGACGATGTCTCGCGCGGACTGCGGCGAAGGTCAGTCAGTGTCCGGCCATTAATAATGATGGTCGGGGATTGGACTGGCTGCTCGGATTCGATGATATTGGCGAGAATGCCGCGCTCCTTCACGAAGCGATGCACAAAATTGCGGGCCGCCGACTGTTGCGGGTCCTTGTCCGAATAGATCAGGCCGATTTCCATTTCAGTATAACCGTCATCCTTGTTGTCACTGTCCCTGTGGCGGCTGCTCCCCGATCGCCGCTGATATATCTATACATCGGTAAACTACCGACTCTCTTGACCGCGGCAACTAAAATCGACCTCTACACCTCACTTTGATCTCATCACCACCGGAGAGACGACTAAGTCGCTCCTGATTGGCAGATATCAAAAATTCGATACTCAGTTGTCACGGGTCTCTACAAGTTATACTCGAAAGTAGGGAAAAGGTTGGCGTGAAAGATCGAGAAAGGGTTTGACAACGGCTGTCATCGCCTCTATGCTTTTTCATAGGTAACGCGGACTGATCGCTCCGTGAAAGCGTGTGAATCCAATTAACTGACAAAGTCTTATTGAACTCATATCAAGGAGGTAACAGATGACGCACCAGTTGCCCGAATTGCCGTACGCGCGCACCGCGCTCGCGCCGTTGATGTCCGAAGAAACGCTCAACTACCATTATGGCAAACACCACAACGCCTATGTGGTGAATCTCAACAAGTTGATACCAGGGACCGAGTTTGAGAACGCACCGCTGGAGGAGATCATCCGCAAAGCCTCCGGCGGGATATTCAATAACGGGGCGCAGGTCTGGAACCACACATTTTTCTGGCATTGCCTGACACCGAACGCACCGAAGGCACCATCGGGGAAGCTGGCGGAAGCAATCGCAAAGCAGTTCGGGTCGTTCGATGAGTTCAAGGTGAAATTCGCCGAGGCCGCGACTACACAGTTCGGTTCGGGTTGGGCCTGGCTGGTGAAGACCAAAGATGGCTCACTGGCGATCGAGAAGACGGCGAACGCGGACAACCCGATGCGGGACGGCAAAACGCCGCTTTTGACCTGCGATGTCTGGGAGCATGCGTACTACATCGACTTCCGCAACGCACGCCCGGATTATGTCAGCAACTTCTGGAACTTGGTGAACTGGAAGTTCGTGGAAGAGAATTTCGGAAAGTAATTTCTTCGTAGTCTAATGGCGGGATCCACTTCTGGTGGAATGTGGATCCCGCACCATTCTTCATTTCCGTCGAACACTCCCAAAACCGACTGGCTCTGGCTTCACCTCAGTGAGGCTTGCCGGCATGTGGAGAACGGAACCGCCAAAATGCCAGCAGAATCGCGCCAATCAGTACGGCAAGGCAGATCGCTTCGACAACGATCAGAACCAGCACAGAAACAATCCATGCACTCATGGACAACCTCCTGGGGCACAGAGTTCGTTCGTTTATCTTCTTTTCAATTAAAATGACAATTGAGCCGGGCTGCCTTGCCAGGTGTCTTCATAGTGAGAAAGGCAGCAATGCGAATGATCGGCCAGAGAAATGATCCGAATTGAAATGTGATCGCGCCGACCAGATCGGGATGGTCCGAAAATAATCAGAGAATGATTAGAAATATGTTGACATAAAGGACCATCTTTGTATGATTATAGTATAATCAATCCATGTACCCATGCAACAGAAAAAAGCGGGTAGATCATGAAATCTGTACCTCAACAATTAGTGCCCTTAGTCATCCTGTTCGTGGTGCTGGTGAGTGCCTTGGTATTGGCTAGGCAACTCTTTGTACCCGAGACATTTGGCGAGTACGGGCATTATCGGGCGCAGGCTGTTGATGAGATTGCCGCAATGCCCATGTCCTATGCGGGCTACGCAGTCTGCGCAGAGTGTCACGATGACATCTACCAGAAAAAACAACTTTCGAGCCATGCTGGTCTGTCTTGCGAGACCTGTCATGGAGCCGCCGCTTCGCACGCGAGTGGAGAGAGTGAGACACTGCCTTCGGTTCCGCGGGGAAGAGAGCATTGCCAGTTGTGTCATGGATACAGCGCGGCGCGGCCGACAGGATTTCCGCAGATCCTCCCGGAAATGCACAACCCCGGTGAGCCGTGTGTCACCTGTCATGATTCGCATTCGCCTCGCCTGGATGGGTCATCGGGAGAATGCAGCGCGTGTCATCGTTTGATCTCAAATCAAAAATCGGTTTCGACACACGCGCGACTCAATTGTGTCGATTGCCACACGGTACCGCAGGAACACGCGGCTCAGCCTCGTCTTGCTCGTGCCGTTAAACCTAGTTCCGTGGAGACCTGTGGTCGGTGTCACTCGCGAGAAAGCGTTGCGTCCCCGGGTGTGGCGCGCATCGACATGAAAGATCACGGTGGAAGATATCTCTGCTGGGAATGTCACTATCCTCACTATCCGGAGGCCAAACTATGAGCGAACGAGAAATACAAGACTGCGCAGCGCCGGAAATGAATCGACGGGACTTCCTCGGTTCCTGCGCGCGTACGCTTCCCAGTTGGATCCTGATCGCTTCCGTACTGCCGGAAGTACTTGCGGCCGAAGCCGATTCAACAGGCTACAAACCGGAAGATCACCGGTACGCTATGGCGATAGATATTCACAAGTGCATTGGTTGTGGGAGATGCGCGGATGCCTGCAAGACGGAGAATAAGGTTCCGCGTGAACCTGTCTTCTTCCGAACGTGGGTGGAGCGTTATCGTGTGCCGCTGGAAGGAGAGGCAATGGTTGATAGTCCGAATGGCGGGATCGACGGATTCCCCGCAGCGGAGTCAGAAGGAGAATCGCTCAAAGCGTTTTTTGTTCCGAAGCTGTGCAATCACTGCGCCAACGCGCCGTGCGTTCAGGTTTGTCCGGTCGGCGCGACCTTCATCTCACGGGATGGAGTCGTGCTCGTGGATAAAGACTACTGTGTAGGGTGTCGTTACTGCATTCAGGCCTGCCCGTATGGAGCACGCTATCTGCATCCGACTGAGAAAGTGGCCGACAAGTGCACCTTCTGTTATCACCGGATAACCAAGGGAGAATTGCCTGCGTGTGTGGAAGTTTGTCCTACCCAGGCCAGGGTATTCGGAGAGATGGGCGAACAGGCCAGTCCGATCAGCCGGTTCATGCGATTCAACGACGTCACTGTCCTCAAGAGTTGGCTGAACACCGAGCCACGCGTGTTCTACGCGGGCGCGGATGCGGAAGTCCGGTGAGAAGAGGAGAATCCCATGCTTAATATGGTAACCGAGTTTCCCCATGTGACAGGCTTCATGTACCCGAATGAGTATGAACTCCACTGGTCGATACTCATTGTGGTTTATCCCTACCTGACCGGACTGGTCGCCGGCGCGTTCATTCTCGCCTCACTGGAACGAGTGTTTAAGGTCAAGGCGTTGCAGCCGGTGTACAGGCTGTCACTTCTTACCGCACTCTCGTTTCTGCTGGTGGCGCCATTGCCACTCCTGGCCCACCTGGGGAGGCCGGAGCGCGCCCTTGAAATGTTCCTGACGCCGCACACGCAATCGGCGATGGCCATGTTCGGGTTTGTGTACGCATGGTACCTGATGGTGGTACTCCTGCTCGAGATCTGGTTTGATTATCGTCACCACATAGTCGAATGGTCGCGGCAGAAGACAGGCGCAATACGCTGGCTGTACAAGGCGCTGACGCTCGGCGCGACGGATCTTTCAGAGAAGTCACTCGCCTTCGACGAGAAGGCCGGCCGGTTCATTACGATTCTGGGTATACCGTCGGCGTTTCTGCTCCACGGGTACGTCGGTTTCATTTTCGGCTCGGTTAAAGCGAACCCCTGGTGGAGCAGCGTGTTAATGCCTATAGTATTTCTCTTCTCGGCGATCGTCTCGGGGATCGCGCTGATGTTGCTGGTCTACATGGTGTCCGCGATGATTCGCTGGAAATCGATCGACATGAAGTGCGTTAACAAGTTGGGTGAACTTCTGTTCTACGCTATCCTGGTCGATTTTTCCCTCGAACTCCTCGACTTCATCCAGCGGTTGTACGAATCCGAGGAGTCGATTCATATACTGTCCCAGATGATCTCGAGCCGCCTGTTTATCAGCCTGATAATCTCACAGATATTGTTGGGTACACTCGCGCCGCTCATCGGCCTTGGATTCGCCAGGTTCGGTCGGATGCCTGATGAAATGAGGCGCGTGCTCTATCTGGGCGCGGCATTGCTGGTGCAGGTGGGCATATTCGCGACGCGATGGAACGTGGTGATAGGCGGCCAGCTTTTCTCGAAAAGTTTGCGAGGCTTGACCACTTATAAACTGGAGATGTTTGGCATAGAAGGACTGCTCACGGCAATTGTGATGTTGACCCTTCCGTTCATCATATTATTGATCCTGTCAAGATTGCTTCCGCCATGGGAAGGTGGAGAGAAGGATCTTCCGCCGACAAGTTCAACCTCGGAGATCCCCGCGGTCAGGGGATAAGAAAAAAAACAAGGGCAGGTTCTTCGCTGCGTTAAGCGGCAGAACCTGCCCTTTGATTTTCATTCATTAACTATTACCAGTTGGCTTTGAATTCGCCGGCGATCTTCTTGAAGATCTGGTAGCGGCGTTCCACTTCCTGCCAGTTGATATTCTTCACAAACGCATCGATATATTTTGCGCGGGCCGGTCCCTGGTCATGGTAGTAGGCATGCTCGAAAACATCGATAGCGAGGAGTGGAAATGTTCCCCAGACACCGCCCTGGTTGTGTGAGTCGCCAGTGAAGTTGTAGAGGTTATCATCGCCCGGATCCCAGGCGAGGATCACCCAACCGAGTGCGATCATCGAAGATGCCTTGAAATCGGCGACCCAATTGTCGAACGAGCCGTAGGAACGCTCGATATGTTTGAGGACTTCGCCATTCGGCTTGCCGTCGCCACCGAGAATATCCCAGTAGAGCTCATGCAGACGCTGGCCAGCGGCATTGAAAGTTTCGTGACGCTTTAAGCCGCCGAATTCTGAGTAGTTGGCGTTGGCGGCGGAGCGATCCGCTGCGGCCAACTTTTCCATTACTTCGTTTCGTTTTTTGACATACCCGGCATAGTGGGTGTCATGGTGGAAGGTGTTGGTCTGCTGAGAGATGCCGTCGAGTTTATCGTAGGCGTAGGGGAGTGGTTTCACTTTGTAACGGTCAGCCATGGTGTAGCCTCCTTGTGCTAAGATTTGATGGCCACTACAAGCAGGCAGATAATACGGTCGGGGGGTACAGGCTGTAAAGGGGAAAGTAGAGTAAATGGACTTATGACATCGACAATACGATCAAGCGGAGTCTCATCAGCCCCGCAACCGGTTAGTCAACAAGCAGATGCTTTGAGGAAAGCGGCTCCACCCGACCGATACGCGCGGCAAGCAATCCCGTAGAGCTGGCATCGTTCTGGAAAGCGTCGGCGTGTGACTCCGGCAGAGCGATAAACAGCCCGCCAGAGGTCTGCGGGTCATACATCACCACTTCGAGATGCTTATCGACCGAGGAGGCGACCGAAACAAACGACTGGAGGTAGGCGCGGTTATCATTGGCGCCGCCGGGAATCATGCCAAGTTCGGCGAGCATCAAAACATCAGGAAGCAGCGGCAACGCAGAGGCAGTGATTCGAATCGAGACATTTGAGCCGGAGGCCATCTCATAGGCGTGTCCGAGCAGGCCGTATCCGGTGATATCAGTAGCCGCGTGAGCAGAATGCTTGACCATCAATTCAGCGGCAGTGCGATTGAGTGCCGCCATGCTTTTGATCGCGGTCATGGCGAGGTTATCACTCACTTTGCCTCGCTTGATGCCTGTAGTTATGAGGCCGGTGCCGAGCGGTTTCGTCAAGAAAATGACATCCCCCGGTCTGGCACCGGAGTTGGTGACTACTTTGTTCGGGTCGACGATGCCAGTCACTGAGATGCCGAATTTCAGTTCTTTGTCCTTGATTGAGTGACCGCCCACAACCACCGCACCAGCCTCTTCGACTTTCTCAGCGCCACCGCGAAGTATCTCGGTGAGGATCGACAAAGGCATGGTTGAGGCCGGGAAACCGACGATATTCAGCGCGGTGAGCGGTTTGCCGCCCATGGCAAAGACATCGGAAAGGGCGTTCGCCGCCGCTATCTGGCCGAACCAATAGGGGTCATCGACGATCGGCGGAAAGAAGTCGACCGTCTGGACCAGCGCGAGGTTTTCCGAGAGACGAAAAACCCCGGCATCATCGGCCTTGTTAAAGCCGACGATCAGGTCCGGGTGCTGCGACTGCGGCAGCGATTTGAGAGCTTCGGCCAGCACCGCCGGCCCGAGTTTGGAAGCTCAACCCGCGCAACTGACTTCGGCGGTCAATTTGACAGTGATCTCTTTTCGACGGTCATCCATGGGGGAGAAACTACTGAATTGCGGTCATTCCTGCAACTGTCGAAACGACATGGAGGTGGAGAAGTGAAGAAATTCCGCGCTCCAATATCCAGCCTAAGACTCAAATTTAGAACGATTTAGCCGATAAAAGGGGAGCGGGAGTGGAGGCCGTTTTCAACGGGTGGGGAGCGCTTTTGAACTATTGAACGAGTAAATCGCGGCGTCCGGTGTCCGGCGGCCACAGATCCTTGTATAGTCTGATAGGGCACAAGAACGAACGAAACGAACTATGACCGACTCTAGACATGTCCCCCGATTGGACGAAGTTCTACTTCGTGAACAACTCGTCACCGATGACCAACTTGCTCAAGCGCTCCAGCGCCAGAAGCTGTTTGGTGGGCGCCTCGGTTCACAACTTCTGACGCTGGGATTTCTTGACGAAGCCAGCCTGGTTCGCGCCCTGGCCACCCAGATGGGGTGCGAGGGAATTGTCCTCTCCAAAATCGATATACCTGATGCGATAGTTGATATGCTTCCGGCAACGGTTGCGGTTGCGCGAAAGGTCATGCCGTTCGCGTATGATCCATCCAAGAACATGCTGCTGGTGGCCTGCGAGGACCCATATCGCGAAGAACTTCTACATGAACTTGAGTTTGTCGCCTCGGGAAAACAGATCAAGCCGTATGTCGCCGCCGAACTGGCGCTTAATATGGCGATCTCCAAGCATTATTTGGGGAAAGCGCTGCCGATCGAACAGGCAGAGCAGTTGGTCGTACCGCATATCAGCGCGGGACCGTCAGGTTCTGATTCTTTCTACCCTCAAAGCGCGATACTTCTGGTGACCGATGATCCGGATTCCGGCGACAAAATGCAGTCGCTACTGGAGCAGGGGGAGTATCGGGTCAAGCGGACCGATTCGGCGGATGACGCCATCCAGTTAATAGGGAACCAACGGTTCCACTCAGTCTTGATCCAGGATACAGTTCCCGGCGATTACATCGACTTGATTGATCGACTCCGCAAGATATCGCCCAAAACGCGCGTCAGATATTACGAGAACGCGGCCGGATTGCTGCTGTCTCTTGATGCCGGTACGCTGGAGGCCGACCTTCTGGTACGCAATCTGGAGCTGTTCACCTCGTTGCTTTCGTCGGATGACGGCGTGGTGAATAATCACAGCGCCCGCGTGGGGCAGTATGTCGACAAGCTCTGCCGTCGGTTGGAATTGGCCGATAAGGACCGCTTGATCATCACCAACGCCGGTTACTTGCATGACCTCTCCAAGTTCTACTACGGAAACACGGCCGAGCAGGATCATCGAGAGTATATCAATCTGACGGTCAAACTGCTCAGTTCGCTGAACTACCAGCCGCTGGTAATTGAGATACTCCGCTCAATGTATATCAACCTGCGCGAGAAATTCACCAAGCGGCTGCCGATCGAAGTGCTCGGCGGGAATATCCTTACTGTCGTAGATATCTTTTGCGAGACAATGCGCCCAGACATGACGCTGACGCTCGACAAATTCGACGCTATCAAACGTAAATATCGTGACCTGGTCGGAAAGTTGTTCCTCACCGAAGTGGTGGAAGCATTCATCGCGATGGTCCAGGAAGAGATCCTGTCTATTTCGACTCTGGAAAAATACAGCCAGGTGGTCCTTCTCTCGCAGGATAGAGAGAAGCTGGGGGATATCGAGCAACGAATCAAACAGGCGGGATTCCGTCTCATTGTGGAGACCGATCCGGCTGAGTTCGCGGAGCTGTACAAGCGCAGTCATCCGGATATCCTGGTGATCCACGAAGCCAGCGGCGCGATCGCTATCAGTTCGCTGGTCGAGAAGCTGATAGATCTGGGCGTAGCAGTCGACAAGGTACCGACCTTCCTGCTGACCGATGGTTCACTGGCGCCGCAAATGACCGGTCTTCTGGAAAAGGGGATCGAGGATGTCATCCCGGCCGATGACAACCTGAACGTCCTGCTCATCAAGATGAAGAAGATTCGCGCGCGCATCGAGGCAAAAGCGAAAGAGCGGGAAGAGATCGTCCAGCAGTCTGGCGCGGTCGGACATCTCGAAGAGATGAACCTGATCGATCTAATTCAGGCACTGGGGCCGAGCCGCAAGACCGCGCGGTTGACGGTCAACTCTGCTTCCGGCAAGCTGATCTTGTATCTCTGTCAGGGAGCCATAACCTTTGCGGAGTGCGGGACCAAACAGGGGCCGGACGCCTTCTATGAGGCGATCGCGTGGACGCAGGGGACCTGGACCATCCAGACGATCGGCATCGATCAGTTGCCGCCGTCGAATACGTTCTATTCGAATGAATCGTTGATGATGGAAGGATGCCGGTTATTGGATGAAAGCTCGCGCACTCCAGTGCAACAGCCGAGTTAGCCGGTTTTCCGGTTGGCGACTTTCTTGAGGTAGCTGAGATTTCCGCGCTGACGCTCCAATACTTCATGCGTCAGTTTGTCGTAGTAATCCACAAATTGCTGGGCCGCCGACATCGCCAGGTCATCCTGTTTCAGGCGATCGTGGCATTTCGTCAAATAGTAATCACATTCGATCAGATTGTAATAGTTGCCGGGCTGATTGATCAGGCGGCGACGGAGCTCGGCGAAGGTCGTCGAGGCTGCGGCAAACTCCTTCTTTTCATACAGCGCTTTGGCCAGTGGCCAGAGAAACGCTTTGCCATTGGGATAGCGGTGCATGGCAGAGTCGACCAGTGACTTGGCATCCTCGAACTGGTCATTGTCGAAATAGACCCAGATAAGGGCGTTGGTGGCGGCTTCGCGGGAAACGAGCGAAGAATCCGCGGCCAATTGAAGCTCGCGAATCCCCTTTTTCTTATCATTGTTGAATATCCCGATCCATCGCAGGAATCCGGCTTTTGCGGATTTCCAGTAATGATATGACCCAAGTCCGAAGTAGAGGTCGTATAGAGTACTGTCCGCCTTGAGACCGCGCTGGTATTCTCCCTTGGCATCAAATCCGTGGTCAATCGCCGAGGTGAATGATCCAAAGTGTGAAGAATAGATAGAGCGATACGCATGCGCATGGCCGCGGATCAGATACCGCCACGCCCGCTCGCGCGGCGTGCCGAGATCGAGGATGTCGTCGGTCAGCTTCAGACAGGAATCAATCAGTGCTTTGAAGAGATCGGGGGATATTTCTTCCTCACGGTCGGTCATCTGGGTAACCAGCGAGCCAGCCTGAAAGAGAATCCCGGTCGGGTCAAACGGTGCGGACTGCCTATAGGCGGCGATAACAGAGTCTGCCTCGACAAAGCGGTCATCGAAGAGTAGGCGCTGAACGGATACCAGGAATTGCTGACGGGCAGGCGTCAAGTACGGATCATCCGTCGGTTGAGCGGCGGAAATGCCTGCCAATAGGCATAGGAATGTGACGAGACTTCCGATGTGTCGCATACGACACTAGTATCGGCAGTATGGGGAGAATCCTACAGTGTGAAACGGGAGCTAAATGGTCGACTGGCCGGGGATGAAATCGAGCAGTTCAGTCTGGCGGTCGGTGGTGGCGGTCACAACTATCGCGTTACCGACCCGGTGATAGACTAGGCGACATCCGCGGCAATTGTGGTCGAACAGGTCAAGCCCGTGGCGCTGTATGAGCGAGGAACGGAGGTCTTCCGGTATAGTAAACTGGTTGGCCGGTACGACGAAAACCGAGACAGTGCGGGTGCCGGGGTTGGTATAGACGAAGTGCGCCATACGGGTGCCGTTAATCTCTTCAACCTGTCCGCCTGCCAGATGTGTGCCAGCAACCTCGGGACTGGGGCGATAGCCGACCGTATCGGCGGCGAACAGAACAGCGGCAGAGGTTAGCGTTGGATTCTCAAAGGTCCTGAGTTCATCCTCGGCCTTCCAGTGAGCCTGTTCGAGGGGGATATAGATATCTTTATGCCGGTAGAATCCGGTAGCGAGATAGACCGCGCTGATGGTAACAACAAGAATCGCGGCGGCGGCTACGACGTATGAGGCTTTCCAAAAGGGGGGCTTGTGGCCCTTCAGTCCTCCTTCCTCTCGATCGATAGTATCGAGCTTGCAGAGGATCTTGTCCCGCAAGGCATTAATTTGAGGGGAGGGCTTGGCGTGAGAGAGTTTCTTTTTGACGAAGTCGTTAATATCGCCTTCAAGCTCATATCGTTTCAAACACTGTGAGCATTTCTGAAGGTGCTCATGCACCTGCTCGGCGTCGATCTCGGATGCCTCTTTGTCGATGATGTCGTAAAGTAAGGCGAGGGCTTCCTGGCAGTTCATTTAGCGAGATCCTTGATATACCCGTTCTTGACAGCGTAATCGAATAGTTTCTTCTGTAGCAGTTTCCGACCTCGATGCAACCGGCTTTTCACTGTGCCCAACTGGAGGTCACAGATCTCAGCGATCTCCTGGTAGGAGAACTCTTCAATGAAGGAGAGTATCACCACCATGCGGAAATCATCCGGCAGATCCTCGATCGCTTTCTTTACATCATCGTCAAATATCTTCGCAAAAAACTGCCGCTCAGGGTCATCGGACGGTCCGGTAGCGGCCAGTTGGCCGTACAGGAAATTGTCGTCGATATCATCGACATTGACCGAGACAGGCGCGCGGGACTTGGAGCGGTACTCATTGATGAAAATGTTCGTCATGATCTTGAACAACCATGCCCGAGCATTGGTACCCTTCTCGAACTTATCCCAGAAACGGTAGGCTTTGGCGAACGTTTCCTGAACAAGATCCTCTGCGTCATTCTCGTTCTTGGTCATGCGCAGAGCGGTCCGGTAGAGCGCATCCATGTGCGGCAGAGCTTCGCGCTCAAAGCTCCGTCGATTTTCCAGTTCTTCCGACTTTTTGTCCGTCATAGTACAACTCTATACTCTCGGAAGACCCGGAAAGTTTTGTAAATCCATACTTGGTAACAGGAAACTTTCGACGGTGGTTCCGAGTCAGCCGCGACTTTTGTTAGGTTTTGGTCACGGTGGTCCGGTTAAATGGAATAAAGGGTAATTTTTCCCCATAATCCCCGGTCCACCGAATAATAACCTGCTGGCGGGCAAGAGGCAAGGGAAAAGCGGATCAACGATTCTCGAGCTTGAAGTCGATCCGGTAGGTCACCCAAATTGCGACAGGTCGCCCTTTCTGCTTTGCTGGCTTAAACTTGTTACGATAGCCGGAAAGCAAAGCGGCGTTATCCAGGTACGCATCGCCCGACGAGCGGCCGATCATGACCTGTTCCACCGTCCCAAACTTTGACACCAAAGACTTGACCCAGACTGTACCAGTCGCATTTCTGAACTTGGCGTCTCGTGGATAGGCAGGCCGCGCCTGGGAGATCATCTCGGGCATTACTTCGACCGGGACGTATGCGGTGTCGGGTAGTGACGGCTCATGAATCGCGCACTTGTGGTCGTCTTGCTGGCGGAAAAGAACCATATGGTACAGCCAGCCCTCGCGACCGTGATAACCGGTCCAGATACTGTCGAACGTTGTTGTGTTGACATACTCAAGGGCCGTGGTCTCAAAGGTGGTATCATCTATGCTGCACCAGACGACTTTCGATTGAAATGCCTTGCCGGTGGAGTCGATTCGGCACCTCACCCAGACTTCCGCATGCGGGGAGGCTTTGCAGGAATCCGATGCGGCAGGCTTTAGCATGGTGATCGGCGGAAACGTAAAATCACCGGGGTCGATAGTCTTGCACTCAGCGGGCGGGTTCTTGCGGTAGTGGCCGGCGTCGGAACTGTCGACCAAGATCAATAACCCGAACATCAAACAACCAACGATACGAATTGTCTGAATCACCAGGTCATCCTCTCCGGTATTTGTACTGATAGGTCACCCAGACCGAAACAGGTTTGCCGAAGCGCAATGCGGGCGCGAATCTGCTTCGATAAGCGGCATCAATAGCGGCCGCGTCGAACCTGTCATTTCCCGAACGATCACGTACCAATGCGGAATCAACGTTTCCTTCGGAGTTCACGCGGCAGACAACCCAAACAGACACACTGTCTCCCTGTTCCAACGCGTCTCGTGGCACCTCCAGTTTCCCGGAAGCAATTATGATCGGAACATCGGTGAATCGTACAGAATCGCTCAACGTGCTGTCCATTTGGCAAAGATCCTCGGACTGGGAACGAAACAGCACTATATGATAACGCCACCATTGGGGCACAGTCCCCTTGGCTGAGGACGGGGTGAATGTCTTTGCCTCCACCAATTCCATTGCGCTTTTTTCATACGTTGTATCATCGATACTGGACCAGACAACCTGCACGTCGTGCGGCCTGCCGTCACTATCCATTCTGAATTTCACCCAAACCTGAGCCAATGGCGCGTCTTTGCAGGAGTCGGGGAGATTAGGTCTGAGAACACTGACCCGGGGTGAGGCGAATTTCGACTGTCCCAAGCTCCTTATCTCTTTAGGCGGCTCAAAGGAGTAGTGGCCCGCGGCCAATGCCGATGCCCCGGCAGCAATCAGGATGACGGTGAAATACACGTACTGTCGAACCATAAACATTCCCCACGCTATGCTTCGCCTGCAAAATTACCCAAAATCGATAGGCAACGCAACGAATATCAGAGTCGCTTTTGCCTCGCTATCCTTATATTCTCGCATGCCCCGCTACTACCTCATCTATGATGACACCTGCCCGATCTGTCTGGCGTCTATTGATAAGCTCCGGCAGATCGATACTCTTGGGTTGGTCGAAGCGGTGCCGCTCTCAGATCCGCGACTCCCGCACGGCAAAAACATTCCATCGGAACATGAACTGCGCAACGCTGTCCATTTGTTTGATGATACGGGAAAGATGTACCGCGGAGCCGACGCTGTCGCGCAGTTAATGTCGCTCTTCCCGAAATCGGTGTGGGTCGGCAAGATAATGCGGTGGCCGGGGGTGCGACAGATCGCGCGGGGAGTGTATGCGGTGGTGGCGAAGAATAGAATCAAACTATCCAAAGTCGTAGGGCGCTAACCTACTTCTTGAAGTGATTGATCACCTTCTGGTGCAACTTCCCATTTGTCGCCGCAAAAGTCCGGATCCCCAGCGAAAATGGTCGTCCAAGCAGATCTGAAGTTGAACCACCGGCTTCTTCGATGATGCAGACAAATGGCGCGACATCAACCGGCTTGATCGCCGCCTCAATCACTATCTCCAGCCTTCCTGACGCCAGCAGATGATACGGCCAGAGATCGCCAAACGCGCGCTGGCGGGCGGTGGCATGAAGCAATTTCAGAAGATTCGGCTCGCGACGAGACTTGTGGAACGAATTGACCGAACTGAAACTGATCATCGCTTCACGCAACGTGGAGACTTTGGAGACCTGGACACGATTTCCATTAAGAAACGCCCCCGCGCCTCGCTCGGCCCAGAGCCGTTCATTGAGAAGCGGAACATTGGAGATTCCCAGAGCGACATGATCATCGTGCGCCAGGGCAATGAGATTTCCCCAGAGAGGAATGCCCGCGATGAAGTTTCGAGTACCGTCGATGGGGTCAATGATCCAGGTGAATTCAGATTCCGTTTTGCGATATCCCGATTCCTCACCGAAGATCGAATGATTGGGGAAGTGTGAACGGATCACTTTGATAGCGGCTCTCTCGGCCGACGTATCCGCTATCGTCACTGGCGACTTATCCGCTTTGGCTCGCGGTTTCGGCTTCTTATAGAAATAGTCGACTGTCACGCGCTCCATGGCGTTGACAGCTTCCATCGCGACCTGCAGAAATCGGGACATGGTACATCCTCTCACGCGTTGTTCAAGAGGACTAGAATCGACGATAGCGGAGGGAAAGTCAAGCGGGTCGGCAATTAGAGTGAAATCAGCATCGACTCGGAGCAGAATCCTGGCCCGAGGGCGGAGATCAGGCCATATCCATTGCCAGCTCGTCTTTGTTGCGACATGAACCGCTCGAGAACAAAGAGGACGGAGACGGAAGACATGTTGCCGTAGTCTCGCAAGATATCTTCCGCCAGAGAGAGTTCGTCACCCGAAAAACCGAGTGCTTGACGGTAAGCATCGATAACTTTCATACCGCCTGGATGAAAGAGGAACGTGGATATTTCCTGAAGCGTCAGCGAATATCTGCTTAGAAAATCCGCGAAGTCGGCTCTGGCGTTGGCCGCCACGATATCTGGAATACGTTGCGCAAAGACTACCTGCAGCCCTTCTGAAACAACATGCCAGCCCATGACATCGAGCGAGTCAGGATAAAAGCGGCTCTGCGTGCCGAGAATGGGAAAGCCGGCTAGCGGTACGTCATCGCCGCAGAGCAGTACCGCAGCGGCCCCTTCACCAAAGAGCGCAGTTGCCACCAAATTGCTGCGCGAGAAATCATCGGGAATGAAGGTCAAACCGCACAATTCGGCAGCCACCAGAAGCACTCGTTGGCCCGGATGTCCCAGCAGATGGTGGTAGGCGTGGGAGAGGCCAGCGACGCCTCCGGCACAACCAAGCCCCCAAATTGGGGTGCGTCGGATATCGGATCGACAGCCCAGAAGATTGATCAAGCGGGCATCAATGGAAGGGGTTGCCAGCCCGGTGGTATTTATGTAAATGATATAGTCGATGTCGGTCGCGGAGAGATAGAGACGTTCGAGAAGTCGGCGAGAGGCGTCGAGGCAGAGGCCAGTCGCCGATTGGATATACACCTCGTTCTTTTCGGCGAGAGAATGGGGCTGGGTATGCCACTCAACTGGTCGGCTGAAATAGCGGGTCTGGATACCGGCGTTGTCGAAGACCTGCAACATCCGCTGGAAGTCGCGTATTCGGTCGCCGAAATGATGGCGCGCAAACTGAGCCGCCTCAGATTGCGGGACCCGATATGGAGGGACAGCGGTCGTGACACCGCAGATCTTCGGCATGCGATCACCCGTCAGGGTTAGAGATTTTTCGACAAATTAGTACGCGCCGCGGTTTGGCACAATACAGATGAACTCGAACTCTTCGTCGTACGGGTTTTCGAACTGATGCTCAGTGTTCGAGGGGACGAAGGCGAAATCCTTTTCGGTCAATTCGTGGATCTGGTCGCCGATACGGAGCCGTCCGCGTCCTTTTACCACATGATTGATATGCTCCCAGTCATGCTGGTGGCGGGGCGTAAAGCCGCCGGGCTGGAGGCGGAACACGCGCAGGGTGTGGTCGGTCCAGCCTTCGGTTCCGCCAATGACATTGCACTTGGTCGCTTTTGAGACGCCGGTCATGGTAATCTCGGTCATCTTCATATCGCTGTATTTCACGACGGGCATAATATCCTCCTGAGGTAGTGCCTCAATATATACAATTGACGGGATAAAAAAAGACCCGCATTGGCGAACAAGGCGGGTCGATCGCGGCACTACCTTGTGCCGCTGAGAGTCGGTGAGACTATTAACGGCCGGAGCGCGACGAACGACGGCTGCGGCTGCGGCGGGCGGTCCAACGGGTGGTACGGGCCCAACGAACCTTCGGGGCATTATTGCGGCGATGGTTGTTGACCTTCGTCACGCCAGTGTTACCCTTCCAGTTAGAAGGATTGACCTTCTTGATGTTCAGCGAGGACGCTTTGTAGCGAACGCTGTACACGGTGCGGCCAAGCTGACGAGCGACCCACGTGGTCTCGTTGACGCGATAGAATTTGCGCATGAAAGCGATGTCTTTCGCGGTCCACGGCTTGCCACCCTGCTTCGCACGGCTGGTGAAACGAGTGCGAACGGACGCACGGTTGCTGGTACGGGTTCTCTTGAAAGCCATTGTGAACTCCTTTAATGAGCGTTAACGATTGCGAACCGTGACATGGCTGAGTCCACGTTCGCTCTTTAGTGCAATTTCTATACTTTGTATCGGCAGGCTTTTAAGAGACTTAACCATATGCCGTTAGCTTTTTGTCCGCGTCGGCGACCAGCGGGCTTGTACCATTCAACCAAATAATGGACTGGTTTACTCCAGTGGCATTTTGCGAATCTACTCCCAATCCAGGCAGACCTATATCTGCTGGTGATGTCTATGAGCCATATATGTTATTGTGTATTATATGGTTATGGTGCCGCCATGAATGGCCCTTCTGCCGCGTAGACTGGGGGATTGGGGTTGCCTGGGGTATTCAAACGGCGTAGATTGACGTCGAGAGTTCACCATGACCATCAAACGCCACTCGCTCTCCATCGCACTTTTTTTTGCGGTCGCGGCCGCGATCATCTTTCTTTTCTACAAACTGTTGGCGCCGTTTTTCGCGCCGCTGATGTGGGCGACAGTTTTCGCGATCCTTTTTCATCCACTCTACAAGCGAGTACTCACACGCGTTAAACGTCCGGGACTGGCTTCGCTGATCGTGCTGATATTGATCATTGTTGTGATCATCGGACCGGTCACATTGCTTTCTGTCATGCTGGTAGAGCAGGCGGCATCGGCGGTTGCACGCATCACCGAGATGCGCCAGAACGGACAGTTGGACAACTTGTGGGCGCAGGTCGCGCCATGGTGGGACAGTCTGGTGCAACGTCTGAGCCCGTATGTGGATGTTCAGAAACTAGACTTGAGAACTGTTTCGCAGGATGCGGTCACCTGGGTTGGAAGTTTCTTCGTAAATCAGACATCCTGGATAATCGCCAATGTCTCGAAGGCGATCTTCTACTTCCTGCTGATGCTTTTTACGCTCTACTATTTCCTCAAGGATGGCTCGGTGATCGTTGACCGGGTCGCGGCGCTGATGCCGCTGGAGCGCTCCCGCACCGATGCCATGCTGAAAGAACTGCATGGCGTGATAAATGCCACGATGATCAGCGGGATCGTGATCGCCTTGATCCAGGGCGCGCTCGGGGGGATCATGTTCGCGCTGGTTGGCATTGATTCGGCGCTTTTCTGGGGAGCGATCATGGCGTTTTTGTCGGTGATACCGCTGCTGGGGGCATTCATCATCTATATCCCGGCGGGGTTGATCTTGATAATCAATGGTGACACTGTTGAAGGGCTGATCATCATCGGCGTCGGCTCTTTGATCGTCAGCCAGATAGATAATTTCCTTCGTCCGTACATGGTGGCCGGCGGCACGAAGATGCATCCGTTGATGCTGTTTCTCTCCATGACCGGTGGCATCGCCTTGATGGGATTGGAGGGATTGATAGCCGGTCCGCTCATCGCGGCGGCGTTTGTCACCATCCTGGAAGCGTTTGAGTTTGAGATTGGGCCGTGGGGAGCCGAGCAGACTCAGGTTCAGGAGAACAGCTCGCCGGAATCCTCCAACTGATCTCGCAACCAGCACGCTCTTACAATCCCGGAGTAAATAACCCCATCAGATTGCCGGATGGATCCTTGAAGTGGGCATAATAGCCGGTGTCGGGGATGACTGATTTCGGGACGACGACCTCGCCTCCCGCGGAAACCACCTTGGCGCACGAGGCCTCAATATCTTCAACAAAGATGTAAAGCACGCTGGTAGCATTTATCCGCGATTTGTCGGTTCTGAAAATGCCGCCGCCGATCCCGTTCGGTCCAGAAGAAAAGGTCGAATAGCTTATCTGATTCGGGTCGGTGAATTCCCACCCAAAAACAGTTGTGTAAAAGGCTGCGGCACGAGGGACGTCGGCGGCCCCCATCTCAACGTAAACGATCGGCTGTGGCATCGGTATTTCTCCGCTCCAGGGTGGATATATTGTCGCTGAAACATAGCGGGACACAATGGTACGGTCAATTGGGATTGTGCCTTGTCGATTTCTGAAATTTGCGTATCTTATTGTCCTATGAAGAATAAACGAGTATTGGTGACCGGGGGAGCAGGTTTTCTGGGGTATCATCTGGCGCAGAATCTTCCACGCCGCGAAATCGCTTTCCTCGCCTGCAACGATATCGCGCCGTTTTTTGCGGATGAGTATCCCAAAGACGCCTTGCTGGTGAATGTTGATGTCCGCGACGCGGACGCGATGTATCGCCTGATCCATCACAACAAGATCGATACCATCGTGCACTGTGCCGCCGCGTTACCGCTTTGGCCGCGCGAAGAGATCATGTCGACTAATATCGCTGGGGTCCGCAATACGCTTACCCAGGCACAGAAGTGCGGGGTTGAGCGCGTCATCTTCATAAGTTCGACTGCGGTCTACGGCGTTCCGGAGAAACATCCGCTGGTCGAGACCGATCCGGTAGAAGGAGTAGGCGCATACGGAGAGTCCAAGATAGCGGGCGAAGAGGTCTGCGCGGAGTTCCGCGCTGCCGGAATGTGTGTTCCAGTTATCCGCCCAAAAACCTTCATAGGCACCGCGCGACTCGGCGTCTTCCAGATACTGTATGATTGGGTCGATTCCGGAAAACGGATCCCGATCATCGGAAAGGGAGACAATCTCTACCAACTGCTTGAGGTCACCGACCTGATAGAGGCCATATTCCTGGCCGGTTCGGCGCCACCTGATGTGGCGAATGATATTTTCAATGTTGGCGCCCAGCGATTTGAGAAGGTAAAGCAGGATGTTGGCGCGTTGTGCGATTTCGCAGGGAATGGCGCGCGTGTCCTGCCGACTCCGGCACCTCTGGTCAAGGGGGCGCTGGCGGTCTTTGAGTTTATGAAGATATCGCCGCTCTACAAGTGGGTGTATGGGACAGCGGACAAAGACTCGTTTGTGTCGACGGAGAAGATCGAGACAAAGCTTGGCTGGAAATCGAAGTACTCAAATCAGGACGCGCTGATCGGTTCCCACAAGTGGTACCTCGAGCACAAGGATGAACTTAAGTATGCGAAAGCAGGGGTGACCCACCGGGTCGGTTGGGATCAGGGAATTCTGAAGTTCGTCAAACGGTGGATGTAGTTCTTACTTCCGGACGATCACAGTCTCTGCTTTACCGGCGCGGGATATCTGCACGGCGATAGAGCCGCGTTCGAGACCATCAAAGAGAAGCTCCATCAATTCTTTGTGTGTGCGCGGCCGTGTTCCACCGGCGCGAGTGATGATATCACCTGATCGAAGCCCCGCCTTGTAGGCGAGGCGCGCCGGGTCTATTTTGTCAATCACCAACTGATTATTGTCACTTATTCTCACTGAGAATCCCAGTTGCCCTTTTTGCGGCAGACCTTCAATAGTCTCCCGTCGTTCCTGCACAGCGATCTGATTGGCCAGGGGGCTGACGGCATTGACCAGACGGGAATCATCTGGCTCTTTGTTGAGCCAGACCAAGAGTGGTTTCTCAGGCGTCAGGATCCAGTTTGACTGGAGATATTGCTCGTAGACCTCGCGGCCGGGGAAACCATCTCTCCAGAACGGCGACTGATAAGCGGCGACCGCGGAATCCGGTTCCAAAACTATGCGGGCCGTTGAATAGGCGAGGTGGAAAGCGAGCAGGTCGCGGTAGTATGGACCGGGCTGGGCGAGCGGATGGTTGCGTAGTGATGACGTGAGATCCGCTCGTGTGTTCTCACCTTCCTGCAGCAGCCGTTTGGCGAGCTGGAAGATGAGATTGACTTGCGTCGGAGCTCCGGTCGGGACAGCCTCAGTCAGCGCACCAATGCGAATGCCCCCGACCGGGAGGATCAGCGGGTCGGCGCATCCAATGGTCGGATAGTAGCGAAGAACCGTGATCTGAATAGTCTGTCTCTCCCACGGAATCCCGGCAAGTTCGGACAGTATCCAGAGAATTGAATCCCCGCTCTTAAGCCAAAAGGTGTCGAGGTCCGCCGTATGAGTCTGCACCCAGCGCTGGTCATCGATTGCCGCAAAAGTTGAATAATAAGAAGGGTAGAGACTGGTCTGCAGTTCGGCATTCCCTTTGTCAAACAGAACAGATGGCCGCGATTGCAGGTATGAATCCGGCTGGGCAGACAGGGAACCGGCCAGGCAAAACGCGAAGATCAAGACTATCCGTAACATGCTGCGATAGTACACTCCCGAACTCCGTCGTGCAAGCAAAACTCTGCTAACCCATAGTGGGCGCCGGCGGCGCCGATATGGGCTGTTCGAGCGGAATATCCAGTAACCGGAAATAGAAGAGCGTCACGGCAGAATGGAAAAATGAACCATAGAAGCCGTCCAGTACCAACAGGAGGACCAGTCCTATCGGTATGCCGATCAACAGCGCCGGTATCAATCCGCCTTCGGTGGCTACCGCCATGGCGATAAACGGAGCGGCGACAATGGCGAATATCACAACTATCACCATGCTGATGGCGATGGCGATGATAATGAGCAGCAAGGCGAACTTGATACAGGTGCCCAGGTACGTGCGAAACAGAAAGTAAGATTCATCGAGTGCGTCGCTGATGCCACTGCCACGCACCACCATTGCGCGCTGCGCCAGCCAGTAGAGCATTATGATGGTGACGATCCCCGCGATCAGGAGCGGGACAAGGACGATCAGTCCCAACACTCCGAGCACCCAATGGATGACGAACAGAAGCACGCCGGGGATGGCAAGGACAATGACAAGCGCGATGACGGCGCCGACCAGGAGCAGCCAAAGCCCGAGAAAACGAAAGAAGTTGTCGACTCCTGCCGAGAAAGAATCTCCGAAAGTATAAAAGCCGCCACGGGTCAGCTTATTGATGGCATCGATATGTGCCGCCGACGAAATGAAGTGCATGACGAAAAAGATGAGTCCGACCACCAGCGAGATCATCAGGAGCGTGAGGAATGCGGGACTATTGGTCAACTCCCGGACAGTCTCGTAGTCATCTTTACTGATAAGGCCGTTGAGGCTCCCGATGCTTTCGATGAACAGGCCGAAGATCCACAGGGACTTGTACTTCCAGGCGATATCCCAGGACCGCTGCAGGATAGACCCAAACTCCATTGTCACTCCTCGTGAAAACTGATGTGTTTGTCAATATATCCCGCTCGCATCAGCGGGGGCAACCAAAAATCGGCTGTCAAAATCAAACTTGATTTGGTCGTCATTGCCACTCACCTTGGAGCACTCAAGCAAAAGAGGTGATGGCATGACAACTCGTTTTTTCGTGGTCGGTCTGACCATAGTACTATCGATCGGGCTGATTATTCAGGGGTGCGGAACGAAGGAAGAGGACGCGTCGAAGTCACCGGCCGAAGCCGCCTCGACTAGTAACGACGCGGAGAATTCCGGCCGAGACAGTGTCACAATTACGCTGATAGGCCAGGATTCAGTGACCGTCTATCAGTTGCTGCAGATGTCCCATTACGTCGAAGCGCGGGAAACCTCCATGGGGACTTTTGTCACCGGTATCGATTCCGTCCGGGGTGGGTCGGTCGGGTTTTGGGTCTATTCGGTCAATGACACCGTTCCTAAGATAGCGGCAGACAAGATGTTCACACGGGCCGGGGATACGGTGGTCTGGAAACTGAAGCTTCAGTCCGAGTGAACTGACTGCCAGATATTAGCTTCCCTTTTCTGGCGGGGGATATATATTCCCCGCTATGACGCTGGACAGTATGCGGCGAATTGAGCAGGGGGAGTTCTTCCTTATCGCGGGGCCATGTGTGGCAGAGTCTCTGGATCTCTGCATGCGGGTGGCGGAGTCGGTAGCTTCGTTGGCCACCAAATACAATCTCCCCTACGTATTCAAGACATCCTATGTCAAAGCCAACAGGCTGTCAGGAGATTCCTACACCGGCCCGGGATTAGAGAAAGGGCTGGAGATCCTGGCCAAGGTGAAAGCGAGTTTCGGACTCCCTGTGCTGACAGATATTCACGAGACAACAGAAATTGCCGCGGTCGCCCAAGTGGTGGATATCATCCAGATCCCGGCGTTTTTGTGCCGCCAGACAGAACTGGTGGTCAAGGCGGCGGCAACCGGCAAGTGGGTAAATATTAAGAAGGGGCAGTTTCTCGCCCCCGATGATATGGAACAAATTGCGCGCAAGGCCGGGACGAAGAAGGTGATGTTGACCGAGCGCGGGGCCTCGTTTGGATATCGCAATCTGGTGGTTGATTTTCGGTCTCTTCTGATAATGAAGAAGACAGGTCTGCCGATCGTATTTGACGCCACTCATTCGCTGCAACTGCCGGGTGGCGCAGGGAAGGAATCGTCCGGACAGCCGGAGTTTGCGATCCCCCTGGCGAGAGCCGCGGCGGCAGTCGGCATAGACGGTCTGTTTGTTGAGACCCACACCAATCCATCAGAGGCAAAGTCGGATCGAGCAACGCAGTTGCCGTTGGAATCGATGCCGCGGATGATCGAGCAGGTGCTGAGAGTGCGCGAGGCGGTGAAATAAGATGGCGAAGATACAACTGTCGCGCGAGCAACTTCGCGAGCGATTTCGAAAGATCAAACTTCTCGCTTTGGATGTCGACGGTGTGCTGACCGATGATTCGATCTATTTCGGGCCGGACGGCTTTGAGATGAAGCGCTTCAATATCTCCGACGGCTTTTTCATGGTGTTGGCAATGCGAAGCGGCCTCGAGCTGGCCATCGTGTCAGGGAGATACTCGCCGGCTACCGACACACGGATGAAGGATCTCGGCCTGAAGCATGTGCTTCAGGGGAAGAAAAACAAAGTTGAGTTGATCCAGCCACTTCTGGAGGCGTTGAATCTCTCCTTTGACGAAGTCGCGTTTGTAGGAAATGAGCTTTTGGATATAGGATTGGCGCAACGAGTCGGGCTACCGATAGGAGTGAGAAACTCCGCCCGGGAATACCTTGAGGTGGTTGAATTCGTCACCGAAAAATCCGGGGGAAGTGGCGCGGTGCGTGAAGTGATCGAGATCTATTTCGAGGCGGTCGGCAAGAATCCGATCGACTATGTGATATGAAGCCTGAAGACCTGGTTGCCTATGCCCAATCGGTGATCCGTCAGGAAGCCGCCTCGGTAGCCGCTATGGCGGATCGTTTGAACGGCTCATTCAATGCCGCGGTCCAGGCGATCATGGAGTGCAAGGGGCGTGTGATCGTGGCGGGAATGGGGAAATCCGGTCTGATCGGCCGCAAGATCACCGCGACTTTCAATTCGACAGGAGTTTCGTCGTTCTTCCTGCATCCCGCAGAAGCGGTGCACGGTGATCTGGGGTTGGTGCGCTCCGATGATATAATGCTCCTTATCTCCAAATCCGGCCAGATCGATGATTTGGCGTATATCATCGCGGCGGCAAAACGCATCGGCGTACCGATCATCGTCCTGAACGGCACGCCGAACTCACCACTCGCACAGAAGGCGGACATCGTACTCGACTGCTCAGTCGAGATGGAAGCGTGCCCGAATAATGTGGTGCCGACGTCTTCGTCGACCGCCGCTCTGGTGATGGGGGATGCTCTCGCCCTGGCATTGGTCAAGGCGCGCAATTTTTCGTTGGAAGAGCTCGCCAGTTATCATCCGGCCGGGTTCATCGGCAGGCGTCTGCTGAAACAGGTTTCGGAGGTACATCATACCGGTGATGAACTCCCGATAATCGACCCGCACGCCAAGATATCTGAAATGCTATTGGAGATGACCTCAAAGCGGCTGGGTTGTGTATTCACAATCGACGCTGACGGCCGGCCCACCGGCATTTTTACCGACGGTGACCTGCGGAGGTTGCTGGAGCGCGGCAGGGACTTTTTCAATCTGACGGCCGATGACGCCATGCACCGCAATCCGAGATCCATCTCCGAGTCGGCGATCCTGGATGCGGCGCTGGCGATGATGGAGCGGTTCTCTATCACGCAGTTGGGGACTGTGTCGCCGGATGGACGGCTGGTCGGGGTGATCCATCTGCATGATATTCTCAAGTCGAAACTGGTATAGCGCATAGTACATAAAGCCCGGGCGTTTCAGATCTTTTGTCCTTAACAGGAGAGCGGCATGTTTGATCCTTCGCAACTCGCTATTTTCATGGCGGCGACACTCGCGCTCAACTTAACTCCCGGACCGGATATGCTCTACACCGCCACACGTTCTCTGGGTCAGGGGAAACAGGCCGGGGTAGCATCGGCGCTCGGGATAGGCGCCGGGACGATCGTACATATCGTGGCGGCAACGCTCGGGTTATCGGCAGTGCTTTCGTATTCGGCGGTGACGTTTATGGCGATAAAATATCTGGGAGCGGCCTATCTCATCTATCTCGGGATCAAAACATTCCGTAACAAGGAGCAACTGCATCTGGGAAAGAGTGATTCCCGCGAATCGACACGAAGAATCTTCTGGCAGGGGGTAGTGACCAACATACTCAATCCAAAGGTAGCGCTATTCTTCTTGTCATTTTTGCCGCAGTTTGTGAATCCGGAACGCGGATCGGTCGGCCTTCAACTGGCCACTCTCGGGATCATGTTTGATATCTCAGGTGTGACGGTGCTGTTGGTCGTCGCCTTCGCAGTGGGACATGCGTCAAGTTGGTTGGAGAACCGTCCTACATTCTGGAAGGTACAGAAGTGGTTCACTGGTTCAGTATTTATTGCGCTGGGGGCACGGCTGGCGCTGGCCGACCGGAAATAGAGAATCCTGGAAACATTGGCGACACTCAGATGCCATCGCGTGTACTGAAAAGATTCAAGAACTCCCTCGTTTACTATCTGACTCGACTGCTTATCTGGATACTGAATATCCTCCCACGAAAAATTTCCCTCGGTATCGGCGGCTGGCTCGGAAAACTTGCATGGCGACTTATCGATCGGGACCGTCAACGCGTGCATGACAACCTGCAGATCGCCTACGGCGACAAACTGTCGTATGGGGAACGCGAAGAGACCGGCCGGCAGTTCTTCATTAATAGCGGGAGAAACCTGGTCGATGTCCTGCGCTTCAAAAAACATTTCCACTCGGAGATACGGCACCTGGTCGAGATTGAGGGGCTGGAGCACTTCGATACGGCCTATCGAAATGGGAAAGGGTTGTTCGGAGTCACCGGACATCTCGGAAACTTCGAGTTGCTGGCCGCTTTTGTTCGGTCGCTGGGCTATGATATCGCCGTGATCGGGCGCGAGATGTATGATGTCCGTTTGAATGACCTGCTGGTGAAGAATCGTCAATCGGTGGGGCTGGTGAATATCGCGACAACAGATTCCCCCAAGCGGATAATTGAGTGGCTCCGCAAAGGGGGAGCAATCGGTGTACTGATTGATATCGACTCGATGCGTGTACGGTCGGCGTTTGTGCCGTTCTTCGGAAGAGAGGCAAATACGCCCATCGGGCAGAGTATCATCGCCGTGAAGACGGGAGCGGCGCTGGTGCCGATGGCTTGCCTTAGAATGCCGGGTGACCGGTATAAGGTAGTGATCCGTCCGGAGATAACTTTTGAGCGGACGGGAGATGTAGAGAAGGACGCAATTACAGCTACTTCTCTCTGTACCAAGGCGTTAGAGGAATTGATCGATGCCCACCGTGACCAATGGATGTGGATTCATACCCGCTGGAACACCCGCCCGGAAAAGATGCCTTGACAGCCCCATGATAATTCCCATGTTGTCTGCCGATAGATGAAGACTGATATGGGAATGTACCGAAAAATCATCCTGACCGGCCTTTTGGCCCTGGCGCTTGGCGGCTGCTCCAATCATGAGAGCGCCACCAAGACCGATATTGTGGTTGACTCGACCCGTCCCGACACCGAAATGCGCGGGGCGACGATCGATCTGCTTGAAGGGGAGCGCGTTACCACGCGTATTAATGCCGATCGGATAATCAAGTTCGACGCCAAGGACTCCACGATGGGGTACAAGGTACACGCCGAGTTCTTCGATTCGCTCGGGCATATCAATTCTGTCCTGGATGGTGATTCCGCGCTCATCAGAGAGACCACCAACCATCTGCATGTCTATGGACACGTAGTAGTTGTGTCGGAAGAGAAGTCCATGCTCGAAACCGATTACCTCCACTGGAATCCGGATATCGAAAAGATCCAGACGGATGCCTTTGTCAAGGTGACACGCAAAGGGGATGTGGTGACCGGCTGGGGTCTGGAAGCAGACCAGAAACTGACCCGCATCAAAGTGCTCAATCAGGTTTCCGGGACTATCCATAACACCGATGAGATAGACAGTATGTAGCTGCTTTCACAATTTGAGCGGCACGCCTCCTGGTGTGCCCGGGCAGACGAGACGTCTGCCGCGCAGAGATAAGTTATCCACAACCGGCTTCCCGCCGGTTTTTTCATGAGTTTTCAGTCCACCTCTCGTTTTTCCTTGCCGAAGCAGGACACTTTTGGTTTACTGTTATCCCGGAATGAATATCCCACATGAATTTCAATCATCTCGTCTTTCGCATGGAAGGGAGCAGTCTGTGCAGAATCGATTCAGGGAGATGGATTGCTTTGTCCTCGCCGGGGGGAAAAGCAATCAGGAAAGAGATTTTCAGCCCGATGGTGACCTGACGCGCCTCGAGCGGGGGTACCGTCGCTACGCCGCGGTCTTTGAGCGGGTGACGCTGGTTCTGAAGAAAGACCAGGCCCGTGAGCGCTATCTCAATTACCCGCATGTCTGCGACGAAACACCTGAGCACGGCGCGGTGCATGGGATCGAAGAAGCGCTGCGGCGCTCCGGGTCGGACGCGGTGTTCATCGGATCCTCCGAGATAACCGATTTTCCGCTCGCGCTGGTGGTCGAACTGGTCAAGAATTACCAGGGAGAGTCGTTCCTGGGCTACCAGTCGAGTCACCAGGGAGTGGCGCAGCCCTTGTTCGGGATCTACAGCAAAAAGCTGGTGGACTTATTGAACGAGGCGAAAGCACAGGATCTGAATGACCTGATGCAGTTGCTGGCGCGTGAAGGGAAATTGCTTCCGCTGCAGGACCCGACACTGGCTGAACAGCTCAACCTGCGCTAGGCCGTTCTCGGTTTATCGCTGAATCGCTGGAATGACTCCGGCGATCACAAACCACTATTCCCCAAGAACGCAGTTATCTCGTTTCGCCAGAGCGTGCTGTCTGAATCCAAGCAGGACTGATGCCCGACCCCGTCGAAGATAACAAGCTTCTTCTCTCCTGACAGCGCATCGTAAACTGCCTGCGCATCGGAGACCCGTGCTCGTTCATCCAGCGCTCCATGAAGCATCAACGTTGGTACCTTCACGTTTGAAGCATATTCATCCGGATTCAGGCTAAATGCATTGAAGTGATTCTGGATCGATCCCCAAAACAGAAGCAAATGAGCAAACGGAGTGGGCGGAGTGTGCATAGCTACAAATCGATTCTTGACCGTGACAAGCAATCTGTCGTAGATGGCCTCAAGAATCAATCCATCGGCAATCTCAGGTTCTAGCGATACTGCCCGCAGCACAGCCGCAGCTCCCATCGACTGCCCATAGAGCCAGAGTGTCTGTTCCGGTGAGCGCTGGTGTATATAGTGGGCGACGGCCGCAACGTCGTCTGCCTCTTCCCAACCAATGGTAGTGTAGTCGCCGGTGGAACCACCCGAACCTCGGAAATCGACCAAACAGACCGAGTATCCCAGATGATATAACAAAGATGCCTCTGCGAGAAGAGCGTCCTTTGACGCACCGTAACCATGGAAAATGGCGATCGTTGTTAAACTCTGCGGCTGGTCGATCAACCAGAGTTCCAATTGTATGGATTCGCCGGAGGATATGGTATCGGTAATGAACGGAATGAGGTAATTTCCTGGAGTGAGTGAATTCTCGGGTCGGGAGAGTTTGACCCCGGAAACGAGTACTTTGACTTGTTGGAACAGCGACAGTTCTTCGGGGCGTGGAGTGCGCTCGCGAGACTTCGCAAAATGGGTCATGGCGTGGGCGTGAAAAAAGGCGGCAACGTTTATCGCAATTATGCTAACAATGAGAATTAATCCAAGGAGCCTTAGTGTGCGGCGGTGTAGTCTCTGTGTCAGTTGGTTCATACTGCTACTATCTGTTACGTGACCACAGGATATCGAGTTGCGGTTCGGTTGTCCAGTAGAAGGTCCCCGGTTGCGTTTGGTTGGGTGGTTCGTATATTGGGTAGGGCAGGACAACTCATGAGTGGACTAGCGGAATTTTTCGACTATACCCCGACGCAATTGAAGGCGATGGGGATACTGACCGTGACAGCACTGCTGCTCACCGGGTATCTACTCGTACGCTCATACGCCGAACCAACTCCGCAGGCGGTCTCAATGCCGGTTTTTCTTTCTGAAGAGGCAAAGTTCACCGGCATATTTCTGATCGACCCGAACACATCGCCGGCCGATTCGCTTGAGCTGTTGCCGGGGATCGGCAGGACTCTGGCGGACCGGATCGTGGAATACCGACAACAACATCGGTTCGAACAAGAGATCGATATCACCGAAGTGAAGGGAATTGGTCCAAAACTATACGAGCGGATCAAGCCGTACCTGAGGATAAAACGGTGAGCGCGGTATTGGGTTTAGACCTGCGCGGGTCTAGTATCTGCACCGCTTCAGTTGGCGAGACCGATGGCCGCAGAACGATTCTCTGGCTTTCGCAGACGCCAGCACATGAAAAGCTCCAGTTCCCGGACAAGGTCACGCTGGCGCTTGCTCTGCCGGATGACGCGGTGATGGTGAAATACTATCTGATGCCGTCGGTATCTGGGAGCGACATAGGACTTCGGCTGCAATTCGAGATGGAGCAGTCGCTGTTGGATGACGCAGAGCTTTTCAAGTTTGACTCGGTCAGGTCTGGATTGACTGACCGGTACCTTGGATTGATCTGCCGGAGAACCACGATAGCTGAATTGCAGAATGTGGTTGGTATCCCGGAGGATGCTTCCACCGTGGCTCTGGCGCGAGGCGTGGCATTGGGGCGAGGCTTCCGCGCTTTCTGCAAAATGCCCGGCGGCGAACTTGCCGGAGTGATCGATATTGCGCCGCGGGTGCTGACCTTCTGCCTGCTCTACCGCGGCGAAGTAACCGCGCTGGGACACCTCAAACTCGACGGATATGACCTGGCGGAAGAACAGTCAGTCAAAAGAATGGCGATGGAGATAAAAACGCTGGTCGCGTTCAAGCTGGCCTCGCTGGCGGAGATGGGGTTGACTATACCGATGTCGTCATTGTCGCTCTCAGGCGACGTGACGGATCTCCTGGTCGAGCAACTTGCAAAGTATTTCCCATCCGGACTACAAAAGGCAGAAGTGAATCGTGCGGCGTTGGGTCCCGGACTTGACTCAACACACCGTCCGGAGCTGTTCCTTCCGGCGTTGGGGATGACGGTCATTTAACTTGCCAGTGACATCCGCGACCGGTATGTTTTTTCAACCGACAGACTCAAACTGAGACAAAATCATGGCACGAGCACACAAACGACGCGCGGTATACCCGGGGTCTTTCGACCCGACCACCAATGGACATCTCTCGCTCATCGAACGAAGCTCCTGGCTTTTCGATGAGTTGATCGTCGCGGTGGCCTCGGCTCCGTCTAAGAATCTACTTTTCACAGCCGAGGAGAGACTCGGGTTCATGAAGAAGTCGGTGGCGAAACTACAGAACGCGAAACGGATCACGGTTGTCGGTTTTGATGGTCTGCTTGCCGATTTCGTGCAGGAGATCAAGGCGGATGCCATTATCCGCGGGCTTCGCGCGGTCTCCGATTTTGAGTACGAATTCCAGATGGCGCTGATGAACCGCAAACTGGCGCGTGAGGTTGAGACGGTCTTCCTGATGCCGTCATTGTCGTGGGTCTATCTCTCTTCTTCGATAGTGCGCGAGGTCGCCAAGAACGGCGGCGATGTAACGGGTCTGGTCCCGACTGCGGTAAAGCAGGCGTTGGTGAGGAAATTCAAGCGAGGACGATAGTCATTGTTTAGTGATTATTGTCAGTGCATTCGTTGCAACATCCCACTCGGCGTGAATCTGATCCTCTCTCGATATGACCATCTTTTTTCCGATACTTCGTATCTTGGCGTCACCGGCCTTCGACTTGGGAAGACTCACGTACAGGAGAAATCCCCGATAAGTCCCTTTTCTGGAATTGGCTTTGAGGTGAGCGCGGACAGTCACGCCATTGGCTAATACCCATTCGTAGGTCTTGAACCATCCTTCGATATTTTCAAATCCCCTCAAATGATGATAATGCATTGTATTCCGATATGTTTGCATGAGATCGCTGATGTACTTGTTTCCCAGCTCAGGAGTGTGAAACGCAGCAGAGTCGACCAGGCGATAATTCGCTCCCAGCACCGCGATCATTCGCGCTTCTCTCGATTGAGCGGTGATAGTGGTTGTGTCAACAGTCAGGCGATTCGGCGCGAGTGTCTCTGAATCCAGAACGACCTTATAATTCTCGAACTTAACCGGACATGGTCGGCCAATGAGGTCAACCCAGTTCTCGGGGAACATTGAGCGCCCCATTCGCTCGGTCAGCGAAATGGAATCCAAGGTCTTACCGGAGTCCGATTCTGATGCCAGACCTATCGGTAGAAGCAGAAGCGATAGCGATAGTATCTTCCAGAGATGCCTTCCAAATGGCGTCACTTCGACCCCTCCTTTCCTCCGAAATGAAGCTTCATCCATTCGATGATCTCTGCGCTTCCTTTGATTGTCTTTTCCCATCCCGGCTCAGGAGCGCGGAAATAAGTGTCGTAACGAACAGTGGTGACACTATCAATGGAGTCGAATGGCGCGGCCGCACCGAACATCTTGTCGAAAAAGAGAGGATAATTGTAGCGAGCGGATAGTTCCACGGTCTCCGAGCGTTTCAGATCGCGAAGAAGTATTCCGACGAGCGCGGTCTGGTGAAGGAAGATCGCTTTGCGCCCGTCCTCACGGACCATCGCAAGCAAAAGCGAGTCGCGTGACAGAGTCTCCGCATCGCGTAACCAGGTTCTCAGGATGCCGCGCTCTGGACGGACTACCAGTAGTCCGGCATTTATGTATGGCCGGATCTGCTCCCGCCCGGCTACTGTTACCATGCGAAAAATTGCCGAATCGGGAATCTGCATTATCTTATAGATGCGCTGCCAGAATATGTCGGGTTTCTCGGAGATGTCAGAACCAATATTCTTATGCATGACGGGTCGATACCCTAAGGTGATGCCCGAGGAGAGCGAAAATTCGGTCGGTTCCTGCAAGACGAACGTGTCCTCGTCCATCCAGACCAGAACCGCTGTTTTCCCGACCGAACGCTCCTCGCACAACGCCGCGGCGTGAACTTTGCTGAAATACGGAAGGCGCGAAGTGTGGTCGGGGATATCAACCGGCACCAATTCAACCCTGGACAAACTGAGGCTGTCAAAAAGCTCGACTCCCTCAGCGATCGTCTCGCTTGGCGCATAGATCTCAATAGTCGCGTCGGCATACCTTCCGCCAAATTGCCGGAAACTCTGCGCCAGAACCAGCGCATGGTGTAGTTCTTCCTGTGAACCCGCGAAAGTGCCAAATAGCATGGTTGGTTCTTCCTTCTCCGACGCAGTTGTCGACACGAATATTGACAGACAGACCAAGCACAGAAGGAGTTTTACCCCTATAAAGGGACAGTTCATTCGTGCCGCTTCTCCCACTCAGCGAACTCTTGCCTCAGGATCGAATACCGACAGCAGTCCATTCCAAAGTAGGTTGTCCGCTGGGTCTGTGTCATCCCCAATTTCTCCGCCACCCGTATTGAGGCGCGGTTCTCCGGATGGATGATAGCCACCAGTTCCTGTAGATCCAGGTTCTCAAACGCCCAGTGTTGACCGGCGATGGCGGCTTCTGTAGTCAATCCCTGCCCCCAACTTGGCTTGGCCAGCAAATACCCGATCTCGATCTCATCGGTGTCGGGAAGATACTGCAATCCGCACCAGCCGACCAACCGTCCATCCGGCGGAAAGCCGATCACCCACCGTCCATAGCCAAACCGTGCCCAATGTTCGATCTGAAAATGCACATCCCGTTCGACAGCCTCCCGAGGGGGCGGTGTGGTACGGGGGAAGTAGCGAAGAACGTCACTCTCGGTCTGGATGCGAGTTAACGGGTCAACGTCCTCAAGGAAAAACGGGCGAAGCATCACCCGTGGAAGGTGCAGAGTTGGAGCGACAGTGAACATGGCTTTCCCCAATCGGCTACAGTGTTCGAACCTGGCGAGTGAGGGTCGCGGAGAAGGTACTCCTTACTACGGGAATAATAGCGAACGGTTGCGGTACGTCAATGGATAATTACATCCATGATTAGCTTGCGTTCGATTTGAGTCGGGCGTATCCTGACATATCGGTGGTATCCCAAATCTCTCTGCGAGGTATCTATGAAAATGAGAATTCTGATAGCGGGGGCTGTCTCAGTGGTCGTCCTGTTTGCCTGGACGTTTGTCGCCAATGCGATCCTGGGTGTGCGGCCATCGGTGACCATGAACCGACCGGTGAACGAGGTAGAGGTCTATGAGGCTTTGTCGAAAAATATCATTTCGCCCAACGGTTATGTTATCCAATCCGCGGCCAACGCGCAGGGACCGACGACCGACCCGGTTTTCGCCGTTCGCAACAGTGGTCTGACGCATGCTGATGCCGGGTTCACGATGGTCTGGCATCTCGTCTGCTGGTTGATCGCGGCGTTGCTGGTCGCCGAACTACTTTCAGCCGCGCACGAGCGCATTCTGAAGAGCTATCCCAAGAAGGTGTTGTTTGTGGCGACCTGCGGGCTGGTTATCGCCACGCTGAGCGAACTCACGCAATTCGATATCGGCGGCCTGCCGCTCCGGTCGGCTGGAGTTCTGGCTCTTACCTCGTTCGTGGGCTGGGTGCTGGTCGGATTAGTGATGGCGAAGATCGTGCGGAGTAAAGGGTAGTATTTATGCGCAGGAGCGCAGAACTGTAGATTCTGCACTCCTCACTTTCACGAATTCTACTGCATCTGGACGCGGAAGTTGAGCGTACCATAGCAGTTGGAGAGCGTCACGCGAATCCGCCAATTGCCTGCGACGCCGGCTGTCGTCGAAGGAGTGCCCGTCGACAACAGGTCGCTCTGGTATACCTGAGTTCCATCCGCGTCATAAATAGTGATCACCGTGGTACCGGAGTCCACCGCGGAGGAGTGGTCGACTGACGCAACTGTGCCTGAATTCGACCAGAAGTATTGCACCGTGGTCGAGACATTCTCAACAGCGGTCGCCTGAAACGCGAAGTTGTCTGGGTTATTGACTATTTCCGGCTGAAAGGCGCTCAGGGGAGCGTTCGGTTTGTCGCTGCCGCATCCGGCAAGCATGACCATGAGACAGATCATGGTGCAGAGAGATGTGAGAGAGAGGATTCTCGACATAGGATTCTCCTGCATTGAGGTTGGTCATCAAGGACTATATGACTCTTCCATATCTATGTATACTGTCGGCAGGCCGGGGTGGTTTCTTTGCGAGATTCAAAACTGGACCGGACCACCCAATGCCCCGAAATTGAACAGCCTCAAACCGCTACTTGGCAATGGAATTGGTTTCCCCTATATTATCCGTTTCGCGAGATCGCGATTGACCAATGGAGAGATTCGATGAGTGACCATCAGCAGAAGCCGACGCCGGAATCCACCGGCGCGGAGAATGAAATACACCTCCCCCTGGCGGATCTGATACGGATCCGTCGGCAGAAGATCGCCCAATTCAAGCAGCAGCAGATCGAGCCGTACCCGTACAAATACGACCGGACGCACAGCATCGAAGAACTGCAGGAGCAGTTTGACACGCTGGCGGCCAATGAGACGACCGTCCGTCTGGCCGGACGAATCATGCTGAAGCGAAAAATGGGGAAGGCGATCTTCGCGGATGTGCGCGATGTCGCGGCCAAACTCCAGTTGTATGTCAAGATCGACAATGTCGGGCAGGCCGGATTCGACAACTTCGATCTGCTTGATATGGGAGATATCGTTGGCGCCGAGGGGTCACTCTTTATTACCCGGACCGGCGAACGGACCCTCAAGGTAACCTCGTGGGAGCTGCTCTCCAAGTCGCTTCACCCACTTCCGGATAAGCATGCCGGGTTGACGGATGTGGAGATCCGCTATCGTCGCCGGTACGCCGACCTGATCATTAATCCGGAAGTTCGCGAAGTTTTCGTCAAGCGCACGAAGATAATACAGATAGTGCGTGACTTCCTGAATTCACGCGGGTTTCTCGAAGTAGAGACCCCCATCCTGCAACCGTTGTACGGTGGAGCGTCGGCGCGCCCATTCAAGACGCACCACAACGCGCTGGATATCCCGCTCTATATGCGGATCGCGGATGAGCTGTATCTCAAGCGGCTGATCGTCGGCGGCTACGAAAAGGTCTGGGAGTTCTGCAAGGATTTCCGGAACGAAGGGATGGACAGGAAGCATAATCCCGAGTTCAGCATGATCGAGCTGTACTGGGCGTATGCGGATTATCACGACATGGCGGCGTTCTACGAAGAAATGCTGCGTCACACGGTGCACGCGGTTTTTGGCTCGCACAAAGTGACGTATGATGGCCAGGAAATTGATTTCGGGCCGAAATTCCGCTGGATAAGCATGGTTGACTCTATCAAAGACGCGACAGGCATTGACTTCACCAATATGTCCGATGCGGAGGCGAAAGATGCCGCCAAAAAGCTTGGCGTGCATGAGCAGGAGAAGCTGATAAACCGCGGCAAGGCCATCGAAGCAGTCTGGGAGTTAAAGGTTGAACCGAACCTGATCCAGCCAACTTTTATTGCGGACCATCCGGTGGAGATATCGCCGCTGGCCAAGCGACATCGCAAAGACCCGCGTTTTACCGAACGGTTCGAACTATTCATCGCCGGTCAGGAGATGGGGAACGCATTTTCCGAATTGAATGATCCGATGGATCAGCTTGGACGTTTCCTGCAACAGGGGAAGGCGATTGAGCAGGGGGACGAGGAAGCTCAGCCGCTGGATGACGATTTCATCACCGCGCTCGCGTACGGTATGCCGCCGACTGCGGGGCTTGGCTTTGGCATTGATCGTCTCGTCATGTTGCTAACCGACCAGCAATCGATTCGCGACGTTTTGTTCTTCCCGCAGATGAAGGATATGAAAGACGGCTCGGTGCCGGTCTCCAAGATCCTGGCGCAATTGCTGGAAGAAGGGAAATAAAAGCAGAGGAACGAAACGTCTGTTTCGTTCCTCTTTCGCTGTAGAGTTTTGTTACAATTCGATGGTTCCGTCACACAGGTAAGTTGCCTCTGTACAACATGGTACGCCGAATATCCCGGAGTGTACCATCCTGTTCAGTAAGCCCCATTAACGAAGACAACGTAGTCTATCTATCTCTTTGATCCACAGGGGTGTCGTAACTTGCGTGGTCTTGGCATGCGATTCGCAATTTGAATTCTCCGTAACAAGAAACAGGTGGCTGCGAAGTCACCCATAATGTAAGAGGAGGTATTCGATGAAACGCGTGGTGATGCTTACGGTGATGTTGTCCTTCGTGCTGGCTCTGAGCGCGATGGCGCAATCCAACGGGAATGGAAACGGCACGATGAACCAGTTCAATCATCGCTACCAGTATTTGAATGACGCGGATGGCGATGGGATCCCGAACGGTCAGGACGCTGACTATGTCCGCCCGACCTGTGACAGCACCGGGATCGGCAGCCGCTACCAGTGGGGACATCGTTTTGCCAACACGATCCGTGAAGGGGTCGGCTCGACGATGGATTCCGTGCACGGTCTCTGGATTCGTCTTCGTGACCGCCTGAGAATAGACCAGTAGTGAGCGCCTTTCAGGCAGGTGACAGGCCCCGTGAGCGATCATGGGGCCTTTTTATTGAGGCAAACGGACGGTGGGAGACTTCTCAAGATGTATGGGTCGCAATCGGTTAGATTGGCGGCAGGGAGGTGGAAAACCAATTGATTTATCTATTTGTCATCTGGTATGTTTCCTCATGAACTATGTGGAGTGTATAACTCGCAGTAACGGATGACATTCGAAAGCTACATCGCACGCCGCTATTTCCGCTCCGGGCGGTTCTTTATCTCTGTTTCAACCTGGATGACCATCGCCGGGGTGACCCTGGGTGTGGCGGTGGTCTGCTTCGTGATGTCCATGCATAACGGGTTTGAGGCGGAGATTCGCAGCCGTCTGCTCGGCACCACGTCACACATCACGGTTTTCAGCATTCGTGGCGAGTTTATTCCGGATTACGAGCAATTGGTGGATCGTCTCGAGAAGGTCCCTGGTGTGGTGGCGGCCTCACCATTTATCTATTACAAAGCCGCGATCAGTTCGGAATCAGGGCAGGGGGATGGCGTGGTGGTGCGAGGCATTGACCCCGCCAAAGAGCAACAGACCGCGAACATTGCCCGGGATATCAAAGAGGGGTCGTACAACTTCGAGCGGACGCTCATCAATGGGGACTCATTGCCGGGGATCGTGCTGGGGAAGAATCTTGCCGACCGACTGGGAGTGTATGTTGGCCAGGAAGTCGCCCTGTACGCGCTACGTGGCGAGGATCTACGGCGAAGTATCTCTCCCCGCATCATGAAGTTCTATGTGGCGGGAATATTCGAGACTGGATACTACGAATTCGATGGCGAGTTGACCTACATTTCACTCGAATCCGCACAGAAGCTGTTTATGATGGGGGATGTCGCGACCGCGGTTCATCTCAAATTGACAGATATCTACGAGGCGGAGAGACTGACACCGGTGATCGATTCATCGCTTGGAAACGAGTATGATGTCGTGCCCTGGAATGTGCTGCACAAAAACCTCTTCTCCTGGATAGCTATTGAAAAACTGGTGCTTGGGCTCGGTTTCATTCTGATTGTGCTGGTCGCCGCCTTCTCGATCATCTCCACGCTTGTCATGCTGACCATGGAAAAGCGCGCGGAGATAGGGATACTCAAAACACTCGGGACCACTCCTGCCGGTATCCGCAGGATTTTTGTTATGAAGGGGATATTCATTGCGGTGATAGGAGTGGGAGTCGGGTGGACGTTGGCGCTGGTATTGGCGTTCATCCAAAACCGCTACAAAGTGGTGTCATTGCCGGCGGATCTCTATTTTGTCAGCTACGTCCCGATTGAGGTTCATTGGGTTGACTTTGGCCTGGCGGGGTTGGTGACCCTGACCATCTGCTATCTGGCAGCGCTGTATCCCGCGAGCCAGGCGGCCCGGATGTCGGTAGTAGAGGTGCTTCGCAAGTAGATGTCCTTGCCCTGCTAAAACTTTGAGCAAGAATGGCGACAATGAATGTAACGGATAGTCAGTCAACAGGTAGCCGGGTTACCGGTCAGGATGGAGCTGTCCGTGCAGCAGTCTAAGCATATTCTTGAGGCAACGGGAGTTCACCGTCAGTTTGAGACGGCGGAGGGGACTCTCCAGGTGCTCAAGGGCGTGGATCTTGCGGTGAAACGCGGCGAGATGGTCGCAATCACCGGGGTCTCCGGGGTAGGGAAATCGACCTTGCTGCATATTCTAGGTGGGCTAGATCGCCCGAGTGACGGTCAGGTGAGTCTGGATGGTATGGCCTTCAGCTCTCTGACGGAAGAAGAACGAGCGAAGATACGGAATCAGAAAGTTGGCTTTGTGTTCCAGTTTCATTACCTGCTCGAGGATTTCACCGCACTGGAGAATGTCATGATCCCCATGCTGTTAGCCGGGGTTAAGCGGACTGATGCGGCCCGACAGGGGGAACTGTTATTGGCGGAAGTTGGTTTAAGTGGTAGAAAAAGTCACCGTCCAGACCAGTTGTCGGGCGGGGAACAACAGCGAGTAGCGGTCGCCCGCGCACTGGCCAATGATCCGGGAGTTGTGCTGGCGGATGAGCCATCCGGGAATCTCGATTCGGCGACTGGTCGCATGCTCCACGATCTGCTCTTCCGTCTCAACTCCGAAAAGTCGACCACATTTTTGATCGCAACGCATAACCAGGAGCTGGCCGAACGATGCACCCGTCAGTTGCATATGGCTGACGGCAGGCTGCACGGTTAACGGAAGGACACGCGACAACCATGGTATGCCAGGACTGTAAGAAGCGGGAAGCGCAGGTCAACCTGACGCAGATCATCAACAACGAAAAGATATCGCTGGCGCTCTGCAGGGAGTGCGCCTCGGCGCGCGGATTCCATTCGCCGCTGGATAATATGCCGTTTCCCCTGGCCGAGATCCTGACCAATCTGGCCAAAAGTCTTGCCCCTGAAGGGGTGGGAGCGCCGCAGGATGCGCTGGTCTGCCCGAACTGCAAGCTGACTTTCGACGAGTTCACTCGTCTTGGGCGGTTTGGATGCGGCGATTGCTACCGGACCTTCCGTCCGCGGCTGGAGTCTATCATGCGCAAGATACATGGCGCGTCGTTGCACCGTGGCAAATCGCCGGAACTTCCGGAGGTTGCCGAGCGGGGCGAAGTGCTCCTGCCGATCAAGGAAGAAGAGCGACTGGAGACAGAATTGCGCAAGGCGATCACCGCCGAGGATTTCGAGCGGGCCGCCGAACTTCGCGACAAACTGAAATCGATCAAACACGCAGTAGGACATAATTCGTGAGCGCAGCAGAGAGAGTTGTCGAGATGTTTGAGACCATGGCAAAATCGCCGGCGACCTGGTTATCCGGAAAAGGGGACGAGGCGCTGGTGGTGCTGTCGACCAGAGTCCGCCTGGCCCGAAATGTGGCTGGGTGCCGCTTTCCGACCACCGCGGATACCGAAACCAAACGGCGAATAGTCGGCTATTTCGATTCCGCGATGGGGCATTCCTCTATCCTGCATGAAGGCACCTATGTCAAGGCGCAGGAAATATCGGATCTTGATCGGGATTTCCTGGTGGAACGACATCTGATATCGCCGGTTTTTCTGAATGGCGACACCTCCAAAGCGCTGTTCATCAGCCCTGCAGAACAGGTCTCGATCATGATCAACGAAGAGGACCATCTGCGCATCCAATCGTTGACCGCCGGGTTCGACCCGCAAGGAGCATTTGAGCAGGCGACGCGATATGACCTTGAGATCGGGAAATTCCTCGAGTTTGATTACGACGCTGATTTTGGCTACATGACCGCCTGCCCGACCAATGCCGGTACCGGCATGCGGGCCTCGGTCCTGATACATCTACCCGGTCTGGTTCTGACCCGGGATATCGAGAAAGTGATTTCGCGCATTACCCATAGTGGGCTGATTGTGCGCGGATTTTATGGCGAAGGCTCCGATGTGCTGGGGAATCTGTTCCAGGTCTCCAACCAAAACACGCTGGGGGTGTCGGAATCGGAGATCCTTCAGCAGATCACCCGGGTGGTACGGGAGATCATCGAGGCGGAAGCGGCAGCCCGCCAACGGTTAATGGATGAAGCCGCGGATATGGTCGAAGACAAGATATGGCGGGCATACGGCATTCTGAAATACGCGCGAGTTTTGACGTCGGAAGAGGTGATGAACCTGTTGTCGGCGGTCCGGCTCGGGCACGCGATGAAGATCATCGATTTTCTGAATGTCGCCCTTATCAACGAAGTATTGCTATTGTCGCAGCCGGCGCACCTGCAAAAGTACTTCGGACAGGAGATGGACCCGAATCGTCGCGACTTCGTTCGCGCCCAGTTGGTGCGCGAGAAGCTGCGGAACTCGGACTAGCCGGACGCTGTTCTGGAGAAACTAATGCCGTGTGACGGTATATATGTACACGTGACAGGAAGGAAGACACAGCATGAATGAGATGTTTACCGAAGCGGCCCGTCGGGCGATCGAATATGCCCGGGACGAGGCCGCGCGACTTCGACATGATTACATCGGTACGGAACATCTCCTGTTGGGATTGATTCGTCTCGGGGAAGGCCGGGCGGTCGATATCATCGGCAACCTCGGACTGGACATGGACGACCTGAAGGCGTCGATCGAAGAGGTCGTGCAGCCGTCGGGCGGGACGATGACCATGGGCCAGCTTCCGCTGACCGCACGCGCGAAAAAGACGCTCGAGGTCTCCGGTCAGGAAGCGCGGGCGCTTAAATCCAAGGATATCGACACTGAGCATATTCTCCTCGCCTTGCTGAAGGATGAAGAGGGGGTAGCTGCCCAGGTGCTATCGACCTACGAGATCGACTATAAAGAAGCCTACGAAGAGCTGAAGAATATTCAGTCCGGCAAGCCGTCTTCGTTCAAGAAAAAACGAAAAAAATCCAAGACGCCGGCGCTTGACCATTTTGGTCGCGACCTGACCGAACTGGCGCGTCGCGGCAAACTCGATCCGATCATCGGTCGCGAGACCGAGATAGAGCGCGTCTGCCAGGTACTGTCACGGCGCAAAAAGAATAATCCGGTGCTCATCGGTGAGCCGGGGGTTGGCAAGACCGCCATCGCCGAAGGACTCGCGCAAAGAATCGTCGAGGGAAATGTCCCACAGACGCTCGAAAACAAGCGTGTCGTGACGCTCGATATGGCGTCGCTCGTCGCCGGTACGAAGTATCGCGGTCAGTTCGAAGAGCGCCTTAAAGCGGTGATGACTGAGATCATCAACTCCACCGATGTCATCATCTTCATCGACGAGTTGCATACCATCGTCGGCGCGGGTGGAGCGGAAGGTTCGCTGGATGCTTCGAACATCTTCAAGCCGTCACTGTCGCGCGGTGAGTTGCGCTGCATCGGCGCCACTACGCTGAACGAATACCGCAAGTATATCGAAAAGGATGGCGCCCTGGAACGCCGGTTCCAGACGGTGATGGTGGAGCCACCCTCCGAAGAAGATACAATCAAGATATTGAAGGGGCTCCGTCCGAAGTACGAAGAGCACCACAAGTTGCATATTTCGGATGATGCGATCGTCGCGTCGGTGAAGCTGTCGAATCGCTATATCTCCGGCAAATATCAGCCCGATAAAGCTATTGACCTCATCGACGAGGCTGGCTCGCGCGCGCATCTGTCGACCTATACGCGCCCTGGATTCTTCTCCGAATCCGAAACGCGCATCGCCGAATTGATGCACCGCAAGGAAGAGGCGGTCAAAAATCAGGCGTTTGAGACCGCCGCGCAGTTGCGCGACGAGATCAAAGCCGAAAAGGAGAAGCTCGCGGATCAGTCCAAGAAATGGGAAGAGACCCGCGAGAAAGAACGCGTCACGTTGTCCGCGGATGATGTGGCGATGGTTCTCTCCAAGATGACCGGTATCCCGCTCTTCCGCCTGGAGGAGAAGGAATCTCAGCGTCTGCTTCGCATGGAAGAAGAGTTGAAAAAGCAGATCGTCGGCCAGGAAGAAGCCATCACCACGCTGTCGCGGACACTCCGTCGCGCCCGCGCCGGATTGGGCGACCCGCGCCGTCCGATCGGTACCTTCCTGTTCCTTGGCCCGACCGGTGTTGGCAAAACGGAGTTGGCCCGCTCTCTGGCGGACTTCCTGTTTGATGATCCGGAAGCACTGATCCGTATCGATATGTCGGAATATATGGAGAAATTCGCGGTGTCGCGTCTCATCGGCGCGCCGCCCGGATATGTCGGGTACGAAGAAGGCGGCCAGTTGACGGAGAAAGTCCGTCGCAAACCGTATTCGGTAGTGCTCCTCGACGAGATCGAAAAAGCGCATCCGGAAGTTTTCAATATCCTGTTGCAGTTGTTTGATGACGGCGCGCTGACTGATTCGTTCGGTCGACGGGTCGACTTCAAAAATACGATCGTCATTATGACCTCCAACGTCGGTACGCGTCAGTTGCGCGAACAGAAGACGGTCGGGTTTGACGGCGCCGATTTTGACGGGTCGTATGACGGGATGCGTCACAAGATCATGGATGAACTGAAGAAGCTGTTCAATCCGGAACTGTTGAATCGTATCGACGAAACGGTGATCTTCCACTCGCTCGACCGCGAACATATCAAGCAGATCATCGATATCCTGGTGGTCGATGTGGCGAAGCGTCTGGCCGAGCGCGGTATCAGCTTCAAGCTGACCGATGAGGCAAAGAACTTCCTGGTCGACAAGGGATACGATCCGGCGTACGGAGCGCGGCCGCTCAAGCGGGCGTTGCAGAAGTACCTGGAGGATCCCCTGGCCGAAGAGATCCTGCGCGGGCAATATGCCGGCGACCTGGATCTGGTGATCGCCGCCGAGCTGGATCGGCTGACGTTCACCTTCAATGCCGCGCCGAAGGAGCAAAAGGTCGGGCAGTAAGTCGACCTGATTCGATTGAATACATCAACCCGCTCGGCCAACCGGGCGGGTTTTTTTATGGTCCCGGGCGCGCAAGAACCGATCCGAGCAGCCGCCATAACTGCTTTTCGGGTAATATGTTACGATATTTCTTGCCTAATTGGTTGGAACTAGTATATTGCGTCCCCTGTTCCGGCAGCCGTGGGGAAGGTATGGCCGGGGAGGTCGAGATTTGAGAAGAAGAACGTAGTTATAGAGGTAATGAGATGGCTCACAAAAAAGGTGTAGGTTCCTCCAAGAATGGTCGCGATTCGGGCGGCCAGCGACGTGGGACCAAGGTCTATTCCGGCCAGGCCGTGACCGCCGGTGCTATCATCGTTCGCCAGTGTGGCACGCCGATCCGTGCGGGTCACAATGTTGGCACTGGTCGCGACTACACGCTGTTCGCCAAAGTGACCGGCGTCGTTAAGTACGAACGTGTCGGCAAAACCGGCAAGCGCGTCTCAGTGTACGAATAGAACCGGAGACGAAAGCAAGACATGAACCCACTGGCAACAGTGGGTTTTTTGTTGGGTGCAGTCGACTTTCACAACCTCCTCGCTCCAGACGAGCCTTGACTTCATCCTTCGGTTAGGATAATTTGGACTATTCGACCGACGAACCTGAGGTGGGAATATGACCAGATCATTCTTCGGGATCTTCATCGCTTTAATACTGGTGACTTCAGTCACCGCGCAAACTTCTCCAGATTCAGTTCGACCCGAAAGTCTCCTCGCGAAACAGGCATCAGACAGCACCGCAGCGGCAGGCGTTACTGATTCTGCTGGTTCGTCTGCAAATGACGCGATCGGGAGTCACGCCGGTATCTTGACCAAGGATGGCGTACCCCTTTATCCGTTGTCACCGGAACGCAGAGCCCTTCTGGCCGAATATGCCGACATGGTCAATCTCTGGAGATTTATCGAGTTATTCTCTGGATTGTTGGTAATCGCCGTGATCTTGTTTTTCGGATTGAGCGCGCGCTTCAGGGATTGGGCGGGAGTCGCCAGGCTTTCGTATCTCAAGATCTGGCTCTACTGCATTCTTTTGTTTGTGGCGATGTCCATTCTCAGTTTCCCCTTCGATTACTATCGGGATTACCACCTTGAGGTGCAGTACGGATTCATGAATCAGTCCTTTGGTGACTGGTTCGGTGAGCAGTTGATTTCTCTGGCAGTGATGCTGATCATTGTGCCGATACCGGTCTTTTTCCTCTATTTCGTCATTCAGCGATTCAAGCGGTGGTGGCTGGCGTTTTCAATCGGAGCGTTTCCTTTCATGGTGCTTTTCATTGTCATCGCGCCAGTTCTGATATCGCCGCTTTTCAACAAATTCGAGCCGCTCAAAGACAAGAGGCTCGAGCTGGAGATCCTGTCGCTGGCCGGCAAGGCGGGGATTGAGGGATCCGATGTCTTCGAGGTGAACGCGTCAAAGCAATCTTCCAAAGTGAATGCTTACGTCACCGGATTAATGAACACCAAGCGGATCGTGCTGTATGATACCCTGATCAAAGGATTCACCTACAACGAGATCAAATTCGTAATGGGGCATGAGATGGGGCACTATCTCATGAAGCATATCTGGTGGGGCTTGGGACTGATGGTGTTCTATCTTATCGCGATCCTCTGGCTGATGGAGAAGACCGTACATAAGCTGATCGGCCGATGGCGGCACGCGTTCAGGTTCGAACGGCTGGGAGATATGGCCTCACTGCCGCTACTGCTTGCTCTGTTGACCATTTTCGGTTTCTTCCTGCAGCCGATCCAGAACTATGCGAGCCGGTATATGGAGCATCAATCTGATGTATTCGGCATGGATGTGACAGGGATCTCCGGCGATGAGGCCGCGTCGGCGTTTGACAAGCTGTCAGCTTACAATCTGTCCGACCCGGATCCCAATCCGATCATCGAGTTCTGGTTTTATGATCATCCGGCGCTGAAAGACCGGATGGCGTTTGTGCGACAATATCGAGCGGAACACCCGCTCGCGTTACGAGAATGAACTAAACATCGGGATAAGTCTCGGGAGGAGTTCCTCCATGCGTATCACGCGATCCTTCTGGATGATTGGACCGCTGCTCTGTTTGCTGAGCGCGTCCATCCTATCCGCTCCAACCACCTCTCCAACGTCGCCTCTGGAGCGAGCGGCTGATCAGATCCTCGATCTGCCTCTGGATACGTCTCAAGTCCTGCACCTGAGTCAGCAGGTCATCGCGCAACGCGATATGCGTCTCTATTTGGAAGAGGGTGATTTCATGCCGTTTCTTCCGCTGGAACTGGATTCAGGGAAGATCTGGTTCGGCGGGATATTCATTGGGAAAGGGCGGATGGAGTTTCGGCCGCCGATCTCGATGGAGCGCCAGCAACTCCATCGATTCATGAAAACAGACAGTCTGAACCGCCACTTCGAGAAAACGCTCCTGATGCTCGATTCGAGCCAATATAACCAATTGATCACCGCGGCAACCAAAAGCGACAAGAAGAACCTTGACTTTGATGGGGTGCGCAAGACACATCGGGGTTATCTCGATGACTCGGTCGACCGGGCTTTTCAATTTAGTGCGCTGCGCAGTTTAGCTGATCCAATCAGTGATGAGTTCATGGTGGCGCTGGTAGAACTGACGGAGGGGGGCACGGTACTCTTTCACTTTGATCCCTACTCGCGCGAACAGATCGGATTGTACAAGCGCGAAATGCAGGTGGTCTACCGGAAAGTCTGGCAGTCTCTCTGTCTGTACCCGGTGGAGGCGGACACGGTCGCGCTTGATTTTCGCGGCGTCGACAAAACTTCGCTGCAGTGCACTCATTATGATATGGACCTTCTGTTGAAGCGCGACGGTGAGATGTGGTCGGTCGCCAATGCTGAGATCATATGGGATACTCTTCCCGCGCGCGCGTTCTACTTCTTTCTCGATTTTGAAATGAAGGTAGATTCAGTGAAGGACGCGACTGGAGCCATGATTCCGTTCAAACGCTTCAAACAAAGCGACTACTACTTTGGACTCTGGCTGCTCTTTGATAAGCCGCCCTCCGCCGGCGAAAGGACCAAACTCCAGTTCTTTTATCACGGCGATGTTGCGGAACGGGAACTGGGAATCTACATAGTTTTCGCTGGAAGCTCCTGGTACCCACAGGCCGGTAAATGGTCTCCCGCCACCTACGATATCAAAATGCGCTCGCCATCGGACTATTCGCTGGTCGCTTCGGGAGAACAGATAGAAAGTCGCAAGGCGAAGGATACCCTCTTCAGCCACTGGCAGGTGACCACTCCAAGTGAGTATGCCTCGTTTAACATCGGCATTTTCGAGCGGCATCAATATGAGGGAAAGAACGGCGTCGCGCTCGATGTCCATTTCTCCGATGTCCTGCACCAATACTCCGGGAGTAAACTTAAACAGGTCGTGGGGGATATTCAGGGAAGTCTTGAGTTCTATCACTGGCTGTATGGACCACTGCGAACAGACACTATTGTCGTGTCGGAAGCGATGCAGGCACACAGTACGTCCTATCCATCTTTCATCCTGATGGGCGTGTTCACCTGGGTGGACAGTGACATGTGGGGGTACGAACGGCTGCATCGTTCACACGAGACCGCTCACCAGTGGTTCGGCGCGGGAGTGGGGATCGATACCTACCGTGATACCTGGTTGTCCGAAGGATTCGCCGAGTACAGTTCATACATGTTTCTGCAGGCGGTGGCCGGCAACGACAAGTTTATGGACCGGCTGAACGAACATCGTAAGGATATTCTGTTCGAGCGAAAGAACGCGGGCGCGCTGGCGTTGGGACCACGGTCATACAACGTTAAAGACGAGGAGAATTACGACATCATCGTTTACAAGCGCGGGGCATTCGTCCTGCATATGCTGCGTAATCTGCTGATCGACCTGCAGACAATGAAAGAGGATCGCTTCTACGCGATGATGCGGGAGTTCTACGCCACCTATTACGGTCGTCAGGTCTCGACGTACGACTTCCAGAAAATGGTCGAGAAACATGCGGGCGTGGATATGGGGTGGTTCTTCCGCCAATGGGTCTACAACAATTACATTCCAACCTACGACTTTAGCTATGAGGCGATTCCGGAGGCGGATGGTTCATATGTAGCCAAACTACACGTTGTGCAGCGGGATGTGCCCGATGATTTCGTGATGTATGTGCCGGTGGAGATTGAACTGGAAAGTGGTGGAAAGGCTTATCTACGCCTATTGATTGAACAGCCGGATTCAGTGCTTGATTTGAAGCTTCCGGGAAAGCCGAAGAAAATCACCTTTAATCCGTTCCTTTCGGTTCTTGCGGACGTGAATCAATAGGGTTATACGTCAGTCCTGCAACGGGTTAGCTCGTTGTGGTTTGAGTCGTTACCGGTTCGGTTAGCGCTTGCACGCCGAACCGGTTTGCGTATATTCTTAGGCATGTGAAAAACATCACAGCTAAGGAGACGCAATGGATCATCGGATAGAAACTGACTCCATGGGGGAGATCAAGGTTCCCTCTGACAAATATTACGGCGCGCAGACCGCTCGTTCTATCTACCACTTCAGGATCGGCGGTGAACGGATGCCTCGCGAACTGATACGCGCGATGGGAATCCTCAAGAAAGCGGCCGCGCTGGTGAATATGGAACTCGGCTTGCTTCCCAATGAAAAGGGAGAACTGATAGTCAAAGCGGCCGATGAAGTGATCTCCGGCAAGCTGGATGAACATTTCCCGTTGGTAGTCTGGCAAACCGGTTCCGGTACGCAATCGAACATGAACGCGAACGAGGTCATCTCCAATCGCGCGATCGAGATGTCTGGTGGCGTGATGGGCTCCAAGAAGCCGATCCATCCAAATGATGATGTCAACAAGGCGCAGTCCTCGAACGATACCTTCCCGACCGCCATGCATATTGCGGCGGTAGAGGAGATTCATCGCCGCCTGATCCCGATGGTTACTCAGCTCCGCAACACACTGCAGAAGAAATCCGACGAATTCAAAGATATTATCAAGATCGGCCGTACTCACCTCATGGATGCCACGCCGTTGACCCTCGGGCAGGAGTTCTCGGGATACTCGGCGGCCCTGACGCTCGATCTGGATCGGATAAATGATTCGATGAAACGATTGTATCCGCTGGCACTGGGCGGGACCGCGGTGGGGACGGGACTGAATACGCATCCTGAATTTGCGGTCAAATCGGCCAAGTGTATTGCGGAGTTGACCGGTAAGCCGTTTATCACCGCACCGAACAAATACGAGGCGTTGGCGACTCATGACGCGCTTGTCGAGATCCATGGACAGCTCAAGACACTCGCCTGCTCACTGATGAAGATAGCGAATGACATTCGCTGGCTGGCCTCCGGCCCCCGCTCCGGTATAGCCGAGATAGCGATACCGGAGAATGAACCTGGCTCATCGATAATGCCGGGCAAAGTCAATCCGACCCAGCCTGAGGCGATGACCATGGTTTGCGCGCAGGTGTTTGGGAACGACGTCTCTGTCAATTTCGGTGGAGCATCGGGGAATTTCGAACTGAACGTCTACAAACCGGTGATCATCTATAATGTGCTGCAGTCGATCCGGCTGCTCGCGGATGCGTGTGAGATGTTTAACGAGCATTGCGCGGTCGGGATCGAACCGCTGCGCGAGAACATCAAGAAACATCTGCAGAATTCGCTGATGCTGGTGACCGCGCTCAACCCGCATATCGGCTACGACAATGCGGCAAAGGTGGCCAAGAAGGCGCACAAGGAAGGGACCACGCTCAAAGAGGCGGCGGTTTCGCTGGGCCTTCTGACGGCCGAAGATTTCGACCAGAAAGTCCGGCCGGAGCAGATGATCGGCCCGAACATGAAGGCGAAGTAGTTAGCGGCTAATCGCATACGGCCCCTGACCCGGCTCTCACGAGCCGGGTTATTTTTTGGCATCGGTGCGTCCACCGAGTAGTAGGTGAAACTTTCCCCCGTCAATTTCGAATAGATAGTGACGCACAACGTTGTGACTGGCGAGGGTTCTTATGTCAGCAGCCGAACGATTTGGCCGAGTATTGATCGTTGATCCAGATGAGTCGTTTCTCAGACCGCTCCGGCCGTATCTGATCCAGCATTTCGCCGCGGTACACAGTGACGCCAATGTCACTGTCCTCCCCGACCTCCTCACTCGAGAAAAGTACGATGTTATCCTGATCCACAGTGGATTCCTGCAGCCGAGTTCCAATGGCGACAGTGGGATGTTCTGGATAGAGAGAATTCACGAATTGGATCCTCTGGTGACCATCCTAGTGCGCTGCCGCGCCCAGGAGAGCGAACTTGCGTTGCAGGCGATTCGCGAGGGGGCTACCGATTATCTGGTCGACCCGTGGCATAAAGAGAAACTGCTGGCGACTCTGGTGGCATCGGTCCGGTTGCGGAAATCTCGTGAGGAAACTCTGCGTCTGCGCGAACAACACCACCATGCCGCCTTGCTTTCTCAGAGCCTGAATCTTGATGAAATAGAACAGCAGGCGATCAACCTTGCGCTACAAAAGCATAAAGGGAATATCAGCCACACTGCCAGGGAGCTTGGCTTGACCAGAACATCACTCTACCGGCGGATCCAGAAGTACGGGATCCAACCGGGTCGCTGATTCAGTGACAACAGGAGTGAGTCTCGGTATCTAGTTTGGGGCTGATATAGGGAATTCCGAGGTTCATCCCGCGCAGCACCAGAAGCAATCCCAGGACCACTGCTCCGACCGGAAGCAATCTCAGAAAGAATTGCCGGACACGCAGGTTCAGCATTGAACCAAAAAGCGAAGTTGCCAGCAACGCCGGGACGGTTCCTAATCCAAACCAGAACATGTAGCCAGCTGCCGTGAGCGCCGAGCCTGTGGTTGCCGCCGCGGCGAGACCGGCATAGAGGAATCCACAGGGGAGCAGACCATTCAAAAGTCCTATCGCCACCATGGACGGCATGGTGCGTTTCTGGAACAACGTCCCCCAGGCTTTGCGGATGCGATCAACTATCAGATAATTGAATTTCGCGGGGAATATCTTCTGAGTTATATCCGCCGGCAACAGCACCGCCAGGATGATTCCGACACCAGCCGCGATCGACAGCCAACGCTGGAAGCCGGCCAGGACGATCGATTTCCCGATGAGTCCGACCGCGGCTCCCATGAGCATGTAGGTGATGACTCGACCGCTGCTATAGAACAGTCGACTGATGAATAGTTTGGTTCGACTGGAAAAGCCAACCGGCAGTCCGACCACGATAGGGCCGCACATCCCAACGCAGTGGACGCTTCCTAGTATTCCAACCACAAATCCCGCTAAAATCTCCGGTGTCATGATTTCACTCTACGATTATGGTTTCTTCACTGTAATATGATTGACCTGAATACTGCCAGTTTAGTTTGATCTTCCAGAGTCCAGTCGGGCGCTCTGACATGGGGAAGAGCATACTTGCCGTTTCATCAAGCTGTAATGGCATTTTCCGATCAAACTGCGAATTGGATGGCCGGTACAGCAACACCTGACCGGCGAGTTCGGATCTGTTGAACGAGGCCGGGAAGCTGATCTGAATATCATTGTCAGCATTCAGCGCAATGCGCGGCTTTTCAGGAAGAGACGCAGTCCGGTCATTCCGGTCGATATTGGTCTGGTAGGTTATCCCGCGCTCGTAGTAGTTGTCTTCGACCAGATCAAAGCGCTGCATCGACGCAAACCCCACACAGGCGAGAATGAAAATGACGAATCCGGCGTAGAACAGCCAGATACCGACCTCCCAGCCGCGGCCTTTCTTGGATGTCTCAGTCATCATCATGCTCCTTCTGATCGTCGGTGTCTTTGTCATGGTGATCACGCGGATCCGGTCCCACAAAAGTGGTTCGTACTTCTTCGACTTTATCGTCCCCTTCCATAACGTGGATGATCACCGTCGAGTTCGACGAGAAGAGATGCTTGCGTGGTATCTCTACTGAAACAACAGTTTCATCTTTCCCCTGTGGAGGGACATCGAGCGGTGGACCGACCACCGTCAGCTTTCCTTCCGGCTGAACCATCTTGAGCGTGAGGGGAAGGTTTTCTGAGGTCTTGTTGATGACCGAAACTGTGTAGAGGTTCCGAATGGTACCACCCTCCAACTCTTCATATAACGACCCGGTCGTTCTGAGGATTGTCGTCTCGACCTCAGACCTGCTGATGAGGAAGAAGGCGATCAGGATCAAAAGAACAGTGAGCACTCCGGTGTATATCCACATGCGCGGCGTGAAGCGAAGCGGCTTCCCTTCGGCGATGCGATTGTAGGATGAGTATTTGATGAGTCCTTTCGGCAGTTTCATCCTCTCCATCACGCGGTCACAGGCATCGATACAGGCGGTGCAGTTGATGCACTCAAGTTGTGTGCCATTGCGAATGTCGATGCCGGTTGGGCAGACCTTGACGCAGGCGTCACAGGAGATACAGTGCCCGCGCTGCGAGAAGTCCTGTCCGCGCTGGACCGGCCCGCGCGGTTCGCCGCGACGGAAGTCATAAGCGATCACGATCGAGTTGGCATCCAGCAACACCGATTGGAGTCGACCGTATGGGCAGACCAGCGTACACGCTTGCTCCCTGAACCAGGCGAAAACGAAATAGAAGACGCCGGAAAATATCACCATGGCGACAAAGCCGGTGGAGTGTTCGGCCGGCGATGTGGTGACTATACCCTTGAGTGCGTCTATGCCGATTATGTACGCGAGGAACGTGTTGCCGATGAGAAACGACAGGCCGAAAAAGATGATATGCTTGACTGACTTGCGGAAGAACTTCGACGCGGACATTGGCGCTCGATCAAGTTCTCGCTGGCGCGGACCATTCCCCTCAATGAAATACTCTATCTTGCGAAAAACCATTTCCATGAAGATGGTCTGGGGGCAGACCCATCCACAGAAGAGACGTCCAAACGCCGCGGTAAACAGGATCACAAGTACGACAAAGGCGATGGTTACGAGTACGAATAAGAAGAAGTCCTGCGGCCAGAAGATGAGGCCGAAGATGAAGAATTTGCGATTCAGGATATCAAATTGAAGAAGCGGGTTGCCATCGATCTTGATGAACGGCGCGCCAAAGAGAAAGGCGAGCAGAAACCAGGAGAGAATAGTGCGCGCCCGATAGAAGGAGCCGGTCGGTTGGGTGGGATAAACCCACAACCGTCTTCCGCGCCGGTCAATAGTGGCCAGCTTATCGCGGAAATTGTCTCCTGGTTCCTGTGTGCCGCTCATACTTTTATCATGGCTGATACAAGTCGCCTTGCGGAGCCTTCGGGTTGGGTGGGTTTGTGCCATGCAGTGACTTTACATAGCTGGCAACCTCGATGATTTGCTCCGGCTTGAGATCCATCCGCCAGGCCACCATCCCCTTAGTTGGAACGCCGAACTTGACTGTCTTCACGATCTCCGGAAAGGCGCCGCCATGGAGCCAGTAATCATCAGTAAGGTTCGGACCGATCCCGCCCTCACCGATTTTCCCGTGACAGGTGAAACAGAGACGGTCAAAGATAGCCTTGCCGGCCGCGAGCCTGTCAGGTTCGGTGTAAGCGACATAGGTGGTCGTGTCGGATTCGCGCTTTTCTTCCTTGTACGCCAGCACGACGGTCGGCATGCCGGCCGAAAGGCGGGCGTCACGCTCAGGCGACGTGAGCGGAGAGCGATAGACCGGTGCAAGTCCGAAAAGGCGTGAACCGCCGGCCTCGATTCGCACATAGGACGGGTCTATTTCCTGGCGGTATTCATCCGCGCTGAGGTAGCCGATTCCCAACACATGAAAATACAGCATATACAGCACGGCAAAGATGATGGTCAGATAGAAGAGCCAGACCCACCAGCGGGGGAGATCATTATCCAACTCCCGGATGCCGTCATAGTCATGGTCGAGCAGTTTTTCGTTCATATCAGTCATGGGTGCGAACTCCTTCGGATTCATCGCGACTATCCAGCGGCAGACGTGACCAACTGTCGATGTTCTTCTTGTCGAGCTTTAGCGACCACCAGATCACCAGCGCAAAAGCCACGACAAAGATGCACAGGGCCACTGCAGGCCAATATTCGAGACCGGGGATGGAACGGAGCATGTCAGATAACATAGCCTGGTCCTTCCTTACTTCCCGGCGGAGGCGGACACGGGTGCGTTGATATCAATCGCTTGCGGCTTCCCCTTAAGATCGGCACCGAGACGCTGCAGGTAGGCGATCAAAGCGATTATCTCACGATCCTCGCGCACATCGATCCCGGCATCCTTCAGCCCTGTGGCAACATTAAATGCCTGAGTGCGAAGGTCGGCCAGCGCGCGGGACTCATATCCATCCGGATACGGGACTCCGAGCTTCCGCATGGTGCTGATCTTCGCCTGTGTTGCGCTGACATCAAGTTCATCTGTGATCATCCATGGATAAGCCGGCATGATTGAACCCGGCGACATCGAGGTCGGATCCTTCATATGGTTGTAATGCCAGGCATCGGGATACTTTCCGCCGACACGCAAGAGATCCGGACCGGTCCGCTTGGATCCCCAGAGGAAGGGGTGCTCGTACACATACTCACCGGCTTTGGCGTATTCGCCATATCGCTCGGTTTCTGAGCGGAAAGGCCGGATCATCTGCGAATGGCAATTATTGCATCCCTCGCGGATATACAGATCGCGTCCTTCAAGTTCGAGAGGCGTGTACGGCTTTATGGCTGCGATTGTCGGTGTATTCGACTTAACCAGGAAGGTCGGGATCATCTCAATGACGCCGCCGATCAGGATAGCGATGGTAGTCCAGACCAGGAACTGAACCGGCCGGCGTTCCAGCCAGCGATGCCAGGCCTTGTCGTGTCCCGCAGCGCTGAAGGTCTTTTCGAGTGCCGGAGCGGAAGCTGCTTCATTAGCGACCAGTTTGCCGGATTTGGCGGTCTTCCAGAGATTGAACATCATCATGAAAACGCCGATCAGGAAGAGGAAACCACCTACCGCGCGAATGATGTACATCGGAACTATCTGCAGCACGGTCTCAAGGAAGTTCGGATACGCCAGGAAACCGCCCTCGCCGAATTCCTTCCACATCAATCCCTGCGTGATCCCGGCGAAGTACATTGGAAGCGCGTAGACAAGGATACCGAGGAAGCCGATCCAGAAATGGAGATTGGCCAATTTTTCGGAATACAGCTTGGTGCCGTAGATGCGCGGAATTATCCAGTAGAGAATACCGAAAGTCAAAAAGCCGTTCCATCCCAGCGCGCCGACATGGACGTGTGCAATAGTCCAATCCGTGAAGTGCGAAAGGGCATTAACAGACTTCACCGACAATGTCGGCCCTTCGAAAGTTGCCATTCCATACGCCGTAACGGCAACAACCATGAACTTAAGTACAGCGCTCTCTCTGACCTTGTCCCAGGCGCCACGGAGAGTCAGGAGTCCGTTGAGCATGCCGCCCCAAGATGGCGCAATGAGCATCACTGAAAAGACCGTCCCGAGCGATTGAGCCCAATCGGGGAGAGCTGAATAGAGCAAGTGATGTGGCCCCGCCCAGATATAGAGGAAGATCAGCGCCCAGAAGTGAATGATTGAAAGTCGATACGAAAAGACCGGACGGTCGGCCGCTTTCGGCATGTAATAGTACATCATGCCGAGATACGGCGTGGTGAGAAAGAACGCAACCGCGTTATGACCGTACCACCATTGTACAAGCGCGTCCTGGATCCCCGCGTAAACCGGGTAGCTCTTCATGAAGGTCGCGGGGAGTTCGATAGAGTTGACGATGTGCAGCACCGCGACCGTCACCCAGGTAGCGATATAGAACCAGATCGCGACATACATGTGTCGTTCGCGACGTTTGAGGATCGTTGCCATCATGTTGATGCCGAAGATCACCCAGACGACTGCGATAAGAATATCGATCGGCCACTCAAGCTCCGCGTACTCCTTGCTGGTGGTGAATCCCATCGGCAGAGAGATAGCGGCGCAGACGATAATAAGCTGCCAACCCCAGAAGTTGAGTTTGCTCAGGGTGTCGCTGAACATACGGGACTTGCAGAGCCGCTGCAGCGAGTAATAGATCGCCATGAACATGGCGTTCCCGACAAACGCGAAGATCACCGCGTTGGTATGCAGCGGGCGAATGCGGGAGAAAGTGAGGTACGGTAGGTTGAAATTGAAGACGGGAGCGAAGAGTTGATGCGCCGCCAGCAATCCGACCAGCATGCCGACCGCTCCCCAAACGGCCGTCGCGATGCCGAAATCTCGTACTATCTTGTTGTCGTACGAAAACTGTTCAACCGCCATGCGTTATATCTCCGATGAAGGTTTCATATTATTCTCTGTATCAGTGGGGACCGACTTATCCTCAAAGAGCATGCGGATAGCCGGTGTGTAGGTATCCTCGTACTGGCCGGATCGGACCGCCCACCAGAAGGCGAACAGGAATCCAACCGCTACCAGCAACGAGGCGGCAATAAGTATGATGATCACGTACATCTCACCGTACTCCTAGTCGTCGGGCCGCCAACTGTGTGCCGATGGTCGAAAATAGGATCACTGACACCGAACTGACCGGCATCAGGATCGCCGATATAAGTGGCGAAAGGTGTCCGGTCGCGGCGAATGACAGCCCAACTACATTATAGAATATCGAGATCACTATACTGGCAAGAATCAACTGACGGCTTGCCCTGGCCAATCGAACAAAGCGGTCCAGCCGCGAGAGCTGGGACGCTTCGAGAATTCCATCACAAGCCGGAGTAAAATTGATGGCATTATCCGACACCGCTATGCCGACCGAGGCGGCCCGTAACGCGCCCGCGTCGTTAAGACCATCACCCACCATCAACACACGTTTCATCTGTGAGGAAAGTGCCTGAACGGAATCCAATTTGTCGTGCGGTGATTGATTGAAAGTTAGTGAGGATGACTCACCAAACAAACCGGCGAGTCGCGCCCGATCTCTGTCGTTGTCCCCGGACAAAACCGCGAGCTCATGGGTCTGTCGCAGCGAATGGATTGTGTCGTCCAAGCCGCTGCGGTACCTGCTGGTCATAACGAAATGACCACGCAACAGACCATCTATAGTCAGCCAGGTGATTGTCCCCAATGAGTGATTGTGGGGCTTGTCGAGCGACTTCTCCTGATTCACCCAACTAAACCGTCCAAGGCGAAGTGTGCGGCCGTCGACAATCCCCTCAATCCCCTGACCAGCCTCTTCTCTGAAGCCCTCTACAGCAAGGGGATTCACCGAATACTCAGTGTCGATTCTCCGGCTGACTGGGTGGGTCGAGTGGCGAACCAGTGATTTGACCATGCGGATCTCATCATGGGACAGGGGAGTGTCGCCAACGAATGACATGTCGTCCGGTTCGTTGGAAGTAAGAGTGCCGGTTTTGTCAAAGACGATCGTGTCTGTAGTCGCCATCTCTTCGACCACGGCAGTATTCTTCAAATAGAACTTGTGGCGCCCCATAATGCGTAATGCCGTTCCGAGGACAAATGGCGAGGAGAGTGCCAGCGCACAGGGACAGGCGACAATCAGTACAGCGGTCACCGCGTTGATCGCGATATCAACATCGCGACGCAGCCAATACGTCGCGGTTGCCGCCGCTATGACGAGCACGGCGAGAGTGAAGTATCGACCAAAGGAATCGGCCACTGACGTCACGGATCGTGATGATTCCTTGGCGAACGCGGTATTGTTCCACAGGCTGGTGAGGTAACTCTGCGATACCTCTTTCACCACTTCGAGTTCGATGGTGGTTCCGGTCTGACGTCCCCCGGCGTAAACACTGTCGCCACTCATGAGTGCTCGGGGTTGTGATTCGCCGGTGACAAAACTGTAGTCAATGAGTCCCTGCCCGTTGATCAAGATAGAGTCGGCCGGAATAAGTTCCTGATTGCGGACTATGATCCTGTCACCAACGCGCAAATTGGTGACCGGTATGGAGACCTCGCTGTCACCGGCCTTGCGAGTGATGGAAGCGGGGAAATACGCTTTGTAGTCTCGCTCAAAGGAGAGTTGTTCGTACGTTCGATGCTGGAACAGTTTCCCTAATAGCAGGAAAAAAACCAGCCCGGAGAAGGAATCAAGAAATCCCGGTCCGGCATTAAGTACGATATCATAGATGCTTCGACCAAACAGCGCGGCCATACCAATAGCCAGGGGAACATCGATATTGACCATGCGAGAGCGAAGCGCGTACCAGGCGGAGGTAAAATATCCCCACGCCGAATAGAACAGCACAGGGAGCGCCAGCAACACCATGGTAACTCGAAAGACCAGCGGAAATGCGGTCTGCTCCAACTCTCGCGAGTTCAGATAATCCGGGAAGCTAAGCAGCATGATATTGGCGAAACAGAACCCCGCGACGCCGATCTTGAGGTGTAGCGACCGCTTCGGGTCTTTGCGCTCGATCTGTTCGAAATGCTCAAGTCGAATATGCGGCTCATACCCGATACGAGTCAATAACTCCACCACTTGGCGTAAGGAGATGGCCGTCTGGTCAAATTGGATGACCGCCTCACGACGCAGGAAATTGACCTGCGAGCGACTGACTCCCGGATGCAGTCGGTACAGATTCTCCAATAACCAGATGCAGGACGCGCAGTGGATCTGCGGAATGATCAGGTTTACGCGGCTGATATGGCCATCAGAGAAGCTGATCAACTGCTTCTGGACTATCGGATCGTCGAGATAAGCGAACCTTGATGTATCAAAATCGGCCGGTGGCTTGATGCCCGGCGGCGATTGCTGGTTGTAGTAGGCGCTCAGTTCGGTGGAGTGGAGCAGTTCATATACGGCGCGGCAGCCGTTGCAGCAAAAGGTCGCCTCTCCGACCGGCACGACCTGCTCGCGACACGGCGCGCCACAATGGGTGCAGAGTATTTCATCGGTTCGGGTCGCGCGTGCCATGTTGTCGTTGCTCGTAACTGCCAGTCATTCCATCAAAAGAGTGTAAATCTCCCCTCTTTACACCATGTTCGGTCGGAATATATCGGGAGCCTGAGCCAGAGGCAACTATTTGGAGCGGCAGAGGTGATATTTTTGAATCAAAAGTAGAGCTAACTAGTGCATTTAAATACCATACAGGATAGTATTTATTGATTGTACCACGAGTACCATCAGGTTTTCCATCAGACAATCCGGAGTCTCTTCTGCGTCAATGCAAAAAAACACGCCCGGCTTCAGGTATCAACCTGAGGCCGGGCGGTATGTGTGCTTCGGAGCGATCTATAATGAGGAACTTACTTCAAGAGTACCATCTTCTTCGTCGCGGTGAAGTTCCCTGCCACCAGGCGATAGAAGTAGACACCCGACGCGTATTGCGTGGCATCGAAATCGATCTTCTGGTAACCGGCTTCAGTCCGCTTGTGCCAGTTGGTGACCTCCTGGCCCAGGACGTTGTAGATGGTCAATGTCCACTCGCCCGATTTCGGTAACGCGAACTCGATCGTGGTGACCGGATTGAAGGGGTTTGGATAGTTCTGCGACAGCGAGTACTCGCTCGGCAACAGACTTATCTTCGCATCGACGACATAGCCGTCATAGCTGCCCAATTCAACCGACTTCACGATCTTCGCGCTCTTCAGGTACATCACCGGACCGGACTCAATGAAGCCCTTACCCGTGGATGAGTAGATGAGGACGCGCGTCACCTTGCCGTCGTACGCGGTCTTCAATTCCATCTGGGAAGCGGACTCATGCAGCGTGGGCTCTACCTGGCCGTCGAGCACCAGACTGATAGCGCCAATGGGCGCGTCGGTCTTGCCGATCGACAGGACACCGTCACTGACCGCCACCTCAGCCTGGAAGGCCGCCTGTGGACTCAGCTTCGGCGCCATAGGAATGTCGCCAACTACGGCGCGGATGAGGTAGACGAGGTCGGCTACCGTCAGTACGAGACCGTCAGCGTTGACATCAGTTGCCGCCACCTGGCCCGCTTGATTGACAGTGAAGACTGTCAGCCCGCGGATAAAGTAATTGGAGAACAGCACCGCGTCGGCGATCTCATAACTGATTCCGTTCAGGTTGACGTCGGCACGGGCGTCGATTGAATCGGCGCAGACGATGTCGACTCCACCATTCTGGAAGTCGATACAACGCTGCGGTCCGGGCTTTCCGGGGCCTGCGCTTTGCAGGCAGTAATCGGGAGCGCCGACATAACCTGGCAGACCGAAGCTGTTGTCCGTGATCTCATTGTGTTCGAAATCAAAGACGCGGCGGGAGATCCAGAGTGTATCGCCGGCATACGACGAGAGCGCGTTGTCTGTGCAGTCGATCCAGAAGAACTGGACGGGCGCGTACATGCACTCAAGGGTCCGGTCGTTGCTGACCAGGAAATCAATCTCAGCCAGCGAGCCAACCAGTCCATCCAGATAGCAGCCGGGGTGGTACGCGCCATTGTTGGTTTCGGCCATACCGACTATCCGGATTAGGCCGGACGGGCACGCGCCGTTGCAGTTGCCATTGGCGCCAAAGCGATAGGTGAAGTATTCCCATCCGCACTGCTCAAAGAGCGGTCCCGGACTTACGCCCATTGCGGTCAACGCCGTCGGGTCATAGGCGATGAGGAAGTCAAACCCACCAAGCGGTTTACCCGAGCCATTCATGAAGACATTGACTGTCTCATGTTGACCCTGCAGCGCATTATGAGTTTTCTCTATCTCGACATGGATGCACTCATCGACCGTAACATCAACACAGACAGTATCCACCGACGCCAGGCCGCAGGCATCGGTCGCCGTGATCACCACACAGATCATTCCGGGGTCGTTGACGTTGACGCAGACTTGTCCAGTGCCGCTGTTGTACGTGCCGGTCGGAGTCACCACCACGCCAGACAGGTTGTTGTCCGGGTCAGTCACGGTCAGATCGAAACAGAGTGGTCCGACCTGCTCCATGTAGGCGGTGAAGTCCGGAGGACCGGCGATCACCGGCTTGTTATTGTAGTCAATGGTTATCACCGTCGTGTCGTAATCAACCGCGTCACACGAGTCAGTCGCCTTGACTATGAAGGTGTACTGACCGGTTGGGAGATCACCATATGTCACCGGGAAGCAGATCTGGCCGGTGCCGGAATTGTACGTCCCAAGCGGCGAGGTCAACTCGACCGACTTCAGGTTGTTGTCTTCATCGGACGCGATCACATTCCAGCAGATGTTCTGGTTGCCGCAGATAAACACAGTCGAATCGTGACCGGCGTTGGCTACAGGCGGAGCATTTAACTGGAAGACGACCGTGAACGAATCCCGGCACACGGCGCCGCAGGAATCAACACACTCGATGACAATCTTGCGAATCTCATCAACCGATGGCGTGTACGTCCACTGACCACCCGACAGCGAGCCAACTCCCGAGACGATCTGGCAATGACTGAGATTGCCATTGATGTCGGTTGCGCTTACCGGCAGGCTGACCTGAGTCGGGACGCACTGACGGAAAGTCTGGTTCGGCGGCATCTGGCAGACAGGCGCGGTGTTCATCGTTACGTTGATCACCACAGTATCGAGATCCGCGAGTCCGCACTTGTCGACCGCACGCAGTACGAAGGTGTACGCACCGGACGCTCCAGGTGTGAAGCAGATCTGGCCAGCCGAATAGGTTCCCGGTCCGGAAACCACCTTAATGCTGTCAATATTGCCGTCCGGGTCCGTACCTGACGCGTTCCAGCAGATCGGTGCTGCCGCGCAGCGGAAGAGCGTTTGGTCCGCTCCAGCATTGGCAATTGGCGGCTGGTTCTGCTGAATCGTGATGATCGCCGTATCAACATCGGTTAATCCGCAGGCATCGGTCACGCGAACAACGACCGTGTAAACTCCAGCGGAAGCCGGCGTGAAGCAGACAGTATTGGCAAGCGTGTCAATCGTTCCGGCTGAAAGTATCTGCTCAAGGACGGCGTTGTTATTCGGATCGGTCACGCTGTATGGCAGACATACCGGCGCTAGACCACACTGGAAGAGAGTAGTGTCGTTTTGCAGGATACTGATGGTCGGCACGCTGTTCATCGAGACGTTGTATGTCATCGAGACAGTGTCTGCCGCGCCGCACGAATCAACCACTGCCGCGGTCACACTGTAATTGCCGCTGCCGGAAGCCGAGAAGCACCACAGACCACCGGTCGTAACCGTACCGCTGCCACTCAAACGCGACCAATTCAACGTGCCGCCATTCACATCTGACGCGGAGAATTGGTAGCAGATATTGGCCGACGCGCAAATGAACGTGTCTTTCGGGGTGACCGGGTCAACTGCCACAGGCTTGGAATTGATGGTCACGTTCACGGTCACCTGGCAAGTATCCGCGCCACATCCAGTGGTCGCTATGACGGTCAGGACATACGCGCCAGAGGTCGCCGGCGTAAAGCAGACATTTCCGCCGCTGTAGCTGCCGGTCGGCGAGACAGTTACGCTAGCCGCACCCGGAGTTACCGTAACGGGTACGCAGATCTGCTGCGACGCGCAGAGGAAGAAATTCTGTGTACCGGGGCAGGTGACGACTGGAAGTTCGCCCATCGTCACCGTAACATTGATGGTATCAAGGTCGGTCGCGCCACAAGCGTCAGTCGCTCTCACTACAAAGGTGTACAGACCAGCCGAGGCGGGAGTGAAACAGACGGTATTGTTCGCCGGCACGATAGTCCCGCTGCCTGATACCAGTTCTTCCAACGTGACATTGCTATTCGCGTCAGTGATGGTATACGGGAGACAAGCAGATCCACCGGGGCAAAGTGCCAACGTGGTGTCGTTCCCCAGTGCGATGATCGGAGCCGAATTTATGGTGACGTTATATGTCAGCGAAACCGTATCCGCGGCACCGCAGGCATCCGTCACGGCCGCCAACACCGTGAAAGCGCCGGACGTGCCAGCGGTGAAGCACCACTGTCCAGTCGGCGAGACCGTACCATTGCCGCTCAGTTTGCCCCAGGTCAATGTGCCGCCATTGACATCAGAGGCTGAGAACTGATAACAGATATTGGCCGAAGCACAAACGAACGTATCAACCGGAGTCGTCGGATTGACCGCGATCGGGTTGGAGTTAATGGTCACATTGACCGTCAGCACGCACGTATCGGCTCCACAGCCGGTCGTGGCGATGATCGTCAGGTTATACGCACCGGAGGTCGCCGGCGTGAAGCAGACATTGCTGCCGCTATAGCTGCCGGTGGGCGTCACCGTCACGGTCGCGCTGCCCGGAGTGATGGTGACCGGTATACAGACCTGCTGTGACGCGCAGAGGAAGATGTTCTGGGTGGCCGGGCAGGTCACGACAGGCAGATCACCAATGGTGACCGTGACATTGATCGTGTCCTGATCAATGGCGCCGCAAGCATCGGTTGCCTTCACCACAAACGTGTAAAGTCCGGAGGAGGCCGGCGAGAAGCAGACCTCATTGGCAGTCGTGTTGATGGTCCCACTGCCTGAGAGCAGTTCCTCGAGTGTGATATTGTTGTTTGCGTCGGAGATCGTGTACGGCAGACAGGCCGAGCCACCCGGACAGAGTGACAAGGTCGTGTCGTTGCCGAAGGCGATCATCGGCGCGGCGTTTATCGTGACATTGTAGGTCAGCGTAACGGTATCCGCGGCTCCGCAAGCATCGGCTACCGCGGCCTGCACTGCATAGACACCGGAGGTACTGGCTGTGAAGCACCACTGACCAGTCGACGAGACTGTGCCATTGCCGCTCAGCTTGCTCCAGGTCAAAGTTCCGCCGTTGACATCCGAGGCGGAGAACTGGTAGCAGATCGACGCTGGCGCGCAAATGAACGTATCTACCGGTGTCGTCGGATTGACCGCAACCGGTCGAGAATTGATCGTGACATCAGCCACCACCTGGCACGTATCGGCTCCACAAGTGGTCGACGCGATGACAGTCAGTACGTAATGACCGCTGGTGTCGGCCGTGAAGTTGATGTTACCCGATGAGTATGAGCCGATTGGAGAGACCGTCACTACTGCTCCATTGCCCATCACGCCGATCGGGATCGAGACATTCCCTGCGCTGCAAAGGAAGACTGTCTGTGCCGACGGACAGCTCAACTGAGCCGCCTGGCCGACAGTCACCAGGAAGGAAATATCGCAGGTGTCGGCGCCACAGGTCGAGGTCGCGATGACGCGCGCCGTGTAGGTCCCCGTGGTGTCTGCGTTGAAGCAGAGCTGGCCGCCGGAGTAGGTGCCCAAAGTTGTCGTGACCGTCGCTCCGGCAGGCGCGATTGCCAAAGTCTGACAAACTTGGCCAGCGCCGCAAAGGGAGGCAAGAATCGGACCGCTTGGGCAAGTGATGTTTGCGAATTCACCGAAAGTGATAGTTGCGCGTACGGTGTCGAGGTCGACGAGCCCGCACGAATCAGTCACCGAGACGACAAAGTCATAGGTACCGGCCGTGGTCGGAGTAAAGCAGACTCGATTGTTGGCCGAGTCAAGCGTGCCGAATCCAGCCGTCAAGACCTCCGTCAACTTGGCCATCCCGTTCGGATCAGATACAGAATAGCTCATGCAGATCTGCTGAGGTGTGCAGAGGAAGAGGCTGGTATCTGCGCCGAAAGCGATGCTCGGTGAGCCGTTCAGGGTGACGGTGACATTCACTGTATCCTGAGAGACCGCGCCGCAGGCATCTACTGCTCGAAGCACAAAGGTGTACAAACCGGAAGTGGTGGGCGTAAAGCAAATGGCACTGCCATTGTAAGTACCCGGACCGGAGACCAGTTTGCAGGAGTCGAGATTACCATCGATGTCTGTACAGGAGACCGGCCAGCAGATCCAGTCGGCGACACACTGGAAGACCGTCTGGTCCGATCCGGCGTTGGCGACCGGCGCTGTATTGATCGTGACATTGAACGTCAAGTCGCATGTGTCGACACTGCAGGCCGTCGTGGCGATCACGCGGGCATTGTAGGTGCCCGAGGTCGGAGCGTTGAAGCAGAGCTGACCGCCCGCGTACGTCCCGAGCGTCGTCGTCACTGTCGCTCCGGAAGGTGCGATTACCAGCGGTTGACAGACCTGGCCCGGAGCACACAGGAACTTGGTGATCGGACTCGATGGACAGGTGATATTCGCGAACTCGCCAAAGGTGATGATTGCGCGAATCGTGTCCTGATCGGACGAGCCGCAGGCATCGGTCACGGTCACGATGAAATCGTAGGTTCCTGTTGTCGTCGGCGTGAAACAGACTTTGTCGTTCGCCGCATCGAGCGTACCAAAACCTGCGGTCAAAACCTCTACAGAACCAGCCAGAGTATTGGGGTCAGAGACCGTATAGCTCATGCAGACCTGTTGAGGCGTGCAGAGGAATAACGTCGTATCGGCACCGAAAGCCAGAGTCGGCGCGCTGTTCAAAGTGACGTTGATATTGACTGTATCCTGTATGGCGGCGCCGCACTGGTCGACCGCGCGAAGGACGAAAGTGTATGTCCCCGAACCGGCAGGAGTGAAGCAAATGGAACTACCGTTGTACGTACCGGGGCCGGAGATCAACTTACAGCTGTCAAGATTTCCATTCACGTCGGAACAGGATGCCGGCCAGCAGATCTGCGCTGGAGCGCACTGGAAAATCGTCTGATCAGGACCAGCCGATGCTACCGGCGCACTGTTGATCGTCACATTGAACGTGAGGTCGCAGGTGTCCGCGCCGCAAGAGGAAGTGGCTATAACTCGGGCGTTGTAAGTACCCGAAGTCGGCGCGTTAAAGCACAGCTGTCCACCAGAGTAGGTGCCCAGGGTAGTGGTCACTGTGGCGCCAGCCGGGGTAATTGTCAATGGTTGGCATACGGTTCCGGGAGCGCAAAGGAACTTACTGATCGGACCACTCGGGCAAGTGATACTGGCGACAGTCCCGAAGGAGATAGTAGCTCTTATGGTGTCCTGATCAGTTGCTCCACATGAGTCGGTTACCGCAACAATAAAGTCGTAGGTACCGGCCGATGCTGGGGTGAAGCAGATCTTGTTCAGAGAAGTGTCGATGGACCCAAATCCGGAGACCATGCTCTCAGTGAGTTTGGCCACTCCGTTCGGATCTGAGACCGAGTAATTCATGCAGACTTGAGTAGGAGTACACATGAACACACTGGTGTCGGCGCCAAAAGCGAGCGTCGGGGCGGAGTTCAGAGTGACCGTGATCTGCACGGTGTCAACATTCTGCAGTCCACAGGCATCGGTGGCGGTCAACACGAAGGTATGAATACCAGATGACGCCGGTGTGAAACAAATCTGACCACCGGAGTAAGTGCCCGGGCCGGTCAGATTGCAGGTACTCAGGTTCCCATTCGGATCGGTGCAGGATGCCGGCCAGCAGATCTGGGCAGGAGCACACTGGAAAACGGTCTGATTGGGGCCGGCATTTGCCACCGGTGGCTGATTCAGATTGATCGTCACTTGAATCGTGTCAGAACCGTGGTCCGTGCAGGCATCGGATGCCTTGACCACGAACTGATAAGTCCCTGCCGCAGCCGGAGTGAAACAGACCGTATTCGCGGCTGTGTCTATAGTTCCGGGGCCGGAGATCTTTTGCTCTAACGTGACATTATTGTTCGGGTCGGTCACCGTGTACGGCAGACAGACCTGGGCCAGTGTGCACTGGAAGATGGTAGTATCGTTCCCCAGTGCTACCGTCGGTTTCTGATTAATATTAAACGTTATCGCGAATGATGACTGGCAGGTAGCGCCACAGGAGTCTTCACACTGGATAGTGACATTGACTGTCTGTGAGTTCGACGGCGTATAGACCCAGTTGCCGCCGGAAAGCGAGCCCGGGCCTGAGATTATCTGACAACTCTTGAAATTGCCGTTCGCATCAGTCGCCGAGTACGGGAAACTGACTTGGGTCGGCGTGCACTGGAAGATCGTCTGGTTGCTTGGACCAGAGCAGACCGGCGCGGAGTTCAGTGTCACACTGATAACCGCGGTATCACGATCTGTCAAACCACAGGCATCCGTCGCTTGCAGTATGAACTGATAGGTCCCGGATGCGGCCGGCGTGAAGCTGATCGAACCGCTGGAATAGGTGCCGGGGCCGGAGATCAATTGGCAGTTCGACAGGTTTCCATTCGGGTCGCTGCAGGATGCCGCCCAGGTGATCGGCTGCGCCGCGCACAAGAACAATGTCGAGTCGCGTCCCGCGTTTGCCACCGGCGCGCTGTTCAGCGTGTAGTTGATGACGACCGTATCGTAGTCGACGAAGTTACAGCTGTCGGTTGCCTTGATGACGAATTCGTAATTAAGCGTTCCACTCGGGGTGAAACAGATCTGGGAGCCGTTGAAGGTACCGACGCCCGATATCATTTCACAGGTCTTCAGGTTGTTGTCGACATCGCTGCACGAAGCGGGCAAACAGATCTGCGAAGGGGTGCACTGGAAGATCGTTTGATCCGGTCCAGCATTTGCCACCGGCGGATTGGTCCCGCAGATTGTGATATGATACGGATTCGACTGTGGGTTGAACGCCGGCGATGATACCGTCGCCTGGCCATCCGAGGCTGTGATGTAATAATCAAAGAACGACGCGCAAGGAAGCGCTGATGACGGTATGGTCGCGCAGAAGGTACTGTCAGTGGGTCCACCGGCCAGGGTCATATTGACCGCAGTATAGCTGACCGCGGCAGTACGATAATACAAAGTCACCACCAGCGAAGCAGGCGGAGTATCCAGATCGGTCACATACGCGCAAAGCTGCATCGGCGATGTATACGGCTGGCAACCGGTGCTGAGGTTGATCGTGGCCGGCGTACGGACGATCACTGGCGGCGCGGTCTCTTGGCAGGAGAGCGAATCGCACGGGTCACAGTTCACACCGGTCTTTTTGCAGACCTTCATCCAATGGACATCGCCATTCTGGATCGTATCCGGGCTGGTGTAACAGATATAATACCGGCTGCAGAGACGCTGCTTTATGAGCGTATACACAGAGTCCATATCGGCGCCGGTCTGGGCATGCTGCCAGAATCCGCCGGTGCCGGAAGCAAACGCCTGCATTGCTTCCGGGTTGTACCAGGTATTGGTGATCGGGCCGAGGTTGAAGGTATAGATCGGAATGCTGGCGGAATTCGCAAGATTGCAGATGGCGGTCGAGTCATCCGCATATGTGTTGTCGTTGACGCCGTCGGGAGGGTTCGGCGAGCAGTTATTGCTGCGGTTCTCTAATCCGTCGGTAAACGCGATCACGGCTTTGCTGCCAAGCTGGAATCGAGTGATATCGACACCCTTGTAAACACCGTCAAATGCGGCAGTGTTGCCGCCGGCGGTCAGACTGTTGATCTTGTTATGAAGTGTTGTCTGGTTGCTGGTGAAGGTCTGATGAATGGTCCAGCAGTTCGCAAACGTCACAATGGCGACCTGGTCGTAAGGGTCCATTGCATTGACGAACCGATGCATGGCTGCTTTGGCCGAATCGAGTCGATGGTCATCTGTCATCGATCCGCTGACATCTACCACCAAACAAACCGAAGTAATACAATTACTGGTGGTGAGTTGAGTCACCGTAAAGTTTGTGATCGGCATGCCGTCCTGATAGAGGCAGAAACTGTCCGTATTCATTCCGGGGACAGGGATGCCGCTTCCATTGAGTACATCGACATAGCCGCAAATGAACGGGAATTGAGAGCAGTCCATCTGCGAGAGATCGAGTGACGCGACAGTCGAACTGCCCAAAGTGGCAGAAAGCGTCGGACGGACATCCCCACTCGGCAGCGACGCCGATGGATGGAAACTGGTGTCGATGATGGTTTGATCGTCCGGCGGGCCAACGATAATGTACTGAGCGTTGACCGACGTACAGAGGACGGCGAGTAACAACAGAGACCAGCGAACCAGAGAACGCAGCATAAATCCCTCCCGGGATTCGGTGCCTACTGCACCTGTTGTGACCGCACCAGCATGCGCGACTGCGACCTCGAATGCCAGACAACACGCCGGCATTCGCTAACGTCCTTCACGCCACTACGGTCTGCCATGATCTTTTTTAGATGCTGGATTGAGAGATATAACGCTGAATTGCTGTACCAGTCGACAACGGAATCGAAGTCACTGATTGATTACATAGATTTCCGCACTGGTAGTCAATGAGCAAGGTGCAATCGTCAGTATTACCTCTCGTCAATCACCTAATATCTTGTTGAGTTAAGTAAGGCGGAAGAGCTTCGAAGACTGCGAGCAAAGAGTTCTTACGCAGATCCGCCCCGAGCACATTATAAGGAAACCAAAATTTGGCGTATTGTCAAGCGATTTTCGGGTTTCCGGGGTGGGTCAAACAAGTAAACTTCGGTCCACTTACAGAAACTTGAGAATGGCTGCCCACAGCCCGTTTTGGGGGACGATTGATTCGGCCGCGTAAACACCTTCCGAATCCGGTCAAGCTGGCCCGGCTCGAACGAGCCTCTCGCACTGTCAGAAGAGAGAGGGTCTCATAAGATGTTTAGCAACAGGGGGTAGGAATGGCAATAGCGACAGCGCAATACCAGCCGGAGCGGAACTCTCCCATGCACCTGGGCAGCACAAACAGCGCAGAATCGTCGGTACTTCCCGAGTGGCCGCTTGGAGAGGTCAAAAGAGAAGCCCTCCAAGCGGAGACCTGGAGGACTTCTTATAGAACTTAAGCTCCCCCGGCTGGACTCGAACCAGCGACCCGCTGATTAACAGTCAGCTGCTCTACCGACTGAGCTACAGGGGAGTGTATGAGCTAATTCTATGTTGTACCATCGGTTTCAGGCGTAGCCTGTCCCCGAGAGGAATCGTAGTATATAGTATTTCGGCGACTTGTCAAATACTTTTAGCCCATCAGCGCCTTGTCGCCCACCACCTCCTAATTACTTGTCCGGCATGCGCGTGTGATGCGGTATTGTTCCCTTGACGTAGCGCAACGGGGCTTTTCTGGCTTGCCTCAACTTTGCGAAACTCGCTATATTGATTTGATTATGGCATCTTTAACGGTCGAAAAACTCTATCAGGGTAGAAACCGCGATCTGGAACTGACCCTTCTAACTTCCTCGGAGTCAGGACTTCAGAAACTCATCAATAACGCCGAATTGCACCGCCCCGGACTTGCCCTGGCCGGCTTCTTTGAGCGATTTGCCAACAAGCGCATCCAGATCCTCGGTGAGACCGAGATGACCTACATGACCGGTCTTCCGGCTCAGCAGCTCGAGGCGGTCACCGAAAAGATGTTCGGCTATGATCTGCCCATGGTCATTATAGCCAAAGGGATCACCCCACCGATCGCTTTCCTGCGAATGGCCGAACGCCATAACACCGCCATTTTCAGCAGCCGTCTGACTACCGCCATTCTCTCTGCCCGTCTTGCGGCATTCCTAGATCACGCCTTTGCCCCCTCGACCAACGCGCACGGCACCCTGGTCGATGTTTACGGCGTGGGACTCCTCTATACCGGCAAGTCCGGCATTGGCAAGTCGGAGGTAGCGCTCGATCTGGTCGAGCGCGGACACCGCCTGGTGGCCGATGACGTGGTAAAGATCACTCGGGCAGCCCCCGATGTCATAATTGGCTCCGGCTCCGAGCTATTGGGCCACCACATGGAGATCCGGGGGGTTGGCATAATCGATATTGAAGAGCTTTTTGGGATCCGGGCGATTCGTTTGCAGAAGCGCATAGAGGTCGAGGTCCGTTTAACTCTCTGGTCGGAGACCGCTGACTATGAGCGGCTTGGCATCCAGGAAAGTTACACCACTCTACTGGGGGTCAATATCCCGCTGATCAATGTGCCGATATCGCCCGGCAAGAACATCACCGTGATCTCGGAAGTCATTGCCATGAACCACATGCTGAAGGTGTATGGCGAAAACTCGGCTCTGGAGTTCACCAAAAAGCTCTCACAGCGCCTGTCCCGCCAGTCCACGACCAAAGATTATCTCGAATCGGACTACGAATAGCCGCGTCCGGCCGCTTTCACCCTCCCCAAAACCCCTTGATATTGCGTCCGTTAGGTTGTATCATTTCAGCCTTGTCCGTCGATGTTCGGCGGAACCGTTGTCCATTGGCACAGTACAATGTTTACCGCGTATGGAGGATACAGATAGATATGAGCAGAATCTGGAAGCGTGAGTTCGTGGTCCTGGCGATGATGCTGGCCGCGCTCATCACCGGTTGCTCGAAATCGAACGACAAAGTGATCGCCGAAGTCGGCTCTTATGATATCACAGTTGATCAGTTCGAAGAGCTGACAAAGACCCTACCGCAGAATTTCGCCAGCGCCCAGGAAGAATTCGACATGAAGAGCCAGATCCTGGACTCAATGATCGTCCAGCGGCTGCTTATCCTGGCCGGCTATGAAAAGGGGATAGACAAGCAGGAGGAAGTGGCCCAGGCGGTCGCCGCCAACAAAGACAAATTCCTGTTGGATATCCTCTACAAGCGTACGGTTGAGGACAAGGTCACTGTTTCAGATGCCGAAGTTCAGGCGCTCTGGTCGAAACTGGAGTTCCGCCACAAAGTCAGCCATATCCTGACCGATTCTAAAGATTCGGCCGACTCCTTGGTTGCCCGGTTGGCCAACGGGGAGAATTTCGAACAACTGGCGTATGACCATTCGCTGGATCAGACTGCCAAGCGGAATCGCGGCGAACTTGGATTTCTCCAGTTTGGGGCGATGCCCAGCGCGCAGGAATTTGAGGAAGCAATGCTGGCGCTGGAGATCGGTGAGATATCCACCCCGGTCAAGACCCGATTCGGTTACCATATCATCAAGGTGACAGAGCGACTGCCCAACGAGTCGCGTCAGCCCTATGAGGCGATGAAAGAGAGTCTGGAGCGGATGCTCAAGAATCTCAAGCGGACCCGTCTGACCGCCGCGTATATCGACGCGATAAAAACCAAGTATCCGTTCACCGTGGATCGCTCCACGCTCGATTATGTCGTTCACAAACGGAACGACCTTTATCCCGCGGAGATTTTGCGAACCCTGCCAAAAAACGATTTTGACGATCGACAACTGGATCGCAATGAGCGGGAATTGGTGATCGCCACGTGGGAGGGCGGACAGGTCACCCTCGGAGATTACCTCACATTGGCCCGCTCGCTTCCACAACAGTCTCGACCCAGTTTTGAGGCGTTCGATTCTATGCCGTCAGCGGTTTTTCAGGCGAAACTCTCAGATATCCTGATTCTCGAGGCGACCAAAGAAGGACTGGAGAATGACGACGAGTTCCAGCGCAAATTGACCCTCTTTAAGGATCTGACGATCGCGGATGTGATGCGCAACGACTCCATCATGACTTCCAAGCCGCCGACAGAAGAGCAGATGCGCCAGTATTACGACGCGCACCAGAACGAATACATGGATGCCGCGCGAGTTCACATTTACGAGATACTGGTCAGCGACGAATTGCTGGCCAATAAGCTGACCAATCTTCGCTCGCTGACGGATTTCAAGAAGCGCGCGGTTGAATTGACCGAACGCCCGGCACTCAAGACCACCGAGGGCGATCTCGGGTACATTACCCGCGACCGCTATCCGGAGATCTTCGAGGCTGCCTATAAATCAGCTATTGGGGAGATCGGCGGACCGGTCCAGACAACCGGTGGCAAGTATTCCGTATACTACGTGGTGGATAAGATCGATGCGCAGATCAGAGACTTCCTGGCGGTGCGACCGATGATTCAGCAGAAGTTGGCTGCGGATGACGCCGCTCAGCGCTTCAACCAGTGGGTCAAGGAACGCAAAGATGCGACCACCATCGAGATCAATCATGATGTCCTCTGGTCAACGGTCAACAAGGAGAAATACTCCGCGGTGCAGGCCCCCGCGGGTACGCCCTCAGGGAATTGATGAAAAGATATATCATCCTCGGACTGTTGATCCTGGCCTCTACTACCGCGGCACAGGGAGTCGCGCCGGAGCGTCAGACGCTCGACCGCATTATCGCGATCGTCGGCAAAGAAGCGATCCTCGCCTCGGAACTTGCCGGCCAGATGCAGATATACAGCCTCCAGACGGGACGCAAGCCGAATTCCGAACAAGAGGTCATCGCGCTGCGTGATCGCTTGCTCGACGAGATGGTCACCGACCTGCTTTTTCTCCAGGAAGCCCGGAAAGATACCAGCATCAAAGTCCGCGATGAAGAGATAGATCAGGCAGTTAATGAATATATCCAGCGCGCCATTCAGCGCATGGGTTCCGAAGAGAAATTCAACGAGGCTTTGGCGGCCGAGAACCTGACGATTCGTGGTCTGGAGAAACGGTATCGCCCGGACATCGAAAAACAACTGCTCAAGCAACGGCTCATCCAAAAGCGGCTGATGACCATTTCGATCTCCAAGCATGAGGTCGAGGAATTTTACGCCAAATTCAAAGACTCCCTGCCGACCCAGCCGGAGGCAGTGCGATTGGCGCATATTCTCTTGCGCATCACGCCTTCTCAGCGTGTCGAAGATTCAGTCAAAGCGCTGGCCACTAAGCTGCGACAGAGGATAATCGGCGGCGCTGATTTCGCTACCATTTCTTCCCAATACTCGAGTATGGGTGCCGGAGTGAACGGCGGCGACATTGGATACGTTGCCCGTGAGGATGTCGTTCCGGAATTTGCCCGCGCCGCGTTCGCGCTGGGTGTCAATGAGATCTCCGGTGTGGTCCGGACAGAGTTCGGATACCATATCATCCGGAATGAAGGTAAGCAGGAGAATCGTCTGCGCCTCAGGCATGTTCTCCTGGCGGTTGAACCATCGGCCGCCGACACGACTGCCGTTTATCAATTGGCGGACTCTCTGCTTCGCGAAGCTCGGGGCGGCGCGAGCTTTGAGGAACTGGCCAAGACATTCTCCGACGATAACAACACGCGCGCAACCGGCGGTGAGATCGGCTGGCTGGCGGTCAATGAAATGCCCGCGGCCTTTGCTGATGCCGTAGCCGGATGGAGCGAAGTGGGCAGCTACAAAGGCCCGGTGACATCGCAGGACGGCATTCATATTTTCAATCTTCTCGAGCATACTCCGGCCAAGACATATACAATTGAAAACGACTACGACCAGATAAAGGAACTTGCCCGTCAGGACAAGACCGGACGATCGGTCGACAAGTGGCTCGCCGATATCAAGAAGAAAAGCTTCATCGTCTACCAGCTCGAGGAATAATGCGGGTTGACGATTACCTCAGCACGGTTGGCCTTATCAAGCGACGGACCGTGGCCAAAGAGATGGCCGACAACGGACTGGTCGAAGTGAATGGACGCAAGGTCAAACCCGCGCATGAAGTGAAGATGGGCGACATTATCGCGATAAAGGGAAGTCGCCCCTTCACGGTCGAAGTGCTCCAGGTTCCTCACGGCTCAGTCTCCAAATCCGCCCGCACCGACTACTATCGTTCTCTCGCCTAAGCCCGGCCAATCGCCGTCTGGCGAAATTCCTTCCACATCCTGAACCAACCGGCGCTTTTGCCTGTTACTCTGATTGGGTTCTACAATACCTCGGCCATTTTGAAGAAGGACGCTCTGTGACTCCCAATTTACCTACGACCCTCGGCGCTCTCAAAAAGTCCGGCTGGAAGAGCCGTTCCGTCAAAGAAGAGATGCGCGAGAACCTGTTAGCACTCCTCAAGTCCGGGGCTAAGATATTCCCCGGTATTGTTGGCTACGAAAAGACGGTATTACCGCAAATACAGAATGCCGTGCTCTCCAAGCACCATTTCATCCTGCTGGGACTTCGAGGGCAGGCTAAGAGCCGCATCCTGCGCCAGTTGCATCTGTTGCTCGATGAATGGCAGCCGATCGTGGCCGGTAGCTACCTCAACGAGGACCCGCTTCGGCCGATATCGCCGAAAGCAAAGCAGATCATCGCGGAGCATGGCGACAATACGCCCATTGAATGGAAACATCGCGAAGAACGCTATCACGAGAAGCTGGCGACCCCGGATGTCTCCATTGCCGACCTGATAGGCGATATCGACCCCATCAAAGCGGCACGCGAAAAACTGGATATCTCGAATGAAGAGGTGATTCACTGGGGGATCATCCCGCGCACCAACCGCGGCATTTTCGCCATCAATGAATTACCGGATCTCCAGCCGCGCATTCAGGTCGGGTTGCTTAATATTCTCGAGGAAAATGACATACAGGTGCGAGGATTTCCTCTTCGACTGCCGCTGGACATTCTTATCGTTTTCTCGGCTAACCCGGAAGACTACACCAATCGCGGGAATATCATCACTCCGCTCAAGGATCGCATTGACTCGCAGATCATCACGCACTATCCGCGTACGCTTGAAGATGCCAAAGCGATCACCTCAAGCGAGCAATCCGCGGAGAATACGGAAGTGAAGGTACCCGAGTTCGTGCGGGATATCATCGAGGAAGTGTCGTTTCAGGCTCGCGCGAGCGAGTTTGTCGACCAGACCTCAGGGGTATCCGCTCGCGTGTCGATCGCGGCCTACGAAAATCTATTGTCAAACGTCGAGCGTCGCGCGCTCATGAACAAGGATCACGATCTGTTCCCGCGGATGACCGACCTGTACGCGGTGATTCCAGCCGTGACCGGAAAGATCGAGCTGGTGTACGAAGGGGAACAGGAAGGTTCGATAATCGTCGCCCAGAGTTTAATCGGGAAAGCCATCAATACGGTCTTCCTGCGTCATTTCCCGACTCCCAGCAAAGAGAAGCAGCGTCCGGATCGACCGGAGCAGTCGAATCCGTACGAAGCGGTTATCGACTTCTTCTCGACCGGCCGCAAACTGGAGATAGCTGATGACCTGACTTTCGATGAGTACCGGAAACGACTGGAGTCGATAGCCGGGCTGAAGCAGATCGTCAAGCAGTACTTCGACACCAAAGACGAACGTGAGCTTTTGCTCCGGATGGAATTGGTGCTCGAAGGTCTGCACCACAATAATGTCATCGCGCGTGAGGAAGTAGACTCGCTTGTGCGGTACGCGGATATCTTCTCCGATATGCTGAAAGGACTGGGCGGCTCCCGGTGAAGTTCATCTATTCACAATGGAATGAGGCGCTGTTTCAGGCGATCAAAGACCTGAACGACCTGATGTCCATTTACACGTACCTGCTGATGCGCCTCAATGGTGATGCCGACGAGACGCTTCGTCTGATGGAGCGCCTGCAGACCCAGGGAGTGTTGGATGAGAAATATGATCTGGAGCAATTCAAAGAACTGCTGAAACAACAGGGACTGGTCAAGCCCGGAAAAAACGGCGGCCTCCAACTTTCGGCCAAAGGTGAGCGCGGTTTGCGCAAAGATGCCTTCAGCCAGATATTCGAGAAGATGCGGTCATCCGGTAAAGGAGACCATCCGTTGCCCTACGAAGGAGGGTCATCGGAGGAACCGCTCCCCGAACGCAGAGCGTACGAATTTGGGGATAGCCCGAGAAACATAGATTTCACGTCATCGATGTTCAACTCCATCGCGCGGTCGGGCGATCTCGACCTGAGCATGGACGAAAAGGATCTGGAGGTATTCGAAAGCGAGCGGCTCTCGTCATGCGCGACCGTCCTGATGATCGATATCTCTCACTCAATGGTTCTCTATGGCGAGGACAGGATCACACCGGCCAAGCAGGTGGCGATGGCATTCACCGAACTGATACTCACCAAATACCCAAAGGATGACCTCTCGATCGTCCAGTTTGGCGATGATGCCCGACAGGTGCAGATAGCGGATCTCCCCTATATAGGCGCAGGCCCCTATCACACCAATACGCAGGCAGGCTTGCGCATGGCGCGCCAGATCCTGCTGGCCAAGAAGCATGTCAATAAACAGATCTTCATGGTGACCGATGGCAAGCCGTCCATGATCACTCGTCCGAACGGCACACATTATAAGAACCCGATGGGGCTGGATCCGCGCATCGTTAATCGGACGCTCGAAGAAGCGGTGATCTGCCGTAAGAAAAAGATCCCGATCACGACCTTTATGGTAACGGATGACCCGTATCTTCAGCAGTTCGTGCAACGGCTGACGGAACTCAACCGCGGGAGAGCGTACTTCGCCTCAGTCGATGACCTGGGGAGCTATGTGCTGTGGGATTTTGTCTCCAACCGCAAGAAGCGGAAGAGTTAGAGATGCGGAAAAGGCCGGTTAACCCGGCCCTTTCTTTGTTCAGTATTTTCGGAAAAACGCTACTCGTTGTCCAGGAGATACTCCTCAAGCAGTTTGGGGTCTAGCTGCTTGAGTAGCTGCTTCTCCTGTTGCCACTGGCGTTTTCCTGGCTTTCCGTGTCGGTTGTTCATTTCATCCATTGAATCATCAGTGAACTGACCGGACCCTTTTGCCCGGAGACCTTTGCGTCGGTCCTGCACTTTGGTGCTTCGATCGTTGCGTTGCATGATACTCCTCATTGCCGATTGCCGGAATCCGGCACGTACTAGAAAAAATCGGCAGGTCAACGCGCGGAATTTTGATTTTTCTGTCTGGAATGAACTGGGATGTTCAAAGGTTCGCTATGGGGAGTTCCCCATAGTAGCAGATCCTATTCGGAAGTGGTTTGCATACTTGATTCTCTCACGCAACAGCGCGCAACCTTGTGACATACTCTGCACACTGGCCAGAACCAGATGCATGTTTCCTGGCATTCTCATTTCTCTCTGTCTGCCAAGCTGATAAGGAGCGGATAAGAGGGTAATGACTCGCCGTTCATGGTCGGCATACTCTATGCTGTTACTTGTCTCGGAAACGACAGCAGAGAGAGGTGTTACCGATGTTAGACGGAAAATTTCAGCGAGGCTTCTCCCCGGAACGACTGGCCAACACCCATGAGCCGAAAGTCCGACGCGACGAACACGGCCACTTCATTATGTCTCTCTCCGAGAACAGCAAGGTCTATTTCGAAGACTACTATACATTCCTGAAGATGGTTTATGCCCGGACGAAAGCGGATCAGGAATCACTCCGTCGCAAACTCGCCGCCACTCATCCTGAAAATACCGAAACCATCGCGTTCTATCGCGCCCGCCTGGTCATCACCGATGTCCTGCAGAGGGCGATCCTTCGCTTTTACACCGATGGCTCGAACCTCGGCGTTATCATGACTCCCTGGTGTTTCGGCACTGTCGTGCTGGAAAAGGTCGAAGTCTACCGCGACCGCCTCGGCAAGGGCGAAGTCGATGACCCGAATGTCCCCGATTATCCGTTCTACGTTATCAAGTATATCGATGAGATCTATCGCGCGACTCTTCTGGACTTGTTCCAGTTCCCCGAGGAAGCGTTTCAGATGCGCTGGCAGTATTCAGAGCTGCTGAAGCGGTACTCCCGTATCCTGACCGATATCACCGGCTCCCTGCAGTCGGTTATCCAGTCGGTCAAAAACATTGGCTCCTGAGCATTTCCGAGACTTTTCCATACTCCCTTCGTACCGTGAGCACACCCCCGGACCCTGCTTTCCGGGGGGTTTTCTTTGGCTATAATAGAGGCGCTTTCCTGCCGATACTAGAGTGAAAGGCGTAAACCGCAATGGTATAAGGACAGCCGGTGTCGACTGCCATCAGAACCAGAACCGAACAGAAATATCTGCCGATCTACCTGGATTCGCTTCGGGTCGATTCGATCCTGGATTTTGATCTGTTCCTCAAGGTGAACAATGAGCTGGTGCTCTATCGAGCGCCTAATCTCCCATTCACCGAGCGGACGCGCCAGAAATTGCTCGATAATCGGGTCGACAAGCTCTATGTCCCGTTCGAAAACAAGGATAAGTACCAGCGGTATATCGAGGCCCACCTCGACAAGATCCTGACCGACCGGACCATCCAGGAAGAGAAGAAGGCGGCGATCCTGTATGATACCTCCACCAACCTGGTGAAGGATGTCCTGAACAACCCGACATTGGGCGACAATATCCATCGTTCTCAAGCGCTGGTCGCCAATACGGTCGACCATATACTCAAAGGTCGGGATGCCTTCCTTAATCTGCTGAAGATCACGTCGTTCGACTACTACACCTATACTCATTCCGTCAACGTCTGCACGTTCTCGATCGCCCTGGCCCAGCAGATGGGGATCAAGGATGAGCAGTTCATGCACGAACTGGGAGTCGGTGCCTTGCTGCATGACATCGGTAAATCCCGCATCTCAGAGCGGATCCTCAACAAGCGAAGCGCGCTGACGCCGATAGAATTCGAGATCATGAAAAAGCACCCCAAATGGGGAGTCGATATTCTCACCGAGACCGGGATCGTCAGCGAAACCGTTTACTATCCCGTCCTGCAGCACCATGAACGGGGAGACCGCCGCGGCTATCCGGATGGACTGTCGCTAGACGAGGTCCATATCTACTCCAAGATAGTCGCGATCGCCGACTCTTTCGATGCCATGACCACCCAGCGCGTCTACCAGAAGGCGATGGAGACCTTTCCGGCGCTCCGGATCATGTTTGGCCTCAAGGGGGCGTACGACGAGCAATTGCTTCGCATCTTCGTGGAATTGATGGGCCCTACCGGCCTGCTCGAGATCTGACCGCTGTCATCCCGCCATTCGCTTCACCTCTGGAACCAACTGCCATGGTCGACTGTCTTATCATAGACGAGCCATGGCCATTATTACACATCAAGGAGTTGACAAATGACTAATGCGCACTGGATAACACTTCTTATTCGTTTCTCACTGGGGATCATCTTTGTCGCTCACGGTATCGGCAAGGTGATGTCGTACCCGCAATCACCGACTGGGATAATCGAAGGATTCGCCGAAACCTGGCTTCCCGGTTTTGTGGTCATCCCGTTTGCCTACGCGCTCCCGTTTGTTGAACTACTTGTCGGTCTGATGTTCCTCGCCGGGTACCAATACCTTCTGGCCCTGATAGTGACTGGCGCGCTGCTGGCGGTTCTCTCTTTCGGTAAGGTGGTCCAGGGCCAACCGCAGGGTGTCGGACCAAATCTAACTTATCTATTGGTCGTTCTGGTGGGCGTTTACTTTTCGGACTCAAATCGGTGGAAATTGGGGAAGTAGCCTCTACCGTTTTTTGCTGACGCGCCCGTGACCTCCCGTTATCTTCTCGTACCTTGAGGAGGTAACATGAAAGAGATCATTCGTACTGATAAAGCTCCGGCGGCGATCGGACCCTATTCCCAGGCAATCCGTATCGAACCAAAGGCTATCATTTATTGCTCTGGCCAGATCCCGCTCAATCCCAAGACCGGCGAAGTTGTCGGCAAGACCGCGGCCGAGCAATGCAAGCAAGTGATGGACAACATCGGCGGCCTGCTTCGCGAAGCCGGCGTGGATTACTCCAATATCATCAAAACCACCATCTTCCTGACCGACATGGGGGATTTCGGGCCGGTCAATGAGATGTATTCCACTTATTTTGATGTCAACCCGCCAGCGAGATCGACGGTCGAGGTATCCAAGCTCCCGAAAGGGGTTAAGATCGAGATTGAGGCCATAGCGGTGGTCTGATGCAGGAGGGGGAGGGGTGGTCGGAAATCGACAAAAACACCCGGGATTTCCAATTTCATCCGCTCTTCTAAGCTAATCTGTGGCGGCTTAAGCGGATAAAAAAGGTATTATGTCTAGTTTAACTCCACAATGGCAGTCCTGATTTAACGTGTACTTTTTTGTTAACTTTGTGACTACCAACCTATTTGCAGGAAAAGGACTTGGCCGGTAGAGAATTCAAAAAACAGCTTGACTTTCAATCAAAACTAATTTTCTTGGCTAATCGTAACTTGTGAATTCGGTCACATATTCCGATATGTGGCTTGAGGAGTGATGAGAGATGTCGGAGTATTTGGCACCAGCAATTTTCATTATAGCCGGAAGTGGCATAGTTCTCGTCACCTTTTTCATATCCCGCCTGATTCGCCCCCGCAACCCATACCCGGCAAAAAATGTCAACTATGAGTGCGCCGAGGAGCCGGTTGGTGATTCCTGGATCCAGTTCAACCCCCGGTTTTACCTGTTCGCCCTCATCTTTGTGATCTTTGATGTCGAGGCGGTCTTCATGTTTCCGTGGGCGGTGGCGTTCAACCAACTCGGCCTGTACGCCCTGGTAGAGATGATCATATTCATCCTGATCCTGCTCTTTGGCCTGTACTACGCCTGGAAACGAGGGGCACTGAAATGGGTGTGATCAAAGAACTTCCCGTCTACGCCGAAAAGATCCCCGGCGGAGCTTTGGTGACGACCTCACTAGAGAAGATCCTCCACCACGGTCAGGCCTGCTCGCTCTGGTATCTCCTGTTCGGAACCGCCTGCTGTGCCATAGAATTGATGGCGACCGGCGCCTCCCGTTATGATTTTGACCGCCTCGGAATGATCTTCCGGGCTTCACCTCGTCAATCCGACCTCATCATAGCCGCAGGGACCATCACTAAGAAGATGGCGCCGCGCCTTCGTAAACTGTACGACCAGATGGCCGAGCCGCGCTACGTGATCGCGATGGGTGGCTGTACGGTCAAAGGGGGGCCCTTCTACTACGACAGCTACGCGGTCGAAAAAGGTATCGACCATATTGTGCCGGTCGATGTCTATATCCCCGGGTGTCCGCCCCGTCCGGAATCGCTTCTGGAAGGATGCCTGACACTCCAGAAAAAGATCAAAGCGCAAAAGCTGAGCGATTGGCAGAAGTGATATGACCAAAGACGAATTGAAAGACTATATCGCCAGTCACTTTGCCTCGACTCTCACCCTGCTGGATACCGGTCGGTATGATCCGGTCTATCTGGTGACCGCCGAAAATCTGCACGCGACCGCGCTGGCGCTTCGCGACGACGCGAACCTACAGTTTGATTATCTCTGCAATCTTGGCGGCATCGATACTAAAGAGCAGTTTGAGGTTATCTACCAGCTCGCCTCCACCACCAAGAATCTGCGTCTCGACCTGAAACTTCGCCTTGCCTACGACAAAGCGGAGGTTGTGACCGTGATGGACATCTGGCCCGGAGCCAATTGGTATGAGCGGGAGATGTGGGAGCTGTACGGAATCAACATCAAGGGGCATGACAATCTGAAACGGTTTCTACTGCCGGACGATTGGAGCCAGGGACATCCGATGCGCAAAGATTGGGATGCTCCTGACTTTATCCGCCTCCCGGAGTTTGGCGCATGAGTGCATTGAGAACTGAAGAATTCGTCGTCAATATGGGGCCGCACCACCCGTCAACGCACGGCGTCTGCCGTCTGCTGTTGACCATGGATGGTGAACGGGTGGTCAAGATCGAGCCGTATATCGGCTACCTGCACCGCGCGCTCGAGAAGATCTGCGAGAACCGCACCTATCCGCAATGTATTCCGATCCTTGATCGGTTCGAATATGTCACGGCGATGTCCTGCAACTACGTGTTTGCCCTGGCGGCGGAGCGTCTGGCCGCCATCCAGGTGCCGGAGCGCGCGGAATATCTCCGGGTCATTATGCTCGAACTGAATCGTATCGCGTCGCACCTGCTCTGGTATGGCACGACCGCGCTGGATCTGGGCGCGATCACGCCATTCCTCTATGGGTTCCGTGAACGCGAACTGATCATGGATCTTTTTGAAATGACCTGCGGTCAGCGTTTGACCTACAACTATATCCGTATCGGCGGCGTGGCGCGCGATATCCCGCCGCAATTTGTGCCGAAAGCGCGCGAAGCAGTAGCGACCATCACCGAAAAGATGTCCGACTACGAAGGTCTGCTTAATGAGAATCCGATCTGGGTTGCGCGCAATACAGGGGTGGGCGTATTGAGCCCCGAAAAAGCGATCGCCTGGGGCGTCTCCGGTCCGGCTCTCCGTGCCAGCGGCGTGAAGTTCGATATCCGACGGAACGACCCGTATTCCATTTACGATCGCTTCCAGTTCAATATTCCGACCCAGAAAAATGGCGACTGCTACGACCGATATATTCAGCGACTTCAGGAGATCAAGGAATCTCTCAAGATCGTGTCGCAGGCGTTGGATGGCCTTCCCGAAGGCGATATCAAAGCCAAAGTCTCGCCCAATTTCAAGCCTCCGGTCGGCGAAGTATACGCTCGCATCGAGAATTCACGCGGTGAATTGGGTGTGTATCTCCTCTCCGACGGCACCAACAAGCCAGCGCGTGTCAAAACCCGTGGTGGCTCTTACAACCAGTTGCAGGTGCTTCCGGAGATCGGTAAAGGACTCCTCATCGCCGATATCGTCGCCATCATGGCCTCACTGGATATCATCATGCCGGAGGTGGATCGATGAGCCCGATTCTCGCCAGCGGCGAGCTGATCGTCGTCTTCCGATGGCTGTATGAAAAACTGACCGCTACCGGTCTTCCCGAGATTTGGGTCACCATCATTACATACACCGTGCTCGCGGTGGTGATGTTCGGCCTCCTGGCGGTGTTGGCGCTGTTCCTCGTCTGGTGGGAGCGGAAGATATCCGCGCATATCCAGCAGCGTTTCGGACCGATGCGGGTCGGCTGGCACGGCTGGTATCAGACTATTATGGATGCCATCAAGCTGTTACAGAAGGAAGATGTTCTGGTCGACACGCGTGACCGGACAGTCTTCTTCTGGGCGCCGGTCATCTGCTTTGTCGCGGCGTTCGCCGCGTACGTGGTCATTCCGTTCGGTGACGGCCTGATCGTAGCCGATCTCAATATCGGCATACTCTACGTCATAGCCGTCACGACCTTTACCATCATCTCGCTTCTCATGGCCGGGTGGGGCTCAAATAACAAATACGCGCTACTAGGTGGAATTCGGTCGGCCGCGCAGGTGGTCTCCTACGAAGTCCCGATGATTCTCTCTATTCTAGTAGTGATCCTCTTCTCAGGCTCGCTCTCAATGGGGGATATCGTCGCCTCGCAGCAGGGACACGGCATTTTCAACTGGTTTGTCTTCCGGCTCCCGTTCGGGCCGCTCGCCTTCATCACCTATCTCATTACGGCTACAGCGGAAACGAACCGCACGCCGTTTGATATTCCCGAGGCCGAGCAGGAGTTGGTAGCCGGATATAACGTCGAGTATAGCGGCATGAAGTTCGCCATGTTTTTCCTGGCGGAGTTCGTCAATATGTTCACGGTGTCGGCGATCGCCACCACCCTCTTCCTGGGCGGATGGAACGGTCCGCTGTTGCCGTCATGGATCTGGTTCCTGTTGAAGACACTCTTCGTTGTCTTCATTCTGATGATCTTCCGGTGGACATTCCCGCGGTTGCGTGTTGACCAACTGATGGAGTTCGCCTGGAAATTCCTGGTCCCCCTGACTTTCGTCAACCTCATACTCGCGGCGACGATGAAGCTGTTGGGATGGTACTGGTAGGCTGGATGGTGCACTGATGGGTTTGTGGAAAGATATAAAGAACTTGTTCAAAGGCATGGGGATCACCAGCAAACATCTGGGGAAACATGCCATCACGATCCAGTATCCGGAAGAGAAGTGGACCATGCCGGAGCGTTCGCGCGGCATTGTCGTCCTGCTCTCCGACAAAGAGACCGGTGATCTTAACTGCACGGCCTGCCTGCTCTGCATGAAAGCCTGTCCGACCGGTGCGATTCGCATCGTCGCGCCGCGCGATGAAGCGACCAAAAAACGCGACCTGAAATCCTTCGATATAGATTTTGGCCTCTGCTGTTTCTGCGGCCTATGCGAAGAAGCCTGTAACTTCTCAGCTCTCAAAATGGCCGGCAAGTACGAGTTCTCGACCATTCATAAAGAAGATCTCACCTGGGATGTGAAAAAGTTGCAGGAATGCGGTCGCGATGTTGACTATGTCGACACTCGCAAGAAGAAAGCCGAGCCGAAACCGGCCGCCGCTCCGGCTCCTGCCGCTACCGCGGCAGTAGAGAAGAAAGTAGTAGAGGCTGCCCCCGCGCCGCAGACCGAGCCGAAGGGAGAGACAGACAATGCCTGAAAATCTCTTCACCTCGATCTCCAGTGAACCGGCGTTCTGGATTCTTGCGGCTATTACAGTGATCTCCGCGCTGATGGTCGTGAGTCTTAAAAATGTTTTTCACGCCGCGCTGGCGTTGATCCTCTGTCTCTTCTGTATAGCCGGCATTTTCGTCCTGCTTCACGCGGAATTCCTCGCGGCAGTCCAGGTGCTTGTCTATGTCGGGGCGGTTTCGATATTGATCATTTTCGCCATCATGTTGACCTCGAATCTGGCCAACAAGAGGATCGTGCAGGTGAACAAGCAAGTTCTGCCCGCGGTCTTCGTCTGCATAGTCTTTGTCATCGGGGCGATCGCGCTTATCGCCAACACAGATATCTGGCCGTTCTCCGATGCCCAATTGCCGGAAGACAACATCGGCACCATAGGCCGATTGATGATGACCGACTTTATGCTTCCCTTCGAAGTTGTTTCGATCCTGATGCTGGCGGCGCTGATCGGCGCCATTATGCTGGCGAGAGAGGAGCGCGCCTGATGTTCCATTATCTGGCTCTGGCCGCCCTGCTGATGGTGATCGGCTTGTTCGGCGTTATCACTCGCCGCAATACCATCGGGATCCTTATGTCTCTGGAGCTGATGTTTAACGCCGCCAATATCAATTTTGTGGCGTTCAACAAATTCCTCGCGCCGGCCGGTTTGACCGGTCAGATGTTCGGGCTGTTCATCATCGTGGTGGCGGCCGCCGAGGCGACAGTCGGGCTGGCGATCGTCCTGCTCCTCTATCGCAACTGGCGCGGTATCAATACTGACAACATCAGCATTATGAAGTGGTAGGCCCCATGACGTCATATGCATTTCTGATCGCGCTGTTACCGCTCTTTTCGTTCCTGATGATCGTCTTTTTCCTGCGGTGGAAAGAGAAAGTCGCGTCCGGCTTCTCTATCGCCATGATCCTGATCTCCTGGCTGATGTCGGTGGCCGTGCTGTTTGAGACTATCGGCCGGCATGGCGAACGATACGAATCGTTCTTCTACCTGACTTCATTCGCCAAAATGAACTTCGAGATCGGCATCCTGGTCGATGCCGTCACCGCCATCATGCTGGTCGTGGTAACGACCGTCGGCGCCTGTGTGCAGATCTATTCTGTCGGATACATGAAAGACGACCCGAGGTTCAGCCGGTTCTTCGCCTACCTCTCGCTGTTCCTCTTCTCAATGCTTGGGCTGGTCCTGGCCAACAACTTCTTCATGATCTTCATCTTCTGGGAGTTGGTCGGTCTGACTTCATATCTGTTGATCGGGTTCTGGTTCGAGAAGAAATCTGCCGCCGATGCCGGCAAAAAGGCATTCCTCACCACCCGTGTCGGTGACCTCGGATTCATCGCCGGTCTACTTTTGATAGGCGTGTATGCCGGGACATTCAATTTCCAGGAAGTATTCGGCATTGTTGGGACCGGTGCTATCCCACCAGTCATTCTGACACTTGCCGCGATCGGCGTCTTTGCCGGGGCAGTCGGTAAGTCGGCGCAGTTCCCGTTGCATGTCTGGTTACCGGACGCGATGGAAGGCCCGACTCCAGTCTCCGCACTTATCCATGCCGCTACGATGGTTGCCGCCGGTGTCTACCTGGTGGCCCGCACAATGAATCTGTTTGTCGGTTCTGCGGATGCCGCGATGGTGGTCGCGATCATCGGACTCATCACCTCGTTTATGGCCGCCTCGATCGGCTTGGTGCAAAATGATATCAAGCGCATCCTGGCGTTTTCGACCTGCTCACAGCTTGGATATATGATCATGGCGCTCGGTCTGTTCGGCTATGACACCGCGAATGGCCACCACTCGGCCGGGTATGTCGCCGGAACCCTGCATCTGATGACCCACGCGTTCTTCAAGGCCTTGCTCTTCCTTGGCGCTGGCTCGGTCATTCACGCCGTCCACACCAACGATATTCAGGAGATGGGTGGCCTTCGCAAAAAGATGAAGTGGACCTACCTCACATTCGTGATCGGTTCGCTCTCGATCGCTGGAATATTCCCGCTTGCGGGTTTCTGGTCGAAGGACGAGATCATCGCGACGGCCTATCATCACCCCGTCTTCTTCGTGTTCACTCTGGCTATCGCGTTCATGACCGCGTTTTATATGTTCCGGTTGGTCTTCCTGACTTTCTTCGGCGAGGCCCGCGACCATCACCGGTATGACCACGCGCACGAATCTCCGAGTGTCATGACCGGCCCTCTCATCTTTTTGGGTGTGTTGGCGGTCGGCGCAGGATGGGTGGCGCTGCCGTGGTTGCACAACGGATATTCTTCTTTCGTATTCTTTGGTGCGGAACCGCATCACGCCGAGCCGTCTTATTTCCTGATGGGGCTATCGACGATAGTAGCCGTGTCGGGGATACTGCTCGCTTACGTGATTTATCATCGCAAGGCGATTTCAGCAGACGCCATCGCGGCGAAATTCAAACCGCTCTACAATTTGCTGTATAACAAGTACTACTTCGATGAACTCTACAACCTGATCATCATCCAGCCGATCCTGAAGCTTGGCACGTTCATGTGGTCATTCGACGCCAAGGTCGTTGATGGCGCCGTGAATGGAACCGGCTGGCTGACGGTGATCAGTTCCGAGATACACCAGTGGTTCGATAAGTGGATAGTCGATGGCGCGGTCAATGGCTCCGGCTGGATCGTCCGCCAGTTTGGCGGCATCCTGCGCTACCTCCAGTCAGGTCGAGTGCAGTTCTACGCACTCTTTATGATCGGCGCAATGGTGCTTGTGATGCTCTATAAGATCGACACGAACAATATTGATCTGCCGTGGCCGACCCTGACCACCATCTTTGTGGTCGGGCTGATCGTCATGGCGATATACACGCGTACTTCCGGACGGACCGAACCGGCCGAAAGTCAGGACGCTGAAAAATAGAGAACTGAAGGATAGATGCTGACATGGGTATACTGAGCTGGCTCGTTTTACTCCCGCTGATCGGAATGGTCGCGGTGATGTGCATACCAAAAGAGCGGAAGGATACGATCCGCTGGACCGCGGCGGTCGCGAGCGGTATTCCGGGGATCATGTCGCTCTGGCTGGTCTGGGATTACTTCTACAATTACGCGGGCTCCGCGGCTATGGCGTACATGGAAGGTCCCTACGACTGGATCCCGTCCCTCAATATTCAGTATCTGATGGGCGCGGATGGCATTTCCGTCCCGATGCTCGGGCTGACCGGCTTGTTGTCTTTCATCTCCATTATTGCGTCCTTCGGTATTCAGAATCGCGTAAAGGAATACTTCGCGTTCTTCCTGTTGCTCGAAGTCGGCATGATGGGCGTCTTTGTCGCGCTTGATTTCTTCCTCTTCTATATCTTCTGGGAAGTGATGCTGGTCCCGATGTATTTCCTTATCGGTATCTGGGGCGGGCCGCGCAAAGAGTACGCCGCGATCAAGTTTTTCCTCTATACCTTGTTCGGCTCGATCTTCATGCTGGTCGCTATCCTGGTGCTCTATTTCACCAGTGAGCCGCACACGCTGAATATGCTGACACTTATCCAGTCGGCCCCTACTCTGACGCATACCGTGCAGATGGTCTGCTTCTGCTTCTTCTTTCTGGCATTCGCCATCAAGGTGCCGGTCTGGCCGTTCCATACGTGGTTGCCGGACGCGCACGTTGAGGCCCCGACCGCTGTCTCGGTCATCCTTGCCGGCGTCCTGCTGAAAATGGGGACGTACGGCATGCTCCGCGTGAGCTGGCCGATGTTCCCGAGCGCGCTACACGCTCTCTCGTTCTGGATCGCGTTACTCGGCGTGATCGCCATCATCTATGGCGCGCTCGTTTCGATGGCTCAGAAAGATCTCAAGAAGCTGGTCGCTTATTCATCCGTGTCTCACATGGGCTACTGCATGCTGGCTCTGGCGGCCTTTGGCTCGGTCCAGGCGATCGCCGGTTGCATGTTCCAGATGATATCGCACGGACTTATTACGGGCGCGCTGTTCTTACTCGTCGGCGTGCTCTATGATCGCGCCCATACTCGCGAGATAGCGGTATTTGGTGGACTAGGTACCAAACTTCCGATCTATACATCGATCATGGTGTTCTTCTCGATGGCCGCGCTTGGCCTGCCGGGGATGTCCGGCTTTATATCAGAGTTCATGGTATTTCTTGGCGCCTTCAGCCAACTGAATGCTTATATGGTCGGGATAGCTATTCTTGGCGTAGTTCTGGGTGCCGCGTATATGCTGCGCATGGTGCAGCGGGTCTTCCTGGGTGAGTTTAATCTCGCCAAGTGGGGCGGCCTGACCGAGATCAATGGACGCGAGCTCTTCACGGTGATCCCGTTGATGATCCTGACTCTCTGGATCGGCGTTTATCCGAAGCCGCTCAATGACCTGATGAACGCGACGTTGACCAACCTCGTGCAGTTGATGGGCAGGTAATCAAATGATTCCGCAACTTCCGCCGTTCAACTATACCATGATGCTCCCGGAGATATTTCTCTTTCTCTGGGCATTAGTAGTTTTCACGTTTGACCTGATCACGCGACGGTCCAGCGGAAAGGCGGTGACCTGGCTGGCGATGGCCGGACCGGTGGTCAGCGGTATCGCGCTCTATTTCGTCGGCTACGGCAACGGTTTCGGGACGATGTTTTTCAACGACCCGATGGCGCTGTTCTTCAAGATGATCTTCCTCGGCGCCGCGTTCATGGCGATCGGTAGTTCGTTCGGCTTGATGGAGAAGAAGATCCTGAACCATCGCGGTGAGTTCTACGGCCTGATACTTTTCTCCACTGTCGGTATGATGTTCCTGGCCTCCTCGCACGAGCTGCTGACACTGTATATCGGTCTGGAGCTGACGACCATCCCACTCTTTGTTCTCGCGGCGTTCTTCAAAGATGACAAGCTCTCCGTCGAGGCCGGCATCAAGTACCTGATAGTTGGCGCGCTTTCCTCGGCGCTCCTCTTATATGGCATTTCCTTCCTGTATGGCCTCAGCGGCACGACCGATATCGTGTTGATGAAGATAAACATCTCGACACTGCATATCGCCAGAGGTGATATCGGGGTCGTGCTGGTCCTGGCAGTTTTGACGATGGTCGCGGGTATCGGATTCAAACTCGCCTTGCCGCCATTCCACCAGTGGGCGCCGGATGTGTACGAGGGTGCACCAACTCCGATCGCGTCATTCCTGTCGGTAGGCTCCAAAGCCGCAGGATTAGTGGCGTTCGCCAAGATATTCGTCAACGGATTGTACGCCTTCTGGGATCCGAATTTCGCCCCCAACGATTGGGGTATATTGGTTGCGGTGCTGGCTTGTGCCGCGATGATCGTTGGCAACGCGGTAGCGATCCGCCAGACCAATATCAAACGAATGCTCGCCTACTCATCCATCGCTCAGGCGGGATACATTATGACCGGCATGTTGGCGGTCAATGAGATCGGACTCGCATCGGTCGCCTTTTATGCTTTCACCTACCTGTTTGCCAATATGGGGGCATTTGCTATCGTCACGATGTTTGAGGATAAGACCGGCTCGACTCGGATAGCCAGTTATGTTGGCCTCTCCAAGACTTCGCCTTTTATGGCGGCTTCGCTGGCGGTCTTCCTCTTGTCACTCGCGGGCATTCCGCCGCTGGCTGGATTCCTGGCGAAATACTATGTCTTTGCGGCGGCGATCAAGTTGGCCGGAGCCAGCCCCAGCTATTACTTCCTCTATTGGGTGGTTGGCATTGGATTGCTGACCTCGGTCTTCGCGCTCTACTACTACGCGTATGTTATTAAGATGATGTACTTCAGTGCCGAGACCAGCCCGTATACGCTCAGCCTGCGCAATCCTATAGCCGTCGTAGTGGTGGTTGGTCTGGTCGGCGTATTCTTCTTCGGGCTCTTCCCGGATTCGATCATGCAGTTTGCTTCCAAGATCCCTCTGGCGCTCGGGTTTTCAGCCCCCAACTGAGGGTTGCACATAGATTTCGATGAGCCCTGTCGTGTACGGCAGGGCTTTTTTGTCGGTCTGTGGGCTCTTCCGGCTGCTCGTCTAACTTGTTGACAGGTAAAGAGTCTTAAGGTATAATTGGGCCGACCGCACGGCGGTCGAAGGGACCTATGTCATTTTCCAGCGCCACAGGGAAGATCTTCAAGCAGTATTTTGTCAGCGGACTGCTGGTTGTCGTTCCCCTCATTATAACCTACCTGGTCCTCAAACTTCTGTTTGAGGCGATTGACGGGATACTGCAACCGCTCATCCATAAGATAGCGGGGTTCTATATCCCCGGGTTGGGTCTGGTCGCCACCTTGGTCCTGGTGATAATTGCGGGTATTGTTACTCGCAACTATTTGGGGAGCCGTTTTTACCGGGTCTGGGAAAATCTGCTGACACGGATCCCGCTGATCCGATCGCTTTATTCGGGGGCGAAAGGGTTGCTCCAGGCGACCACGAGCGAGACCAACACGACCTTCAAGGAGGTGGTGATGGTCGAGTACCCACGCAAAGGGTCGTATAATTTGGGATTTATCGCGAGTTTTACGGAGTTGACGATAGAAGGGACAATACGAAAATGCGCGGCAGTCTATTTGCCGAACACCCCGACCCCGTTCACGGGGTGGACCATTATCCTCCCGATCGAAGATATCACCCCGGTCGAAATGACGGTGGAGCAGGCAATCAAGTTCGTGGTTTCGGGCGGTGTTGTGGCGCCCGGCGCTATCCGGCCACGCGGCCGGATCATCTGGAAAGACCCTCAGGAGGCGACCGGTGAAACTCGCTAACCTGCTGGTGGAACATCGCATCAAGATGAATCTCAAGTCCCGCACCAAGGATGACGCGGTGCAGGAACTCCTTTCTATGATGAAGAGCGAAGGGATCCAGTTCGATTATACTGCTGTGCTCCAATCGATTCGCGAGCGCGAAGAGGTTGAAGATACCTCGTACGGCCACGGCTGGGCATTTCCGCATGCCCGTACCGATGCCGTGAAAGAGATGTATATCGCGGTCGGCGTCTCCAAACAGGGGTTGGAGGGGAAGACCCTTGATTCGGTCCCGGTACATGTCGTCTGCATGTTGCTGACACCGTCATCGATAGCCAAGCTGTACCTCCAGACACTCTCGGGCATGGCTCGCTTTGCCCGTCAGCCCGGTACCCTTGAGAAGTTGTTGGGGACCGACAATCCGCAGGACCTGATTCGCCTAGTTGCCGACAGCGGCGTGATGGTGGACAAAGAGTTGATGGTCAAAGATGTGATGCGCCACAGTGTGGCGTCGGTCACCCCCGATGATACGCTCAAAGAAGTGGCCAACAAGATGTTCCGCAATCGCCTCTCTGCCCTGGCGGTAGTGGATACTTCGAACAAACTACTGGGCATTATCAACGACCGCGACCTGATCAAGGTCGCGCTACCGGATTACAAGGCGCTCATCTCGAATCTCAATTACTCAATGGAAGTTGAGCCGTTCGAAGAACTGCTCAAGCAGGAAGACAAAATCAAGGTATCTCAGTTGTATCGCGACGATTACGAGACGACCACTCCGGATACGCGCATAGTCGAAGTTGCGGCGATGATGATCTTTAAGGATGTCCGCCGCGTCTTTGTGCTCCAGGGAGAGCAATTGGTCGGCGTTCTGCTGAGAAAAGATATCGTAAACATGATCATTCGCGGCTAATGGGGCCGAAAGAGGGTATACGTATCGATGAGCAAAGCTAAAGAGAGTAAGGATCACCACAAACAGCCGGACCATCGCCATTACGACATAGACCCGTATCTTTACCTGATACTGATTCTGGCGCTTGTCGCAACTATCCCCGGTTTGTGGGCTGGGATCACGCACACGCATCTCGCGCCGGTGATCGGGACCTTCGCGTTCGGTGTGGCGGTTTTTGGAGCGGCCTTCCTGCTCTCCTGGGCGGCCGAAGCGGCGCAGATCGATATCTCCGAGTCGCTGGCTGTCGCCATCCTCGCGCTCATCGCAGTACTTCCCGAATACGCGGTCGACTTTGTCTTTACCTGGAAAGCGGGGCAGGGGTATCCCGAAGTCAACGAATGGCACCACTATGCAATCGCCAACATGACCGGCGCGAATCGAATGCTGGTTGGTCTGGGCTGGCCGTTCATTCTGTTCCTTTATGTCTTGGCCAAAAAGAAAGCCGCGGTCATCCTCGACGAAAGTCAGCGCGTGGAGATCTTCTATCTGGCCATGGCCACAATTTACTCGTTTACTATCCCACTCAAGGGTAGCCTGACCATCATCGACACTCTCATTCTGGTGACGATCTTCGCGCTCTATACTCGCCGTGCGGCGCAAATGGAGAACGAGGAGCCGGAATTGGTCGGTCCGGTGAAGATAATCGCGAATATGAAGACGGCCAAACGACGGCTGGTTACCGTATTTCTTTTTCTCTTCGCCGGTGTCGTGATCTTTTTTGTCGCTGAACCTTTCGCCGAATCGCTGGTCGATATGGGAGCGGATTTCGGTATTGACCGCTTCCTGCTCGTGCAGTGGCTGGCGCCGATCGCGTCGGAATCGCCGGAGTTCATAATCGCGGCAACCTGGACACTTCGTGGCGCCGCCGGTTCAGCCCTCAAGGCGTTGATATCTTCGAAAGTGAATCAGTGGACTCTGCTCATAGGCACTATTCCATTGATGTTCTCGCTGTCCGCGGGCCAGATCGTCGCATTTACCCTTGATGAGAAGCAGGTGCATGAACTCTGGCTGACCGCCGCGCAGTCATTGTTCGCGGTGGCGGTATTGGTGAATCTCAAGATCGGCAGAGGAGAAGGGTTGTTGTTGCTGGGACTCTTCCTGGCCCAGTTCTTCGTGGAATCGATCCGAATCGAAGTGGCGATCGCATATGTGGTACTGGCGATCGTCTTCCATATCCTACACCGGAAGCACTTGATACCCGCCGCGGTTATCGGGTTGGGATTGAAACGCAAGACCGGTTAGTACAAGATCATCGACAAAGGCAAAGGGCAGGAGTAGACTCCTGCCCTTTCTTGTTTCACCGGTGATTTCGCGGCTACTGCGCTTTTTTCCCCGCGGTCACCAGTATTGAAGTCTCCGGTCGCACATATTTGCGCATCGCCTCCGCGGCCGTGACCAGATCGACTTTGGAGAGTTGCTCCAGATAGGTCGGGTCATACGGCTGGGGACGTCCAAAGAACTCATTCACCGCCATATAGTACGCCTGATTAATGCGCGACAGCTTGGCAGACATCAGTCTACCCCAGATCTGATTCCGCGTCTGCTTTAATTCCAACTCAGTTGGGCCATCCGACTTCAGCTTGTCAATCTCTAGATGGAAACCATCAGATGCCTGCTGGTACTTGTCCGCGCCAGTGCCTATCACACAGTACCACCAGCCAAAATCGCGTTCGAATCCCGCCCCCGACCCGACTGAATAGGCAAGCCCTTGCCGTTCCCTCAGGTTGCTCCAGAGGCGATTGGAGAGGATCGACATCGCGACCTCGAGTGATACCGATGCCGGGTCGCTGTTGCCGGGGAGCAAGCCACCGAGGTAGATGCTTATCTGCTCTTTGTTCAGCTCGACATGCTCAGCGCGGCTGATAGTCAGCGGCTGCGGCGGAACAGGCATACTGTTCTTCGCTTGCGCGGGGGTCAGATGCGAAAAAGCCTGCGACACCCAATTCAGCACTTCGCCGGTGTCCCGACTTGTGGCAATTGCCAGCACCATATTGTCCGGCGCATAGAAGCGCGCATGGTAATCGCGAAGTTGCCGTGCCGTGATACGCCCGATCGTCTCCGCACTCCCCATCACTGGTTTATCCAGGCCGGTATTTGTCAGAAGTGTCTTGTAGAAAAGATTCTTCGCGACCGTCCCAGGCGAGGCAGCCTCGCGCCCCAAAACTCCCATCATCCCCTGCCGCACTTTCTCGACTTCGGCCGAATCAAAGGCTGGATTGAGGAGCATGTCGCTAAACAACCCAAACCCCTTCTCCGCGAACTCATCGATTGTTTCAAACTTACAAAATGAGAACATCGGCGTAGTATACCGGTCATCGTACGGAATCCAGGGGTTATCGTATAGCGTCGCTGTCGCGCCGATGCTGCTTAATTCACGTGAGAGTTTCGCCGCCGAGCGTGAGACCGTCCCTTTCTCCAGACAGCGATTCATGAAATCGGTGATTCCCGCCAGGCTGTCCGGCTCATTGGCTGAGCGGTTCTTGCCGAGCGCCATCATCGCGAAGACCTTGCTGTCCGGTGATGACTTGACCAACACGGTCAGACCGTTTGACATCACTCGCCGTGCGTAGGTCGCGCGGTCATCTATCTTCATCGAAACCGCGTCAGTCGACGGGTAGTTGAGCGGTACGCCCTTTGTCAGATCGAACTGCGGAAAACTTGCCGAATCGAAATACGCTTTGACCTCATCCGCGGTCATGCCAACCGCTCGGTAAGGGGTCTTGGAGGAATCATCGATCGGACGCACAGTCGTGACCACGTAATTGGGTTGCTCAAGCCATTGCCGTGCCGCGCCGAACATTTGCATAGGGGTGACTTTCGCCAGAAGGTCAGGGTACTGCTGGATGAACTCCCATCCGCCCGTCATCAACATCGGCGCGATCATGAACCCGTAATAGTGTAGCTTCTCGGCGTTGTAGATATCCTGCGTTTTGACCGAGGTCTTAATCCCTTCCAGGATCGCGACATCGAGATCCCCTTCGTATGATGACAAATTGCGGAGAGTGCTTTCGACAGTACTGATTATCTGGTGATAGTTATCTGGCTTCTCGCTTACCACGCTGATATCCACGCGGCTCAGGTCAGGATAACTGGTCAGCGACGCGGAGACCTCCGTTGCCAGCGGAGTGTTTCCGAGCAACGCCTGCTTGAGCGGGGAGACCTCGTCCAGATTCAGGTACTGCACCAGCAGATCCATCGGCAAATAGAAAGAGTCACTGATGAGCGGTGCTTCAAACGAGAAGTTGATATAGGTTGAGGTCACCGCGGCGACCGTGTCTACACGAACGACTCCTGATATTCGCTCTACCGTGGACGGATGAAACTCCGGCGTCTGGCCGGTCGCCTTGCCAAAGATCCCCGACACCGTCTGTTTCATCTGCGCGGCATCGAAATCGCCGATGATCATCGTCACCATGTTTGCCGGAGTGTAGTATTTTTTCCAGTAAGCGATGATCGCGTCCCGCTTGATATTCTCAATGAACGACTTGTAGCCGAGGACCGGTCGACCATACGGGGTCCTGCCGTACGCGACGTCAGAGAAAAGTTCATCGGACGGTGCGGAAGGCGCATCCATATCCTTGTTGATCTCTTCGATCACAACCTTGCGCTCTTTCGCCAATTCAGCTTCTGGAAAGACCGAGTTGAACAACATATCCGCCTGGACGGTCATGCCGTAGTCGATATACTGCTTTGGCAATAGCACGAGATAGGCGGTGAGGTCCTTGCGCGTAAAGGCGTTGATATATCCCCCCAGATCGCTGATTGAACGGTCGATCTGTTCTCGTGACATTTTGGTGGTGCCATCGAAGAGTAGGTGCTCGAGGAAATGGGTGATGCCGTTCTCGAATCTCCCCTCATAGCGGCTGCCGGATTTCACGAAGACCAGACTTGCCACCATGGGTGAGCTGTGGTTCTCCTTGAGGATCACCTGCATGCCGTTGTCGAGGGTGAAAGTCTCGGTCTGGGCGGAGACTCCGCTTGCCAGACTTACGACAAAAAGCAAAAGGACCAAGAGCGTACGCATATCGACTCCAGGGAATGACTGTTCAATCTGTGCACATCACCGGGTCCGGCGATATGTACGACTGGTAACTTATTGTCCCACAATAAGCCTGTCAAGTCCTGTGCAGAAAATGGCGTTGACTTTGAAGGATTTACGGGTATATTTCCCGCGGTTAAATCATGCAGAAACTGATATCCCACATAACGAGAGCCACCCGCTTGGCTACTGTCGCAATGCTGCTTATGGCTTTGCTGGTCTCAGTTGGCTACACGGGACAAGGGAAGATCGTCTGCAAGCCTGCGGTCCCGGCCCAAATCGAGCAGCCGGCCGAGGGACAGATCCTGCTGAATACCGGAGCTGTAGAGCCGTCCGGCGGCAAGATGGCCCCCAGCAAGTCGACCAATTCGCTCCCCGCGATCATCAACGCGATCCCCATGGTCTTCAAATCGATCGACGAGAAGACCCAATCATACGATCGTCCGGCTTTCGAGTGCGCATATTTAAAGGCGTTCGATGTGGAGCCGAATTCCGGCCGCTTGCCGATGACGACCTCTATGATCTCTACAGAGCTGGGACGTCAGGCGACTCTCTTGGGTGCCAAGCCCTCCGGCACCATGTAAAATCTGTCCGGCGCTCCCCGCGCCCATTCATTAGTTCATTCACCACAGTCTTAATCAATAGTTGAAAGGGACAACCATGACGTCACAAAAATGGCGTGTGGCCCTGACGCTCATCCTGGTCGGAGTAGCGATCTGGGCTTTCTGGAACACGTTCGAATTATGGACCATGAGCGACGCTCAAAAACAGGCGTTGCAGGAGAAGGATCCGGGAAAGCTGCTCTCCATGCAGCAGAAGGCGATCCGTCTTGGACTTGATCTGCAGGGAGGCATTCACGTCGTCCTGCGCGTCCGACTTGACCAGCTCGATGAAGCAGCCCGCGAAGGCGCGGTCGATCGAGCAATCCAGGTCGTGCGTAATCGTATTGACGCCCTCGGCGTCGCTGAGCCGGTAATTCAGAAGGAAGGGGATGACCGGATCATTGTCGACCTCCCCGGATATACCGACGCCGCCCGCGCGGAAGAGCTGATCGGCCAGACCGCGGTACTCGAGTTCAAACTGCTCGAGAGCATCGAGACGGCCAACATTCTGCTGGCCAAGATCGACACCGCCGTCTCCGCGATCGAGCGCGAGAAATCCGGGCAGACCGCAGCGACCACTGCGCCTACCACTACTCCCGCGACGACTGATAGCCAAAATCAGGTTATGGCGGACTTGATGGGAGATACCACCAAGAAAGACACCAGCGCTTCTGCATATGAGTATGAAGAGACCACTGATTACTCCACCGATCCGCTGACCAGCCGGCTTGAATTGACCCTGGTTTCCAGCCGGACCAGCACCGCCTGGCCGGGCTACACGGTTAACAAAAAGGATCAGGCGTTGATCGATCGCTGGCTGAAGGATCCGCGCGTGAAAGCGCTGATCCCGCCCGATGTTGAGTTTGCCTGGTCAACGCGTCCGGCTATTCGCGAAGCCCGCGAAGTGTACGAGCTTTATTTGCTCAAGCGCAAAGTCCAGTTTCCCGGCAACAAAGTTGAGGGGATCAGCCTTGGCCGCGAGAACATGGGCGGCATGGCAGTTAACTTCAAACTCTCCGGCGATGCCGCGGCGCGTTTCGCCCAGTTGACTGGCGCGAATATCGACAAACCGCTGGCGATCGTCATGGATGACCGCGTTGAGTCCGCGGCGTTCATTAACTCCAAGATCCGCAACTCCGGTCAGATCACGATGGGCTCCGGTGCGTCGTTCGATGATGCCCGCAATCTTGAGATCGTGCTCAAGGCCGGTTCGCTCCCCGCGCCGGTTGAGATCATCGCCAAGAACGTGGTCGGCGCCACGCTCGGGTCCGATACGATCAGTAAGGGCTTCTGGGCGGCGCTGGTCGGGCTCCTGCTCGTTCTGGCATACATCGCGTTCTATTACAAAGTCTCCGGTTTGATCGCCGATATCGGTCTTCTGTTCAACCTGTTCTTCCTGTTGGCGGTCATGGCTGCGCTTGGCGCGACCCTGACGATGCCTGGTATCGCAGGTATCATTCTGACGATCGGTATGTCGGTGGACTCGAACATTCTGATCTTCGAGCGAATTCGTGAGGAGTTGCTGGCCGGGAAAACGGTACGTGCGGCGATCGACGCCGGTTACGACCGTGCCTGGGTGGCGATCCTTGATTCGCACGTGACGACTCTTATCACGGCCGGCGCGCTGTTCATTCTCGGCTCCGGCTCCATCAAAGGTTTTGCGGTCTCCCTCTTCTGGGGCGTGTTGATCTCGCTCTTTACGGCGTACGTCATCACCAAGTTGATCTTTGACTTCCGCAAACAGTACAAAACGTTGAGCATTTAACCGGAGAGGACACGATGTTTTCCCTTATCAAAAAGGTTCCAAACATAGATTTCATCTCCAAACGCAATTACGCGTTTATCCTGTCGGCCATTCTGGCGGCGATCGGGATCTTTGCCTTCGTGATGATCTCCGTCGGCAAAGGGAATATGGGGATCGACTTCGCGGGGGGTGTGCTGGTGCAGGGGCACTTCTCGCAGGCGGTTGATATTAACCAGGTTCGTGACGCCGTCACCGTCGAATTTCCCGAGGCACAGGTGAACGAGGTCACGGACTTTTCGGGCGGAAACGCTTTTATGGTGAAAACCAAGCGACCCGAAACCGAACAAGAGGGACAGCAGAAGATCTCGCGAATAGATGAGATCCTTCGGACCAAGTTCGCCGGGAACACCTTCACGGTGGACCGCGAGAGTATCATTGGCCCTGCGGTCGGTGAGCAACTGCGCAAAGATGCGCGGCTCGCCATTCTCTTGTCGATCGTTGGGATCATGGTTTACATCTGGTTCCGGTTCGACTTCCGTTCGGGTGTCGCCGCGACGGTCGCGATGGTACATGATGTCCTCGCGGTACTCGGTATCTTCTACCTGCTCGGTCTCGAATTCGACCTGCTGGTGCTGTCGGCCTTGCTGACGCTGGCCGGGTATTCGCTGACTGACAAGGTGGTGGTATATGACCGTATTCGCGAGAACCTTCGCAAATTCCGCACGCGGGCCGAGTTTGTGCCGTGTATCAACCGCTCCATCAACGAGACCTTGTCCCGTACGATCAACACGTCAACCACGGTTATCGTGGTGGTGGTGATGGTCTTCATCGGCGGCGAGACGCTGCGCAACTTTGCGCTTGCGCTCGTGCTCGGTGTGGCGATTGGAACATACTCGTCCATCTTCGTGGCGAGCCCGATCATCGCAGAGTGGGAAGCCCGTTCCCCGAAGCGTTTTAAATAGTAGGTGGACTGTTCGACATGAAAAAAGGCGGAGCCATTTGGCTCCGCCTTTTCATTTGGAGTGGGTCGTTGCTACTTCCAGTCAGCCACAAAGATATTGGTCTCTCCCTGTACCTTGCCGTTGCGATTCGAAGCGAACACCAGACGTTTGCCATCGTGGGTAAACATCGGGAATCCGTCGAACGACTCGTTATGCGTAACCTGTTCGATCTGTTTGGTGGCGATATCCAGCAAGAACAGATCGAAATTCCGTCCCTTGGGGTCATTCATGTTTGAGCAGAAGATGAGCTGTTTGCCATTTGGGTGGAAATACGGCGCGAAATTGGCCGCGCCATTCGAGGTCAACTGGATCGGCGTACGGTCCTTCAGGTTCATGATATAGATTTCTAGCTTGCTCGGGCGAATGAAACCGTCCGCCAGCAGTGTCTGGTAGTCCTTCAGCGCGTCGCCGGTCGGGCGAGACGCGCGCCAGCAGATCCACTCACCGTCGTAGGAGAAGAACGCGCCCCCGTCGTATCCAGGCATATTGGTCAATTGCTCAACCCCGGAACCATCCGGATTCATGAGATAAAGCTCAAGGTCTCCAGTGCGAACGGAGGTAAAGAGGATCTTATCATTCTTGGGCGAGTAAACGGCCTCAGCATCGTATCCATCGGTCTCTGTCAACCGAATGATATTCGAGCCGTCAGGATCAGCTTTGAAGATATCATACGACTTGTAGAGCGACCAGACATAGCCGCGCGACATATCAGCCTTGGGCGGGCAGATTGAGTCAGCGAGATGAGTTGAGGCATAAATGATCGCCTTGCCATCGGGAGCGATGAATGAACAGGTCGTGGCACCGCGACCCGGCGAGACCATCCGAACGTTGGCGCCGTCGCCATTCATCCGGTAGATGGCGTCACAGGCGCGGCCATCCCGCTCGGATTGAAAGATCAGTTCGGTCCCATCATGGTTCCAGTACGCTTCGGCATTCTGACCACCGAAAGTTATCTGGCGGATATTTGAGAGATGCGACTCCCCTGGCAGGACCAGTGAGTCAGCAGGATTAGTTGTCTGCGGAGTAGGGTCGGCGGCAAACAGACTCGCGGCCATCCCGGTCATAAGCAGGCAAATCAATGAGAATTTACGAATCACGTGAGGATCTCCTTATCTAAGACTGATACACTCTATGCTTGAAAAGGTAGCAGACGAACTGCCGGATGGCAAGTGGGCTTAGCGGTAGCGAATTTTGAGGTAGAGTATCGCCGCGGCCATACTGAGCGTGACCATATTGGCCAGAATAACCGGCACAGAACCGACCAGGAAACCGTAAATGAGCCAAAGAGATATTCCGAGGCAGAAGATAATGTACATGGCGAGCGACACGTCTTTCACCGATTTCGTTCGCCAGGCTTGAATGAACTGCGGGAAAAAGGCGGCTGACGTCAGCGTGCCGGCCACCAGCCCAAGAATAGTTGTGCCGTCCATCGTCATCGATCAGAACCGGTATCCCGCGCTGACGCGAAAGGTCTCATCAAGTTCGGAATGGTGCAGATAGGCGAAGTCGATGGTGATCCGTCGAATGTCCACCCCCGCTCCGGTGGTGAAACGGCCGATATCAAACCCGGCCCGTCCAAAGATCATCTCCTTGTAGCCGAGTTCCCACCCAAAGTGCGAGTCGAGCGAGATATCTCCGGTCCAGTATTGAGCCGCTTCACGCAGCCCTTCAAACTTCACATCGCCAGACATGACGAAGCGTCCGACAAAGTCACGATACCGGGTACTCAGCATCAATGATGGCTTGACCGTCGGATAGATCGATTCGGAATTGCCGCCGGAATCAAAGGTTTGGCCGGAGTAGCGAATAAAGCCGGTAGTTGCGTCGGTGATCATGAGTCCGACGGTCGCAAACTGATACGGCTTCAAGAGAAATCCGGCATCGAGCGTCAACCCATAACCTGATTCGGTGCCAATGTCGCGATAGATGACCTTGGCGGTCAGACCGAAGTCGACCCGTGAAGAAAGTCGCCCCGCTATTGAACCGGCGAAGAGGAAATCGCCATGATTCTCTTCTTTCAGCACATAGGGGCGGTTGTATTGGTCAAGCTGGGTTATCTTGATGCCTCCCCCGCCCAGGTAGTAGACGTAGAATCCGAAACGCTGGATCAGCGAACTGGTGCGCGGCCGGGCATCCACATACGACACGAAATCATGATTGAGTAGGGAGCCGAAGGTCTCTGCATGCATGGCCGTCAGGTAGCGACCATCGAGACGATTCATTCCGGCAGGGTTCCAGTAGACGGCGGTGCCATCAAATGGTCCCGCGACAACCGCGCCTCCCATCGCCAAGCCCCGAGCTCCAACACCGAGCGAAAAAGCTTCGCCCGCATACTTGGCGGCATTAGCTGAGGTCACCAGCAGCGTAAGGAGCGCAATAAGATGTAAAGGACGGAATTTCATTGGTCTACTAATGTACGCACACGTCTCGCGGTCGTCCATTCACAATTTGGGCAGGCATAAAAATGGCGGGGTTCACATGAACCCCGCCGGTAACACCCAAAAAGGAGATACAGAACTTACTTCGAGCCTTCGGCGCCGGTCTTGGCTTCTTTCTTGGAAGCGCAGGCGGCCATCTCTTCAGGCGTGCAGGTCTTGGAGCAGCCGGCACCCGCGGCCTTGGTCGTAGCACCAGTGGTGGTGGCGACAGCCGGGATGATCTGGGCTTCGTAACCCTTGTTAGCAACGGTCTGGGTCAAGGTCTCAGCTTTGGTCTTGGCCGGGTCGATGCAGACCAGCGCGGAACCATCTTTGTAGTTCACGCTGAGGACCTTCACGACGCCAGGGGTCTTCTCAAGAGCGGCCGTCACGGAGCCTTCGCAGCCACCGCAGGTCATACCCTTGATATTCATGTTGACCATTTCCATCTTGCCTTCGTAACCGCACAGCTTGGCGCAGTCTTCGGCAGACATGGTCTTCATCATGGCGGCGCACTCTTCGGCAGTCAACTTCTTGCCGTCGAGATTGCAGCCGGGGTGAGCGGACGCGGTGGTGGCGGTAGCCTTGTCACCACAGGAAGCACCCGAGCCGATCATTTTGGCATTAGTGCCTTCAGTCTTGCTGCCACAGGCCGACTTGGAAGCCGTGGTGGCGGTAGTCTTGGTGCCGCTGCAGTTTTCACCAGCGACGACCGGGGCGACAGTCAAGGCGAGGACCGCCAGACCGGACAGACCGAGAAAGATCATCTTCTTCATGCGTTACTCCTCTTCGGATTGTGCCTAATGGTTATTTTCTGTCGTTCAATATATCAGTTTTGTCTATTCGGAGCAATCTCTTGTTCACGGGGTGGATCGGCTGCGGGCCAACTTTCCCGTGTCTCATTAAACACGTGAGCTCATGATGGGTTCCAAAATATCCGTGATTCGCCGACAAGGAGCTGTTGGTAACGAGCAGTCTTTCGTCTTGTCAGACAACCCCTTGCGCGATTCGTTAATCTTTTCGTCGTAGACTCTTTTAGTCGCTTTTAATCGCCCAAAATAGAGCAGATGTAGCTTTTTTATCGGAATACTGCGACCTGCAACGGAGAACTATTTCTTGTTAAGTGAAAGGCTCAAGGCAGCCTGATCCTGTCTATGAACCACTGTTATCGAGGATAAAGCACTATAAAACAATCAGATACGCAAAATCATGAATAATCCACCAATTTTCGTTTGACAAACTAAATCGTTTATCGTAATTATACGATATAGGAGCTATATGGGACAGAACAAGAAAGAAGAGTTTGGACAGGATCTGGTGGCGGCGGCGGATTTCGCCCGGGCATTATCGCACCCCGCCAGATTGGCTATCCTGAAAGCGGTCGCCGAACGGAATAGCTGCATTTGCGGCGAGATAGTCGACCTGCTTCCATTAGCGCAGTCGACCGTGTCGCAGCATCTCAGGGTACTGAAGGAAGCAGGGCTGATCAAAGGGGAGATCGACGGCCCCAAGTCATGCTACTGCATCGACTGGGATAAGTTGACCGAACAGAGTCAGCGATTCAAGCAGATAATCGAGTCTTTACCAATACCGCAAGGCAGCAAGTGCTGCTAGAAATATGAGGATAGTATGAAGACCAACGATCCTTCAGAGATCAAAGCAGTCGTTCGCGAGAAGTATGGCGCATTAGCGCAGGCATCGGATAGTTGCTGTTGCGGGCCGACAAACTGCTGCGGCGACGGCTCTATCAATGTCTCACCCAACGAGTACACCCAGCTTGATGGGTATGTCAAAGAAGCGGACCTTGGCCTGGGGTGCGGCCTCCCGACTCAATACGCCAATATCCAGCCGGGGGAGACGGTCGTGGACCTCGGCTCCGGTGCGGGGAATGATGTCTTTGTCGCCCGCCGCATGGCCGGTGAGACCGGGCGAGTGGTCGGGGTGGACATGACCCCAGCGATGATCGAGAAAGCGATCCAGAACAACGAGGGACTTGGCTACACAAACGTAGAATTCCGGTTAGGCGAGATCGAGCAACTTCCGGTGGAAGAGAATTTCGCGGACGTTATTCTGTCCAACTGTGTTTTAAATCTGGTTCCGGACAAGCAGAAAGCATTTTCTGAGATAGCGCGAGTGCTCAAACCGGGCGGACGGTTCTCCATTTCTGATCTGGTATTGACCGGACCTCTCCCGGAGGGAGTGCGAACAGCGACGGCACTCTACATCGGGTGCATCGCGGGCGCCACTACAACCGAGGCATATATGGATTATATCGCCAAGGCCGGATTGCGAGATGTTCAGGTAACATCAAGCAAGAAGGTGGATCTGCCGGACGAAGTGTTGCGCAATTACGCGACGGAGAATGAGATTAGGGAGTTCGTCAAGTCCGGGACCGAGGTGCTGAGCATCACGGTGACCGGTCGGAAACCCAAATAGGACGGGACAATGGTCAGAACAGTCGAACCGGGTGTTGCGCGGAAGGAGCTTCCGACAGTCGGAGGCGGACTTTCGTTTCTGGATCGGTATCTCACGGTCTGGATATTTCTGGGGATGGCGATCGGTGTGTTCATCGGATGGCTATCGCCCGGCGTGGAAGCATTCATCAATCGATTCCAGGTCGGCACCACCAATGTGCCGATCGCTATCGGCCTGATCTTGATGATGTATCCCCCATTGGCCAAAGTGAAATACGAAGAGCTGGGGGATGTCTTCCGCAATGTCAAAGTCCTTGGTTTGTCACTCGTGCAGAATTGGGTGATCGGCCCGATCCTGATGTTTTTCCTGGCGATCATCTTTTTGCGCGGATATCCAGATTACATGGTCGGGCTGATCATGATCGGACTGGCGCGATGTATCGCGATGGTGATCGTCTGGAATGAACTGGCCAAAGGTGACACGGAGTATGCCGCCGGGTTGGTGGCTTTCAACTCGATCTTCCAGGTCCTCTTCTACAGCCTGTATGCGTGGGTGTTCATTACCGTTCTGCCGCCATACTTTGGACTCGAAGGCGCGATCGTCGAAGTCAGCATGAAGCAGATAGCGAATTCTGTGTTCATCTATCTGGGGATACCGTTCCTGGCGGGGATGATCACACGATTCGTGATGATCAAGCTCAAGGGGAAGCACTGGTATGAGACAAGATTCATTCCTTTGATCAGCCCCATTACACTGATCGCCTTGCTGTTTACGATTCTAGTGATGTTCAGCCTCAAGGGGAATCTGATCGTGCAGATCCCCATGGATGTCGTGCGGATCGCGATCCCATTGCTGATATACTTTGTCGTCATGTTCCTGGTCTCGTTCTGGCTGGGAAAAAGAGCCGGGGCGGATTATTCCAAAACGGCGACGCTGTCACTCACCGCCGCTTCGAATAATTTCGAGTTGGCGATAGCGGTGGCAGTCGCGGTTTTCGGCATTAACTCGGGCGCGGCGTTTGCCGCGGTGATCGGGCCGTTGGTCGAGGTACCTGTTCTGATAGGACTGGTCACGGTGGCGCTGAAATTTCAGAAGAAGTATTTCGCCTCCGCTAAAGTTCAGGGAGCGAACAATTGACTGGGAAGAGCAGCCTCAGAGTATTAGTCTTATGCACCGGCAATTCATGTCGCTCGCAGATGGCCGAGGCGCTGTTTCGGCATTTCGGAAATGGCCGAATAGAGGCGTTCTCCGCCGGTCTCAAACCGAAGGCCGTGCATCCGAAGGCGATTCAGGTAATGGGCGAACTGGGGATTGATATATCGCACCAACAGTCCAATCACCTGAACGACTATCTCGGCCAACGCTTTGATTATATCATCACGGTCTGCGACAACGCAGCGTCACATTGCCCGGTTTTCCCGGGAGAAGCGATCCGTCTGCACTGGCCATTCGATGATCCGGACAAAGCTGTTGGAACGGAGGATGAGATACTGTCTGAGTTCAGACGAGTGCGGAATGAGATAGCCGCGAAGATACGCTCGTGGGTGACATCCGAAACGTCGCGCTAAGCTCATGCGCGTTTGAGGCAGACGGGAAATGACGCGTACAGGTCGCCAGTGTGAGCGTAGGTAACGCCGCGGCAGGCTCCTTTGCATCCGGAGAACTGCTCGCACTCCTTGCAATGTCCATGGATCTGCTCACGGGGGAAATTGGCGATCTCGGTCATTTTGGGGTCATTCCAGATATCGGCGAGAGATCGTTCTCTCAGATTTCCCACGATAAATCGCTTGTCGAGGAGCGACGTGCACGGATAAACGTCACCAGTGCATGAAATGTAGAGCATCTCGATGCCGGCGATACAGTCGTGGAATTCGAAATTGGGTGGTGTGGGTCCAAACGCGGGATCAAACATCGGGACCGGTTGCGCGCAGTAGACTGCCGCCTCGACAAACTGCTTCAGTTCGGGCAAATGGCCGTTGAACATCAACCGTTCGACCATGTCCGGTCGCTTGCCGCGTCCAGCGGGGACAAAGCCACAGAAGCGGACATACTTGACCCCTTCACGATCGGCCATCTCGAGGAAGGCGTCAGCATCCTCAAGCGTGTAGCGACCGAGAAGCATGGCGAGATCGACAGTCAAGCCGACATCGTGGCAATGACGTATCGCCTGCAGGACGAGCTCAAACTCTTCGAGAGTAGCGCGACGCATCTCGCGGTTCTTCTCGGCGGTGGAACCATCGATCGATATCTGCACCGAGGTCATGCCGGCGGCTTTCAGCGATTCAGCGCGTTGCTTTGTCAATGGAATGCCGTTGGTGGTGACGCCTTGGCGAGTGAAGCCATGATCGGCGGCAAACCTGACCATGACCTCCAGGTCGGTGCGAAGGAGTGGTTCGCCGCCGGTCCAGCCAAGCCATTCCCCGCCGAGTAACTCTAGTTGATCCAGAATGCGTAGCGATTCCTCGGTGGTCAGTTCATTCAGCGGTTTGCGGGTGGCGGCGCTGTAGCAATGCGGACAGGTTAGGTTGCATTGCCGGGTAGCTTCCCAGGCGACCATCTTAGGCTTGTCAGAACGTGGTGCGATCATCAATTCCTGCGAATCCAGTGTTGGCGGATGCCGGGTCAATGTGCATGGGACCGACATCCGCCGAAGTTAGGTCAGAAAACAGTGTTCATTATCTCGGGGAGATGAGGAACAGTCTCTTGTAGCACGGGCACGGAATGGCCTCGGCCTTGCGGCTCTTTTCGATAAACTTCACGAGTTCACCTCCTTAAGGTAGTTAGTGTTGCGTTACCTGGAGCGTTCGCTCCATTGCATCTATAGCGAGACTTCATTGTATCCGAATCATGCTCAACCGTCCGCGAACGGCTGATGGGATCCTGCCCACTATCTCGGAGGCAGGATGAGGAACAGTTTGCCGTAGCAGATGCACGGTTTGTATTTCGGGCACGCCTGCAGGACATCGCCCATCGGTGGTTGAATGATCTTCATGTTGTAACCTTTCACGAAAACTGTTGTCAGCCTGTTGTTCTTGCCTGTGGCGCGAACGGGAGTCATGACACCTGGCCGCCCGGTAACTGTGTCTGGACCAAGCGTACGAAGCTCTCGGCGGTTATGATCCTGCCTCCTTTCCCAGTTCGCACTGGTGGCGCAAGGTTAACATCTCACGAAGGTTGTATTTCCAGGAGCAACAAGCTCCAATGGTCCTATCATCCTGATGAATGGCATGACGAGGGCACCCGCCCATGCAGATCGGGAGAACCTCGCACTCGCGGCATCCGGCCCGTTCGAAAGGATCCCATCCCATATAGGTGTGGAGGGTCTCCATCTGTTGTCCGCTTGGCTCAAGTTGAAAGACAGAGCCAATAGTGTGCGAGTGATCGGTTGAGAGTTCCTCCCAACATTTGAAGAGATCGCCGTTTGGGCCGATGACAAACGCGTTATCGACATCGGCGCCGCAGTGTCCACCCGGCGCGAGCATCGGATATTCGATATTATAGAAGCCGCTATCGATCAGCTTCTGATACATCTCGATCTGTCCGCGGGAGAACTCTTCAGTGGAGAGGCAACGGTCGCGGATATCCGCGCAGACCGTGGTTGACGCAGTCACCTGCGCGAAGTAAAGAAAGACCTTGTCGATCAGGCCATTGGCGCGCAGGTCATCGAGGATCCCGCGCGTTGAATCGATATTCAGGCGGTCGACATTGACCCGTACGCCGATCTGCAATATCTCCGCAGACTGCTTCAGGTTCTCCATGATCCGCTGGTAGGTACCGCGTCCATTGGCCAGTTTGCGGCGCGTGTCATGAATCTCGGCGGGGCCATCGAGGGTGACCTGAGCTTCTTCCACTCCGGCGTTCTTGAGTCGTGTCGCTATGGCGGCATCAAGAAGATAGCCGTTGGTGATGATGGCACTTGGTCGCACCGACACCTGATGCTGTGCGGCAAGATCGCGCAGCCCCAGTTGGAGTCTTTCGATGGTTTCAAGGCAGAGTGTCGGTTCGCCGCCAAACCAGGTGACATACAGGTCCTCGCAACGACGTATGCGTTTGGCCGCGAACTCAAGGATCGCCTTCTCCGTATCCTGATCCATGCGCGCCGCGGTCTTGCACTCGAAGCAGTAGTCGCATCGGAAGTTGCAGGCGAGAGTGGGCGCGATAGTCAGCATCAAGGTCTGACAGCCGAACCGCTGCGAACGATTGCGGATCTTGAGCGCAGTCAATTCGTCAAGTTGGTCCGGGACGAGATAGCGGCCCTCATCGAGCGCGGAGCGAAAAGCTCTTTCTTCATCTGTTTGCGCTGAGTCCGGCTGGTCCAGAAGGCGCTGTATAGCAGGAAGATTCTCGGGGAGTATTTCGGCAAGCGCGGCACTGGCACTATTGAAGGCCAAGGTGGCGCCGTTTTTCGAACGAAAAAATAGGTTATAGCGCGACGGCTTCATAAACACCCTGTCTTGGATCCAGGAGTGTCGCCCGAAGATGCACTCTGGACGCGTATGATTACTCATCTCAGAACGAGACAAAGGATGACAAAACATAGACGAATCAGTCACTTTTGTCAAGTTCATTTCTTCGTCCACAGTCGAGCGGTGTGGCGGTCGAAAATGGCTTGACAGTGAAACCGGCGTGTCGCATTTTAAGCGCAGGTCCTTTCTGGACCTTTCGCACCACGCTTTGCAGCTTAGACATAACTAATTCGAATCTTTCAGCACCGGAGTGCCGTGTATGGTGTCGCGGGAGAAGATCAATTGGCTGCTGGTCGTCATTGTTGTGGTGATGGGGGCGGAGATCATATACCTGATCGTGCAGAATCGCAAACTTCAGGCGATACTGGATGACCCACTACAATATCTTCAGACGCTTCAACCCGAACAGACCGTGCCGGCTATCCGCGGCGCTGATATCAGCGGCGCGGAGGTTTCGTTGCAATATGGCGCCGATCAACCGCATACGCTTTTGACCTGGTTCTCCGCCGGGTGCGGTGCGTGTAAGGGGAATTTCGGATACTGGAATGAAATTCATCGGCGCGTGACGGGTCAGGGGATCCGTATGATCGGATTCTGCGCCGGGACGATCGAGGAAGCGCGGCAGATGGTTGCAGAGCACAGTATCCCTTATCCGGTGGTTTCGGTGACCGACCAATTCCTGGTGGACGCATACAAGGGGAACCTTCTTCCACAAACAGTTTTGATAGCTTCGAATGGGCAGGTGACACAAGTCTGGCCGGGCGAGCTGACGCTATCGCTCAAAGAGCAGATCGAGGGTAGACTTGCCGGACTAGTGTCACATGCCGACAAAGGAGGTGATCATTAATGACGGCAGTACGTCGATTCAAAGTCCTTATCGTTCTGTTGGCGCTGGCAGTGATGTTCGCCGGCGCATTTACGATCGTGAGCACTGAGACCGCTCAGGCTCGTCCGAAGTGCTGCATCTGGGTGATGTATTGCACCACGACGCCACCGATCGTGTGCTGGGATGTCTGCAAGCCGGTTCCGTGCCCGTAGACATTCGGCCGATCTTTCAAGCACCTTTTTTTCGCGCCTGACCTGCGTCGGGCGCTTTTTTTGGGGTGAAGGAACAAGTATGCGGCGCTGGGAAATACAGTAATTTGTCGACCGCATTAGGCCACATTGTGTCAGTGACAATTCTCTTATCCGCTCACCTGTTTTTCACTTGCCGGAGATGCGCGGTCAGAATATGTTCGAGGGCAAAACAAGCGCATGAAGGAAAGGACAGGGTATGTGCGAATTCGAATATATTCACGCCAGACAGGTTCTTGATAGCCGCGGCACGCCGACGGTTGAGGTTGACGTCAGCCTGAGCGACGGTACACTCGGACGGGCGATCGTGCCATCGGGAGCATCGACCGGCGCGCACGAAGCGGTGGAACTTCGCGACGGCGACGACAAAAAGTACTTCGGCAAGTCGGTCGAGCAGGCGGTGGAGAACGTCAACGAAGTGCTCGCCCCGGCGATCCTGAATGATCTGCTTGATCCGTTTGACCAGAATACCCTCGATCATTTCATGATCGAAGTGGATGGGACGGAGAACAAATCGAAGCTTGGCGCGAACGCGATTTTGGGTGTGTCGCTGGCGACCGCCAAAGCGGCGGCGGAATCGCGCGGCTGTTACCTGTATGAATATATCGGCGGATGCAACGCCAAGGTGTTGCCGGTGCCGATGATGAATATCCTGAACGGCGGGAAGCACGCGGACAACAATGTCGACCTGCAGGAGTTCATGATCATGCCGGTGGGGGCGCAGTCGATCGCACACGCGCTACAGATGGGGGCGGAGGTGTTCGGGCATCTGAAAAAGGTGCTGAAGAAGATGAACCTCAACACCGCGGTCGGCGATGAGGGCGGTTTCGCGCCGGATCTGAAGTCGAACGAAGAGGCGCTGCAGGTGATCATGCAGGCGATCAAGAACTCTGGATACGAGGCCGGGAAAGATATCCTGCTGGCGCTCGACCCGGCATCGACTGAGTTTTACGACGCGAAGTCAGGGAAGTATCAGTTGAAAGCGGAAGGGAAAGAACTCTCCACCGACCAGATGGTTGATTACTACGTCCGGCTCTGTGAAACATATCCGATCGTCTCTATAGAAGATGGTCTGGCCGAAGATGACTGGGAGGGGTGGCAGAAGTTGACCGCGAAACTCGGCAAGCGTGTGCAGTTGGTTGGCGATGATCTGTATGTGACAAACCCAAAACGGTTGGCGCGCGGGATCAAGGAGAAGTGCTCGAACTCGATCCTGATAAAGTTGAACCAGATCGGGACACTGACAGAAACACTCGACGCAATATCGATGGCGCAGAAGGCGGGATTCACCGCGGTGGTGTCGCATCGGTCGGGTGAGACGGAAGACGCGACGATCGCAGATGTCGCGGTGGCGATGAATGCAGGACAGATAAAGACCGGCTCGATGTGCCGGACGGATCGAATCGCGAAGTATAACCAGTTGCTGCGGATAGAGGAATCATTGGCGGGGAATGCGCAGTATCTGGGTCGTCGGACGTTTTACAATTTGATGTAGAATCGGGCAAAATCGCTAGCGAACGTAAGACCGGCCCTGAGAGGGGCCGGTTTTTGTTTGGGGGTGTGCCAGTGAGGAAGGACTGACAAGGGTTAAACGAAGAGATGGGGTATCAGGGCAGACGGGGACGTCTGCCGCTCAGATACATTTGCCGATCTTCATTGGGGGATGGGGCGCGGGGATGGTTGCAGGGTGCAACCGTCATGGGCGTGGGAATCAAGGGGAAGGGGAAATTGGCCGCACTCAGCAACCATCAACCAATTGGCATTCAACAATGCGAGGGGTGGATCTCGGTTCCTTTTCTGGAGCGGTAGATTTTTTGAGTATTTGGTGCGGGGCAAGAGGATGATGGTTGCATTTACGTACTGAGGCTCTGCGCTGATTTGTCCAGTGAATGGATATCACTCGCCGGGCGGCGTGTGAGAAGAGTAGTCCCCCTACTAATGGGAGCGTATTTGGAAGCACTGACAATTGTCATACAGGTTGGGAGGCAGACGAGTCATTGGCAGAGGTGTCAGGAACCGGCTGCGCCGCTCCCTCGACTACGCTCGGGACAAGCTCTTCGGGCAAGGTTCCTGACCTACAAGTCCTGAGAAGCCCACCATAACTGGTGGGGTACGGTAGTTGTGGGGTTGGAGTGGTCCGTCAGGTCTCGCGCTTGCGTGATTGAGATGCGAGATTGGTGGTGGATAAGTTGGGCGAGCGCTAGGACCTGACGGAACGTGCGGAAGGAAGGGCAGACGGGGACGTCTGCCGCTCAAATATACAAACTCTGAAGCGCATAATACCAAACCGGCGCTGGGGGAAGACCCCAACGCCGGTTGGTTCAAATGCCAGGGTAGCACACTTTCCTTGCTGCTCGATCTCCGTCCGTGTACCCCTCTCTCTCATACCCCTGGCGTGGAGGGGTTCAGTTTGCCCGACGATCCATCGGCTCGTCAGCTAACAGGCGAGTGATAATCACTCATGGCAGCGTCTGCTTGGCTGCTGCCGGTCAGAACGCTCACGAGGTCGAATCGAATCAGGCATCCCTACACGTGTCTGGTGGCCTGTCCGGGCAGATCGTTTGCCGGATCGGCATCTTTCCCTGCATGCCGACGGGTCACCACGCGATCAACTACAGCCGCTAGTCGAGCCGCAGGTGTCGCACTTCAGACAGGTACCGTTGCGGACCATGGTAAACTGTCCGCATTCCCGACACATGTCACCCTCGTATCCTCTTAGCCGCGCGTTTCTGATCTGGTGGAGTCTTTGGTCTCCTTCGGCACCTGGATCTGGAGTTGCGATAAATGCAAGCACCGCCTCCGCGCCGCCGCCTTTTGGAGCTGCAGCCGTCGCGTCCATCGACTTACCATGCCCATTTCCTCCATTGGACTTGCCGTTCCCGCCGTTTCCGTGGCCGTTGCCGTCGGCGGATTTGTTGAGCGTCAAGTGGGTTGTATGTATGTCTTCAGCTTTTCTCGATGCGGTAGCGGACTGGGAAGCGGACGAGAACGGCGCCGGTTCTTCGGTCTCAAACTCTATCCCTTCATCGCCGGGAGTGCCGATGGTATCGGAGCGAAGGTCATCCTCGGTAACGTGCGCCAGATCGGTGCGTCCGAGGTACGTGATGGCCAGTTCGCGGAAGATATAATCAATGATGGACGTGGAGCGCTTGATGGAGCGGTTGCCATCGACCATGCCATTCGGCTCAAAGCGCGCGAAGAGGAACGCTTCGACGAATTCCTCGAGCGGCACACCATGCTGGAGGCCGAGGGAGATAGCAATGGCGAAGCAGTTCATCAGCGAGCGGAAGGCGGCGCCTTCGCGATGCATATCGAGGAAGATCTCGCCAAGGGTGCCATCGTTGTACTCGCCGGTGCGGAGATAAATCTTGTGTCCGCCGACCTCGGCTTTCTGCGTGTAGCCGCCGCGGCGATGCGGCAGTTTGCGACGTTTGGCGAGGTAACGATAGACAACTTTCTCAGCCATCTTCTGCGACGCGGCAGAGACGGAGAGCGGTGTGTGAATCTCTTCATGCTCGTCGTCGAGCAACGCGGAGTTAAGCGGCTGGGAGAGCTTGGAACCATCGCGATAGAGCGCGACCGCCTTGTTCATGGTTTCCCAGGAAAGACGGTAAGCTTTTTTGACATCATCGATAGTCGCTTCAGCCGGCATATTGATGGTCTTGGAGATGGCGCCGGAAATGAACGGCTGAGCCGCGGCCATCATCCGGATGTGCGCTTCGTACGGAATGAAGCGGGTTCCCTTGCGACCGCACTTGTTGGCGCAGTCGAAAATCGGGAGGTGTTTGTCCTGCAGATGCGGCGCGCCTTCGAGAGTCATAGTACCGCAGCAGTATTCATTGGCGGCTTCGATCTGTTCCTTGGTAAAACCGAGTTCGCGCAGGAGGTTGAAATCCCAGCGGTCGGTCTGGTCTTCGGCAAAGCCGAGATGGTGATGAACGAAGTCCTCGCCGAGAATATGCTTGTTGAAGGCAAACGAGATATCAAAAACGTTTTCGAGCGCGGCCTCAAGGCGGGTCAGTTCATCATCGCCAAAGCCTTTGGCGCGGAGTGATTCATGATTGATGAACGGCGCCTGACGCAGAGTGCGGGTGCCGGTCGCGTAGGTGATGATGGCTTCGGTCTGCTCGTCGGAATAGCCGAGGCGGCGGAGCGCTTCGGGTACTGAATTGTTGATGATCTTGAAGTAACCGCCGCCGGCGAGCTTTTTGAATTTCACCAGCGCGAAATCGGGCTCGATACCGGTGGTGTCGCAATCCATCAGGAGGCCGATGGTGCCGGTCGGGGCGATAACGGTCGACTGGGCGTTGCGATAGCCGTAGACTTCGCCGAGTTCAACGGCGCGATCCCAGACCTGGCGCGCGGTCTTGACAATATCTTCAGAAAGATAATTCGGGTTGATGCCGATCGGCTTGATGCTGAGCCCTTCGTATTCGGACTTGTCGGCATTGTAGGCGGCGCGTCGATGGTTGCGCATGACGCGGAGCATCTGATCGCGATTGCGATAGAAAGCGGGGAAAGCTCCCTGCTCTTTGGCCATCTCAGCCGACGCCATGTAGGCGCCACCGGTGAGGAGAGCGGAGATCGCGCCGCAGAACGCATACCCCTGCTGAGAATCATACGGGATCCCCATGCGCATCAGGACGGTTCCAAGATTGGCGTAGCCGAGACCGAGCGTGCGGAATTCGTAGGACTTCTGGGCGATAACACGCGACGGATACGAGGCCATCAGCACTGATATCTCAAGGACGACAGTCCAGATGCGGATAGCATGGAGGTAACCCTTGATATCGAAGTTGCCGTCAGCATCCACGAACTTGATCAAGTTGATCGAAGCGAGGTTGCAGGCGGTATCATCGAGGAACATGTATTCCGAGCAAGGATTGGACGCGTTGATACGGCCATCGTCGGGGCAGGTATGCCACTCGTTGATGGTGGTATCGTACTGAACGCCGGGATCGGCACAGGCCCACGCGGAGTAGCAGATCTTGTCCCAGAGCTGCGCGGCCGGCATGGTGCTAGTGGTTTTGCCATCGGTACGACGCTTCAGTTCCCAGTCTTTGCCATCTTTGAGACGCTCAAAGAAACTGTTGGAGATGCGGACTGAGTTGTTGGAGTTCTGGCCGGAGACGGTCAGGTAGGCTTCGGAGTCCCAATCCGTGTCGTATTCATCGAAGCGGATATCGGTGAAGCCCTGCTTGGTCAGGTCGAGTACTTTCTGGATATAGCCTGGCGGGACAGCGAGGCGTCGGGCGAGGCGGATGGCATCGCGAAGCTTTTGATTGCGAGCCGGGTCGCATTCGTAGACGGAGTTGCCGTTGGTGCCGGAGACACGGGCGGCATCGACGATCGCCTTGAGCTGTTGTTTGATAACCTTGGAGCCGGCGACAAGCGAGGCGACTTTCTGTTCTTCGACAACTTTCCAATCGATGAACTGCATGATGTCCGGATGGTCCAGGTCTAGGCAGACCATCTTGGCGGCGCGGCGGGTGGTGCCACCCGATTTTATCGCGCCGGCGGCACGGTCACCGATCTTGAGGAAAGACATCAGGCCGGAGGATTGTCCGCCGCCCGAGAGCGGTTCGGAGGAACCACGCAAGTTGGAGAAGTTGGTGCCGGTACCGGAGCCATACTTAAAGAGACGGGCCTCGCGAACCCAGAGATCCATGATGCCGCCGTCGTTCACCAGATCATCGGTGATGGACTGGATGAAGCAGGCATGGGGCTGGGGATGTTCGTATGCGTTTTTGGATTCGGTCAGCGTATGCGTGACCGGGTCGACATAATAGTGACCTTGCGGTTTGCCGGAGATGCCGTAAGCCCAGTTGAGTCCGGTGTTAAACCATTGCGGCGAGTTGGGAGCGGCTATCTGTGACGCCAACATGAAGCAGAGTTCGTCATAGAATGCTTTGGCGTCCTGGGCAGATTCGAAGTAGCCGTGCTTTTCGCCCCAATGGCGCCAGCAACCGGCGAGTCGATGAAAGACCTGGCGGGCATCCGTCTCACCACCGGTTTTCTGTTGGCCGTCGGCGCCAAGGACAGGATTGCCCTGGTCGTCGGTCAGCGGAACACCGGCTTTGCGGAAGTATTTCTGGGCCAGAATATCGACAGCCACCTGGGACCACTGTTCGGGGACCTCGATGTTGTCGAGTTTGAAGACAACCGAACCGTCAGGATTGCGGATCTCTGAGACACGTTTGGCAAAGGGGATCCGGCTGTACGGTGATTCATCTTCGCGAGTAAAGTAACGATCTATTTTCACACTCCACCTCCTGTGGGGTCGACAGGGACACAAGCGGGGTTCCGTCCGTTGAATGACCGCTGGACTGTCCGACGACCAAAAAGTACTATTCGTGATAAAAGGTCAGGGGATGACTTCTGGCAGAGCCAGCGCGAGTATATCCTTCTTATCGGCTGAGCCATATCTCCTGAGCGACCCCAATATATTGGGGTTCAAAAGGGGCCGACCACTAAAAATTGTGTTTTTATGTCACGAACTTCTATCCGATTGTCAAACAAGGGGGTAAGAAATTGGCGGGAGATTCTATTTGGTCGACTCTGTCGCGAACCGTGCGAATAGTTGCAAAGCGTCATGGATAATTGATTGCACGTTATTGCCTTATCTGGGTTCAGGTTGAGCTAACGGATGATGAAAAGTCCATTATAATTCGGTTAGCGCTTACTTTATTGAATTACAGCAAGTTATCGGATAATCACAAATTATCAACAGTCTATGCACAGTGTGCACAACGTCGGAATCGGGTTCCTATGCCTCAAGATTAGCCTTTCCTTATTAATGATGCAGGTGTCGGCACCGGGAATCTTCCACACATCCATCAATAATGAGCACTAACCGCGATTTCCTTTCTCATTGACAGGATGGCTCCATTATGCCTTTAATAGCGACGGCACGCGCGAAGTACCAGGGAACCTGTTTCGCACGGGGCTGTTGCACAGAACGACTTACGTCCGGGTGGATCTTCGACGGTATTGCCGCGCTCTTACATGTCATCCGGGCAGAACTAAAGGATATTCATGCTCACCAGACTTCGGCATTACATCCAACTGACCAAACCGACCATTATGCTGCTCGTGCTGTTTACCGGCGGGACGGCATTGGTGATGGAAGGAAGTCTGCTGGATGAGCCGGGGAAGTTCTTGCTGGTGTTGCTGGGGTTGTACCTGACCGGGGGGAGCGCGAACGCGCTCAATCAATATTTCGAGAGGGAGATCGACGCGAAGATGGAGCGCACCGCGCGCCGTCGGCCATTACCGTTGCATTATCTGGGTGAACGGGAGGCGTTGATCTTCGCGGTGACGATCGGTCTGGTGGGAGTGCTTCTTTTCGGATTTTTCTTCAACTGGTTAACCGCGCTGATGTCTCTGGCGACGCTGTTGTTTTATGCGTTGTTCTACACGCTGTTTTTGAAACCTCACACATGGCAGAATATCGTGATCGGCGGGGCGGCGGGGGCGATGGCTCCGGTGGGAGCGTGGGCGGCCGCAACCGGGCAGACCGCGGTGGCGCCGTGGTTGTTGTTCCTGATCATCTTTCTCTGGACACCGCCGCACTTCTGGGCGCTGGCCCTCTATTGTAAAGAGGACTATATCAAGGCTCGATTGCCAATGCTTCCAGTGGTGAAGGGGGATGACGCGACCTACAAGCAGATCCTCATATATACATACGCGCTGATCCTGGTCAGTCTGGCAGTGTTTGCTGTCGGGGCTGGCTGGCTGTATTTGGTAGTGGCGGTGGGGTTGGGGGCGTATCTACTGCGAAAAGCGTTGATGGCCCGTCGGCTCAAGACGGTACCGGCGATGCGGGGGTTGTTCGGGTTTTCCATCGTTTATCTCTTTGCGCTTTTTCTGGCTCTCATCGCGGATTTTCTGGTTACGCGGGCTATCTAAGTTACCTTGCAGGTAACAGATAGTTAGTGGAACCAACTTGTCTACAATTTCCCTTTTAGGCAGAATTGTCGGTTGACAGCGGCTGGTTTGGGGGTTTAATTCCGAGCCAATACGGAAAACCAGGAACGATCACAAGACGGATGATAATACAGACCGGGCGGCTTAGCGTTTTTCATTGCCCGGACAATCACGTCTTGTGAAAATTGTAACAAGCATCTGATACTATGGCTCAGATATTTCCGAAATGGACCAATCACCTTCCGCCGCTTATGGCCGGAGGTTTCGTCACGCTGCTCGCCGTGGTCACCTTCTTCTTCTGGTACTACGGATCTCCCAAATACACAGATGTCGGGTATCGCCCGAAGCAGCCGGTACCATACAGCCACAAACTGCATGCGGGTGATCTGGGGATGGATTGCCGCTACTGCCACACCGCAGTGGAGAAGTCTTATGAGGCGAATGTTCCGCCGACCCAGACGTGCATGAACTGCCACAAGCTGGTATTGCCGGAGAGCGCGAAGCTGCTTCCGGTGCGGGAGAGTTTCGCCAGCGGCATGCCGATCCAGTGGGTGCGTGTGCACAAGGTACCTGATTTCGCGTTTTTTGATCACTCCGCACATTTGAATGCCGGCGTGGGATGCGCGTCCTGTCACGGCAATGTGGCCGATATGGAAGAGGTGCAGTTGGTGCAGCCGCTGAGTATGGGCTGGTGCCTGGATTGTCATCGCAATCCGGATATGCATCTTCGCCCGGTCAATGAGATCACCAATATGAAGTGGATGCCGCCGGCCGACCAGTTGGAGTACGCGGCGAGAGTGAAGAAGGAAAAGGGGATCAATCCTCCTCAGGACTGTTCAGGATGTCATCGATGAAAGAAAAGAAGCCTACAACCGGATTGGCATATTGGCGCAGTCTCGACCAGTTGGAGAATACTCCTGAGTTCAAGGAGTTCCTGCATCGGGAGTTCCCGCAGGGAGCCTCGGAGTTTGACAATAGTTGGTCGCGTCGGAGTTTCCTGACATTGATGGGTGCCTCCGTGGCGCTGGCCGGTCTGGCAGGATGCCGTCGGCCGGTCGACAAGATCGTTCCGTATGTGACCCAGCCGGAAGAGATCACTCCGGGGATGCCGAATTTCTACGCCACGGCGCTGCCATTCGGGCAGAATGCGCTTGGCCTGCTGGTGAAAAGCAATAATGGTCGTCCGACCAAGATAGAAGGAAACCCGGAGCATCCATCGACGCGCGGTTCCTCCAGCGTCCTGATGCAGGCGGAGATCCTGAATCTGTATGATCCTGATCGTTCACGCATCCCGACCAAAGGTGGCGCGGTTTCGAACTGGGATGACTTTGTTACGTTCTGGCGCGAGCGTCTGGCATTCTTTCAGGCGAATCAAGGGCAGGGGCTGGCGTTTCTTACCGAAGAATTCCATTCGCCGACGTTGTATCGTCTGGCGGAGCAGATAAAGAAGCAGTTTCCTCTGGCGACCTGGGTGGTGTACGAGCCGCTCAGCACAGAGAATAGCTATGAAGGTGTGCGAGTAGCGACCGGCAAAGCGCTGCAACCGATCTACCATCTCGACAAAGCCGAAGTGATCCTGTCGCTGGACGCGGATTTCATCGCCCACGACCCAGATTCCGTTCGGCTGGCTCGCCAGTTCGCCGACGGCCGCCGGGTGATGGCGCAGACCGACAAGATGAATCGGCTTTATGTGGTCGAGAGCAACTACAGCGTGACGGGCGCGACCGCGGACCATCGGTTACGGATACAGTCTCGTCAGGTGGGTGATTTCCTTGTCGCGCTCGGGCGCGAGCTGCAGTCGATGGGGCTGAATCTCCCGGCATTCGCTGGACTCACTTCAACGGGCAATTACGACTCCAAGTGGCTGAGCGGGCTGGCGCGTGATCTGGCTCGGTCGCGCGGCAAATCGGCGATACTGGTGGGGAAACATCAGCCGTCGTCAGTACACGCGCTTGCTACAGCACTGAATGAAACGCTCGGCAATGCCGGCACTACTCTGACCTTTGTCGAGATCAAAGATAGTTACCTGCCGTCAAATGCCGGACTCAAAGGCTTGACCGAGCAGATGAAGGCGGGCTCGGTAGATACGCTGGTGATGCTCGGTGGCAACCCGGTCTACAGCGCACCGGCGGATCTGCAGTTTGCCGCCGCGTTGCCCAAAGTAAAGAACTCGATTCATCTGAGTTCGCACGTGGATGAAACTTCGCTAGTGAGCACCTGGCATTTGCCGCTGTCGCATTGTCTGGAGACCTGGGGTGATGTTCGCGCGCTGGACGGGACGCTGAGTGTCATTCAGCCACTGATCGAACCGCTGTTCTCATCGCAGTCGATGTATGAAGTGATGGGTCTATTGGCGACCGGCACAAAGGTAAAGGGATATGATGTCGTGCGGGAGACCTGGCAGGGTCCTCTGGCACCGTTGGGATTTGAAAAAGCCTGGCGCAAAGTGCTGCATGACGGATTGCTGGAGAATAGCGCCGATGCGACAGTAGCGGTGTCAGTTGACGCAGCGGCCGTACGGAACCATCTGTCAGCCAATCCACTGCCGACAGGTACAGCCGACACAAATAATCTTGAGATCTATTTTGCCGAGTCGAACCTGCATGACGGTCGGTACGCCAATAACGGCTGGTTGCAGGAACTCCCCGATTCCATCACCCGCTTGACGTGGGACAACGCAGCGCTGGTAAGTCAGAAGACCGCGCAGACGCTTAGTTTGCGATCCGGTGATCTGGCGCGCGTTTCTTTTAAGGGACATGAGATTGAGATGCCGATCTGGGTCAATCCGGGCCAGGCAGATAGTTCTGTGACGTTGAAGCTCGGTTATGGAAGAACTTCCGTCGGGCGTGTGGCTGACAATGTCGGGTTTAATGTGAATCGCGTTCGGACGATGGACGCGTTCGGGTTTGGTATCGGCGCGACTCTCAGTCCGGTTGGGCGGACATACAAGCTGTCCAACGTGCAGGATCATGGTTCGATGGAAGGTCGGCCGATCCTTCGCGAGGCAACGCTCACTCAGTATCAGGAGACAGGGCAGTTTTATCCCGAGATGATCGCGCACCCACCGCTGTTGCCGATGTGGGACGAGCACAAATATGACACCGGCTATCAGTGGGGCATGAGCATCGACCTGACGGCGTGCACCGGCTGCAACGCCTGTGTGGTCGCCTGTCAGGCGGAGAACAATATCCCGATCGTTGGCAAAGAGCAGGTCGCGAACGGCCGTGAGATGCACTGGATGCGTCTCGATCGCTATTATAAGGGTGACGTAGACGCACCGGAAGTGGCGCATCAGCCGATGATGTGTCAGCACTGCGAAATGGCGCCGTGCGAGAACGTTTGCCCGGTGGCGGCGACGGTTCATGACAAAGAGGGACTCAATGTCATGGTCTACAATCGCTGTATCGGGACACGTTACTGTTCCAACAACTGTCCGTACAAAGTTCGCCGATTCAACTTCTTCAACTACACGAAGGAACTTCCGGAGACGGTCAAGATGGCGCAGAATCCGGATGTAACGGTTCGTTCGCGCGGTGTGATGGAAAAGTGCACGTTCTGCATACAGAGGATCACCGCCGGAAAAGTGGCGGCGAAGCTGGAGCATCGCGAGGTTCGGGACGGTGAGGTCGTGACAGCGTGTCAGCAGGCCTGCCCGAGCAAGGCGATCTCGTTCGGCAATATCAATGATCCGTCGAGCCAGGTGACGGCACTCAAGAAAGGGAATCGCGATTACGCGGTTCTCGAAGAGTACAACACCCGGCCGCGGACAACTTACCTGGCAAAAATTCGCAACGTCAATCCGGAGATCGGCGGCGCCGTAGTCTCCGAAGACGCGCATGCAACGCATAAAGGGTGACCGTGAGTACTGAGATTCATTCACCTGCATCAGTCTCATCCGAGCCGCCGTTGATCAAGGGGAACCCGACGTTCCACGCCATCACTGAGAAGATCAGTGAGTTGACGGAGCGGAAGGTTTCGCTGGAGTGGCTGGTACTTTTCGGGATGGCTGTTTCGATCGTCCTGGTCCTGTTGGGTTCGATCGGATTCCTGGTCTGGGAGGGGACCGGTATCTGGGGACTCAATATTCCTGTGGGCTGGGGATTGGCGATCGTCAACTTCGTCTTTTGGGTCGGTATCGGTCACGCGGGGACGCTGATCTCGGCGATCCTGTTCCTGTTCCGTCAGCGGTGGCGGACCTCGATCAACCGGTTCGCGGAGGCAATGACGATCTTCGCGGTGATCTGCGCGCTGATCTTTCCGTCGATCCACGTCGGCCGGGTCTGGCTCTTGTACTGGGTGTTCCCGATCCCGAACCAGATGTCGATGTGGCCGAACTTCCGCTCTCCGCTGCTCTGGGACGTATTTGCCGTCAGCATCTATTTCACCTGTTCATTGGCGTTCTGGTATGTCGGACTTATCCCCGACCTGGCGACGCTGCGCGATCGCGCGAAGACCAAGTGGCGCAAATTGACTCTCGGGATATTCTCGCTTGGGTGGCGCGGCGGCCAGCGTCAGTGGCGGAACTATGAAAAGGCATATTTGATATTGGCGGGCGTTTCGACGCCGCTGGTGTTGTCGGTGCACTCGGTCGTGTCGACGGACTTCGCGGTCTCGATCATTCCGGGCTGGCATACTACGATCTTCCCGCCGTATTTCGTAGCGGGAGCTATTTTCTCGGGGTTCGCCATGGTGCTGACCCTGGGGATCCTGGTGCGCCGGGCGTTCAAACTGGAAGATATCATCACGGTCGACCATCTTGAGAAGATGAATAAGATCATGCTGGTGACCGGTATGATGGTCGGGTACGCGTATTCGTGTGAGTTTTTTATCGCCTGGTACAGTGGCAACCCGTATGAACGGTTCGCATTCATCAATCGCGCGTTTGGCCCTTACTGGTGGTCCTACTGGACGATGATCTTCTGTAACGTTTTTGTGCCGCAGATATTCTGGTTCAAGAAGTATCGCCGACATATCGCCATCATGTTCGTGGCGTCGATCCTTATCAACGTCGGTATGTGGTTCGAGCGATTCGTGATCGTGGTGACGCTGGCGCGGGATTTCCTGCCGTCAAGCTGGGCGCACTATACGCCGACCTTTTGGGATTGGGCGACGATGATCGGGTCGTTCGGCCTGTTCTTCACGCTCTTCCTGTTATTCCTCAAGTTCCTGCCGGTCGTTTCTATGGCCGAGGTGAAGGGTGTGCTTCCGCAGGCGGACACACATCACCATGGGCATGGTTCGCATACGCCGACTAAGGGAGGTCACTGATGAGTGAAGCAATGGCCGCTCCGGCGACAGAGAAGACCTACGCGGTGATCGCGGAATTCGCCGGACCGAATGAATTGCTGTCCGCGGCGGAGAAGGTCCGCGATGCCGGATACAAGCAGTGGGATGTGCACTCACCGTTCCCGATCCATGGGATGGATGACGCGATGGGGGCAGGGCAATCGAAAGTTGGGCTGATCGCGGGGGCGTGTGGAGCGGTTGGTCTGGTGTCGGCGTTCGCGCTACAGTACTGGACGCAGGCAGTAGATTACCCAGTGATAATCGCCGGCAAGCCGTACAACAGCTATCAAGCGTGGGTGGTCGTTTGCTTTGGATTGACCATCCTGTTCGCGGCGCTTGGCGCGGTGTTCAGTATGTTGATCCTCAATCGTCTGCCGATGTGGTTCAACGGGCTTTTCTACTCCGAGCATTTCAGCAAGAAAGTGAATGACGACGGCTTCTTCGTGAGTATAGAGGCGGGTGACCCGAAGTTTGATGCCGCGAAGACCGAAGCGTTCCTCAAGTCGATCGGCGGCGCCCAAGTGGAGGTAGTACGAGGACTATGAAGAAACTTCTGCTCTCCATGTGTTGTCTGTTGCTGTTGGGTGGCTGCATGCGCGGCACACCATCGGAGAAGACGCCGATCCACGTAAATCCGAACATGGATAACCAGCCGCGTTACGACGTACAGTCGAAGAGCCGATTCTATGCGGACAGCGCCACGATGCGTGTTCCTCCAGCAGGGACAGTGGCGCGCGGATTCCTGCATGAGGATGACGCCCTGTACAACGGGACCACGCCGGACGGAAAACTGGTCAAGACCAATCCGCTGCCCATCACCTTGCAGTTACTGCAACGTGGTCAGGAGCGCTATAACATTTACTGCTCGCCATGTCATGGGCGGGTGGGAGATGCCAAGGGGATCGTAGTACAGCGCGGGCTTCTGCCGCCGCCATCTTTCCACGAGCAGCGGCTGGTGGATACCGCGGATGGTCATTTCTATTCGGTGATAACGAATGGGATTCGCAATATGCCGCCGTACAAATCCCAGGTGCCGGTTGCGGACCGGTGGGCGATCGTGGCCTACGTCCGCGCCCTGCAACGTTCACAGCATGCAACGATCAATGATGTGCCGCAGGATGTCCGTGGTACGCTGAAATAGTGTGATGAGATATGACCTTTAATAAGACGACATACATGTTGACCGACCCCGGGAAGTTCGGCGCGCGAATGCTGATCGTCGGTGGCATCGGTTTTCTGCTCTCGATCCTTGGGTGGGTGATGGAGTCCGAGCGGTTTTTCCACGCCTATCTGACGGCGTTTGTGTTCTGGACATCGATCGGGCTGGGCGGGCTTTTCTTTACGATGTTGCACCATCTGGTCGGCGCGCGCTGGTCGGTGGTGATCCGTCGCATTTCAGAGAGCATCATGATGGTGTTGCCGTATATGGCGGCGCTGGTGATACCGGCGTTGCTTGGGATGCATACACTCTATCACTGGAGCCATGCGGACGCGGTGGCGCACGATGAGTTGTTGCAGGCGAAGTCGGGGTATTTGAACCCGACATTCTTCACAATACGAACTGTTGTATTCTTTGCTATCTGGGCGTTCGTGGCGATGAAGCTGCACAAGCTATCATTGCAGCAGGATAAAGGGGATACCCAGGCGATCGGTGACGCCATGCGCCGGACAAGCGCGTGGGGGATGCTGTTGTTCGCGCTAACGGTTACCTATGCCGGGTATGACTGGTTGATGTCATTGAATCCACACTGGTTTTCGACCATTTTCGGCGTCTACTTCTTTGCCGGCGGATTGTTGGCGGTGATAGCATTCATGACGCTGGTGGCATTGGCGCTTCAACGCAAGGGGATCCTGACAGACACGATCACGGTCGAGCATTACCATGACCTTGGAAAGCTGATGCTGGCGTTCACGATCTTTTGGACGTACATCGGGTTCTCGCAGTACTTCCTTATCTGGTACGGCAATATTCCGGAAGAGACAGTCTGGTATCTGGATCGTTGGAAGGGAAGCTGGCAGTTTGTCAGCATGGTGATCCTGTTCGGGCATTTTGTTCTGCCGTTCATCGTGCTCCTCTTCCGCGCGACCAAGCGTACGCCGTTTTTGCTCTGGGGTGTCGCCAGTTGGATACTGCTGATGCATTGGGTGGATATGTACTGGCTCGTCTATCCGACGTTGCTCAAGGAAGGCGCCAGTATCTCCTGGATAGAGCCCGCAACTATGTTGTTTGTCGGAGGCGTGTTCTTGTGGGGATTCTGGGGACGGTTCTCGCGTCATCCGTTGGTACCGGTTCAGGATCCGAAACTGGCCGGATCCATTAACCACGTTAATCCGTTCTGAGGACTGATATGTCGAGTTCTGGTCACGGCCATCATGGCGAATCATTCAAGTATGAGAAGCGGGACGCGAATCTCAAGATCATCTCACTGGTGACGATCGCGACTGCCGCTTTTGTGATCCTCTCGGTAGTGGTGGTGGATAATATTTTCGTGCTGACGAAAGAACAGATCATTTACGATACGGTGTTGAAGCCGGAATCTATTTCGTATCGCGACCTGCGGGCGCGCGAGGACGAAGTGCTGAATTCATACAAGGTGGTGGATGCCGCGAAAGGCATTTACCAGATCCCTATTGACCGGGCGATGCAGCTCGTGGCCGACGAGGCCTATCGAGCGGGAACCGGCCCTCGGTAGCATAGATATACCCGGTCCGACATAGGCAGTTTTAGGTGAACTTTCCCCCGGCGGGGCTGTTCACCCAGTATGGTACGCAAGGGCATGAACGTGGACAAAATAAGGTTTTATTTATCCTGTTTACTCCTCAGTTTTCTTTTGGTTCTGGCCGGAGAATCGCCTTTATTGAGCCAAGTTGTCCTTGATTCAGTACCGGAACTGGCCGGTGTCGGGATCACCGAACATCTCGGTGAGAGAGTCCCGCTCGACCTGGTCTTCACCGATGAGACCGGACGCCAGGTCAGACTGGCTGAATACTTTGGGACCGGCAAGCCGGTGATCCTGAACCTGGTGTACTACCAGTGCCCGATGCTCTGCAATCTAGTCCTTAACGGAATGGTCGCGGGGGTAAGAGGGATGGAATGGTTGCCGGGGGAGAAGTTTGAAATGGTCGCAGTGTCGATCAATCCGGCCGAGACCTGGCAATTAGCGGGAGCAAAAAAGCAGAACTACCTGGCCGAGCTGGGCCGCCCCGGAGCGGAAGCCGGCTGGCACTTTTTGGTAGCGGATTCGACACAGTCACGGGCGTTGGCCAACGCGGTTGGATTCGGCTACAAGTATGATGAAGAGCAGAAGGAGTTCGCTCACTCTGCCGCGGCGTTTGTGCTGACGCCGGATGGAAAGATCTCACGATACCTGTACGGGATCGAATTCAGCGCCCGCGATCTGAAGCTGGCGTTGCTGGAAGCATCGGATGGCAAGATCGGAAACACGATCGACCGCTTGATCCTCTACTGCTACCATTACGACCCGCAGGCGAAAGGGTATGTATTATTCGCGACCAACGTGATGCGGATAGGGGGAGCCTTGACCGCGTTGGTCCTGGGAATATTCGTGGCGTTGTTGTGGCGTCATGAGCGAAGCAACCGCCGGAAGCAGTTGACACCATCAGTCAACCTACCGGTGGCGGAAGATCGGAGATAACGGAAGGCTATGGACACTACGGGCAACCTGTTTTTGCCACCGGCGAATTCGACGCTGGCCAGTGAGATAGATCCTCTCTGGGGATTCCTTTTCTGGTCAAGCACCATCATGTTCATCATCGTGGTCGCGATGATCACCGTTTTTGTGGTGAAGTATCGCCGCCGGGGAAAAGATACCCTGACAACCGGAGTCGCGCACAATACGACGCTGGAAGTCGCCTGGACCGTCATTCCGACGATCCTCGTCATGATCATCTTCATCTGGGGATTCAAATCGTATATCAAATTCTATGTCGCGCCGAAAGACGCGATGGAGATCAAAGTCACCGGACAGAAGTGGTTCTGGACGTTTGACTATCCCCAGGGAGCCAACACCGTCAATGACCTGACTGTCCCGGTCGGGAAACCGGTCAAGCTGTTGCTCTCTTCCAAAGATGTGCTGCATAGCTTCTACGTCCCGAATTTCCGAATCAAGATGGATGTCCTCCCGAACCGCTATACCGTGGCCTGGTTTGAAGCGACGCATGTCGGCGACTACCAGATCTTCTGTACGGAATATTGCGGGAAGGGACACTCAGAGATGCTGGGGAAAGTCAAAGTTGTCTCAGAGACCGAGTTCAACAAGTGGCTGGAGTCATCGTCGGGAATGGGTGAAGGGTTGTCGCTGGAGGAATTCGGCGCGCAGCTGTACAAGTCCAAGGCCTGTGTGACCTGCCATACGCTGGACGGGACCAAGCTGGTTGGGCCGAGTTTCAAGGGTCTTTTCGGCCGTGAAGAGGCGATGACCGATGGTCAGCGTCTAGTGGCCGACGAGAACTATATCCGTGAATCGATCCTGGATCCGCGCGCGCATATCGTGAATGGATATGACCCGGTGATGCCGACCTATCAGGGGATCCTGAAGGATCGGCAGATCGACGCGCTGATCGCATACATCAAGACGCTGCACTAATCGAGGATAGGTAATAGAATGGACAATATCATTCCCCAGACGCATTACCTGAATAGTCCGAAAGGCTGGAAGAGCTGGCTGTTCACGCTCGATCACAAGCGGATCGGGATCATGTATTTCGCGGCCATCATGTTCTTCTTCTTCTTCGCCGGCGCTCTGGCAGTGGTGCTGCGCACCGAGTTGTTGAATCCCGGTCAGGACTTTATGAACGCGGAGGCGTACAACCGCATTTTCACGCTGCATGGCGCGATCATGATCTTCCTGTTCATCATTCCCTCGATCCCGGCGGCATTGGGAAACTTTGTCCTCCCGCTGATGATAGGGGCGAAAGATGTCGCATTCCCACGCCTTAACCTGGCGAGCTGGTATGTGTTTGTCTTCGGCGCGTTTTTCGGCATCTACTCGCTGATATCCGGCGGCGCCGATACCGGCTGGACGTTTTACACGCCCTATAGCACGAGTACGACATCCTCGGTTTCGTCGATGTTGCTGGCGGCATTCATCCTCGGCTTCTCCTCGATCTTTACGGGTATCAACTTCATAGTCACGATACACAAACTTCGGACGCCCGGCCAGACTTGGTTCAAGTTACCGTTGATGGTCTGGGCATTGTATGCCACCGCGCTTATTCAGGTGCTGGCGACTCCCGTGCTGGCGATCACGCTGGTGCTGTTGCTGCTGGAGCGGACGATGGGGATCGGCATTTTCGATCCGGCGATGGGTGGCGACCCGGTACTGTACCAGCATTTCTTCTGGTTCTACTCGCATCCCGCGGTGTATATCATGATCCTGCCGGGGATGGGGATCATCAGCGAATTGATCTCGCATATGTCGCACCGGAAGATCTTCGGCTATAACGCGATCGCGTTTTCATCCTTCGGTATCGCGCTGGTCTCGTTCCTGGTCTGGGGACACCATATGTTCACGTCGGGGCAGTCGGAGCTGGCGGCGGTGATCTTCTCGTTTCTGACGTTCTTCGTGGGTATTCCCTCGGGGGTAAAAGTCTTCAACTGGGTGATGACATTATATAAGGGGTCGATCAGTCTGCGGACCCCGATGCTCTATACGTTGTCGTTCCTGATCCTGTTCACGATAGGGGGACTGACCGGGATATTCCTCGGCGCGTTGTCGGTGGATATCCATGTGCATGACACCTATTTCGTTGTGGCGCACTTCCATTATGTGATGATGGGTGGCACGGTGATGGCGCTCTTGGGCGGGATACATTTCTGGTGGCCGAAGATGTTCGGACGGATGTACAACGAGTTCTGGGCCAGCATCACGGCTGTGCTGGTGTTCATCGGTTTCAATATGACATTTTTCACGCAGTTCATCCTTGGAGCGGAGGGGATGCCCCGACGGTATTTCAATTATCTTCCGCAATACCAAGGATTGCACGCGTTTTCGACATACGGCGCATGGGTGCTTGGTTTGGCGTTCCTGATCATGGGGATCTACCTGATCCATTCACTTATCAAGGGGAAGCCGGCGGGGAATAACCCGTGGGGAGCCATTGGATTTGAGTGGGAGACGACCTCGCCGCCGCCGACCGAGAATTTCGTGACGCAGCCGGTGGTGAGCCACGGCCCGTATGACTATGACAAGATCCTGATCGAACGTGCGCCGGACCGGCTGCGCGAAACTACGAGGTAACCGGACGAATGGCGAATCACGCACAATCACAGGGCGCGCTTGACGAGCATGTCGCGCACCATTTCACCGATGCCGAGCAGCAACGGGATTCCGCCAAGCTCGGGATGTGGGTCTTCCTGCTGACCGAAGTGCTGTTCTTTGGCGGTCTCTTCTGCGCGTACGCCATCTATCGGTCATGGAATCCGGAGATGTTCCATGCCGCGCACAAGGCGTTGGATATCAAGATGGGGTTCATCAACACCCTGGTGCTGATATCCAGTTCGGTGACGATGGCGCTATCCATACGGTCGATGCAGCTAGGGAACAAGAAAGCGACGATGTACAATCTGATCGCCACCCTGGTGTTCGCCGGGATATTCCTCGTTATCAAGTATTTCGAATATTCGCACAAGTTTCATCTCGGGCAATTGCCGGGGAAATATTACACATTCACGGGGATCGAAGGGACCAACCCGCATATTTTCTTCTCGATCTATTTCGTAATGACCGGCATCCACGGGCTTCACGTGATAGGCGGCATGATCGCGATCGCCATCATGCTGTACAAGACGAAAAACGATCAGTTCAACGCGTCGTATTACAACCCGATCGAGGTGACCGGCCTGTACTGGCACTTGGTCGACCTGATCTGGATATTCCTGTTCCCCCTGCTATACCTGGTGTCGTGAGGAGAGTGAAGCATGTCTACTAGTCATACATCCAGCCACGCGCATCATCATATTACGCCGCTCAAGGTTTATCTGGGGATAGGGGCGACACTGTTGGTAATGACGGCGGTCACCGTGGCCGTGGCGGCCATTGATTTCGGACCGGCCAATATCCTGATCGCGATGTTGATCGCAGGGTTCAAGGCGAGCCTGGTGGCGTTTTTCTTCATGCACCTCTGGTACGACAACAAGCTCTATTTCCTGATCTTCTTCTCGTCATTGGCGTTCTTGGCGGTCTTTATCGGGTTGACGATGTTCGATACGGAACGTCGCGCCGAACTCGACCGGATCAAGGATGGGCCGATCGAGCCGAAGGCTATCATCTACCAGAATATGCCGGCGACTCCGTCACATGGCGCAGTATCTGATACGACCAAAGCGGTGGCCGACTCGGCGAAGGCAGTGGTCGACAGCGCGGCCGCAGGCTCCGGCCACTAGAAGCGACTTTGCGCTTGCGCACCGGGCTGTCGGCGCGTAGTGTACAGTCGCTGCAGCGGGGCGGCAGTTGGACATTTCGCCCCGGAAATGAGCTGGCACCATGCAATCCTTTCGCCGTCTGGCATTCTTCTCCACGCTTGCAACCTATTTCCTGATCTTTGTTGGCGGATTGGTCCGTGTATCCGGGGCGGGACTCGGATGTCCGGATTGGCCAAAGTGCTACGGCCGCTGGTTTCCTCCGCTTTCCGTGAGTGACCTTCCGCCGGATATGAGCGCGACCGGGCTGACCGTTGTGCTCGCATGGATAGAGTATGTCAATCGATTGGTGGGCGTGTCGGTTGGGTTTCTGATTCTCGCGGTCGCGATCATGGCGCTGGTGAAGTACCGCACGATGCCCAAGATACTCTGGCCGTCGCTGCTGGCGGCGCTGCTTGTGGCCTACCAGGGGTGGCAAGGGGGAAAGGTCGTGACCTCCGAGCTTGAGCCGATCCTTGTTTCCGCGCATCTTTTGTTGTCCTACCTTATTGTCAGCTTGCTCATTTACGTCACACAACAGACATATTATCAGCAGTTGCCGCTGGGGGAAGCAAAGCCAGCCAGCTATCCCTCGCGCGCGGTACTCTGGTGTGGGCTACTGTGGGTTGGCGGGATGCTCCAGATCTTGTTGGGGACACAAGTCCGGGAAGCGATTGAGATAGTGGCGCGGGAATTCCCCCTCCTTAAGGATAGTCAGCTCATGGGAGAAGTTGGTGTCTGGAATGATATCCATATGATATCCGGGACACTGATGGTGCTGTTCACCTGGTTTGTAGGGTATTCGATTCTCAAGTTGAGCCAGCGGGTATCGCAGTTGGTGAGACTGGCGCTCTGGGGGATGATGACCCTCATGTTGGTAGAGGTACTGCTGGGGATATTCTTCTACTTCTATGGCTTGTCGCCGGTCGCGCAATTGTTCCATCAGTGGGCGGCTGGGCTATTCATTGGATTGGCCATGGTGACATTCTTCGGCGTCAAGCACACCGGGGCGGACGTAGTGTCATATGGTAAATCATTCAAGCGGATCCTGGTGCCGCTGACTGTCAATGTGGTCTGTCTTGCGCTGATCGCGTTTTTTGTGGTGGAAAGAGCAGAGGCGGAAAGAACCAATGTGCCGGTAGTATCGGCAGTGCCTGAGTTCCAGTTTGTTGAGCGGAGTGGTCAGCCATTTGGCCTTGCAGAGTTGAAGGGGAGAGTCAATATCGTTGAGTTCTTCTTCACCAGTTGCCGCGGGCCCTGCCCGATGATGAACGCGACCTACAGTGAGTTGTATCGCGAGTTTGCGGGAAGCCCGCAGTTGCGGCTGGTTTCGATTACAGTTGATCCGGCCACGGATACCCTGGCGACGTTGCGGGAGTACGCCAATCGATTCAATGTCACCGATGACCGATGGGTTTTCATACGCGGCGAGATGGATCAGGTGGTCTGGTTGGCGGAAAAGGGTTTTGGCGTGAGCGGGGATCTTCCGGGGATGCACAGCACGAAGTTCATTCTGGTTGATCCGCAGGGGAATATTCGGGGGTACTACGATTACGATGACCAGCACGAACTTGAGCTAATGCGCTCGCATGCCGCGGTGATCGCCAAGGAGATGTTGTGACCTTTCAAGACCTGCCGACCATCAACGCCACCCTTAACCTGATCTGCGCGATCTTTCTGACGCTGGGATATATCTTTGTCAAGAGCGGGAGACCGGACCGGCACAAAAAGATGATGATCGGCGCGCTGGTCTCATCGGCGGCATTCCTCATTTGCTATCTTATCTATCATTATGCAGTAGGTTCGGTGCCGTACGAAAAGCAGGATTGGACGCGGCCGATTTATTTCGCGATCCTTATTCCGCATGTGATCCTTGCCGCGGTGATGGTCCCTTTCGTACTGATGGCGGTTTGGCACGCGTTTCGGGGAGAGTTCTCCAAGCATACCCGAATCACCCGTTGGTTGTGGCCGGTCTGGATGTTTGTCTCGGTGAGCGGTGTGGCTGTTTATCTCATGCTGTATCAATTGTAGCTCACAACGGAAACATCAGTTGAAGCGCGTCGTATAAGGGGCATTGACCAAGCCAGAGGAAAGGGAGCAGGTGGTCGATGATTCGATTGTTAGCATTTCGTTCAGTTCTTTTCTACCTAAGTTTCTCCTGTATCTTAAGTCTGTTCGTGGCACCTGGCGCGATCGGCCAGGACAAGAGACCACTCAGCGCCACGCCCGTCGTGAGGGTTGCAATTCAGGGAATCATTCGCGATTTCGATACTCAGCAGCCGATTCCATTCGCGACTGTCCAGATCGAGGGGACGGGGCAATCCACGGTCGCCAATGATGAGGGACGGTACCGGCTGGTGGTCGAGCAGGGGCCGGAATATCGGTTGAAGTGCAGTCATATCGCGTACTACTCAGAGCGTGCGACTGTGGCCACCGTGGACTCGGGCGCGACACAGGACTTCGGCCTGCATGCGGCCCTGATAGAACTTCCCGGCACCAGTGTGTTCGACAAAGGGGAGAACGCGGCCGAGCTGATTATTCTTGAAGCGATATCGCGCAAGAAGGATATCCTGAGCAAGCTGCATGACTACAGTTTTGACGCGTACACCAAGCTGGTAGTGCGGGATAAAAAGAAATCGGACTCGGTCAATATTCTGCTCATCACCGAAACGCAACTGACATCGTACTGGGAACAGCCGGACAAGTATAAAGAGGTCATAACCGCGCGCAAGCAATCGAAGAACATTGACGCGGATAACAACCTGGTGACGGTTGGACAGATCCTCAATTTCAACAGGAACCGGATCGAGGCGGGGGAGATGTCGATCGTCTCACCTACCGCCACTGACGCTCTTGATTTCTATGACTACTCGCTGATGGACACCACTTATATCGATAGCCAGCGGGTATTCGTGCTGGCGATAGAGCCGAAGAACGAGTTGGAGACGCTGTTCAAGGGGACCATTCATATCGCGGATTCAACATACGACGTGGTGGCGGTGGATGTCGGCTTCAGCGGGTTGCGTTCCGCGTTCATACAGAATCCGCGCTACAGTCAGCGGTACGCGCAGTTCCATGATGAGTATTGGCTACCGGTGGAAATACGGTTTGGCGCGGATATCAAATTGCCATTTCCGCTACCGGGGATCCCGAGTGAGTTATCGTTTCTACACGTAGCCTCATTATATGATTTCAGCATTGAGCAGGGGATACCGAAGGGGACGTTCGGTGAGGTCGTGCTGGAAGTGGCGAAGGATGCGGACTCCAAGGATTCGAGTATCTGGGACACGCAGCAATCGATACCTTTGTCGGCGATCGAAGAGGATGGGTATCGACGGATTGATTCGGTTGAATCGGCGCCTGAGCCTATAGGCAAGGTGATGTTGAAAGCGTTGTACATCGCGCCGCTGATAGTGACCACGCAGGAGCAGTTGTACCACTTCAATCGGGCTGAAGGTGCTTACTTGGGTTTTGGAACCTCGCTGAGAGAGATACTTCCAAGGACCTCCGTTGATTGGCGCGTTGGACATGCGTTCGCGGCTGACTACTGGCAGTACCGGTTCGGCCTGTCGAGCGAACCATGGGAGAACCAAACGCTGACAGTCTGGGGAGAGCTCCACGATCAGATGAAGCACCGTCCTACTGTTTTGTACGGGGACCAGGGGAATATGTCTATCGTCGCCCTCTGGAATCAGGCGGATCCGTTTGATTACTTTAAGGAGAAAGGGTTTTCGGCGGGCTTGAGGACAAAGGTCTTTGACCAGACACGATTCTCGATCGGGTACAACAATCTGAGGCAGCTGTCTGCGGGATTCAATGAGGATTACAGCTTCTTTGAGCCGGAACATGCTATTCGCGACAATCCATCGATCGAAGATGGGGAGATGCGGAGTCTGACGGCCAGTTTCAGTTTTGACTCACGTCCGAAGATGAATAGAAAGGGGCGAATAGTGACCCTTTCGGAGCCACTTTACACCCAGTTCTCGGTCGGAATGGAGTATACATCGCCCGGACTGCTGAACAGCGACTTTGATTTCACGCGATATTGTGCGTCCTTCTATCGCCGCCAGAGAACGATCGGTCTGGGGGTTACTTCGATTTACGCCTACTACGGGGCATCGGACAAGCCGATGCCGCCGCAGCGGTACTATACTCTGGAGTATGCACCGCTGGATCTCTATCAGGGAAAGGGTTTCCAGACACTCGAATTGACGAATTTCGCAGGTGACAGAATTGGCGTGATCAGTGGGCGACATGAGTTCAGGCGGGCGCTGTGGGTAAAGAGCGGGTTGCCATTGATCGAGAAGATCCCCTGGTGGTTAAGTGTGCATGGGGGCGTGTTCTGGTCGGATTTCAAGCACCAGCCGGACCCGGACGCAATCTATGGACAGGTGGCGAGAAAGGCTTACTCGGAGATCGGGTTCAGCCTGGGGAACCTGACCCCGTTTATCGCGCCTTTCAATTTTGCCATGGGGTTCACGTGGCAATTGTCGAAATACGAAACGAGCGATCTGGCGGTCTCATGGGGGATTGAGTTCTAATAGACAGATTGATCGAACAGATAAAGAAAAGGCGAGGTGGTTACCTCGCCTTTCTTATTCTGCGACATCTTCCCCTAATTGCCGGAGCGTTTCGCCTGATACTTGCGATAGAGTTCCTTGTGCTTGTTGTCGAGATCGACCTTGCGGCCATTGATAAACGCGCGAGTCACTTTGTGGGTCAGCGGATCGAGAATGTCGCCGCTGGAGATGACAATATTCGCTTTCTTGCCAACTTCCAGTGAGCCCAGATCCTTGTCCACGCCAAGAATCTGCGCGGGGAGAAGGGTGATTGCGCGCAGAGCGAGTTCCTTGTCCAGGCCATAGGCGACCGCGTTGCCTGCCTGGAATGGAAGATTGCGCGCGGAGCTGTTGTCAAACGTTCCAAAGCAGAAGGTAATGCCAGCTTTCGCCAATAGAGCAGGGATGCTGTAGGCGAGATCGTACGCATCATCGTGGCGCATTGGCATCGCAGTGGTCGGGGCAACGATCACCGGGACGTTGTTCGATTTCAGCAAGTCGGCACATTTCCACGCTTCACGCCCACCGGAGATCATCAGCCGGAAGTTGAATTTCTGGCTGAAGGCGACGGCCTCTTCGATCTGGCGCTGATCATCGGCGTTGATAACCGCGGGCATTTCACGCGAGAACAGAGCGAGCATCGCTTCCCAGCGTGTATCCTGTTTGATCTGCGGGTCGGCCTGCTTGGCCAGCCAGTAAGCGCGGGCATCCTCAAAGAGCCGGGAGATGGCGGCGCGATTCTCGGTCATCTCTTTCTTCTGTTCCTCGGCAGATTTCTCCATCCACCAGGCATCCACAATGGCGGATGAGGGCCATCCCATATGCAGGGCGACGACCGGCTTCTCTGCGGCATCCTCACGGGTCCAGCCGTCGAGATTCATCAGGCTGGAACGCCCTTGAATGAGCGCACCGCCCGGCACGACCAGACAGGTGAGCACGCCATTGGAGCGGATGGTCGGGATGATCTCAGAATCCGGCGAATAGGCAACCCAGGCTTTGAGGTCGGCATTATTGCGGCCAATTTCACTATTATCGTTGGAGCCACGCACGGAGCCGACTTCGGACAAACCAACAGAGGTCTGGCCATTGATAAGTCCGGGGTAAACCAGTTGACCGGTAACATCGATTACTTCCGCGCCGGAAGGCGGCGTGATGTTACGCGCGATCTGCGTGATGCGGCCGTTCTCGAAAAGCAGGTCGGTATTCTCCTGAACACCATTGGTGATAGTGTACAGCGTGCCTCCTTTAAGGAGAATCGGCGCGGATTGCGGCGCGCCCGGGATATAGTCATGGGCACTGACGCCGACGGCCAGCAACAGGAGAATCGTCAGAAGGAGGTTAGTGTGTCGCATGGTATTCATTCAACTCCTTCCAGTAGTCGAGGATATCTTCGCAATCCCACTCCTTCTCGCGTGGCTTGTATCCGTCACGCCAACGACCCTTTGATTCGCCGGGCGAGGTCAGCAGTTTCTGGATGAGGGCGGCTTTCTCCTGACGGATCGCCTCGCGGGCGGCGAGGTCTGATTCAAGGCTGAAATAGACGCGTCCATCGATGAGGGTCATCTCCGGTTTCGAGTAGATAGAGAGCGGATTCCCGTTCCAGATGACCATATCCGCGTACTTGCCAACCTTGATGGAACCGACGCGGTCATCGATCTTGAGCTGCTTCGCGGGATTGATAGTCACCATCTTGATGGCGTCAATCTGGCTCATATCGCCGTACATGATCGATTTGGCGGCTTCGTGGGCGAGGCGGCGTCCCAGTTCGGGACTGTCCGAGTTAATTGAAGTGACGACACCTCGTTCATTCATGATCGCCTGATTATAGGGGATTGCGTCATATACTTCGAATTTGTATGCCCACCAGTCAACGATGGATGAAGCGGTCGCGCCATGGTTCACCAGTTCATCCGCGACCTTGTAGCCCTCGGTGACGTGCGTGAAATTCTGGATCTTGAATCCGAATTCCTCTGCAAGGCGCATCAACATCAGGATCTCGGTGTACACATAAGAGTGACAATGGACGAGCATTCTGTTGGTGATGATATCGAGGGTCGCTTCCAGATTGAGGTCGCGCCGCGGCGGGATAGTGCGCTCTTTCTCCTTCGCTGAGAGGGCGTTGTATTTCTTCCAATCATCACCGTATTCGCGGGCGGCCTGGTAGACATCGCGAAGGATCGACTCCACACCAAGACGGCTCTGGGGGTAACGAATGGTGTACTGCTCGCCCCAGTTGCTCTGCTTGACATTCTCGCCGAGCGCCATCTTGACGGTCGGCGTGACATTGGCAAATTTCAGTTCCTCGGCCGATGCCCCCCAGCGCGGTTTGATTATCTGCGCCTGGCCGCCGATCGGGTTGGCGGAACCATGCAGTATCTGCAAGGTGGTGACTCCAGAGGCGACCGCGCGGTAGAGATTAATATCGTCGGGATCGATGATGTCGCCAATGCGAACCTCCGGCGAGGTGACCAGTGTCCCTTCATTAATATCACCTGAGGCGGCGATGTGCGAGTGCTCATCGATGACACCCGCAGTGATCTGTTTGCCGGAGCCATCGATCACGGTTGCGCCGGTGGGAGCGGCTAATCCCTTGCCGATCCTGGCAAACTTCCCATTTTGAATCAGCAGGTCGGTATTCTCAAGATTCCCTTCGGCTTCCGAAGTCCAGATAGTGGCGTTCTTTATCAGGAGATTGGCTACTGGAGGAAGTTGCGTGACACCATACGCCTTGTTGGGGAAAGTTATTTTTGAGACCATCTCGGCCGATTTCTTCTTCGTCTTCTCCGTGCTGTCCGGCTGGAAGGCAGAGATAAACGTGGCCGTAATGTCAGAGGTCGAGAGATCCGGCATGGTCACTTTGCCGCGGAGAGCCTGATCATCCTTGCGGAAAGAGAATCGTGCGACGCCTTTTTGCCCGAGACTGTCGAGCTTGAGCGCAAAGGTGATCTCGTCACGCGAGGTGGATACCTGGTCGAGAGAGAGTTTGGTCTCCCCAAAGGTCACATCACCGCGAACCGTATCCGGCGAACCCTTCAGGTTGAGGGTCAGTTCTCGGCTGTTCAGGTTCATGGAGTAATTGCCGCGGAAATCGGTCTGGTCGAGCGGCAGAAAATCGCGACGGTCACCCTTGACGGCGATCGCAACAAGACGGGTCGACTCGTCGAAGATATCGCCATCGGTGATGATGAAATTAGCGAGCTTGCCTGATTCCAGTGAACCGACTTGCGATTCCACACCGCAGAGTTGCGCCGGAATGGTCGTCAAGGCCGCCAGCGCGGTGGCCGGGGTAAGGCCGCTATTCACTGCCTGTCGCACATTTTTCAGGAACTGGCGCGGCTCTTTGAGACGATAGCTGGTGAAAGCAAAGCGAATTGAAGCCTTTTCCAGAAGCGCGGCGTTGAAAGGAGCCTGTTCCCAGTAGCGAAGGTCGGCGAGGTTTACGTCGACGTCGTCTTCCGCCTCCTTGATGCTGGGCGGTTTCGGGTAATTAAGTGGTACAATGAGCGGTTGACCTAAGGCGGCGATCTCCGCGGCGCGTTCATACTCGTGCCCCGAGCCGACATGGATGAACGGGATCTTGAATTCCGTGGAAATTCGCGCGGCCCGGAGGAGGGAGAGTTCATCATCGGTCTCGAAAACAACCGGTTCACTGGATATCTGTCCGAGCGCGGCTATCGGTAGATTGAACTCAGGCATTGGCTGCCGCGGATTCAGTTTGTATGCCGCGTGGGCTTTCTTGTACCAATCCGCGTCCAACAGCGACTGGCGCACCAGCGCAATAGATCCAAACAGCGAAGAGGGGTACTCCTGTGTTGATGACCCCTTATTAAATGACGCGAAATGCCAGGATTGCGGCTTCAGGAGCAGGTCATTGGTCAGGCCAGTATCAACGAGCGTGACAAAGGAACGGCCCCGGAATATCCCGTCGAGAGTCGCCGACTGCACGACAGTAATTCCCTGGCTCAGGAGGTCTTCAACTTCTTTTGCGTCCGGGGAGTACTCCTGAACAGATAGTTGCTCAGCATGGTTGGCATCGTTCCATGAGTCTGCCCCCTTCCTTTCGGCCTCGTATTGGGGCCGACGGTTACGTTCACGGCGCTGTCGCTCCAGTTCAGGAAGACCGTACTGCGAGTACGGGTCAATGAACCCGGGGTAGATGGTTTTTCCTTTGAGATCGATCACCACCGCGCCGGCCGGGATCTGAACATTCTCACCGACCGCGGAAACCCTACCATTGTCCACGACCAAAGTCCCGGATGGAATGAGCTGGGTCGGACTGATTACGATCCGGGCATTGGTGTAGGCTTTAAGGTCGGGGGTCTTGGTTCGGACGCCGAACGGGGGGGTGGTTTGTGCGCCGAGGCTGGTCGCCAGCGCAAGCAGCAAGACGACGATTCGGATTATCATGATGTTCCAGAATAGTACATTCGGGCCGCCGATGCAACGGCTTTGCGGAGAGAAGGTAGACATAAGGACGCTGCGATATCCTGTATCTGCAAGGTGGACAAGGGTAAGTAGTGCAATAATTCAACAGCAAACCGGCTAAACTGGATAAAGAGGTAGCCGAACTCTGTATGTAAGTCGAAGTGAACTCGTCTCACCTCCTTTTCTATGGAGAAAAAGAGGGGCTAATAGGATTCACAATCACAGGTGATAAAAATCGGCGGCGGGAACTCCCACGACACTGCGGAGACTGAATTCGCGGTGGCCGCACCAGACCGGAGGCAAGCATGCGATCGATCATCGCACTACTGGTTGGAATCGTACTTCTGCTGACAGCTGCTGTCACGGCGGGGACAGGGAAGGCAAGCGCCGTTTCCTCCAATCAGGCCATGAATCTCCTTAAGGAAGGTAACGCGCGATACGTCAAAGGTGAATTGACCTATCCGCATCAGGATGCTGACTATCTCACTCGCACGGCCACCGCACAGCATCCTATAGCCACCGTGCTTAGCTGTTCAGATTCACGGGTACCGGTGGAACAGGTTTTTGATCTTGGCCTCGGCGATCTGTTCGTCGTTCGGGTCGCCGGAAATGTCTCCGGAGTCAACGAATTGGCCAGTATCGAATACGGAGTTGATCATTTGGAAACGCCGACGCTTGTCGTGCTGGGTCATACTCAGTGTGGCGCTATCAACGCGGCGGTAACAGGCACAGCCGCGAATGGCTCGGTTGCGCCGATATTCGACAAGATCGCACCGGCGGTGGAACGTGCCGCGAAAGCGAATCCCGCAAAGAGCGGGAAGGAACTGATTCCGGCAGCCACAATTGAAAATGTCTGGCAGACCGTTGAAACGATCCTCGCGCAGAGCGTGGTTGTGCGCCAGCGCGTGGTTGACGGCAAATTGAAGGTTGTCGGTGGGATATATCATCTGAGCGACGGTCAGGTCGAGTGGTTGGGGAGCCACCCAAAGCAGTCTCAACTAGTAGTGAGCGCAGTCGCCAATGCGGCATCGGATCAAGATGAGGAGTTCTACGCGAAGGCGGAATATAAGACCCCGTCCATCTCGGGTGGTAAGAGCGCCAGCGGTGAGAGCTGCGAATCGGCACTGGCCGTCCTCAAAGAGGGGAACCAACGGTTTGCCGAGGCTTCGCGGACATTCCCTCACCAGGATTGGGATCGGATGAAAGCAGCCGTGACCGAAGGGCAGCGTCCTTACGCGACCGTGCTGACCTGCGCGGATTCGCGTCTTCCTGTGGAAAATCTGTTTGATGCCGGAATAGGCGACATCTATGTCGTTCGTGTAGCGGGCAACGTAGCGGGTTTGCTTGAAACCGGTAGTGTCGAGTACGCGCTGCAGAATCTGCAGACGCCGGTTCTGGTTGTGTTGGGGCATTCGTCCTGCGGCGCTGTCTCGGCAGTCGCCAACAAGACTGAATTGGTCGGTGCCGGTCCGGAATTGGTCGATCGTATCCAGCCCGCGGTGGAGCGAGTTGTCGCTGACGATCCGAATCTCAGCGGAAATGAGTTGGTGGCGAAAGCCGCCGAGGCCAATATCTGGCAGACGATCTCGGATCTGTACGCGCAGAGCCCGGAAGTGTGCGCGCGAGTAAAAGCAGGCCAATTGTCTGTGGTTGGCGCGCAGTACCATTTGGAGAATGGTTCGATTGAGTGGCTCGGGAACCATCCGGAGCAGAGTTCGTTGATCGCGGCGACATTGGCCAAGTGCGATGGCGAAGCACCTGAATATTCCGACGCCACCGATGATCTGCCGGCGGTAGAGCAGCCGACGGCTGATGAAACAACGTCGGCAGATCAGCCCAAGGCAGAGCCGACAGCGCCCAAACAGGGGAATACACTTGGCGCGGCACTGGACAAACTCCAGCAGCAGGTAGACGCGCTGCAGCAGACGCAACAGGCAGTAGCTCCCGCCCAGCCGGCGGCCGCCTCGTCGGCTTCGACTCCAGCGAAACCTGCGTCATCGGCGGTCGCTACTGATCAGACGGCGAGCTTCCAGCAGCAGTTGCAGCAACTTCAGGCGGAGCTTCGTCGCCTTGCCGAGCAAGTACAGGCGAACAGACTGGCTGATTCGACCATCGCCGCCATCATTTCGGATATCGAAGTACTCAAGGCGGAGAACAGCGCGCTGCGCGGCATGACGGAAAAGGCCTCGCAGCAGTTGGCTTCACTGGATGATGACATCATCCCGACCGCGACCAACGAGAATTATGAATTGCAGCGGTTCGCCGGGTTGGTTGATGAACTGAATAAGGTCGTCGAGAAAGCCAAAACACCCGCGAAGCCGGCGGTTAATAGTCCGGAGGTGAAGCGCGGCAGCATTACGATATTTGGTCTGCTTAACCAGCAGTATTATCAGTTGAGCGGCGACAAGGACCAGTCGACGTTCGATAACAAGCGCGCTCGACTTGGGTTTACCGGTGGGCTGAACAATTACGCGAAGATCACGATTCATGGCGAATTCGCGAAAGCGCCGAAACTCCTTGATGGATTTGTCACTCTGACACCGAATAAGGAGTGGAGTTTCAAGTTTGGACAGACGCAGCCGGCGTTTGGACAGAACTTCCTACGTTCGCCCGCGGCTTACACGCTGGTGACACCGTCACTCGCGATGGCTCTCGGCACGGATCGCGACATTGGCGCCCAGCTGGCGTGGGAACATGCCTTCAGTAAGAAATTCAATCTCCAGTTGACCGCCGGCGTGTTCAACGGCTCGGGGATCAATGTCTCGGACTCGAACTCGGTGAAAAACAGCGTGGTTCGGGCGCAGGTGAAGATCGGATCGTCGCTCACCTTGGGCGTCAATAATTACGCTGGAAAGTCGAACAATACGGTCAATCTGAAGAATGTCGATACGTGGGGAAATTTCGCGAACTGGACCTGGAAGAGTGAAGAGGTCGAGTTTGAGTACATCCACTCCAAAGTTGGCGGCGTGAAGAAGGACGCCTGGTATCTCTGGGGCGGCCATATGGTGAAGACCAACTGGAAAATCGTACCGGAGATCCAGTTCGTGGCTCGCTACGAGGAGTACGACGCCAACCGGGCGGTGGACAACAACAAGGTGAACCGGACGACCATCGGTACCACCTTCTACATTGACAAGAAGTATACGCTGATCCAGCTGAACTATCAGTTCAACGGAGAAGAAGGCGCCACGGTACGAAATAACGAGTTCGTGGCCAATTTCCAGGTGGGATTCTAAAAACCATACATAGACGAAAACGGGCTGGAGAACGGGGAGAGGTGGCGCATGGGAAGCGCGACAGCCAAAAGGGAGAGCTTACGATGAGTTGGAAGGACATTAAGATCGGCAAGAAGCTGTACATCGGCTTTGGTATCGTGTTGAGCCTGACGGCCGCCCTTGGAGCAGTTGCCATTATCGGGCTGTCGACGATCTCTAACACAAGCTTTGTGCAGCAAAATGCAAGCAATATGATCAAGTGGACGATGGACTGCGCTGTCGCCCGACGGGATTTCTATCTGAGCAGCGACCCGAAACATGTCGAGACGGTCAACGCCAAGTTGGCGGAGATCAGCAAGACATTGGAGGATACCAAGCAGCACGCCGATGACCACGACCTCGAACTGCTCAATGAGATCGGTACGGCGGCGTCCAAATACCAGGAACATTTCAACATCTTTGCCAAGGAGCAAATGCAGGCAGTTGAGATCGACGCGAAATGCGTGGAGCTCGGACGCGCGGCACAATCCGCCGGAAATGCGCTCGGTGGTGTGGACGGATTGACGATCGACAACCTGGTTCGTCAGTGCCGTCAACATGAGAAGAATTACCAGATACGCAAAGAGTTGAAGTGGGCCGAGGAAGTGTATGCTGCCGCCGATAAGGCGATCGCCTATTGCGACAAGATCGGTGGTCGCGGACGCAATGCCAACAAGGCCGCGGACGCGAAGAGCGCAGTCTCGGCATATCTCGTCGGCTTCAAGGAGTTTGTTTCTGTCAAGGAAGCGCAAAAGGAGACGGCTAAGCTGGTTGCCGCCGAAGCGTCCAGTTTTCTGTCCAAGAGCGAGCAGTTCATCAAGATCCAGGACGAAGAGCTGAAAGCAGCGGTCTCCCGCATTGATATGACTGCAATTGCCTTTTCTCTAGTGGCGATCTTCTTTGGAATCGCGGTCGCCTGGGTTATCGCCCGTGGTGTATCGCGGCCGATCGTCGAGATCGCGCGCACGGCGGAGAGAATTGCGGTCGGCGACATCAATCAGGAAATCACTATTTCGCAGCGTGATGAGGTCGGTCAATTGGCGGAATCATTCCGCAATTTGACGAGCTACATGAAAGGTCTGGCTGGCGCCGCGCAGAGTATCGCGGCCAACGACCTGACCATCCATATAGAGCCGAAGTCCGAGAAAGACGTGCTCGGGCAGTCATTTAAGACGATGATCACCAATTTGTCCGGCATGATCCGCCAGCTGGCGGACAACGCCCGCGAACTGGTCTCGGCGGCGACTGAGATATCGAGTTCTTCGGAGCAGATGTCAAAGGGAGCCAAGGATCAGGCCGACCAGGTGACACAGGTGGGAACGGCTGTCGAAGAGATGACCGCGACTATCCTTGAGTCATCTAAGAACGCCGGCGATGCCTCGACCGCGGCAAGGGGAGCGTCGGAAACGGCGTTGACCGGCGGGCAGATCGTGAATGAGACAATTCAGGGAATGCAGAAGATCGCGCAGGTGGTTCGTGATTCCGCGAACTCCATTACTCAGTTGGCCAAGTCAGCCGACCAGATCGGTGAGATCATTGGCGTGATCGACGATATCGCCGACCAGACCAATTTGTTGGCGCTAAACGCGGCGATCGAAGCCGCCCGCGCGGGTGAGCAGGGGAGAGGATTCGCTGTGGTCGCCGACGAGGTGAGAAAACTGGCCGAACGGACCGGCAAGGCGACTGGTGAGATCACTGAAATGATCAAAGGCGTACAGAGTGAGACCGCCGGGGCGGTCAATTCGATGCAGGCAGGTTTGCAGCAGGTGGATCGCGGGCGTGAGCTGGCGGACAACGCGGGGAACAGCCTGAATGAGATAGTCACTATGGCCCAGCGTGTCACCGACATGATCGCCCAGATCGCGACTGCATCGGAAGAGCAGAGCGCGGCGGCCGAACAGATCAGCAAAAATATCGAACATATCAATACTGTGACGAGAGAAACCGCGACCGGAGCTGAGCAGTCAGCGGCGGCGGCGGAAGAACTGAACCGTCAGGCTGAAGGACTTCAGCAAATGGTGTCACGGTTCAAATTGGACGGTGGCAATCTGGGTGTCCTGCATATGGCCAAAGATGACCATCGCAGATACATTACCGGCCTTGAGCAGGTTATTGCCGGGAGTCGCAGTACATCCGAATGGAAGACTGTCGATCACAAGAACTGTCGTTTTGGAAAATGGTACTATTCTCAGGGTTTAGCTGACTTTGGACATGTGTCGGAGTTTAGAAAGATTGAAGAGTCCCACGCTCGTGTGCATCGATGCGCAAACGACGCAGTTGGTAGTCTGAAATCCGGCGACAAATCGACCGCGAAGCGTCAATTAGATGACGCCGAGCGCGCATCACACGAAGTGGTTCAGGCAATCGACGCTATGACTGACGCGATCACGCGGGTGCGTGCGTAAGATAAGATAAGCGAGGCCAGGAGTACTATCCTCCTGGCCATGACAACTTGCCGCCTACACTATATAGGCGGAGAACCGACTAACGGGAGAGGGACTACGACTATGGTCGGTTCCAAGAGAAAGTTTCAGGCATCACGAAACCACCAGCGGTCCGGGTACCGCGGGATGGGGGGAAGATGAAGAATGAGATAAGATGGAGAGATTGTTCTACGTGGCAAAGCAATGGTGGCAGGGGGTGCCTCGTTGTCGAATGGACTCAGTCCCACGTCACGATGCAACGATTGCGTTCCTGTATGCGCCTGCGCGGCCGTTAACCTGATACCAAGTACTTCAGGCGGCTGGGTATTGGCGCGGAGAGAGGACGGAGAAAGAGAATGAAACTCAAACTGGCGCACAAGCTTTTGCTGGCGATGTGTGGATCACTGCTCATCGCCGCAGCCGCTATCACTGTGGTCACTACCTGGAAATCTTCCGGGGTCATCACTGAGATCGCCAAAGCCGACCTGAACCATTTGGCCATGACGGCAGTCGAAATGTGCCGGATGCAGAATGAACAGAGTACCAACCAAGTGAAGTTCAATTTCGAGGTGGCGCGCTCGCTGTTCCGGGACTACTCCAACGGCACTGTTCGAATGGAGGACGACCGACTGGTGGTTGGAGGCGGTCGAAATAACCGGGCGTTGAACGGCGACACAGTCTTCGTAGACAAAGTCAAATCGCAGACAGGCGCCACCTGCACGATCTTCATGCGCGAGGGGGACAAAGCCAAGCGCGTTGCCACCAACGTCCGCAAGGAAGATGGCAGCCGCGCGGTCGGTACCTACCTTTCCGATCAGGTATATGAGAAGGTAGTGGCTCGCGGGGAGACTTACTACGGTCGCGCGTTTGTCGTGACCTCCTGGTTTGTCACAGCGTACGAGCCGCTTCGAGACGCCAATAACAAGGTCATAGGCGTGTTATATGTGGGCGTTCCGGAACGGACCCCGCAGCTTCGAACCGCCATGCTTTCGCAGAAAGTCGGCAAGACCGGGTATCTGTACGCTATCAACAGCGCCGGTGTGCTGCAAGTCCATCCGGCGAAGGAAGGTGCCGACCTCAGCAATTACGATTTCATCAAGGAGATGATGGACAAAGGGCCAAAGCTGAAGGATGGTGAGATCGGGTGGATAACCTATCCGTGGATCAACAAGGAACTCGGGGAGACCGAACCGCGCGACAAGATCGTGGCGTATGCCTACTTCAAGGATTGGGACTGGGTCATTGGGGTAGGAAGCTATCTGGATGAATTCACCGCTCCAGTTGTGTCCATGCGCAACACCAGCGTCGTGATTGGCGTGATCGCTCTGTTGATCGGGATGGTCGTAGCGTTTGGTTTTGCCCGATCCATCACCAAGCCGGTCTATCAGTTGGTAGCGGCCGCGAAGAGTATGGCTCAAGGCGACGTCAATACCAATGTTCGCGTGACCAGTACCGATGAGATCGGCGAACTGCAGCAGTCCGTGCATGAAGCGGTCGATTACATGAGGACCGTCTCTGAGGCCGCTAAACGGATCGCGGCGAATGATCTTACGGTCCGACTGGAGCCCCGGTCGGACAAGGATGTTCTGGGCCATTCCTTCAAGACCATGATCCACAATTTGAGCGGCATGATCCGTCAATTGTCGGACAATGCCCGTGAACTGGTGACAGCCGCGACTGAGATCGCGTCATCGTCCGAAGCAATGGCAAGCGGCGCGAAAAAGCAGTCGAGCCAGGTGCACCAGGTGTCGGCAGCGGTCGAAGAGATGAGTGCCACTATACTCGAGTCTTCGCGCAACGCTGGTGATGCGGCTACCACCGCCAAAGGTGCGGCGACGACGGCCGGTTCCGGTGGCCAGATAGTCAGCGACACCATCCACGGGATGCAGAAGATCGCCGATGTCGTGCGGGAGTCGTCAGAGTCGATCGCCAAATTGGCGAAATCAGCGGATCAGATCGGGGAGATCATCTCTGTAATCGATGATATCGCTGACCAGACCAACCTGTTGGCGTTGAATGCCGCAATCGAAGCAGCCCGAGCGGGTGAACAGGGACGCGGATTCGCGGTAGTGGCTGATGAAGTTCGCAAGCTGGCCGAACGGACCGGCAAGGCGACGGGCGAGATCGCTTCCATGATCAAAGGGATCCAGCACGAGACTGAGGAAGCGGTGCAAACGATGGAAGCCGGTGTGCAGCAGGTCGATCGTGGCAAAATGCTGGCGGATAAGGCCGGCAGCAGCCTGAACGAGATCGTGACCATGGCTCAGCGGGTAACCGAGATGATCGGTCAAATCGCGGCGGCCTCGGAACAGCAGTCGACGGCGGCTGAAGAGATCTCGAAGAGCATCGAACAGATCAATACGGTTACCAAAGAGACGGCGTCGGGCGCGGAAGAGTCCGCGGCGGCGGCGGAGGAGTTGAATCGTCAGGCTGAAGGTCTTCAGCAGATGGTGTCAAAGTTCCAGCTCTAATCAATTCGTTATGTGGTGGAGTGGATCGAGGCAGGCGCGAGCCTGCCTCGATCGTTTGGGGAAGGAATTCAGGCATTCAGTTCGGGAAGATCCTCGAACTGCTTAAGAGAGTCGGGGTTGATGAGCGCTTCGCGATTGGTGACCGGCTCGTTATGGATAATGCGAGTGACGGCGACCTCGACCTTCTTCGCGTTCAAGGTGCGAGGGACTTCGTTAATCGGCAGGATAATCGCCGGGACATGTCGCGGCGTGTTGTGGCGGCGGATCGCTTCCCTGATCCGCTTCTTGAGGTCATCATCCAGTATGAGTCCGTCCTGCAGGACCACAAACAGGATTATCCGAATATCGTTATGCCACCGCTGTCCGATCACGAGGCTATCTTTGATCTCCGGCATCGCCTCGACCGGATTGTAGATCTCGGCAGTGCCGATCCGCACCCCGCCGGGATTGAGGGTGGCATCCGAACGGCCAAACACGACCACCCCGCCGCGCTCAGTGATCTTGATATAATCGCCGTGACGCCATACTCCGGGATACGTATCGAAGTAGGCGGCGCGATACTTGGCGCCATCGGGGTCATTCCAGAACGACACCGGCATTGAAGGGATGGGTGCGGTACAGACAAGCTCGCCGGTTTGGTTGACAACCGGTCGCGCGGAGTTATCAAATGCCTCAACCTTCATTCCAAGACCACGACACTGAATCTCCTCCGAAAAAACAGGGAGGAGAGGATTGCCGAGCATGAAACATGAGATAATGTCTGTTCCGCCGGAGATCGACGAGAGTTGGACATCGTTCTTAATGTCGCGATAGACATACGCGAAGTTCTCCGCGGTCAAAGGAGATCCGGTGGAGAGAATGGTCCGGAGCTTGGGGAGTCCATCGCCCGCGATCGGTTTGACGCCCGCATGCTGGCATGTCGAAAGGAATTTGGGGCTAGTGCCGAATATGGTGATTCCCTCGGCTCTGGCCATTTCCCAGAGCGCATGAACCGACGGGAAAGCCGGCGAGCCATCATACAGTACTATCGTCGCACCGATCATGAGCGAACTAACCAGCCAGTTCCACATCATCCAGCCACAGGTGGTGAAATAGAAGATGGTGTCTTCGCGGTGAAGGTCAGTATGTAAGGCAAGTTCTTTAAAATGCTGGAGGAGCGTTCCGCCGGCGCCGTGGACAATGCATTTCGGTTTTCCAGTGGTGCCGGAGGAGTACATGATATAGATGGGATTGTCAAAGGGGAGCTGTTCAAACCAGAGCTCAGTAGAGTCGTTGCTCAACAGCTCGTTCCAACTTGAGATGCGTGCGTCAACGCCGTTTAAGCCATCACCGATATTGTTGACGACGAATGCCCGCTGAATGGCGGGGATCTGTTCGACCAGATGTGTTATCACGTCGACGCAGGGATGCTGTTTTCCCAGATAGACGTAGCCATCAGCGGCGATCAGCACTTTGGGTTCGATCTGGCTGAGCCGGTCGAGCGCTCCCTGGAGTCCAAAATCGGGCGAGCAGGAGGACCAGATCGCTCCAATAGACGTTGTCGCCAGCATGGCAATGACTGCTTCAGCCTGATTGGGAATATACGCGGCCACACGGTCGCCCTGCTTGACTCCCGCACGACGGAGTCCTTCAGCGCATGCCGCGACTTTCAGATAGAGATCAGTATACGAAATGCGAGCTACAAGCCGATCTTCGCGATAACTGATGATGGCGGTGCGAGCATCGCGATGCCTCAGGAGATTTTCGGCGAAATTCATTCGGGCGCCATCAAACCATCGTGCGCCGGGCATGCGGCCGCTATCCAGAATTGTGGCTGGAGGATTCGAATGGACGAATTCTCCGTATTCCCAAACAGTTGCCCAAAACTGCTCTATGTTATCGATCGACCACTGATATAGCTGTGGGTAGGAGTCAAAAGTCAGTCCGTGGCGTTGTCCGAGCCAAAACATATACGCCGCCATACGGGACGCGGCGGCACGATCCGGCGATGGGGTCCAGAGGGGAAGGGGAGCATCAGGGCTTGTATATGACATACCTGTCGTGAGGATTCATCAGGGAGTGGAACGGTTCTTCCGCACTGACTCTGCGTGGAGCGCGGCTTTCCAGGCGAAATCGGTATCGTTAGCTCGATCGAGGGCCAGCTTGGCTGTACGTTCTACGAGGGCAATCGCTGTCGCTGGGTCCGAAGATAGACGGCCGAGCGCCGCCTGGAAGATCGCCTGATAATCGCCGGATTGATACAGTAGATCCAATTGGTCGTCGGTCAGATCAACCGGAGTTGTGGCAGAGACAAAGGCAACGACTGATTCATCAGACGGAATGCTCTCGCAGTTGCCGAACTGGCCAAGATTGTTGCCAGTAAAGACTGTGGAATGGCGGATGAACTCAGGCAATTGGTCGAAGCCGATGCCGCGTGTTTCGAGTGGCTTCTTCACTGAGAAAATGGCCGTCCCGGAAGCGCGCGTATAGAAGTCAGCCGAGTTGCGGCCCACGAGATCAATGGCGTCGGGGTGGATGACGCCATTCACCAGTATTCGTTCGGCGATATGGTACCTGACCACTTCGCAGATCACCAAGTTGCCGGAGCCGTTACTTTCGCCCAGAGGAATGATCTGCTTGACCATGCACTCCATTTGAAAGGGGGATTCGGCGACGCGTGGCGGCTTGACAATATCTGACGGGATCGGCGTGAGCCCGGATTTCAGAAACTCATCAACACCAGTGGGATATTCTGTCGAGGCGAGACTGACCTGCTGAACCATGTCATAGGTCACCGCTTGAATAACGCACTCGCCGGTCGCGACGAGGTTGTTGTAGGTATCTTTGACGGAGCCATCGCGCTGACGGCGCGAGGGAGAGATACAGACGGTCGGCGGGTTGCCGCCGAAGGCGTTAAAGAATGAGAATGGAGAAAGATTACGTGCGCCATCAGCCGAAAGCGTGGAGACCAGAGCGATAGGACGCGGAGCGATCCCGCCCTGCAGGTACGCGAAATTTTCGCGAACGGTTATCTCACGTGGATTCAGATGGCGGATGCCGTCGCTCGTCCGCGACGGGATGTCAGTACGCACGGGTTCGCTCATCGCGCCGGTTCGACAATTCTCTTCTTCTCAAGGATCGAATAATGCTGAGGAGCGGCAACTATGCGATTGGTCAACCGTCCAAGCATATCGATCTCAAGTTCGATCGTATCCCCGGCTTTCAGCCAGACAGGAGAGTAGCTGCTCCCCTTGGCTTTTGCCTCCAGGGTACGCGTACCATTCAGTTCCAGGTAGCAGCCGGTTCCGACAGTTCCCGAGCCGATAACGTCGCCGGGATATATATCGACACCGTAGGAAGCGCGTTCGATGATCTCGGCGAAGGTCCAGTTCATGTCTTTGAGGTTACCATCCGAGATCTGCTGACCGTTATGCCAGGCGCGCATGCGCAGATCCCAGGAAGAGCCGTTGGGACCGTGCACACGGCGACTCTCCAGTTCATCGGGAGTGACCATCCAGGGGCCAAGGGCGGTGGCGAAGTCCTTTCCTTTGGCTGGCCCGAGACTCAATTTCATTTCGTCCATTTGCAGGACGCGCGCGGAGAGGTCATTCATAATTGTAAAGCCCGCGATGTACTCGTCTGCTCTAGCGGCCGGGATATTCCGCCCCTGTTTGCCGATAACGATCGCGCATTCCAGCTCGAAATCGAGTTGCTGCAGATGGTCAGCTTCGACGACGCAGTCACCGGGGCCGATCACACCAAGATGATTAGTGAAATAAAAAACCGGGAATTGGTCAAATTCGGGGATCATCTCAACGCCGCGATTGCGGCGCGCGGTCGCGACATGCTGACGGAAGGCGTAGCCATCGCGGCATGAGGTCGGGCGCGGGACTGGCGAGAGAAGAGTGACTCCCTCCGGAGCGATAACGCCCTTGCGCTCGTTGACGAACCCCGCCTCGATCTGTCGTGCGACGTCCATGGTCAAACTTGCTGCAAGCAGTAGTCCTTCCATAGTAGATGGGAGTATTTCGCCGTACAGCTTGGCAGAGGCAGTGAGGTCGACGATATGATTATCAACCACGAGGCCGATCCGTTCGCGATCGGCCTGGGTACTGTATGATACAAACTTCATGTTAACCTTCCACGTGGGACGCGAATTCGGGCGCGGACTTCAATAATGTGTGATAGACTTCGTCGATGACATGCACGGCAAAGTTGGTCTCGTCATCGGTGCCGGTGTTGATACGGATACCGTTCGGGATGCCAAAGGAGCGGACATGACGCACGATGAGTCCGTGGTCAAGACAGGCGAGGTTGAAGTCGAGCGCAAACTGTTCAGAGGGCATCAGCAACAGAATGAAATTGGCGTCGGAGCGAACCTGTCGAATGCCGATCTCCGCAAAGGCCTTGACCATTCGCTGCATGTTGCGACGGTTGGTCTCGAGCGTCATCTTGAGGAACTCAGAGTCATCGAGCGCGGCGATCGCGGCCTGCTGCGCGAGGTAATTCGGCTCAAACGGCAGTTTCACCTTGTACATCTCGCGAATCAGATACTCCGGACCATAGGCGAAACCTATTCGCACGCCCGCCAGACCGTAGTCTTTTGAAAATGTCCTCATCACCAGCAGATTGTCGTACCGGTAGGTGAGTCCGTTCGGGTAATCAGGATTCGCTTGCGCGTAGCTGAAGTAGGCTTCGTCGAGAATGACGAGAATATCTTTCGGAACCCGCGCCATGAACCGCTCAAACTCATCCGCACTGAAGCTGGTGCCTGTCGGATTGTTCGGGTTGGCCAGGTAGATCAGTTTCGTTTTCGGGTTGATCCGCTTCAGAAGTTCATCGAGGTCATACGCGTAGTCGTTGAGCGGGGCGAGGTTCAGCTTGCGGTGATGCTTGTTCACATTAACATAGATGCCAATGAAGGTCCCCTGCGAGGTCAGCACTTCATCACTGTCCTCGGTAAAAGATTTGACCGCGTACGAGAGGAGAGCATCGACTCCCGATCCGGTGATGATCTGCGACGCGTTGATGTCGTAATGGTCGGCGATCTTGTGGATCAGGCTGTAGGCTCCCGGGTCGACATAGCGATGCAGGTCGTGTAGTGATCGCTGCATGACGGCGATCGCTTTGGGGGAGGGGCCGTACGGATTTTCGTTGGAGGCCAGCTTGACGATACGCGAGAGTTTCTTCTCGCGCGCCAGTTCATCGATCGGTTTCCCCGCCACATACGGTTGCAGTTCGCGGATAAACCGTGGGATCTCTATCATCGCATCAGTTCCAATCAGCCAAAACGTTCTGGTCGGCGGCCATTACTTGGCCAGCCATGAACGAGAGTAGTTCGGGTCGATAGTATCGCGCACGTAGGTCGTGGGACGCAACGGCTCGAAGGTATCGACCATCACCGCGTACTCGCTCGTTTCGTGTGCGCCGAGCGATGCCTCAGTCTTACCCGGCTGCGGTCCATGGGGCATGCCCGATGGATGCAGCGTGAAGGAGCCTTCTTCGATCCCGGCGCGGGACATAAAGTCTCCCTCAACATAATACAAAACCTCGTCACTGTCACAGTTGGAATGCCAGTACGGGACAGGGATCGCCTGGGGATCAAAGTCGAACGGTCGGGGACAGAAATTACACAACACAAAATGTCCGGTATTGAACGCGAGGTGGATCGGCGGCGGAAGATGCAGTCGCCCAACCTTCGGGTTATAGTCTTTGATATTAAAGGCATATGGGTAGTGGAAGCCATCCCAGCCGACCACGTCGAACGGGTGGTGCTGCAGCGTGTACTCAAAGAAACGCTGGCCACCCTGAACAACAAGACGGAACTCGCCCTTCTCGTCCTTAGGCTCCATATACTCGGGGATCTTGAAGTCGCGCTCCTGATACGGGGCGGCCTCTTCGAGCTGACCGTATGGATTGCGATAGTGTTTCGGAATATCAAACGGAGTGTCGGATTCAACTATCAGCAGTTTGTTGCGGCTCAGGTCACCGAATTTGAACTGGTATGGGATCCCTTTGGGGATGATCAGTTGATCGCCCGGTTCGAGCTGAATCTGGCCGTACTCGGACAAAAAGAGCGGGCGTCCGTAGTGCACGAAGATATATTCGTTGGCGTACGCGTTTTTGAAGAAGTCATCGGTTTCACGATTCGGCGTGGCGGTGGAGATAATACAGTGGCGGTTCTCCATGAACTTCATACGCGAGGTAATGAAGTCGCCGTCTTTGGTCTTTCGATTGCTGAAGCAGTGATAGAAATTGAGCGGCGCCTCGGGCCAGTCGACATTTTCAGCCGTCGGTAGTTCTCTCACCGCGTAGATCGAATTCGGCATATTGATATGGTACTTATTCGAATACACGCCGGAGAAGCCGAGGGTTGAGTAAAGTTCCTCGCGATAAAGAGACTTACCATCCGGTTTATAGAACTGGATATGGCGTTTCCGCGGGATCTGGCCAAGCTTATGATAAAACGGCATTATTGATTCTCCTTAGCAGGCCGGCATGCTCGGCTGATATTCGCGGTCCAGATTGCCGCGCAGTTTCTGGTCCAATTCGATCGACTCAAAAAGGGACTGGAAGTTTCCTTTCCCGAACCCCTGCGATCCTCCCCGGCGCTGGATAAACTCGAAGAAGAAGGTTGGACGGTCACCGATCGGCTTGGTGAAGAGTTGCAGCAGATAACCATGCTCCTCTTTATCGCAGAGGATGCCATGCTTTTGCAGGTCATCAATTGATTCTTCGATATTGAGATCCTTGCGATTGCGCAGCATATCGTAATAGGTGTCCGGCACGGTGAGGAACTCAACGCCATTGGCGCGGAGCGCGGCGATGGTGTCGACGATCTTTTCGGTGCGGATCGCGATGTGCTGGACGCCGGAGCCATGGTAGGTCTGAATGAACTCCTCGATCTGGGACTTCTTCAGGCCCTCAAACGGTTCATTGATCGGGTTCTTGATCTTGTTGTCCTGGCTCCGTACGACTTTGGAGAGGAGCGCGGAGTATTTGGTGCCGATATCGCCAGCCTTGAAATCGACAAACGTCTCAAATCCCATGGTCTGGTTGAAGTAGTCGGCCCAGAGGTTCATTTCGTTTTCGCGGACGTTGCCGACGATATGGTCGACTCCTTGAATGCCGGTTTCGCGCGTCTGGATCTCGATCTTCATCGGCGGCTTGCAGTAGCCCGGCTTGAGCGTCTGGGAATAGTGGTCGCGATTGACATAAACCAGCTCGGTGTCATCGTAGAGTCGGATAGCGGCTTCTGTCACGTAGCCGTTGTGGTCTTCGATCTTATGCGGTCGAGCAACCATGACGGCGCCATGCTGAGTGGCGTATTTGAAAGCAGCCTCAACATCGTCAACCTCGATCGACCAGCGCTTCACACCATCCCCATGCTTCTGGACAAAGCCGAAGACATCGTAGTTGTTCGGGTCAATGGCGGAAGTGACCACAAACTTCAGATTATTCTTGGTGAGAAAGTATGAGACGCGGTCGCGGACACCGGTCTCGGGACCTGCGTAGGCGGTGATATTGAGATTGAGCGCGCTGGCGAACCAGAACGCAGTCGTTTTGGCCGAGCCGACATAGAACTCGATATAGTCGTAGCCTCTGATACCTGCTAATCCTGACATGAACAGAACCCTTTATGCTAAGAAACTCACTTCGGTCACCGTAGCCCGGAGCCGGGGTCAACGCGGGGAAGAAACCCTGCCTAGTATAGAGGTGGGTCCGGCTAAAGGCAAGGGGTTTATCGGGTAAGGTGGGCCCGTACTGTCCCCGTTGCCCGGACGCCACATAGGTTGACGCCGGGAGGGCTGTCTGACTGAAAGAACGACCGGCCACAGGGGATTGTTCCACCGGGAAACGTGGTATCTCGTTCGGCGACAAAAACTAAACCTTGTCGGGTCGATAATTGTACGATATATTGGGCCCGTTAACACCATGTTTGGTGGGGGCGGCCGGGGACGAGTGAGCCCATCATCTCCTCCTGACGACCCACCCCAGACGATTCACGCTTTCAGGAGCAGAGCTATGCAGAATGTCGATCAGTCACCGGCGCCGACTGAATGGTCCACCAACCCGCAGGTTGCGTCGCTCCCCAATCACCTTCGCCAGTTTTATGTCAGCCAGAACTGGGAGAAATATTCCCCGATCGACCACGCGGTCTGGCGGTTCATTATGCGCCAGGCAGTGCATATCCTCAAAGAAAATGCGCATCGGATCTATTTCGAAGGACTCCTGAATACCGGCATCAATCTCGACGCTATTCCGCGCATCGAGGATATGAATGACATTCTCGGCAAGATCGGCTGGGGAGCCGTGGCGGTGGATGGATTCATCCCGCCCGCGGCGTTCATGGAATACCAGGCGCACCGTGTTTTGGTGATCGCCTGCGATATGCGTCAGATCAATCATATCGAGTATACCCCCGCGCCGGATATCGTCCATGAAGCGGCCGGCCACGCGCCGATCATTGTCGACGGCGAGTACGCCGACTATCTCCAGCGGTTTGGTGTGGTTGGGGCGAAGGCGATGTCCTCGCGCAAGGATTTCGAGCTCTACGAGGCGATCCGCCATCTCTCAATTCTCAAAGAGGCGCCGAACGCCGACCCGAAAGAGGTTGAGGAAGCGCAGAAACTGGTAGAGCATCGACAGGCGAATTTGGGTGCGCCATCGGAGATGGCACGCTTAAGCCGCTTGCACTGGTGGACGGTGGAATACGGTCTGATAGGTGATCTGGAAAAGGCCAAGATCTATGGCGCCGGATTACTCTCTTCGATCGGCGAGGCGGTTAGTTGCCTTGACGACGGTGTGAGGAAGATACCGTATTCGTTGGCGGCGGCGGATGTTGCGTTCGATATCACCACCAAACAGCCGCAACTGTTTGTCACTCCGGATTTCGCCCATCTTAATCGAGTTCTGGATGAGTTTGTGGCGACCATGGCCTGGACGGTCGGAGGAACTGAAGGTCTGGCCAAAGCGATTGAATGTAATAGCGTGGCGACCGCGGTTTATTCGTCAGGTTTGCAGGTATCAGGTGTCTTTGTTGAGATGTTGCCGGGTGAGGGGAAACAGCCGGCATATATCCGCACCCAGGGGCCATCGGCGCTCGCGGTAGATGACCTTCAGCTAGAAGGTCATGGCAAAGATTACCATGCCGATGGATTTGGCTCGCCGGTCGGAAAGCTCAGAGAGTTCTCCACGCCATTGGAGGAGATGTCGGATGGCGAACTCGCCGCGAGCGGTATCAAGCTTCATTCGGAATGCATACTAACCTTCGCGAGCGGGATAGTGGTCAAGGGGCGGATGGAAAAGATCGTCCGTCGCGACGGCAAACTGATTCTACTCTGCTTTGATGATTGCACCGTGACTCTGGGAAGCCTTGTGCTCTTCCAACCGGAGTGGGGGCGCTACGATATGGCGGTCGGGGAGAAGATCGTCTCAGTCTTCAATGGCGCGGCGGACAAGGATGCATACGAGCAGGTGGCGTTAGTGCCAAAAGAGCGGACCATCAAAGTTCAGCCGGATCAGAAAACGCGAAAGCTGTACAATATCTATCAGCATATTCGTGATATTCGCGGCGAGAAGTCCAGTCCGGAACTGCTTCCTGAGTTGTGGAAGATCCTGCTGGAGGAACATCGCGAAGACTGGCTGGCCTCGCTGGAGATCCTCGAGATCATGGCCAAGCGAGAGATGCATAGGGAGCTCCAGCCTATCGTGCGGGAATGGCTGGATAAGCAGGCGGCTCGAAGCCCGGAGCTCAAAGGGCTGATCAGTGACGGCCTGAATCTGCTGTATACGTAAATTTTCACGATTTTGCAGATTGAACGTCTCCTCAAATAGTGCTATTCTGCCTTTTTTGAGGAGACCAGTCTTGAAGATTCTTGCGTTCCTATTCATTGTCATTGCGTTTGGTCTTCTGAATGCTGTGTCGTGCGAGCCGACGCATTCTATTCGAACCTGCTTTATCTCCACTTCGCAGATACCTGTCCCCGCGAGCATTGCCACCAACTGGAAGGACTTTTTCAGTTATTCCAAGAAGATTCCTCGAGGTGAGCTTCAATTGACCATTCAGCAAGTTGATCCAGCCACCAAGCCAACAGCGCTCTCGCGCGACAGCTTCGATGTAATCTTGAGAATATATCATGTCAGAAGTGCCATGAGCACTCGGGTTGATACGGTAAGGCTGCTTATGGAGACACTTTCAGAGCCTATCGTTCTTATCCGGGAGGATTCTTGGCACTACGGTCCGGACGTGAGGGATTCTGTAGATAGAGAGACTTGGGTCCTGGGAAGGATCTATATCCCATCGGCAGTAAATTCAATACGAGCCGAGTTCAATGTTCGCTCATCGTTCATCAACGACTTGCAGATTGCAATGCAGTCAGTGCTGTTGGTGCGTCAAAATTGCACTAAGTAAGTCGCAAAGTGCAGGAAGTTTTGAGTCGGCGGGAGGTGATACCAAACGTGACATTCTCGACGAGGATATTCGAAAGTTCGGTTTCAGGGCGAGAGATTGAACTACACAATTCTGCTCTGTGTCTCGTCCTGACAATGAAGCGAGATTATTGTCATGTGTATCACTAACTGGAGTCGATATGTGATATCAGCCGCGGCAGTATGCGTGATCGCGATGTTGCCCGGCTGTTCTCCTGTGATAGTGGGAGTAGACTATCAGCGAGTGGACTCCGGCGGTATTCATGAGTCGCGATCAGATCGACTGATTGAATGCGAAACCCATGTGTCAGTCAATAATGGGTCCCTCGCGCTTCCTCAACCACATGCCACCCAGTCATTCAGAATCTCAGTTGAGATGAATGCGTGTGAAGCCAATACCGAGGCGGAGTTTTCTGTCGATTCCGCTTTTGTAACAGCGCAGGGAGGGTACCTCAGGATCAGCGAGCGACTGGTTGCGGATACGGCGTGGACTTTGGCCCTACGGGGGTGTCCTAATCTGGCAATCGATGGTCGAGTGTTGGCCATACCTACATTTCGACTATTTTTTTTCAAGCCGATCGATCTGCCCTGGATTGTCGACACGCTACGCGTGGTCTACTTCGTTGCCCCCAATTCGTCGTTGCACAAAGTTGAGGGACGTCAGGAGGTCACTCTGGCTAAGGTCAAGGACTAGAGTCGACCGGAGATTATCCCCAGCGTGATATCTTCGACCAGGATATTCGAGGGCTGTTCGAGAGCCGCTTTGACCGCCAAGGCCACAGACTCCGGCTTCATCATCTTTTCGCGCGGCCAGTCGCCGGGGACCTGATCCCAAATATCCGTATCGGTCGCGCCGGGGTAGACGTTGATGACACGGATTCCACGCGGACGCAATTCCTCACGCAGAGATTTGGCGAAGCCGTCCATCGCAAACTTGCTCATGCAATAGCTGGTCCATCCGGGGAAACCGATCTTGGAAGCGGCGGAGAGGATATTGACGATACTCGCGCCGGGTTTCATCTGCGGGACCAGTCTCTGGCAGAGCAAGAATGGCGCGGTGATATTGACGGCGACTGTCAGATCCCAATCCTCCTGTGTGACTTGCTCAAGTGGAGCGACCATGCCAACGCCGGCGTTGTTGATGAAAATGTCGATGGGGGTGGAGTCGAGCTTCTTCAGCAATTCGAACACTTCATCCCGTCGGCCAAGGTCAAAACGCAGGATATCAGTTTGCGCGCCATTTGCCTGAACCACGGCGGCGGTGCTTTCGAGTGCCGTCTGGTCACGTCCCTGAAGGAGCAGGCGTATTTCCGGACCGGCGAGCTGTTCGGCGATAGCGCGTCCGATCCCACGGCTTGCGCCGGTTACCAGTATCCGTTTCATTTGATCGATCTCCTGAGGGTGAAGCGATTGTTGGGAGTCTCCCACAGGCGAAGCCGCGACAGACGGTTATTATATGCGGTGTCGAGTTTGGGCCAGAGAATGGAGATGATAATCTCACCCGTGGATGTTTTTTCGGCGAAATCCGGGCATTCCGCGTCGAGATGCCGGAACGACCATGGAGCCAGCGTATCCCCGAGTGTGGAATAGACCCAATTCAGGTCGGCCAGTGTACCGCTTCGAGCATCAACCTCTCCGCGAATGGTCGCCTGTACGCGATACATGTGTCCATGGCCGGATGGGTTGTTGCATTTGCCGTACAGGTCGCGATTCTCCTGCTCGGAGAGTCTTGGATTGTTCAATCGATGCGCGGCGTGGAATGCTCTTTCGACGCCGAGGGTAGTCGCCTTGTCGCGATTGTATTCCGCGAAAAACCAGCTTGTTTCGTGCAAGCGAACCTGTGAAACGGGCATTTTCCCGGCGAGTTGCTCAAAGCAGAATCGAGCGAGAGACTCAGTCGTGATTGGCCAGCCTTTGAGGGCGGGAACTTCCTCATTTAGATTCTTATGGTCAAGTTGACCGCGCAGATCATCGAGGGTGGAGACACGGTTGGCGTAACCAACCAGCAGGCCCTTGTCCGGTTCGATGCGGCCATCGACGGTCACACGCAGGCGATAGTTGTGACCGTGCCCCATCGGCGACGAGGCAACTCCAAACAGCCCGGTATTCTCCTGATCCGATAAGTGAGGGGAGAATGTCCTCCGGGCGGCAGAGAACTCAATCCAGAAGTTCCGTTCGAAACGCCCGTCGGCATAGGCGGTGGCCGAGGTCAAGGGTGAAACCTCGAGGTGCACCGCAACCGGTTTGGCAAGAGTGTCCTGAAAGAACGGCATGGCCTCAAGCAGCAGCATTCGCGCGATGTTTTCTGGAGTCGGCGGGATGAGGTCAAACGGCGACGTATCGACATTCAGGAATTTGTGGTCATAGCGGCTGTTCAGAAACGCCGAGACTCGCTCCTTGATGATGCTGACATTGATCATCATGCCGAGTGATTCATCGACTGGACCGCTGAAGATGAAAAACGCAGTGTAGTTGTTGCCGACGCCATACTGGTTTCCCGCGGCCGGACCATAATAGTCGGCATTCGCCTGAGCCGTCAGCGACGCGTTTTGCATGCGTGCAGACGCGGCGAATTCGAATCGTTTGCTGAGAGTGAGGTACATGGTCGAGCCCGGCCGATCACTCTATCTCAGGAGAGAGAGGAATTCCGCCCTGGTTTGCGCGTTATCTCTGAAGGTGCCGAGCAGACAGGAGGTCTTCATCACCGAGTTCTGCTTTTCGACGCCCCGCATCATCATGCACAAGTGCTGAGCCTCGATCACGACGCCGACACCGGCGGCATCGGTGTATTTCATGATCGTGTCGGCGATCTGTTTGGTCAGTTGCTCCTGGATCTGAAGACGTCGGGCGAAAACATCCACGACGCGGGCCACCTTGGAAAGGCCGAGCACCCGCCCCTGCGGCATGTAGGCAACATGGCATTTACCGATGAACGGCAGAAGGTGGTGTTCGCACATTGAGTAGAGCTCAATATCTTTGACCAGCACCATCTCCTGAATATCCGACTCAAAGAGCGCGTTGTTGATAACTTCATCCAGATCCTGATGATATCCGTGGGTGAGATATTGGAGCGCTTTGGCCGCGCGTTTGGGAGTGGCGCGCAAGCCTTCACGGTTGCGATCCTCGCCGATACTGTCAAGAAGTTGCGCGTAGAGCTGCTCGAGTTCGTGCCCTTTAACGATCATAGTCGCCTTTTCCATAGATAGACCTTTCCTGCAATATCAGCTTAACAGGGGGGAAAGGGGAGTAGTTTCCTGAGTTCAGGAATAATGACGGGATGTGACGGGCGACAACGCAGATTAAGGCCACTAGAGAATGCTCGATAAGTGGCTGTCCGTCAATGAGGTATGGCAACTCAGGCGAGTTGTTCGTTCTGCAAAGACCGGCCGTTCTCCACTCCGCCGTGTCGTACGATCGTCCCCTCGATCATGTAGATGACATCCTCGGCGATGTTGGTGCAGTGGTCGCCGATTCGCTCCAACTGACGCGACACCGCCAGCAGATTGATGAGGCTGTCGATCTGCTCGGGATTATTGCGGATGCCGTTTTTGACCTTGGTATACATATCGCGATTGATCTTGTCCAGTTCGTCATCGGCGGCGCAGACAGCATTGGCCAGCGCGCGATCCATATTGACCAGAGCATCGAGGCTCCGATGGAGCATGGACTGGGTGAGGGCGGACATCTTCGGGAAGTCGAACGGAATTTCGACCTTCTCTTTATTGGCGAGATAAATGGCCCGCTCGGCGATATTCACCGATAGATCGCCTATGCGCTCGAGGTCGTTGTTTATCTTGAGGACAGCGATAATGAAGCGCAAGTCGGTCGCGACCGGTTGGTGCAGCGCGAGGATCTTGAGGCAATCCTCTTCGACATCGACCTCCATCTGATCGATCTCAGTGTCGGCATCCATCACCTGGCGCGCGAGTTTGTCATCGCGCTCGGAGATTGAACGAACCGCCTTCTGCACGGAGCTTTCCACCACAGCGGAGAGGTTCAGGAGTTGCCGTTTCAGTCTTTCTATTTCACGACGAAGATGTGTTGACATGGGAATCCTTCTGCCTCTTATCCGAATCGTCCGGTGATATAGTCTTCGGTCCGCTTCTTGAGTGGTTTGGTGAAGATCACTTTGGTTTCGCCGCTTTCGACCATCTGGCCCTCGTAGAAGAAAGCGGTGGTGTCGGAGACACGGGCGGCCTGCTGCATATTGTGGGTGACGATGACGATCGTGTAATTCTTTTTCAGCTCGCCGATGAGGTCTTCGATCTTCGAGGTGGAGATAGGGTCGAGCGCGGACGCGGGTTCATCCATCAAGAGGACCTCCGGGCGGACCGCCAAAGCGCGAGCGATGCAGAGACGCTGCTGTTGTCCGCCTGAAAGCAGATAGGCATTCTTCTCGAGTTTGTCCTTCACTTCCTCCCAGAGAAACGCCTTCTTGAGAGTGGTTTCGACCGCCTCGGTGATGAGGTTTTTGTCCTTGATGCCGTTCACTTTGAGGCCGTACGCGACATTTTCGAAGATAGATTTCGGGAATGGATTGGACTTCTGGAAGACCATGCCGACACGCGTGCGAATGGTCGACACATCCTTCACATCCTTGTACAGATCCATGGTGTCGAGATTGACGGTTCCCTCGAGCCGCGTCCCGGGGATCGTGTCATTCATCCGATTGAGCGTCCGGAGAAACGTCGACTTGCCGCAACCCGACGGGCCGATCAGCGCGGTCACCTCGTTCTTCACGATGCTCAGCGAGACATCATGGAGCGCCTGATGTTTCCCATAGAAGAAGTTAAGATGACTGGCGGTCATCTTGTATTCGGGGGACGGCCGACCATGTGACATCAATTCGGTATGCACGCGGTCATCCTCAAGGTCAAGGTTTTCGTCACGCACTGACACGCCTCGTTCTGATCTTTGAGCGAATGAGGATAGCGACGAAATTCAGCAGGAAGGTCAGGAGCAGAAGGACCAGTACCGTCCCGTAGAGGATCGGTTTGGTCGCTTCGACATCCGGAGACTGCGTCGCCATCACGTAAGTATGGTATCCCAGGACCATAAACTGGTCACTAAGTTGCGATGGAAGATAGGGAAGATAATATGCCGCGCCGGTGAACATGATCGGGGCGACTTCGCCGGCGCCACGCCCGATCGCCAGGATGGCGCCGGTGAAAATACCGGGCATAGCTTGCGGCAGAATAACGCGAAAGATCGTCTGCAGTTTAGTGGCGCCGAGCGCATAGCTCGCTTCTTTGAGTTCACGCGGGATAGCTCGTAGCGCTTCCTCGGTCGATACGATCACCACCGGAAGAGTCAGAAGCGCCATAGTGAGGGAGGCCCAGATGATCGCGGGTTGTCCCCAGACCGGGCCGGAATCCGGGTGCAGTAGCTTATCCAAATTGCCGCCGATGAATCCGATGAAAAACCCGAGACCAAAGAGCCCGAAGACGATCGATGGCACTCCCGCGAGATTGTTAATCGCGATACGGAGCAGTCGCGTCAACTTCGACTGCGGGTCAGTATACTCCTGCAGGTAAACTGCCGTAAATACGCCGACCGGCACAACCGCGATCACCATCAGAATAACCAGGAAGACAGTACCGAAGATCGCGGGAAAAATTCCACCGGCTTCCATCCCTTGCTCAGGTGGAGAGCTGACAAACTCCCAGCTCAGGGTCCCGATACCGCCGATAATGACATCCAGCAGAATTATCCCCAGGATCGCCATGATGATGGCGACCGCGAGAAAGAGAAGACCACGCGGTATCGCGCCGGAGCTCTTGACGCCAAATTGGTATTGATGCCCGAGGTCGGCGGTATTAAACGGGACCTGTTCGTTCTGTATGCTCATGACATCTTCCCCTGCAGTTTTTCGCGCAGTCTGGTCAGGATGATGTCGCCGCCAAGATTGGTCAGGAACGTGAAGATGAAGAGAAGGGTCCCAATGAGAAATAGGACGCTATAGTGCGGGCTGCCGAAGACTACTTCGGCAAGTTCCGCCGCTATAGTGGCCGAAAATGTTCTGATAGAGTCAGTAAAGCTTGTGGAAGAGACAGCCGCGTTGCCGGAGGCCATCAGCACGATCATCGTTTCGCCGATAGCGCGACCAAAACCAAGTACAATACCTGCGGCAATACCGGGCATGGCGGCGGGGAGCACCATGGTGAAAGAGACCTGCCAGGGATTGGCACCCAATGCGATCGCGGCATCGCGCAGAGACTGCGGCACCGCGGACATGGCATCCTCCGCAATGGTGAAGATCACCGGGATGATCGTGATACCCAGGGCGATTCCGGCATTGAGTGCGTTCAGTCGATAGGTCAATCCGAAAGTCGACTGCAGAAAACTGGCCAGCACAATCAGCGCAAAAAAGCCGAGAACAACAGAAGGGATCCCGGCGAGTAGTTCAATGATCGGTTTGATTATCTCTTTGGTCCGCTTGCTGGCGAACTCGGATGTGTAGATCGCCGCCATCACGCCGAGCGGAACCGCAAAAAGCATGGCAATAAGCGCCGCTTTGATGGTGCCGATGAACAGCGGCATCAGCGAGTACTTGGGGATATCCGAATTCGGCTGCCAAATATACTTGGGGTCTTCGTCTTCGTAGAATGCCTGCTTGAAGACCATCCTGTCGATGGTGACCTCTTCCTGGGTCTCCTTGTCGGTGAAGATCGGGATAGCTTCTTTGAAGATGAAGACGAAGATCAGGATGATCGCGATCAGCGCAGCGTAGGCGGTCAAGGCGATGAGTTTTTCGCCGATGAACTCGCGGACTTTGGACTTCGGTTTGAACTGAAAGCGATCGAGTTGTTCCATGCTTTGCTCGCTTACGGCACCATGTTCTTGGCGGCTACTTCCTTCGGGAGAGGGATATAGTCGACCGATTCGGCAACCTTCTGGCCTTCTTCGGAGAGCGCCCAGTTCAATAACGCTTTGGCTTCGCCGGTCGGCACGCCGTTGAAGAACCAGTAGAGCTCGCGGGAGATCGGGTAGGAGCCGTTGGTGATGGTCTCCATGGTCGGCTCAATAGCCGGAGAGGCGTCGTCTTTTTTGACGGCAAGATGTCGAACGTTGGATTCCCACGCGATACCGCCGTAGCCGATACCGTAGAGGTCTTTACCGACTGTGTTGACCACAGACGCAGTGCCGGGAAGAGTCTGTGCTTCCGGCGCGAAATCTCTCTTCTGCATCACATGCTCTTTGAAGAAGGCATACGTACCAGAGTTGTTTTCGCGGCTGTAGATGACAATGCGTTTGTCCGGGCCACCCAGTTCTTTCCAGTTGGTGACTTTGCCGGTATAGATATCTTTCAGTTGGGCGAGAGTCAGCGACTTGATCGGATTGTCTTTGTGGACGAAGATGGCGATACCATCCAAAGCAACAGCGTAGCGCGTCGGCTTGATCCCCTTCTGCTCGGCCATCGCGTACTCTTTCTTCTCCATATCACGGGAAGCTTCGCAGATATCGGTGCTACCGTTCAGGAGCGCGGCGATACCGGTGCCTGTCCCACCACCGGAAACTTGTACGACGACACCCGGGTGCTTTTTCATGTACTCTTCGGCCCAACGCTGGCCAAGTCGGACGAGCGTGTCGGAGCCTTTTATGGTGATAGTTCCGGGTTTACCGGATTGAGCGAGGGATACAGTGAAAGAAACCGCGACAAGGGCCAGCATCAGCGAGGCGATTGCGCAGGCGGTAAGGATCTTCTTCATGTTGTTCTTCCTCCTAAAGTGCGATATCTGTTTCTGCCCGAATCAACTTGACGCACTTTACACACCGGATGAAACCGGACTGATGTTAGGATTCCGTTAGGAAACTGTCAGGAATCGGATTGGCGCTTATATAATGAGAAAGCGGACGGGAAGGATTTTCCCGTCCGCTCTGAGAGCGACAACTTGTTACTTCACAGGGAAGTAGCCGACTTTGGTCACCACTTCCTGACCTTTGTCGGAGAGGACGAAGTCAACCAGCTTCTTGATATCTCCCTGCGGCTTATTGCGAAGGTACCAGTAGAGGAAACGGGAGAGCGGATAGTCGCCGGAACGAACCGTTTCCAGAGTCGGCTCAAAGGCCGGCGAGGCGTCATCTTTTTTCAGTTTCGCATACTTCACGCCTTTGGCATACGCGGCGCCACCGTAGCCGATACCGAATTTATCTTTAGCCACCGCGTTCACGACCGCGGCAGTACCGGGAAGAGTCTGGGTCTGGGCGGCGAAGTCTTTTCCTTTAAGCACGACATCTTTGAAGTAGGTATAGGTTCCGGAGCTGTTCTCACGTCCATACATGATGATGCGCTGATCCGGCCCACCGACTTCCTTCCAGTTTGTGATGGTACCAAGGTAGATCTTCTTGAGCTGTTCGACCGTCAATTCCGCAACCGGGTTTTCGGCGTGCAGATAGACTGCCAGGCCATCACGTGCTACCGGAATCTCGACACCGGTCGTATTAAAGCGCTGTTTGAGTTTGTCGACTTCGCCCGGTTTGATCGGGCGGGAAGCTTCGCAGATGTCGGTCGAGCCGTTGATAAGCGCGGCAAAGCCGACGCCGGAGCCACCGCCAGTGACCTGAATGATCGTTTCCGGGTTGTCAGCCATGAATGATTCCGCCCAGCGCTGGCCGAGCATCAGCATGGTGTCCGAGCCTTTCAGCGTAACAGACTGGCCTGCTTTGAGCGAGAGACTAATGCTACTGACCAGCAGTATCACCGCGAGAGCGGTCCAGAGGAATTTCAAGTGCATTCTGTTCTTCATATTTCTAACTCCTTGTTACCTGACTAAAACATGAACTGGAACTGCAGGGTGAACCGATTATCCTCGGGGTCAGTCGCCAGTTTGGAGAATGTTGACTGACCTTTCAACCGGCGCGGCATGTCATAGGCCGCGGTGATGCGGACATTGCCATCATAGTAGTAATGCATCGCCATGGAGAGTGTGCCGAGGGCATCATTGATGGCGGTCTCGGTATTCGGATCCCAGTAATCATAGCGAAGCGCGGCGCCAAACTTGGTGCTGATGGCCTGCGAGAGCCAGAGGTACCATCCCTGACGACCGACCAGCGAATCAACGCCGCCTGTCTTGTCGTAATCTTCGGCCCAGTAGTATTCGCCGCGAACAGCGGTGCCACCGATCGGCAGAACATCGAGGTAGAGCTGAGCATCGACACCGTACCGGTTCTTATCTTTGGAGAAACCAGGGACGGCGGCTTTCGCGGCGGTGTTGGTTACTTCGGTTGAGTCCACCACATGGTCGCCATCGTTGTCACGCCAAGTGGTCGATGCCGCCACGGCCGCGGTGCCGGGCTGGAAATATTCTCCCCAGTAGCCGGAGACGCCGATATCGAGCATCCCGAGTTTCGCCTTGGCGCGAGCGATGATATCCTTCTGTCTGGTCGGATCCCACCAGCTATAGTTCTTGTCGTCGATGCCGTAGCCGTTAAAGATACCGACGTTGGCGGAAAAGTATTTTGGCGCGGTGTAGGTCAAATTGAGACCGCGGTCACGTTCGCCTTTGAAGAGCGCGTTTTCGGCGGCGCTTCTCTCCGGAAAATCACGTTGCGACGATGAATACTCTATCTCGTAACCAAATGGCCAGTTGAACTGGCCGACGGTCAGCGCAAACGTGTGGTAATTGAATGACTTGCTCAATTCGGCGTAGGCTTCCTTCAGCGAAACCGTGTTCTTTGACGCATCGAAGTAGATGACGTATTTACTGGTAGTATTGGGTGTGACGGAGAACTTGATGCGTCCGCGGCGGATATACAGATTACTCGCGCCGTTGTTCTGCTTGAGATCCGGCCCGCTGGTGAAATTTGGCAAGGAGTCAATGTACTCCCAACGTGTCTGAAGATAGCCTGAGACTTTAACCCACTTGAGAATGCTGACATCGCTGTTAAGGGTGGCAAGATTCTCATTCATGCCGTCGAGACGGTCCTTGGTCTCCAGCATCGCCTGGCGCAAACTGTCGACCGCCAGGTCGGTGCTGTCGCGGCCATCCTGCGCGGACGCGCCGGTTGCCAGTCCAAGTGTCAGCATCAGTGCTGCTGCCCAGATCTTTCTCATAATCGCTCTCTGTCCTCCTGCGTCCGCGTCGCGGACGACGGTTGAAGGTCCTAAGTTCCCCAAGTCGTTGTTGCGAGTCGCTTGTCCGGTGGGAGTGAAGAGGCTGATTCGATCTGATAATGGTGGTTGACTGCATGCCCCAAGCAAGCAGGCGACCTGACGCAAACCTCAACTTCTCTTCCCACGTCGAACCAACCGAGTGACTCGGTCTGTCCGACGGAGGAATTGAACGGGTCAGATGTTAGTGATTGGTTAGCCTAACGTTAATTGTTAGCGTAAAGTCAGAAATCGGTTTAAGCTGACAGGATTAGTCTTTGATCGACCAGACGATCAGAAGCTGAGGGGAGGCAAGTGGATACTGAATGTTGAACCAGCTCCCAGGGTGCTCTCGACCGAGACGCGACCGCCATGCGCCAGGACAATATGTTTGACGATGGCCAGTCCCAACCCAGTGCCGCCCATCGAACGGGAACGCGCCGTATCCACGCGATAAAATCGCTCCCAGAGTCGGGGGAGATGTTCCTGCCCGATCCCCTTGCCATAGTCACGGACAGAGATTACCACCTCGCCATTGGTGAGTTGTGCGCTGACTTCAATTGGCTTGGCAGACTCACTGTACTTGATGGCGTTTTCAATCAGATTGACCAGCGCCTGCTCCAACAACGGGGCGTTGATGCGTGTACGGAGAGATTGGTCGCAGGAAAGCAGTATCTGCATCTGCTTGGCTGTGGCCGCGTGCGAGCATGCCTGAATCGCGGCATGTAGAACCTGGTAGAGTGAGCCGGTCTCCAGCGGGATGCCCGCCTTTTCCGCTTCCTGTTCGATGCGGGAGAGCGAGAGCAGATCCTCGATGATGGAGTGCAATCTGTCGACCTGTCGGGAGATAATTCCAAGGAATCGTTTGGCGTCATCGGTATCCTCAATAGCGCCATCCTGCAACGTCTCGACAAACCCCTTGATCGAGGTGATCGGGGTCTTCAGCTCGTGCGAGACATTGGCGACAAACTCGCGTCGCAAGTTCTCCAGTTTGCGAAGCCGCGTGATATCGAAAAAGACGATCAGCGCGCCAAAAGGACGTCCTGCCTGATCGCTCAAGAGCGTGCCGTGGGCCTGAAGGGTCTGTTCGGTTGTCCCTGAGATCGCTACTTCCCCTTCAGTTGCCGATTTCGTAGAGAGTGTCCGGTCGATCAGGCGCAGCAGGTCGGTATTCCGGATCACTTCCTGGATAGTGCGGCCACGCGCTGATTCAGGGTCTATCTGCAGCAGTTCAGAGGCCGCACGATTGACAATGAGTAATCGTTCGTCCAGATCCACCGCGATAACACCTTCGATCATGCTGGCCAGGATCACATCCTGTTCGTTCCGTTGCCGAGTGATGGTGCGAATGCGGTCATCCAGTTGACCGGCCATGACATTCATGGCGTCGGCAACGCCCTCAATCTCCGCTGATTCGCTGACCTTGATTCGCGCAGTCAAATCTCCGGAAGCGATTTTTTGCGCGCCTTCGCGCAGTTCTTCGAGTGGACGGCTGACCCGACGGGATGCCCAGAACGAAATGGCCGCGGAAATCAGCGCGATCAATAGTGCACCGCCACCGATCTTGAAGCGGACCTCCCAGAGTGCATCCTCAATGAACCCGATCGGCATCGAGGCTCGTATCACCGCTTTGACCTCGCTGTTCACTGCCAGCGGGATAGCGGCGTACATTGTCTGCTCTTGGGAAAGTTTGCTGAAGCGGGAATCGATTCCGGTCCTTCCCGAGCGTGCCGCTTCAAACTCAGGATTGGTCAATTGTGTCTCCCAGTCGGTGGGAGACTCGTGCGAATCGGCTAAAACTCGCCCGTTTTGCGCCATCACCGAGAGACGCGTGTGTGTGACTTTGCCGATATCGCGTACCATCAACTGCAGGCGAGTCGTGTCCTCGGCAGATACGAGACCCGCCTCAAAATACGGTCGTAATTGTGTAGACAAGAAAGTGGCACGGATCTCAAGATCCAGAGCGGTTTGGTCATAATAGGACTGACGAATGGAACGGGAAGCAAACCAGGCAACAGCCAGCAGTGAGGCCAGCGTGATTATCAGGTATGCGGGGTAGAGTTGCCAGAGGACTCGCTTGCGGGGCATCTCACTCCTTCATTCGGTATCCAACACCCCGGACGGTCTCGACCAGTTTGCCAAGATTCCCCAGTTTGCGGCGAAGTCCCACGATCTGGACATCCACGGCGCGGTCAGTCACCAAGACCTCGTCACCACGAATCTCGTTCACTATCTGGTATCGCGTATAGACCCAGCCGGGACGGCGGGAGAGAAGGTGGAGTATCTTGAACTCGGTCAGGGTCAGATCGATCTGTTTTCCTTTGACCGTTATCTCATGTCGGCCGGGGTGAATCGTCATATCGTGAATGGATAATACCGCATCTTCGCCAACTTCCTGTTTGACCTTGCGACGAAGAATTGTGCGGATGCGGGCAACCAGGACCTTGGGACTGAAGGGTTTCGTCATGTAATCATCGGCGCCCAGTTCGAGGCCGGCGACGACATCGGACTCCTCTCCTTTGGCAGTCAACATGACGATAGGGATGTGCTGGGTCTTGGGATCGTTTTTCAGGAGACGACATATCTCCAGACCATCCATACCGGGGAGCATCAGGTCGAGTACTATCAAATTAGGCTGCTTGGACTTAGCGGTCTTGAGCCCTTCCTCGCCGGTACCCACCGCGGTTGTGTGGTAACCTTCTTTCGCGAGGCTGTAAGTGATGAGCTCCTGAATATCCTCTTCGTCCTCGATGATCAGCACATTCTCTTTTGCCATGGTATCCTCTGTGTCATCCCGTGGTTCAGTTATTCCATCGCATCTGTAACGGTGCTAATCGAGCGGTTGGATGTTCAGTTTCTGTTAATATACAATTAGACTTTCATGCCATGTGGCGCAAGTAATATATGATACAAGCGGATATCCTGACAAGTGGCCTGAACATTGCGTTTACCCGGTCTGTTAGTATATTCAAGACAATGTCACTCCACAAAGCGCGTTCACGAAGACTAGCCTGTCAGGCCCTTATCCGGACGGGTCTTTTTGCCCTGTTCCTCTTAACCTCACCAGCTTGGGCCGGGTACGAGAAGGAACTGACCCCATTTCCGGTCGAAAGAACTGGCGCACCCTTATCACTCCCGTTCTGGGGTGGAGTGAACAGCCCGAAACCAAGTTTGACAGATTTTGATCGGGATGGACTGACGGATCTGTTTTTTGGCGACCCTTCCGGCAAGCTGTCGTACTTCCGCAACAGTGGTACTGCGCAACAACCGGTTTGGACATTGGTCACCGAACGACTCGGCGGGATCGATATTGGCACCTGGCACATCCTTGCGGATATCGATGCCGATCAGGATCTGGATATCTTGTGTGACAGTCGCACCGCTCAAGTGGCATTCTGGCGAAATACGACGGTCGGGGATAGGATCTCCTTTGAGAAGGAAGATACTGCTTATTTTGGCCTGCTGACCGGGCAGTTCAATACGCCGGCCCTCGCTGACATTGATGCGGACGGCGATCTCGACTTTTTCTTTGGCGCGCCAAGCGGACTGCTTGAATTGTACCGCAATGTCGGCACACCGTCGATTCCGCAATTTCAGTTCGAGACCGATGCCTATGATTCTGTCCTGGCATTTCCTCGCGGCCTGATGTCAGCCTCGGTCAATCACGGTTTCTCCGCGCTCCGCTTTGTCGATATGGACGCAGACTTCGACCTCGACCTGTTTTACGGTGATTTCTTCAATCCAAATCTCTACTATTTCGCCAACCTTGGCGATAGCGCTCTCTCCGCATTGACCTACCAGACTGAGAATTACCTGCCGCAGGCGACTCAGGGATTCAATCATCCGGCACTCGCGGATCTGGATACTGATGGCGATATGGATATGATCCTTGGAGTCGCCGGCTCCGCCGACCTCAATTGTCTGCGTTACTATGAGAATATCGGGGGTATTGTTGTAGCCGCCTGGGATCTGGTCGACAGCTCGGTGATCCGTTCGATCGATGTCGGATCTGGTTCGGTACCGACATTCGGCGATCTGGATAATGATGACGATCTCGATCTGCTGGTAGGCGGAGTGTCAGGACGATTGACCTATTATCAGAATATCGGCACGGCTCAGTCGCCATCGTTTCAGCATGTCACCGACTCATTCGCGAATATCTCAACTCTGCTCTACTCGGCTCCCTCGCTGGTCGATTGGGATGGCGACGGCGATCTTGATTTGTTGGTCGGTACCAATGCCGGACGCATAGAGTACTGGCAGAATGAAGGGACGCCGTTTTCTCATTCCTTTGTCCGGATAGAAACGCAACTGGGCGGCATCAAAGTCGATCAACTCGCCATACCCGTTCCGGTGGACATGAATGGGGATGGTCTGCTTGATCTGATAGTGGGGGAGTGGGATTTCAATAACCGCGCCAATGTTCTGCTCTACCGCAATAGCGGCACAGCGGGGTCGCCGACATTAACTCTTCAGACCGCTTCGCTGATTACGAGAGATACATCGCGCGCTTTCACCGTCCCTTCGGTTCTTGACTGGGATAACGATGGTCGCCTTGATCTTCTCCTGGGTAGCGACAAGCTCGGTGTAACACTCTACCGCAATACGGCGCTGGCGGGTCAGTTTCCAGACTCTCTCAGCATGATCAAGCAGAGCGCGGAGATTCCCGGCGCCGACGATGGTATGCGGGCAGTCATCTGCGAAGCGGATATTGATGGGGATGGCGACAATGATCTGTTTGTCGGGGAGTTGGATGGCGGACTCAATTTCTATCGGTCAGACGGTGACTGCTGTGTGGGGATGCGCGGCAATCTGGACAACAGCCCGAATGATCTTGTCGATCTGACCGATCTGGCGATACTGATAAGTCATATGACCACGGGCGCGCCAGTTCAGTTTCCGTGTCCCAGCGAGGCTGACCTATTTGAGATCAGCCAGGGGACGGTCGATATGGGAGACCTCATATATCTGATCGCGTATCTCACCGGCCAGACATCGCAACTCCCCGCCTGCAAATAACCTAGTGATGATGGCCGTGGAAGTGGGCCATGTAGGGATTCCTGCCGACCAGCAACGAGTCAACCTTCTGGAAGTTCTGCGTATTGATGATGTAGACCCGTCCTTGCTGATCAAGTTCATTGGCACAGGCAACATAGGCGCGTGAGTCATCATCGGAGATATTCACGCCAAAGGCGAGCGGTGTGGCGAATGAGATATTCGCCAATACCGCTTTTGTTTGTGGATTGATCACCACCACCGAATTCCCCCACTGGGTAGTTACCCAGAGTTGACTGTCATCTGAGGTCATATCCATGAGGGTCGGGCCTGCTGATTTGCTGGCGCCCTCCTGCGATTTGTCGAAGGGGATCATGATGGAATCAACTATTGAGTCTTTCGCGATGTCATATACCCGTACTTGATCGGCCAGTGAATCTAGACAGGCGATATAGACGAGTGAATCTTTGGAATCGATGGCAAGACCATACGGCCCATACTTTGGACTTCCTGGTGTCGACGGATCACTATCGTTCAAGGGACGAATGTAGACATCGTCATTGACCGTGGTAATGATAGTCAGGTCATCGGTAAAGCGATTGCAGGCGAATATGCGCGCGCCGTCATTGGATATCTTTACATCGTGGGTTCCGGAACCGGACTGCAACGTATTGGAGATGACGCTCATCGCGTTCAAATCCAGTTTGACCACGTGCCCGGTATTTGGGCTGGCAGTAAAGTCCGCGACATAGCCGGTGCCGCCATTAAGGGAGACGGCGATGGCAGTCGGAAAGACCGCGCCGGGGGTCTGGACGGTATCAATGAGCGTCATGGTCTCATGGGCGAACTTGGCGATCCACCCCGGATTGCTTCGACTGACCACATAGAAGTAGGTGTGATCGGGAGAGAACTCCATATGGTGCGGCGCCGGGACAGCCGCCGATACCGAATCGGTTCGTGCGCCGGTCTCAGCGTCGAACACATAGATCGTTCCATCGGTCTGATTCAGCACATAGATGGAGCCTTCGGGACCGAGAACTTTGGGTGGAGGGGCAGTTGGTTTATCGGAGCTGCAGTTTACCAGGCTTAGCAGGGTGACAAAGGAAAGCAGGATTCGGCGCATGGACAGGAATCTCCGGTAACAGTTGTTCAAATGGGTCGACTAATCATACAATTCGTTGGTCGGCAGACTGGTTCCCCGGCAGGCGTGAGGATATGGCTATCGGAGACCGCTCATGTCCACTAAGTGAATCGGTTACGGGGCGTAAAGTCAAGCGCAAAGGCGGTTGGTCATTCGCACGCCACAGGGCAGTTGCAGGGCCGAAATCCAATTTCTCGTTGACAGACAGTCGCTTATCTGGCATGTTTACCCCGGCTTCAGCGAGGCGATGGCTGGTCGAAGGCGACGCCTGAACATGCCGATCGGCTCCCGGGAGGAGCTCTGGTGGAGTCACGCCGGCAAGCCATACCGCCCAACGATGATTACTGTCAGGTAAGGAGTATCCGATGAAGGTTCTGAATCTCGGTCTGATTTTGTGCGCGCTGCTGTTGGTCGCAGGATGCGGTGGTGACGGCTCAAACACGGTCAAAGTCGCGTTGGTCTGTCCATTGACCGGCGATGATGCTGCGCATGGACAGGGGATGAAGCGAGCCTTTATCATGGCGGTCGAAGATGCCAACGCCGCCAAGAAGCTTGGCGACATCACGATCGAAGCACTCCCGATGGATGATCGCTCCGACCCGAAAGAAGCGGTAACCGTGGCGACCCAGGTGATCTCCGACCGCGGCATCATCGGGATTATCGGCCACCTCAATTCCGGTTGCTCGATTCCCGCCTCGCAGGTGTACGCCAAACGCGAATTGCCAATGATCACCCCCGCCTCTACCAATCCGAAAGTTACTCAACAAGGTTTGAAGAATGTCTTCCGCGTCTGCGGGACCGATGATGTGCAGGGGAGTTTTGGCGCAAACTACGTTCATGATACTCTTGGCTTCACCACAGTCGCGATCATTCATGACAAGACCGCGTATGGACAGGGAATAGCGGAGGAGTTCCAGAAGCAGTTCCTGGCGATTGGCGGAACGGTGACGTCCTTCGATGGCATCGACCGCGGCGAGAAAGATTTTAAGGCGCTTCTCACGCGCGTAAAATCAACGCAACCGCAACTCCTCTACTACGGCGGGCTGTATGCAGAGGCCGGCCTGATGTCCAAGCAGATGAAAGAGCTCGGACTGGCGATACCGCTCATGGGCGGCGATGGGATATTCACGAGCGAATACGCCCGTATCGCCGGGTCGGCAGCCGAGGGGGACTTTGCCTCGATGGTCGGTCTTCCACCGAGTAAACTTCCGCTGGCCAAGGATTTTCTCACGCGCTATGCCCAACGCTGGCCGGGGGATGATGTCGAACCGTATGACCCGCTCACGTATGAGGCGACCATGCTGTTGCTTGACGCCTACGTTGCCTGCGGGATGGATCAGACGAAACTGAACGCAACGATCGCCTCGATCGTGCACAACGGGATACTCGGCGAGGTCTCTTTCGATGAGAGAGGGGACAATCGCAATAAAGCGATCTCGATGAATCGCGTGCAGAACGGCCAGTTCATCTTCTATGAGCACCTCCCGCAAGGGCAATAGCCGATTCGATGTTTGAACAGCAGATCATCAACGGCCTGACCCTGGGGGCCATCTATGCCCTGTTCGCTTTGGGGTATACGATGGTCTACGGCGTGTTGTTGATGATCAACTTCGCCCACTCCGAGATCTTCATGGTGGGCGCCTATATCGGCTTCTGGGTGCTGGCGCTGTTGCCCGGAGTTTTGCCGCCGATCATTCCGGTCTATTTCGTTATCATCTTTGGATTCGCGATGTTGTTCACCGGCATCCTGGCGGTGGTAGTGGAGAAGATGGCGTACCGTCCATTGCGTCACGCGCCGCGTCTTGCGCCACTTATCTCAGCGATCGGTGTCTCGATCTTCCTGCAGAATCTGATCATGCTGACAGTCGGCGCGGAGTCCAAACCGTATCCGGAGACCTTTGGCGTGACGCAGTACGAGTTTTCGGGCATCCATGTCAATTCGCTGCAGATACTGATATTCACACTGGCGATCATCCTGATGGTCGCGCTTCACCTCTTCATCACCCGCACTAGGATGGGGAAAGCAATGCGGGCGGTCTCGCAGAATCATATCGTTTCGCAGTTGATGGGGATTAACACGAACACCATCATTGCAGTGACGTTTTTGATCGGTGGCGGGCTGGGTGGCGTGGCCGGTGTGCTGAACGGTCTCTATTACGGAAGTATCAAATACAATATGGGGTTCCTGCCAGGCATCAAGGCATTCACCGCGGCGGTGTTGGGCGGGATCGGCAATATCAAGGGAGCGATGGTCGGCGGGTTCTTGCTTGGCATTCTTGAGGCCCTCTCCGCAGGCTATATCTCGTCCGAATACAAAGATGTCATCGCGTTTGTGGTCCTGATATTGGTGCTGGTCTTCCGGCCGACCGGCATTTTCGGCGAAGAGGTGGTGGAGAAGATATGACCATCTCGCGAAGCCAGATCATCTACGGACTCTTGTTACTTATCTCCATCGTCGGGCCGCTCGTGCTGCATTTCACGGGGAACTACTACACGGTCCATGTGATCGGACTGGTCGGCATTTATGCATTGCTTTGTCTCGGGCTGAATATCACGATCGGCTACACAGGATTGCTGGATCTCGGTTTTATGGCGTTTTACGCCATTGGCGCGTATACCGGAGCGTTGTTATCTATCGCCGGTCTGTCGTTCTGGATGATCCTGCCAATCACGATAATCGTTGGCGGGGCGGCGCGTCTGATGATCGGCGCGCCGGTGTTGCGACTTCGCGGTGATTATCTGGCAATCGTCACACTCGCGTTCGGCGAAATTACGCGACTGGTGCTGAACAACTACGATGGTCTCAGTAATGGCCCAAAAGGATTGCCACGCGTCGGCGAGAAGATCCTCCCGGTGAACGTTTTCGGGCTAGAACTTCGCGATGATATCCAGTTCTATTATCTCATCCTCGCGTTTGTGATAATCGGCATCATTATCAGTACCCGACTGGAGCACTCGCGTCTCGGTCGCGCGCTTGTGGCGATCCGCGAAGATGAACTGGCCGCCGAACTGACAGGAGTCAATGTCGCCCGGACCAAAGCGATCGCGTTCATGATAAGCGGTATGTTTGGCGCGGTCGCCGGGACGATCTACGCGCACTGGATCGGTTTCATTTCGCCCGAGATGTTCACTTTCATGGAATCGGTTTTGCTTGTCTCGATGCTGGTGATCGGCGGGATGGGGAATATTGCGGGGGTTATCCTCGGTGTACTGCTCCTGGTTGGCGTGCCGGAAGTGCTCCGTTCGACACTGGGTTCGCGCTTTGTCGATTATCGGATGCTACTATTTGGCGCGGTAATGGTTATCGCCATCATCTTCCGCCCGCAGGGGATACTGCCGTCGAAACGTCGCGCGCTCGAACTGAAAGCGGAGGAGACACACTGACCATGCTACTCCAGGTCGACCAGGTCTCCAAGCATTTCGGCGGGCTCAAAGCGCTGACCAATTTGTCGGTCTCGGTCGACAGCAACGAGGTCCTCGGCCTGATAGGGCCGAATGGCGCGGGGAAATCGACATTTTTTAATGTCGTCACCGGAGTGTACGCGCCGGATACGGGGGAAGTTCGCTTTCAAGGTAAACTGATCAATCACCAGAAATCGCATACGGTTGTGCAGTCCGGGATCGCGCGGACATTCCAGAATCTTCGACTCTTCCACGGCATGACCGCGCTGGAGAATGTCATGGTGGCGCGGCACAGCCGGACGCGCGCCAGCCTCGTTTCCGCGCTGGTGCGTACGCCACGTTTTCGCCGGGAAGAGAAAGATATTTGCGAAGCCGGCAGGGCGGCGCTGGAGTTTGTCGGTCTGCTCAAATGCGGCAATGACCTGGCGCGTAATCTGTCCTACGGGAATCAACGCCGGCTTGAGATCGCCCGCGCGCTGGCGACCGAGCCCTCGCTGCTGCTGTTGGACGAACCGACCGCCGGGATGAATCCGAAAGAGTGCGACGAACTGATCGAGCTGATACAGAAGATCCGGCAGAAGAATATCGCGGTGATCATTATTGAGCATCGGATGCACGTGGTGATGTCCATCTCGGACCGGATAGTGGTGCTGGATTATGGGGAGAAGATCGCGGAGGGGAAACCATCGGAAGTGCAGAAGAACCCAAAAGTGATTGAAGCCTACCTCGGCGCGGGGTAAAAATAGAAAACCGGGTCTGGGGGTTCGCATCATCCTTGATTGGCTCTCGTATGACGAGAAGGCACCCTCGACCCGACTTTCGCACACCGCAAAAGGTACGGCTTCACTGTACAGACCCCTACATACAGCTCTGCATCGAACCTCCCACGGTCAGATACGCGATCAACATCGACAGGTCGGTCAGGTCGACATTTCCCGACCCATTGATATCGGCCTCGGCTCGGCAGGACGGTGGCGCCGCCCCTACTGTCAGGTATGCGATCAGGTACGAGAGATCGCTCAAGTCTACTCGGTCCTGACCGTCCCCATTCACGTTTCCTCTGGTTCCGAGACAGCAGGAGACGACGTTGATCGTCCCGCCGAAAACCCAGGTCTTGTTTGGATCCAGATATGACATGCGAGTAGTGTCAACATCGGTCGAATCGCACGGCGGCTCATTCACGATCAGCCACTCGAGGCAGGTAGACCCGCTCCAGTTGAGACACCGGAGGCAGGTGGAGTCGATGATCGTGTCGGTGTGGATGCCTATGAGGTAGCCGAGCGGATTCGAGAATCCAAAGTCATCGAGCGAAGTATCTATGGTAATGTCAAACGTATAGTTTTGACCGGGGCTCAGGTTATGCAGCACAAACGGAAGCTTGACCAGCGTCCGCGTCTGGGAACTTGGGGCGATAGAAGGGATATCCTCCTGCCCGAACTGGTTCGGGAGCCAGAGCATATGGATGCCGCCGGGGAAGGCGGTAACGATATTGAACTGCCAGCCGGAGATGAGTGTGCCGGTAGTGTCGAGCAGGTCAAGGAACTCGATCGCGTTGGTATCCGAGGCCCGGATAAGCAGTTCGAACCCTTCGACCGAATCGGCGACATTGAGCAGATAGATCGGGATAGAACCGGTGGTCTGACCAGCCTGGATGACCGTATCACCGGCCTGCACCACTAGTATAGGAGTGGCGGTTGCTGGTAACGCGCTCAGTACGAGAGCGAAGAATATGACAAAGCCAAAGGCACGAGCCATGCGAAATCTCTCCGTCGCAAAACAGTCTTGAGGCGCAACGCCCCGAATGTGACAGAAATAGAGCTACGTTACCTAGTGGCTATGTGAGAACTCGACTTGTGTAAGACTTCAGTAGTTATCAATGCAGATAACACAAGATAACTATTGAATCGGTTCTGTCAAGGGATTGCATGGGCGGAGGGGAAAGAAAAAAGGCGCCGGACCATCCGGTCCGACGCCCTGAACTTCTTTCGTGACGGTCAATTACGACTTTTGCTCGTAGCCGGCCATGATCATATCCGCGGCGGCCTTAAACTCTTCAAGAGTGGGCGGGCCGATAAACCGCTTCACCTCTTGGCCGTTGATGTCGAGGAAGATGGTGGTCGGGACACCGGTGATCGGGCCGTACTTGTCGAGGACTTCTTCATTCCCCATCATCATTACCCAGTTCATACGGGCCTCATCGGCGAAAATCCGGACGTTGGAGGCATCATCTCGAACGGCGAAACCAAGTATTTCTACACCTCTGGGGTTGTACTCGGCGTACAGCTTGATGAGATCCGGGATCTCTTTGCGGCAGGGCGGGCACCAGGTTCCCCAGAAATTGATGATCGTCGGGCGCTTTCCCACCCACTCGGTCGCCTGACGGAGGTTGCCGTCGACATCGGTAGCGGACCAGGTGGCAAAGCTGACAGCCGGGGTTTCAGTCGCTGTGTTGGCGGCTGGTTCGGTCGTCGTGCCGGCCGGGGTTTCGGTGGTGGTCACCTGCATTTTCGGTTCACTGGAGGATGGTTCTGTTTTGGCGGCCTCTTCTTTTGAAGAGGAGCAGCCAAAGACCATGCAGGCGAAGATAACGGCAGTTCCGAACAGAGCGAGCTTACGCATTCACAGATTTCCTATCCAAAGGGTCAAACATATTTCGGGTGAAATACCATTGCCAGGCATTCATAGTCAAGCCAATTCTGGGTGGCTACTTGCCGGGCGGGGTTTTCTGCTGGTCGGCAGTTTTCGCCGAGTCACAGTTGAATCCGGCGACCTGATCCAGCTCCGCAATAAACGCATCGGTCTGACGATACCCGACAAACCGTTTGATACCACGGGCATCCGGGCAAAGCACGAAGAAGGTCGGGAATCCCTGAACCCCGAACTGGGTAGTGGCGAGATCCTTCTCAGATATCTTGTACCCCTTGATATCAAGGATCTTCTCGGAGTCCCCCCAGACCTTTATCGGGATATAATTGGCGTTGATATTGCGGATCACCGCGGTATCGGCGAAGGCTTCCTTTTCCATCTTCTTGCACCACCCGCACCAGGAGGCAGTCAGGTCGATCAGCATATTCTTCTTTTCGGCCTCGGCGCGCTTGAGTCCTTCATCAAAGGAGACCCAATTGATGGTTGCAGGAGCGACCTGCTCGGTTTTGGGGGGAGGAGTGCTTTCCGGCTTATCGCCCGCTACAACAAACGCGGCGGCCAGAAGCAGGACAGAGGATGCAACGAGGAAACGGTACGCTTTCATGAATCACCTATGGTCATACGTTCACAACTTCAGTCTATTGGCGTACCGCGGTCAGGAGTTTCGCGCCTGCAAGGGCCGGAGGTACGCGGCCGAATCACCCAGCATCCCTTTGAGTGAGTCCAGCAGTTTGAAATCGACGGTCACCGCGTACTTCTTTGACTTGATGTACACTTCGGAACCATTTTCCCGGGCTGCCAGAAGTACCGGAGCGGTCCCTCGATACTCATCTAGTATAGAGAGGGCGCGGTCCAAGGTATCATCGGAGCAATCCTTGGCTACCTTTATAACCAGTTGGCAGGAGAATCGTTCCGTCAGTTTTTCGAGCGGAAGTGTTTCGGCGGCAACAACTTTAGGCGCCTCGCCCTCGCGCGTAGAGACCCGCCCGGTGACCAGGATCATCCGGTCTACCTCTATATGTTCCTTCCCTTTATCATAGCAATCAGAGAAGCAGACCAGCTCAACCGACCCGGAGAAATCCTCCATCGTCACAAAGGCCATCATATTCCCTTTGCGGTCAGGCATCTTTTTGAGGTTGGTGACAATCCCGCCGACCGTCACTTCGCGTCCATCGGGAGTCCCTTTGAGTCCGGCCGCGCTGGAGGTAGTAAAGCAGAGCAACTCGTCGCGGAATTTGTCGAGTGGATGTCCTGACAGGTAAAACCCGAGCATCGCCTTTTCCTGGGCCAATCGCTGAGTGGAGCTCCACTCAGAAATCTCCTTCAGCGGCGGTTCTGTACGCTGGACCGCCATGCCCGACCCGGCGAAGAGGTCGTGCGAGTTCTGCTGTTCCTGTACTTTGTGCGCGTATTCGAGACAGCTCTCGACTATGTCGTACTTTTGGGCGCGATTGCCGGGAAGGGAGTCACACGCTCCGGCTGCGATAAGCGACTCCAAAGTACGCCTGTTTATCTGGCGGAGCGGCACTTTGGAACAAAGATCAGCAAGCGACGTGAGCCGTCCGTGTGTCTTGCGGGCTTCCTGAATAGCGATAGCGGCATCGCCGCCGACGTTCTTCACCGCCTGCAGCCCAAATCGAATAGACCCACCCACCACCGTAAAATCGGACTTGGATTCATTCACATCCGGTGGTTCGACCTTGATACCGAGGCGGCGGCACTCTTCCAGCAACGTGTAGATCCGCTCGGTGTCGTTGATTTCCGAGGTCATGGTGGCGGCCATGAACTCATGCGAGTAGTAACACTTGAGCCAGGCGGTCTGGTAAGCGACCAGGGCGTAGCAGGTCGAGTGTGCCTTGTTGAATCCGTAGCGGGCGAAGGTCTCAATCTGGTCGAACATGTCGGCCGCGACCTTGTGGTCGACCTTGTGCCCTTCGGCCCCCTTGAGGAATTCCTCTTTCTGGGTCGCCATGAGTTGGGCGTCTTTTTTACCCATCGCCTTGCGGAGGAGGTCGGCCTGTCCGAGCGAGTAGCCCGCCAACTGGTTGGCGATCTGGAGCACCTGCTCCTGGAAGACGATCACGCCGTAGGTCTCGCCGAGGATCTTCTCGAGCTTGGGGTGCATGAACTTGACTTCAAGCGTCCCGCGCTTTCGCTCGATATAGATGTCGATCATGTTCAACTTTTCGCCGGGACGCATCTCAACGCGGGCATCCAACGGACCGGGACGATAGAGCGCGTTCATTACGGCGAGATCGACGAATGTCTCCGGCTTAAGCTTCCGGAGATAATCCCGCATGCCGTTCGATTCAAACTGGAATATCCCGACCGTCTCGCCTTTCGCGAATATCTCGAAGACCTTCGGGTCGTCCAATGGCAGATTATCCAGGTCGAGCTTTACGCTGGGATAGTTTTCGCGGATCATCCGCTCGGCATCATCGATAACGGTCAAAGTACGGAGTCCGAGGAAGTCCATCTTGAGGAGGCCGATCTCCTCGACCATTTTCATGTCATACTGGGTCGTGATTTCGTCTCGGGAGCCTTTGAAAAGCGGGACATAGTTGGTCAGGGCTGAAGGGGCGATCACCACGCCGGCGGCGTGAGTCGAGCAGTGGCGGGCGAGGCCTTCGAGGGTCTTTGAGTACTCAAGCAGGCGCTCGATGCGTTTGTCGCTTTCTGCTAGTTGATTCAGTTCAGGGACGGTTTCCAGCGCTTTCGCCAGATCCATATCCGGAGTGGCCGGGATCAGCTTGGCGATCTTGTCGACCTCGGAATAAGGGAGGCCGAGCACACGGCCGACGTCGCGCACCACGCCGCGTGCGGCCATGGTACCGAACGTGATGATCTGCGTGACGTTTTCCGCGCCGTATTTTTCGATAACGTACTTGATGATCTTGTCGCGGCCCCGGTCGGCGAAATCGATATCGATATCAGGCATCGAGATACGTTCCGGGTTGAGGAACCGCTCAAAGAGCAGGCTGAACCGGATAGGGTCGACATTGGTGATCTTGAGGGCGTAAGAGACCAGCGAGCCGGCCGCCGAACCACGACCCGGCCCGACCGGGATCTTTTGAGAGCGGGCGTAGTCGCAGAAATCCTTAACGATCAGGAAGTAGCCTGCGTACCCCATCTGCTTGATGACGCCCAACTCGTAATCGAGCCGCTTTTTGATCTCATCAGTTATCTTGCTGTACCGGTCCTTCAGCCCTTCATCGCACAGGTGGCGAAGATACTGATCCGGCTCAACATACGGCTTGGGAATCGGGAAGACCGGAAGTTTGAGCTGGCCAAGTTCCAGCTCCAGATTGCAGGCTTCGGCGATGCGGATAGTGTTTTCGAGCGCGTCCTTGAAATCGCCGAACCGTTCGTACATCTCCTCCGGTGACTTGAAGTAGATCTGATCGGAGTTGTAGCGCATCCGGTCGCTGTCTTCGACCTTCTTGTCGGTCTGAATACAGAGTAGGGCATCGTGCGCCTGCCAATCCTGCTGCCTCAAATAATGGCAGTCGTTGGTGGCGACCAACGGAATGCCGGTCTCCTTAGAAATAGCGACCAGTTTGGGAAGCATGAGAGCTTCCTGCTCAAGGCCGTGGTTCTGAATTTCGATGAAGAAGTTTCCTTCACCGAACAGATCTTGATAAAAGCGAGCGGCCGCGACCGCCCCTTCGGTATCGCCGCGCTGGAGATGCCAGTTAACCTCGCCGGCGAGGCAAGCGGAGGTGGCGATGAGGCCTTCGGAGTGCTCTTTCAAAATATCTTTATCGATGCGCGGGCGGTGATAAAAGCCTTCGAGGTACCCTGACGAGGAGAGCTTGATAAGATTCTTGTAGCCGGTCAGGTTTTTCGCCAGCAAAACCATGTGAAAGCCGCCATTGGGGTAGGTGGTCGACGGCTTCTTGTCAAAACGGCTGGTGGCGGCGACATAGGCTTCGGTCCCGATGATCGGCTTGACCCCGGCTTTGGTCGCTTTCTTGTAGAACTCAATCGCGCCGAACATGTTGCCGTGGTCGGTGATCGCCAGGGCGGGCATCTTGAAGTTCTTGGCCAGCTCAATGACCGAGTCCAGGCGACAGGCGCCATCGAGGAGCGAGTACTGGCTATGTGTATGTAAATGAACGAAGTTCGAGAATTTCATATAATTGGCTGCGATTCCGTGCGGTTAGACTTTTTGTCGTTCTCGCGGACAGACATCCTGACTGCCCGGTTAATTGGAATGTGGCGAAGGGTGACGATTCAATCAAGAGAAATCCGGAAGAAAATCCCATCACATGCTTTGACAGACAGGACCGTCAGTTCTCGCGTTCGTGCGATTGTGAAGCAGACGAGTCCTTGAGAAGTCAGGCGAACGCTAGGAACTGACGGAACGTGACTTATATGATTACTGTGGATTTACATCAGTTGCGTCAGGTCCTGCTTCGAAGCCGATGCTGCTAAAAATGATTTATGTTCGGCGATATCGGCGACGTGCTTCGAAGTGTGACCTGACGCTCACTTCGATCGATAACTCAGGAAAGCATCATCTCCAGTTCAATCTCATCTCGAAGCGGAATGTGATACTCGCCGACCATCGGGATGGAGGGTTTCAGCTCGCGCGAACGGTCCAGTGCGTCGCGATGAATGGTCACCAGATGGAACCCGCGGCGCTGATAAAAGCGGAGGGCATCCAGATTGTCGTTGGTGGTGATAAGCCAGAGCCGTTTGCAGTTCTCACTCGCCGCGATCTTGGTGATCGCCTCGAGCAGCGCTGTGCCGATACCGGAAAACTGGTTGAAGGCATCGATCGTGACCACTTCGCACTGGTCCCCCTCGATGCGGTAAGTCAGCAGGCCGATCCGTTGATTGTTGGCATCGGCGGCATAGATCGCCTCGACATCGTGCGGACGAATGATCTGACCGCGATTGACAATGAAATCCGCCCCCCAATATTCCTGCCAGGCCCGGGTGACCCACTCGCGGTCCGCACGGGTGAGTGAATGTATCGTGATGCCGATCATCAGCGTGTCCTTTCTATTTCGCCCTTCCCACCAGCCATGCCACCGAGAATCTGAAATCGAACCGTTCTTCGGTCGGGAGCGGTTTGCTCAGAAAGATCGGGAAATCGAGTCGAATAGAATGATGTGACCAAACCGCCGGGAGCGTGATAGAGAATCCACCCGACGCGTAGAACTTTCCTTCGTTTAACACGGTCTCGTTTGCGGTGATGGGAGACCGGTAATCCGGGGCGGCTTTCTCCATCGAGACAGTCGCGCCATCGGCAAAAAGTGTGAGGTTTGCTTTGGAGAGGAATTTCCCGATAAGCGGAGTCTTACCGATAAGCGGGATTGGCAGTCTCTTGAATGGTGTCAGCTCAATAGAGCCGCCGTATGATTCCGCGAGATAAACCAGACGATCCTGGTAGCCGCGCACTCGTTCGGCTGATTGATAAAACTCGTCCTGCCAGTCAGTCGGGAATGAGCCGGGGGAGCGGAACATCTGCGACTGGACAAACTGGTCATAGGCCGAGGCGCGCGTCAAATGTTGAAGTAGATGCGCCGGGGGATGTCCCCCCAGATTGGTGATGATAAATCGGGTGGACAACCAATTCCCGCCGGAATCGCCGGAGCGCTTGAGCGACAGATTGGCGCGAATCTCGTTTTTCAGAAAGCCTCGCGCGGATTCCTCGTAGTCATGCATCCCGACTGTGCTTCGGTCGGTGATTGACCACTCGCCATAACGGAACGTGCGATAGATCCCGGTCGAGACAGAGAAGCTGTAGGTTTCCCCGCTGTCCCAGTTTGGTTCGGTGATATAGGGGAGAATATCCGGGTCGAGAGCGCTGCGGGGTGAAGTCTGCTTGTCGCCAACTTTCAGCATCTCCATATCAAAGCGCAATTCCTCACGGTCCGGGCGCGACCAGAGCGGTTTGGATTGCGTAAAGTAACTGGAACGAGTGTAGAAACGATGGTCGGCCAGGAGCAAGCGATATGAAAAATCGGGGCCGGAGCCGAGCGTGACAATCGGGAGAGAGCCCTCCAGATCGACAAACGGGCGTTTCGAATCGACCCCATAGCGGGCATCGAGTGAGAATTTGTTCAGTTTGCCAAGATAGGAGCCGTGGAGATGGCCGCCGATCTGCATCCCGTTTGGCTCATCGTACCAGAGATCCGGACGCCAGCGGAGCGCATACTCATTGACCGGCACACGGTCATATTTCATGTTGTCGAAACGAATCTCGGTCGGCCAGAAGAATCCCGAGATGTTGTTGGTTCGGTCGATATCCATCAGCAGATTCTCCGGATCGACCACGACTTTCTTCACCTTGCGGTTGTCATTGACCGTGAAAGTATACTTTTCGTCGAATCTTCGGAACTGATGCCAGGTCGGGAGCGACGTGTAACCGGTACGGGAGTAAGTCATCCCTTCGGGCGCGGCCATGTAGAAAAGTGTGTCGCCATTCTCAAAGATGACCGCAACCGGCACGGGAGTGACGAACCGCCCGCGGTTCTCCATCGTCACTTCTGTCCTGCTCCCTGATGAGTCGCTTATCCGTTTAACCGATTTCACACCATAGTCGAGGCGTTCTCGGCCATAAAACCACTGTTGGAAGAATGGGTCGAGTTGAAGTCCGGTCGCCTGCTCCATCGCCTCGACAAAGTCTTCTTCATACGGATGCGCGAAAAGCCATTCGCGGCAGTAGTGTTGCATGGCGGCGAAATAGGCGGAATCGCCAAGGATAGCGCGCAGATTGTAATGCATCGCGGCGGATTTGTAGTAGGCCGAGATACGGTACGGCCAGTACTCTTCGCCCTGGTCATAGGAGAATACCATCGGCTTGTCATATTTCTCGGTCATTAACTCCAGCAATGGGCGGAAACCGCGAGTGTTGCGGTCTTCGTCATCAGGAGCGAACGCGCGAGCGTACCATCCCTGCGGATTGGAGACATTATCATATCGTCCGCGATATTTCTCCATTACGACATGCTCGGCATGGGTGGTGAAGCCTTCGTCGAGGAACGGTCGGTCGGTCTGGTTGGAGCCGATCATGCCCATAAACCAGTTATGCGCGATCTCGTGATAGGTGACAATATACCATCCTGGTGACGGTGGCCCGCCGGTGCAATGAACGAGCATCGGGAACTCCATGCCGCCGAAAGCATCGCAGATGCGCATGACAGGATATTTATAGGGGATGAACTTCTCGGAGAGGGTGGTGATGGCATCGATGCCATCTTTGGTGGCGGATTTCCATTTCGCTGCGTTTTTTCGGAGAGCGTAGGCGACAACTTCGGTGGAGCCGGTGGTATCCCAGTCGATGCAGTAATCGCGTGACGCAACAAAAGCGAAGTCGTTGACATTCTCCGCGACAAATTTCCAGGTTTTTTCACGAGACGAATCGTATACGAGGGTGGGCCACTCTGCTCTTGGTTTCAGGAAATTATCGAGCGCGAGTTTGGCTTTGAGCGAATCGGGAAGGACTTCGCTCTCATTTACGCATGCGCCGGTGGCGGCGACAATGACATCTTCGGGAGCGGTGATATTGACTTCGAATTTGCCGTAATCGCCGTAGCATTCACCCCAGCCGAGATACTGGCCATTATTCCATCCAAGTTTCCGGTCATAGACGCAAACTTGCGGATACCAATAGGCGGCTTTGGTTACACCGCCGAAGAGTCCCATCCGCATGGAGTGGGGGGAGGGGAGGACGGTGGTGAATGGAATTACCAGGCCAATCGTGTCACCTGGCAAAATTGAAATGTCGATCGTTCGGCTAATTCCAATCGTGTGAATGCGTAGTCGAATGATAGAATTATCAATACGCGGAATATCGACCGGACAACCGTTAACTCCTCCCCTATGATACTCTACCATTGGGGAAATCGTCAAGGCACCCTGTTCTTCCGGCTGCAGATTCGCAAATGAATAATCCCCGGTCTCCCGCGCCTTCAGATCGGCGTACGATCCCTTCTGCACCGCATTCGGAAAAGCCTTGATAAACAGCTCGCGCAACGTGTCCGGCGAGTTGTTGATATACTCGATCTGACAAGTGCCGGTGATAGTTCTTAAATCGGATTGTAGCGAGACATCAATCTTATAATTCACTTCCTGTTGCCAGTATCCCGGAGGCGTAGCATGGAGTGACGTTGCAAATATCAGCGTGAATAGAAAGGCGAGTTGAATAAGCCGGTTTGCCATAGATTCCCTTATCCCTGATACCCTTGCCAAGATAGTAAGCGATTCTTCGCTCGGCAAGGCTGTATGTCAAACAAGTGATATCTTGCATCATTCCGACCTTTGCCGTACCATGTACCGGATATGAAACTAGGTATAATTGGCAAGCCGCAGAGCGGCAAAACGACCCTCTTTAACGCCGCCGCCGGCGCGCAGGAGACGGTCGGAGATTTCTCACAGGCAGTTCACCGGGCAGTCATAAAAGTACCCGATGATCGGCTTCTCAGGTTGGCGGAGATCGTCAACCCCAAAAAGATCACTTATGCGGAGATCGAGTTCCTCGATGCTCCCGGTTTCTCCGGCGAAGGGAAAAAGTCATCCGGGCTGGAGATCCACCCGGACCTTCGGAAGATGGATGCCTTCATGCTGGTGATCGACGCTTTTTCCGGTGAAGCGAAACCGGAGGCGGATATCCGCGCCCTTATCGAAGAGATGATCCTGTTGGATCAGGCGATGATCGAATCAAGTATCGAAAAGCGGGCGCGCAAAACGAGACTGACCGGCGACAAGTCCGAAGAGCGCGAGATGGATATCATGAAGCGCTGTCTCGCCTTTCTGGAGCAGGAGAAGCCGCTGCTGGAGATGGAGCTTCACGAAGATGAAGCAAAGCTGATCCGCGGCTACCAGTTTCTCTCGCAGAAACCGATTCTGATCGTCATCAATATCGGGGAGAATGACCTGGCTAAAGCGTCGACGATCGCTGAAAAGTATGCCAGCCTGAAAGAGCCGGGGAAGCGCGAAGTGGTGGTCTGCTGTGGAAAGATCGAGGCGGAACTGGTCGGCCTTGACCCCGACGAACGGAATGCATTTTTGCAGGAGTTGGGGATTGAGCGTCCGGCGATGATCCAAGTCGTGCAACGATCGTATGAACTTCTCGGCCTCATCTCGTTCCTGACCGCCGGCGAACCGGAGGTCCGCGCCTGGACAATTCGGAAAGGGACCAATGCCCAGCATTCGGCGGGGGTGATCCATTCCGATATTGAACGCGGGTTTATTCGGGCCGAAGTGACCAAGTATGACGACTACATTGCGCTGAAAACTCCTGCGGCACTCAAAGCAGCCGGAAAGCAGCGGCTCGAGGGGAAAGAGTATATCATCCAGGACGGTGACGTTATCCTCTTCCGGTTCAACGTGTAACGGGGAAGGGAACCGTCTGTGACCTGGCTGGTTCTATGGAACATGCCCGGCCGGACTGTTCATTTTTTGCACTGCCCGCCGATAGTATAAGAGGTAACCAAGGACACTGAACAGCATGGAGATAGAGTGTCGACAGTCATTGACAATATCGCTCGTGGAACCCAGGTAGATAACCAGACCTTGCCGATCCTTCCGCTTCGCGGGACGATCGTCTATCCGTATCTGGTAGTGCCGCTCATGATCCAGCAGGTCGATCAGACCCGGCTGGTTGATGACGCGTTGATGCGCGGGTCCCGTATCGGGCTATTCCTCCAGAAAGACGCCAAGATTGAAAACCCTGGTCCGGACGACCTGCATTCGGTCGGGACCTCGGGGAATATTCTCAAGATGCTTCGCTTCCCGGATGGGACAGTTCGTTTCTTGATGCAGGGGATCAGCCGGATAAAGATCAAGCGATTCACTTCGACTCAGCCATATCTGATGGCCGAGATCGAAGAGATGCCGGAAAGCACGCGCGAAAATGTCCGGATGGAAGCGTTGCAGCGGAATATCATCGAGCGAGTGAAAACGCTGGTTGAACTGGCGCCGTATCTCAACGAAGAGTTCCATGTGACGGCGATCAATCAGGATACGCCATCCAAGCTGGTAGATTTTATCTCTTCCAATCTCAATATCGCTATCGAGCAGAAACAGTCGTTGCTCGAAGAGCTGGATGTCTATCGCCGGATGCAGACTCTGCACCAGTCAATCAATAAAGAGATTGAGGTGCTGGAGCTGTCGCAGAAGATCCAGGCGCAGGCGGCAAGTGAACTTGGCAAATCCCAGCGCGACTACATCCTGCGTGAGCAGATGAAGGCGATCCGCCGCGAGCTAGGTGATCTCGATGAGAAGGGGGATGTTGAAGAGTTTGAGAAGAAGATAGTAGCATCCGGCATGCCGCAACAGGCCGAACAGGCGGCGCGCAAAGAGCTGGAACGCCTGTCGCACATGTCGCCATCCTCGGCGGAGTACACTGTCTCGCGCACGTATCTTGATTGGCTCGTCAGTCTGCCGTGGATAAAATCCAGCAAAGATGTTCTGGACCTGAAGAAAGCGAAGAAAGTTCTCGACGAGGACCATTACAATCTGGTCAAAGTCAAAGAGCGCATACTCGAGCATTTGGCGGTTCGCAAACTGAAGTCAGATATTAAAGGCCCGATCCTCTGCTTTGTCGGCCCGCCCGGAGTGGGAAAGACTTCGCTCGGTAAATCGATCGCTCGTGCGATGGGGCGCGAATTCGTCCGAGTGTCGCTTGGCGGTATGCGAGATGAGGCGGAGATACGCGGACACCGGCGTACCTATATCGGTTCACTGCCCGGGCGGATCATCCAGTCGCTAAAGCGGTGCGGCACCAACAACCCGATCATCATGCTCGATGAGATAGACAAACTCGGTTCAGATTTCCGTGGTGACCCGGCGTCGGCGTTGCTCGAAGTGCTTGACCCGGAGCAGAATGACACTTTCACCGATCACTACCTGGATCTGCCGTTCGATCTGTCCAAGGTGATGTTCATCACCACGGCGAATATGCTCGAGCCGATCCCGCCGGTCCTCTTGGATCGTATGGAGGTCATCAACATTCCGGGCTACACCGACCATGAGAAACTGGCGATCGCGCGGGAGCATTTGATCCCGAAGCAGATTGAGAATCATGGATTGTCCTCCGCTCAATTGGTGATGGAGGACAGCGCGGTGATGGCGTTGATAGATAACTACACGCGTGAATCCGGCCTGCGCAATCTGGAGCGCGAGATAGCGTCATTGACACGCAAGGTCGCACGCAAGGTGGCATCCGGTTTCAAAGGGAAAACCACGCTTACTAAGACTGATGTGCCAAAACTTCTCGGCCCGCGTCGCTTCACTCGCGAAGTAACCGCGCGCCACGGCCGCATTGGCGTTGTGCCGGGGTTGGCATACACCTCGGTGGGCGGCGATGTGCTGTTCATTGAAGCTACGGTCATGCCGGGGAAGAACTCGGTCGTGTTGACCGGACATCTTGGCAACGTGATGAAGGAATCCGCGCAGGCGGCGCTGTCGTTCATTCGGACCAACGCGCAGGATCTGGGACTTCGGCCTGAAATATTCGATGGCCGCGATATACATATCCATGTCCCGGCAGGCGCGACCCCCAAGGATGGTCCGTCCGCGGGTATCACCATGGCAGTGGCGCTGGCCTCGGTCTTTACGCGCCGACCTATCAAGGCTCGTTTGGCGATGACCGGTGAGATAACTCTCCGCGGAGAGTTGCTTCCTATCGGCGGACTCAAAGAGAAACTGCTTGGAGCGGTCCGCGCCGGTATCACGACGGTGATACTGCCGGAGGAGAATCGCAAGGATCTGGTAGAAATACCGGCAGATATCCGGAAGAAGCTTGAGATAAAGTACTTTTCGGATGTTCTGGCGGCGATTAAGTTTGCGTTGGATAAACCGGTGACGGCTCACCCGAAGAAGCCGACCGCGACAACACGCAGCTAACCAAGGATTCAGCATGAAACTGGTCACCGCGGCTCAGATGCGAGCCATCGACCGCGAGACAATCGATCAGTACGGCATCCCCGGCCCGACTCTCATGGAGAACGCCGGTCGGGGAGTCGCCGAGTTCATTCTCACCAATCTGATCACCGGCGACCATCATTCGGTCGCCATTTTCTGTGGCAAAGGGAACAATGGCGGCGATGGCCTGGTGGTCGCACGACACCTGTTCGAGGCGGAGATCCCCGTGACGGTCTATCTGCTTGGCGCGACCGCTTCAATGACCGATGACGCCCGCCTCAATTACGACCGCGCGCTGCGCATCGGTGTCGCGATGCAAGAAGTCACTTCTCTGGCCGAACTCCCGGAAACACTTTCGGCTGACATCATTGTTGACGCCATCTTTGGTACCGGATTCACGGGGGTACCGTCGGGCGTTGCGGCGCTGGCGATCGACTATATCAACCGCCAGGGAGCAAGCGGACGTGAAGTGGTCTCCATCGACCTCCCCTCCGGACTCAATGCCGATACCGGCACCTTTGATGGCTCCGTTGTCAAGGCGACCCACACCTGCACGCTTGGTCTCCCCAAGTACGGCTTGTATCTCTCGCCGGGACGTGAATTGACGGGCCGCGATGTTGCGATCGTTCCAATCGGCCTTCCCGAAGAACCGATCGAGGCGATGAAACTGCATCTTGATCTGACGATCGAGGATGATATCAAGCGCTGGCTGCCCGAACGGAAGCCGAATGGCCACAAAGGGGACTTCGGAAAGCTGTTTGTTCTGGCCGGTTCGATGGGGATGACCGGCGCGGCCGCGCTTGCGGCGCAGGCGGCGATGCGGACCGGAACCGGATTGGTAAAGATAGGCTGTCCGTCCTCAACTCTCCCTATCATCGCGATCAAGACCACGGAGGCAACTTCCGTTGCGTTGCCCGAAGTGAAACGCTACGGCGCGCTGGCTTTGCGGTCGCTTGGCGAAATACGCAAGCACGCCGGCGAACACGATGCGATGGTGATCGGCCCGGGAGTCGGGCGGCACCATGAGACGCGCGAATTGATCCGTCGCCTGATCGACAAGCTGGATACGCCCGCTGTTCTCGATGCGGATGGTCTTAACGCGTTTGAGGGTGTTCTCGAATTGCTGGAGATGAGGACAGGCAACGCGCCGCTGGTGCTGACTCCTCATGCGGGGGAGTTCTATCGGCTGACCGGCGTCATGCCACCCTCCGAAATTCAGCAGCGATCATTTGTGGCGATCGACTACGCCAGGCGATTCCGCGTAACACTGGTACTCAAGGGAAGTCCGACTCTGATCGCTTCAGAGAATGGCGCGTGCTATCTCAATCCGACAGGCAATTCGGGGATGGCGACAGGTGGGTCCGGAGATGTTCTCTCCGGCATGATCGGCGCTCTTTTGGCGCAGGGCATGGACGCCTTTGAAGCGGCTGTCACCGCGGTCTATATGCACGGGGCGGCAGGGGATATTGCCGCCGACATGCTGACTGAGCGGGCGATGGTCGCGGGGGATATGATCGACTGCCTTCCTGAGGCCTTTATGGCGCTGGAGAAGCGCTAGAAGTCCGCGACCTTCCGCCTAATCAATTCCAATGAATCAGACTACTGGGGTTTGCGCCATTTAGTGGCGGGTGTTGGCCAGATCCTTGAGCGTCAGTTTGCCATATACCTGTTCGACCGCGCCGCGGGCGTCATTGAGCACGCCTATCGCGCTACGACAAATTGGCAGCATCTCGGCGACCTCATTCCGGTTGCCGGTCTCCAGCGGACCTTCGATCGCTTCGATGATCTTGAGAAAGCTGATCTCTCCAGCCGGAACTCTCAGCGTAAACCCTCCCTTTGAGCCGCGATGGGCATTGACCAGGCGAGCGCGGGTCAACTGACGCATTACCTTCATGGTTGAGTCATAAGGAAGATTGCATTCGCGGCAGATCTCGCGAACCATGACTGGTCGATCAGAATTGGCGCCGGCCAAATAGCCAAGCGCAGAGAGTCCGTACATCATCGAAGTACTGAGTTTGAGATCCATGCTGTCCGTCCAATGTTGATAGTGTGCCTGTTCTGTCCACCGGCGCGAAACGCGTTAGCCCCCGGCCAGACTTTGACATATTCGAGTTGTAAGACTGCCCCGGAACGGATACCACAGACCTTGCGGGAAGGCTTTCACGAAGATGAAGGATACCCGGACCTGAAAGCTGACCTATTTAACCATTTCTGCTATCTCTATGTCAATTCCTTTTTTACGTACTTTCAGCATGCCGGCAATAAGCGAGTCCCCTTGCCCACATTGATGCCCGGCCCCAATGACGATAATGAAGCCTACGTATTAATATTTACTCGTCCATAATGTGACTCGATGTTGTCGATGAACTGATTGGCATGTTGTCGTATAATTCAGGGGAGAATGTACCAAGTTTTCAATGTAGATGTTTTAAGTCTGTGAGGCGGGGCCTTCCACACACGTTTTCAGCTGGTCTGGAGGGTCTCCGGAACACCGACATAAAAATGGACAAACTTCTTTTTGTAGACAAATATGAACAAGGAGAAAAAAAGAAAGGCGGCCTCAGGCCGCCTTTGCGCTCACGCTTCATCTGCCCCGTGGCATTTTTTGTATTTTTTCCCCGATCCACACGGGCAGGGGTCATTTCGTCCGACCTTCGCCAAGTTCCTGCGCGCAGGTTGAACGGTCTGTCCGCCCGCCTGCGATGCCGCCGCCATTGGATTGGCTCCACCGCCCGCTTCTGCCACCGCCGCCTGAGCTTGAGTGGCCATCCCCATATTGGTGGAATCCGCGTGGGAGGCGACCATCGCCGGTTCGCGACGCGTCGCTCTGGCCTGTTGGGGGACGTTCACCTGCAACTTGTACACCAGGTTGACAATGTCCTTGTCGATCTCGACGATCATCTCTTCAAACATCTTGAAGGCTTCGCGCTTGTAAATATCGATCGGCTTTCCCATGCCGCCGTGATACGCGCGGAGTCCGATACCGGTGCGCAGTTCGTCCATCTCAGCGAGATGGTCGCGCCAGTGGCGGTCGATGGTCGACAGTACCGCGTACCGTTCAAGCTGCCGCATTATTTCCGGGCCGTACGCGGTCTCCTTTTGCCGGTAAATACCCATCACCGCGTTGGTCAGATGCTCTTTCAGCGATTCGCGCGTTTGCTTGACCAGTTCCTCCTGGCTGACCTGGAAGTGGAGCATGAAGGTCTTGCGCAGATCCTCCTGCAGGCTCGCGATATTCCAGTTCTCCGGGTACTCCTTCTCCGCGCAATGTGCGTCGATATAGCCGTCCAGCACGTTGTCGATCAGTTCCAGGACTTCGTCCTGGATCGATTCACGTTCGAGCGCGGCCAGGCGCCGCTCATAGATCCACTTACGCTGGACATTCATGACATCGTCGTATTCCAGCGTATGTTTGCGGATGGCGAAGTTCTGGGTCTCAACTTTTTTCTGAGCACGCTCGATCGCGCGTGTCACCATCGGATGTGTGATCACCTCACCATCCTTTACGCCGAGACGATCCATGATGGACCCGAGTCGCTCGCCGCCGAACAGGCGCATCAGGTCGTCCTCCAGAGAGAGGTAGAAGATCGACGACCCCGGGTCACCCTGACGGCCAGAACGTCCGCGAAGCTGACGGTCGATACGCCGTGATTCATGCCGTTCGGTACCGATGATATGCAGACCGCCAACTTCGGTCACGCCGGGACCAAGCTTGATATCCGTACCGCGACCGGCCATGTTGGTGGCGATCGTCACTCCCTGGCGACGTCCCGCATCGGCCACGATCTCGGCCTCACGCTGATGCTGTTTGGCGTTAAGCACATTGTGCGGGATTCCCTGGCGCTTGAGCATGCGCGACAATGTCTCGGAAACTTCGACTGAGATAGTACCGACCAGGACCGGCTGACCGATCTTGTATTTTTCGGTGATCTCTTCTATGATGGCATTGTATTTCTCGCGACGAGTGCGGAATATCTGGTCATCCTGATCATCGCGGATGCACTCCTGATTGGTCGGGATCACCGCGACATCCAGCTTATAGATTTCCCAGAACTCGCCTGCTTCCGTTTCGGCGGTACCGGTCATTCCGGCCAGTTTTTCGTACATGCGGAAGTAGTTCTGCAGGGTGATGGTCGCCAGGGTCTGCGTCTCTGCTTCGATCCGGACGCCTTCTTTGGCCTCGATCGCCTGGTGCAGGCCGTCGGAGTAGCGACGTCCCGGCAGGATGCGCCCGGTGAACTCATCGACGATCATCACTTTTTCGTCCTGGATCACGTATTCGACATCTTTTTCATACAAGGAGTAGGCGCGCAGGAGCTGGTTGATGGCGTGGACTTTCTCGGATCGTTCGGCATGCAGACGGTAATACTCATCAGTTTTTTTCTTCCGTTCCTCGGGCGTGACGCTTTCATTCCCCTCCAATTCCGAGAGCAGCGTAGAGAGATCCGGGATTTCGAACAGCTTCTGGACATCCGGCGCGAATTGGGCGTTCCCTTTATCCGTGAGCGCGATCGTATGTTCGCGTTCATCGATGAAGAAGTAGAGTCGGTCATCGATCTCGTGCAGCTTTTTGTCGCGCATGTAGGATGACTCGACATCGGTAATGAGCCGCTTCATCCCCTGCTCTTTGACCAGCTTGAGGAGTCGCTTGTTTTTGGGGGCACCGCGCTGCGCCGCCAGCAATAACGAACCGGCCTCAAACTCGTTCTCCGCCTTCCCCTCCTGAAGCATCGATTCCGCCTGGGCGATCATGTCGTTCACCAACTGCGTCTGTTTGCGGACCAGCGTATCAACCGTTGATTTCATCTCGCGATAGCGATCGTGAACGTTGGATTCCTCAACCACACCTGAAATGATCAAGGGTGTACGAGCCTCGTCGATGAGGATCGAGTCGACCTCGTCGATGATGGCGTAATTGAAATTCCGGTGCACCCGGTCTTCGGCGCGCTGCGCCATGTTGTCGCGCAGGTAATCAAATCCGAACTCATTCGCGGTGCCGAACGTGACATCTTTGGCATACTGTTCGCGACGTTCGATATTGTTCATCTGATTCTGGATAACGCCGACTGTCAGACCGAGGAACTCGTATATTTTGCCCATCCACTCGCGGTCACGCATCGCCAGGTAGTCGTTGACCGTCACGATATGGACACCCTTGCCGGAGAGCGCATTGAGATAGGTGGGCAATGTCGCGACCAGCGTTTTTCCTTCACCGGTGGACATTTCGGCGATCTTTCCCTGGTGCAGCACCATTCCGCCCATCAACTGGACATCGAAGTGAACCATATTCCAGGTGGTCGCCAGACCGACAACATCCCAGGTATGTCCGACATGTCGGCGGCAGGCTTCTTTAACGACCCCAAATGCTTCGGTGGCGATATCGTCCAGGGTCTCGCCGTTGGCGAGGCGGCTCCTGAACTCATCGGTCTTGGCCCGCAGTTGATCGTCGGAGAGTTGCTCGTATTCAGCAAAGAACTCGTTTATCTCATCCACGTAGGGACGCATCTTTTTGACATCCCGTTCGTGTTTGGTGCCGAACAGTTTAGTAAGAAAATTCTTCATTGCGTTGGTTTGTCCATTTATCCGTTTTTGGCTGCCGGAAGGATAACATATCCATGGGCAGAGTACAAATTATCTCTTCTGTAACGGCGCGGCCATCGACAAAGTGCCGCCGCCACAACTTTTTAGCGAACAAGGGATTATACGTCAATTTCGCCGATCGGTTGACCTGGCTCATGCCCAATGTTCAGGGTCGAGATCATTTGTTGTGACCCAAATGCGATTTCCGGACGTTACACCTGCAGAGGAGACCATCCGGATGAAAGACCACGTTCTGAACCTGTTCAAATACAACGAGTGGGCCAACAAGCGGCTCTTCGTAAAACTCCCCGACGTGATAGACCAGGATCCGACCATTCTCCTGCTTTTCAGCCACCTGGTTATGGCGGAGAAGGTCTGGCTCAGTCGCGTTCGTGGGACCGGCGAGTCCTATAAGATCTGGGATCCGATCCCTCTTCCCGAACTTATCCGTCACATCAATCAATCTGCCCAATTCTGGACGGAGTTCATCCAAGGGATCACCGATAGGGAGTTCCGCGAACCGGTATCGTATCTGAATTTGAAGGGTGTACCGTTCCAGAATACGCTTGAAGAAATAGTCACACATACGGTCAATCACTCGACACACCATCGCGGACAGATCATTATGCGAATTCGCCAACAGGGTCACACACCGCCCGTGCTGGATTACATCGCGTTCGCCAGAAACGAGTAGCCTGATTCTCCTTGCCGCCATCCGCCGCGAGACATAGCTTATCGGCCATGGGAAGTCCGGAACCAGGGATTGTCATTGGGACTCAGGGGAAGTCGTTTGAGGTGCGTCTGGAAGATGGGACGCGCCTCGTCTGCGAAGTACGCCAGAAAGTGAAATTCCGCACCGAACGTCAGTCTCCGGTGACGGTCGGCGATGATGTGCTGGTCACTCGGGCTGATCACGCCATTGGTGTGATCGAGCAGGTGCTTGCGCGAAGGACCTCCTTCTTCCGCCCATCTAAGGGAAAGGAAGGGATCAAGCAGGTCATCGCGGCCAATCTCGACCAACTGGCTATTGTCAGTTCGGTCATGGCGCCACCGCTTAAGACCGGTTTGATCGACAGATTTCTAATCGCCGCCGAACTCGGCCAGCTTACACCTCTTGTGATCATAAATAAGATCGATCTGGGGAAGCCTGATGATCTCGATGGTATTATCGATGAATACCGCAACCTTGGCTGTCAGGTAGTGGCAACATCGGCGCAGACTCGGCAAGGACTTGAGGAATTGGCTCGACTTCTGGCGGACCATCGGACGCTTTTCGCGGGGCACTCGGGTGTCGGCAAATCAACGTTGTTGAACGGACTGATTCCCGGCCTCGACCTGCGCACTCGCCAGTTATCCGAACGAACCCGCCGCGGCCAGCATACTACCACTACCATTCGGCTGTATGAACTGCCGTCGGGCGGATTTGCGGTCGATTCACCCGGACTTAAGGTGATGGGGTTATGGGAGGTTCGACGGGAAGAAATGCCGGACTATTACCCGGATTTCCGTAAGTATCAGATCGACTGCAAATTCCAGCCCTGCACCCATCTCCACGAACCCGGCTGCGCCGTCCAGAAGGCGGTCGCGGAAGGGAGGATACGGCGCTTCCGTTATGACAATTATCTAGCCATCGTCAACTCCCTTGAGGAGGAGCCCTGGTGACTGTAGAAGTCGGCTAAGTTACCGATATAGAAGAAGATGGCAAAGACAAGTCACATCGAATTCAGGGTCGGAGTGATAACCCTCCTGGGGTTCGCCATTCTGCTTGCCTCCCTGTATTGGCTACAGGGGTACAAGATGGAGCGGAATGCCCAGCGTGTCCGGGTGATATTCTCCGATGTCGGAACGCTCTCTGCCGGTGACCGCGTCACCGTCTCCGGTGTACACAAAGGGAAAGTCAACAACCTGCAGTTGACCGGCGAAGGGGTGATGGTGGAGCTGCTGCTGTACCGCGATGTTGACCTGCATCGCGATGCCCAGTTTGTCATCAAAAACCTCGGCGTGATGGGGGAGCGGTTTATCGCGATCCATCCCGGCGAGGCGATAGAACGATATGACACCGCCATGGTGGCAATCGGTAAGTCCGAGGTCGGCATTCCCGAACTGATGGGGATTGTTGGCGATATCGTTATCGAACTACGTAATATGGTCAACGGAATTCGCCAGACCGTGGCATCCGATACATCGCTTGCCCGTTTTAACCGGACCGTTGCCAATATGGAGAGCCTTTCGCACTCACTGGTTGGCCTGATGGAGCGCAACGAGAATAAACTCGATCGGACAGCCGACAACGTGGTCAAGGCATCCGAGCAGATGTCACAGATGATCGCCCGCAACGCCGAGATGGTAGATTCAACCGTGAACCGTTTCAATCAGGCGAGTATCGGTCTGGATAGCCTGATCCGGCATTTGGACACGCTCTCGAGCGACATGCGTCTTTTCGCCGACCAACTCAACAATGGTGATGGGACACTGCAGTTGATGATGAAAGATCGCCGCCTGTACGACGACCTGCGCGGCACCGCCGACAATATCGACGCGCTGATAGACGACATCCGCGCCAACCCCCGCAAGTATATCAATCTGAAAGTTGAGATCTTCTAGTTTATGACCAAGTTCCGCCTGGCTATTGGATTGCACAATCATCAACCGGTGGGGAATTTTGATCACGTTTTCGAAGAAGCTCACCAACAGGCGTACAAGCCGTTTCTAGAACTGTTCGCTCGTTATCCCAAGATATCCCTCTCGTTGCATCAGTCCGGCATTCTCTGGGATTGGCAGGAGAAACATCATCCGGAGTATCTCGATCAGGTGAGACAATTGGTCCAATCCGGCCGGATAGAACTGATGACCGGTGGATTCTACGAGCCGATCCTCACGTCAATCCCGACGCGCGATCTGCATGGCCAGATCGAGAAGTTGACCAACTACCTGACAGCACACTTCCACTCGCCTATCAGCGGACTCTGGCTAACCGAGCGCGTTTGGGAACCGCATTTGCCGAAGGTCCTGGCGCGGTCTGGCGTCAAATATTTGCCAGTCGATGATACGCACTTCCTGTTCGCCGGCATGGAGCGAGCCAAACTGACCGGTTCATTCGTGACTGAGTTTGAAGGGGAGACAGTTACCATCTTGCCGATCCAGAAGAAACTTCGCTACCTCATTCCGTTCGGCAAGGTCGAGGAAGTGATCGCTGAGCTCCGGCGCCAGGCGGAGAGGTCTCCTGACGGAATCGCCGTCTACGCCGATGATGGCGAAAAATTCGGGGTCTGGCCAAATACTCATACGCACTGTTATGATGACCGCTGGTTGGCGGACTTCTTTGACGCTATTGAGCGAAACTCCGAGTGGCTCGAAGTTGTCCCGTTGCGAGTGGCCGCCGAAGCGGAACCGATTGGCCGCATCTACCTGCCGTCAGCTTCCTACGAAGAAATGGGTCACTGGGCGCTGCCAACAGAGGGTTTCCTCAAGTACGAGGATTTCGAGCATTGGCTGAAATCACATCACAAGAATGATGAGTACGAGCGGTTCGTCCGGGCCGGACACTGGCGTGGATTTCTCACCAAGTACGACGAATCCAATCTGATGCATAAAAAAATGCTCTCTGTCTCCGCCAAACTGGCGGAGTATGAAACAGAGCACCCCGAGCAGAAAACTGCCATTGAGCGCGTGCGCGACCGTCTCTATGCCTCTCAATGCAACTGCCCGTACTGGCACGGCGTTTTCGGCGGCCTCTATCTGCCGCACCTTCGACAGGCGGTGTACTCCGCGATGCTCGAAGCTGAGAGCGAATTGCGACGTCTCTTCGGCGCACGAGGAATAGGCATTTCGATAAAAGACCACGACGCCGATCTGCGAGACGAGATCATGGTCGAGACCGCGAATTTTTCCGCGATCATCAAACCGGATCGGGGCGGAATGCTCCTCGACCTGGCGCTGATGAAGCTCAACTTTGACCTGACGGATACACTCGGGCGACGTAAGGAAGGGTATCACCGTAAATTGGCTGTTGCGCACAGGTTGGCAGCTCACGGTGAGACCGCTTCTATTCACGATATGGTCGTCGCCAAGGAACCGGGTTTGGAGAAACTGCTCGTTGAAGACCAATATCTGAAGCGGTGTTTTATCGACCATTTCATTTCCGAACCGACAACTGTTGAGTCCTTCCAGACCGCACACATCGGAGAATTGGGCGACTTCGTCACAGGCAAATACGAATTCCATATCGACTCCGATCTCGGTCAGGTTCGGCTGACTCGTGCCGGCTTGGTCAAACAGCATGGCCATACGCACTCAGTTCGGGTGACCAAGACCTTCCAGTTCTATTCCGAGGACGACAAACTTGATGTGACCTACGAACTTCAGACTCTCGATGGATCATCCTTTTCCACCCGTTTTGCGGTCGAGAACAACTTCAGTTTTCAGGCAGGACATGCGCATGACCGGTATATCCTGATCGATGGCCAGCGACCGGCCGAATCGTTCCTTGATTCGATCGGCTCGCATGCGCAGGCATCCTCTGCCGGAATGGTCGATGATTGGCGCGGGTTGGCAGTAGTAGTTCGGTCACAAAGAGTGGCCGATATCTGGCATCACCCTATTCAGACGGTGTCGTTGTCTGAGGCGGGATTCGAGAAAGTCTACCAAGGGACTACCCTTATTCATAGCTTCCCTCTGTCGCTGTCGCCTGATCCCTCGATTCTGCGCCTGACTCTCTTTGCCGGAGCCAAAGATTCCGTACTGCGAGGGACATCCGAATCCGCCATGGCAGGCAATTTCTGACCTGCTAGTCTCGGCAGTTTTCCTTTGTCCTGACCGGTTAATTGCCGTATCTTCTTCTCGTGCTTGAGGAACTGACCTCCATCATCCAGCAGAGTCGGCACGGCGTGGTCCTGACCGGCGCGGGGATATCCGCCGAATCAGGTGTCCCCACGTTTCGGGGAAACGAAGGTATCTGGGAGAAATTCCGCCCCGAGGATCTTGCCACCATGTCTGCTTTCATTGCCAACTCCAAGTTGGTCTGGGAATGGTACAACTGGCGCCGCGACCTGATTCGTCAGGTCAAACCGAACGCCGGGCATTACGCTTTGGTTGAACTGGCCAAGTGGTTTCCCTCGTTCACCCTTATCACGCAGAATGTTGACAACCTGCATCGTCTCGCCGGGAGTGAGAATATCCTCGAGATTCACGGCAATATGCTACGCAACAAGTGCGTTGACTGTGCTCAAGCGATTGAACTTGAGAACGAGGTGGACCCTTCCGCTATCCCCAGATGCCCCGCGTGTGGCGGCAAGGTCCGCCCCGATGTGGTCTGGTTTGGCGAAATGTTGCCGGAAGAGGCGATTGATGCCGCATTTGAGGCGGCCGAACAGGCAGACATCTTCTTTTCCATAGGAACCTCGGCGCTGGTCCACCCGGCCGCCACCCTGCCGGTCGTGGCCAAACGGCATGGCGCCGTGCTGGTGGAGATCAATCTGGACGAAACACCCCTGACCGGACTGGCAGACTTCTATTTCCCCCAGAAATCCGGGGAAATACTCCCTCAGTTGGTGGAAAAGCTGTTGCAGGTGAAGCATGTGCAGTAAATTGTGTCGTCCGGGGTCAGCCTCCGGTGTACAATTGAGGAAGCAACTGCCAGATAACCGATGAACATATTGCGACCATTCCGCATCATCCTCAGCCTGACCATCCTCCTGTATGGCCTTTCCGGATGTGTATACTACAACACCTTCTACAATGCCAAGAAGGAATTCAATGCCGCCGAGAAGATGCGCAAGCAGACCGGCTCCGGCAGTCAGGCAAGTTACCGGAACGCGATCGAGAAATCGCTGAAGGTCATTGAGGATCACCCCAATTCCAAATACTACGACGACGCCCTGTACGTCGTGGCGGCATCCTACTATCACACCCAGCAGTATTCCAAAGCCGAGCGGCGGTTCCGCGAGTTGCTGGCGAATTTCCCGGAGTCGGAGTTTGCCAAACAATCGATGGTTTATCTCGCGCAGTCAAAACTCAAGCTGGCCGACCACGATGCCGCTATCGAGCTGTTCGAGGAGATATTCGAAGGCGATTACGACAAAAGCTACAAGGCCGATGCCGCGATGGAGCTCGGACTCTTTCATGCCGAAGAGAAAGAGCCGGAACGCGCCCGCGCCTATTTCATGGCGGTTCGTGATTCACTCGGCAATGACGCGCAGAAACTGACCGCGCAGAAACATCTCGCGGACTCTTATTATGAACAATACGATTTCGGAAATTCGCTGAAAGCATATCTGCAGATCCTTGGCATGAAGCCGGACAAGGATCTGCGGTATCATGCACTCACGCGCGCGGCGTTTTGCTCCTATCGTCTGCAACGGATAACCACCGGGCTCGACTATCTGAAGGAGCTCTCCTCCGACCAATTGTACTATGACTCCCTCGGTGCCATTCAGTTGAACATGGCCAAGGGCTTCGAGTACATGGGAGATCTGACACAGGCGGAGGAGACGTACGAGGATATCGTGCTCAAGGCCGCCAATAATAATTGGGTCACTGAGGCCAACTACCAACTCGGGCTTATCTACCAATTTGATTACGACGACCTCCCCAAGGCGAAAAGTTTCTACGATAAGGCGGCGCGAGGTAATCAACAGCTTACCGCCGGCTCCGATGCTGTGCAGCGCTCCGCGGATATCGCCAAACTTCAAATGATCGAAGCAAAGCAAAAGGCCAACCGCGAGGCAGAGGAGAAAGCAAGGGCAGATGCAGAGAAGAAGAATGCAGATTCCACGAACGTCCCTGCCAATCCGACCAGACTGATCGATTCAACCGCAGCGTCGGTCACATCGCCGGCAATCGATACGACGGCGCGGACTGACTCTGTACGTGTTGATTCACTCTTCCAGACCGTAGAAGCGGTAGATTCAACCACGGACACTGCCGCCGCAATTCCTGTTCTGCCAGACACTGTCGTAGCTGACTCGACCATTCCCGAATCGATCAAAGTGACCGTCCTGCCAACAGATTCACTCCCGGTGGATACGCTCAAGCCGGATTCAATGGTGATCGACTCAAACATGGCTGACTCCTCTCGCGTCGATTCAACCGCCAAGTTGAGCAATGCTGAAGCCATTGCCCAGCAATCTCAGCGTCTCAAGGCGATGGAGCAGCCATCCGCTCCTGCGAAAAAAGTGCTTAGTCCGGAGGAGCAGGCTCGCGCTGATTCGATCGCCGCGGAACGCGAGCGGATGGCCACACTGGAGTCCGACGCCGATATCATCTTCCAGCTGGCTGAACTCTACTGGTTCCAGTTGAACAAGCCTGATTCAGCGATCAATGAGTTGAAAGGATTGATCCGCGACTATCCGAACACATCGTACGCGCCACGGGCTATGCTGGCGTTGAGCACGATGTACCGCGAACATCTGGCCGATTCGGCCGGAGCTGACTCAATCTTGCAAGAGGCATACGCGCTCTATGGCAAAACCGATTACGCCAAAGAGATCATGCGTTTGATGGGAAAGGTCGGGACCGGCGAAGACGCGGGCTACCCCGAGTACTATTACGGACTGGCGGAGGATTTCCTGATCGATTCAGGAAATGTTGATTCCGCGAGATACTATTATCAGTACGTGATCGACAGTTTCCCGAATTCTTCCCTGGGTCCGCAGGCCCGCTTTAATATCGCGTACATCATCGAAAATTATCAGAGTCCCGGGGATTCTTCGGTCATCTTTGCCTACGAAGCGATCATCGATTCCTTCCCCGGCACGCCTCAGGCGATCGAGGCGCAGAAGCGGATCACGTTTAAGGCTCCCGTCAAAAAGCAATATGTCACGCCTGACAAGCCGAAAGGCGAGCGGGATGAGGAGGAGCTGAAGCCGGGCGAAGTGATCGTCGCCAAGCCGGTGCAAACCGCCGAAGACGCGGATACGACCGGCCGCTACATCAACATCGAGGAAGGATTCTACAAGGGGCCGAAAGGCGAGCCGCTGATCCTGCTGGACATCAAACCGAGCGAAACGCGGATCGAGTTTACATTCCCGGACGAGGCGTCCAGCCTCGAGGGTTATCAGATCAAGATGTACTTCCAAATCCGACTTGATTTTTCGGGGAAAGTAAATGATTTTGTCCTCAAAGCACCAACGCCCAACGACGAAGTGAATCGTCGCGCGGAAAAGACCGTTGGCTCCATGTCCTTTGACCCGTTGCAGGTTAACCAGGAGCTGACGCGAAAATCCGAAATGATCACTCTGCCGGAAGAGATGGAGGATCCAAATGGACGCTGGTACGTGTACATATTTATCGCAGAGAAACCGGAATACATGAGATGACCAAGCCATCCTGTGAGGAAACCCGACTACTCCGACACCGAGATCTCTCTCACAATTATTTCTCCCTGACATTCGGACCGTATACCCGCGCCAAAGAATGCCGCCCCGGCAGTTTCATCCACGTGCGCCTGCCGCACACGGATGTGTATTTCCGCCGCGCCATGTCGGTCGCGTCGGTCGATCCGAAAAAGAAAGAGATAGAGATCATTTTCAAGGTGTTCGGACGCGGCACGACCTTGTTGTCGCAATTTCACACAGACCAGACGCTGGATATCCTGGGACCACTGGGCGTCCCGTTCACCCTTCCTAAAAAGTCCGAACGCGTGATCATGGTGGCCGGAGGAGTTGGTTTTCCGCCTCTCATGTATCTGGCGACCGATATGGTTGCGCGCGGGTATGACCCGAAGAAGATCGAGTTCTTCTACGGCGGTCGGAGCGAGGGAGATATCATCGAACGCGCGCGCATCAAAAAGCTCGGCGTCAATTTCCATGTCGCCACCGACAATGGCTCACTCGGCGTCAAAGGTGTCGTGACCAAACCGGTGGAAAAGTTCCTGGTAGATCACGCAGGTGAAAAACTCATCATGTATGGATGCGGGCCGGAGCCGATGCTCAAGGCGACCAACGAACTCGGTCTCAAGTACCAGATACCGGGACAACTCTCACTCGAAGCACCCATGCCGTGCGGTATCGGTGTCTGTCTCGGCTGTGTCGTCAAGACCACTGCTGGAGAGTATGTTCGGGTCTGTGTCGAGGGTCCGGTCTTTAACATCGGGGAGATACAGCTATGACCCCCGATATCAAAGTCTCAATCGCCGGAGTGGACTTTGTCAACCCGATCATGACCGCGTCAGGTTGTTGTGGCTATGGCGAAGAGTTGGCGAATGTCTTTCCGCTCTCCAAGCTGGGCGCGCTGGTCACCAAATCTATCACCCAAAAGCCACGCATGGGGCACAGGCCGCCACGCACCGCCGAGACAGCCTCGGGTATGCTCAATGCTATCGGTCTGGCGAATGTCGGCATCGATGCGTTCATGACCGACAAGCTCCCCTGGCTGGAGACACAGCCGACCAAAGTGATCGTCAATGTCGCCGGGTCATCCATCAAGGAATATGTCGAGGTCTCCGCGCGACTTGCTGATTCACCGCGTGTCGACATGATAGAGTTGAATATCTCCTGTCCGAATGTTGACAAAGGCGGCATTGAGTTCGGCGTCGACCCGGTGATGACCGAAAAATGCGTTTCCGAAGTTCGCGCGGTATTCAAACGACCGATCATCGCGAAGCTTGGTCCGAATGTTACGGATATCACTGCCATCGCGCGAGCCGCCGAAGCCGGCGGTGCCAACGCGCTCGCCATCATGAACTCGGCCTTTGGAACCTCGGTCGATATCGAGACGTGGCGTCCGCGACTGACCAACAATCGCGGCGGACTGACCGGCCCGGCGATCAAGCCGATGGCGCTGCTCATGGTCGATGTCGTCTACCGCAGCGGCGTGAAACTCCCGATCATCGGGATCGGTGGAATCGCCAACTGGCAAGATGTGGTTGAATTCATGTTGTTCGGCGCGACCGCGGTGCAGATCGGGACCCAACTCTTCGTTGAGCCCGACGCTCCGGTTAAGATCGCCGCCGGACTAAAAGAATATATGAAGCGGAAAAAACTGGCCACGGTCGCCGACCTGGTTGGTAAAGTGCAGAGGTGGTAATGTCAGCCGTTCGCAATCTTCAGAAGATACAGCAGAAAAATCGTTCGATGATCTGTCTGGGGCTCGATCTCGACCCCAAAAAGATGCCATCGGAATACTCCGGCTCCGCCAAGGGGCTGTTTGATTTCGCGCATCGCATAATCGATGCCACCGCCGATCTCGTCTGCGCCTACAAACCGAATATGGCGTTCTACGAGTCGCTCGGGCCGGATGGCCTCTCGCTCCTCAAAGTTATCCGCGACCGGATCCCCGAAGATATTCCAGTCATCATGGATGGGAAACGTGGCGACATCGGCAATACCGCGCAGTATTATGCGGAGGCGATGTTCGACCGCTATCGCGCCGACTGGGTGACGCTGAATCCGTACATGGGGTATGACTCACTCCGTCCGTTCCTTGAATTCAAGGATAAAGGGGTGTTCATTCTCTGTCTTACCTCAAATTCCGGCTCACGCGATTTCCAACTGCTGGAGATCGACCACAAACCGCTCTATATCCATGTCGCCGAAAAAGTGCTCTACTGGAATAAAGAGCAGAATTGCGGACTGGTCGTTGGCGCGACCCATCCGGATCAACTGAAAGAGATCCGTGCTGTCTCCGGCGATATGCCGTTCCTGATTCCGGGTGTCGGCGCGCAGGGTGGATCGCTTGAGGAAGCCGCGGTGATGGGAAGTGACGATTTCCGTAAACCAGCCGTTATCAATGTCTCCCGTTCAGTGTTGTACGCGTCCAACGACAAAGATTTCGCGCAGCGCGCCCGTCAGGAACTGGAGCGACTTAACGCGCAAGTGACTCAACTTCGGCAAAGAGTGATGTCCAGCCAACAGGCATCGCAATCAGTTCAGCCGGAGCATCCGACCGAGGCACCGGCTCCACAGCCGCAAAGCTCCGGCGGCGAACAGGTTCAGGCGGATACTCCGCCCCAGGGGCAGTAACTATCCCGCGCGGGCTGCCTGAGCAGTCCGCGTCAATTTTCGGCGTTTCGTCATTTTTCAAGCCCTACATCGGGCCTTCAATCGTATACTTAATGAGTCCTTGATAGGACATGACATCGGGGATCGGGAGACCGCAGGAGGTTCGCATGATTATTGGTGATGAAAAGGGTGAATTGAAGGCTGCCGAAGAACAGTTTCAGGCGGCGCGGGAGAAACTTCTGGCGGTTCGTCGCGCGCAACCGCCGCTCAAGATCAAAGATTACGTTCTCACCACCACCCACGGCAAGCCGGTGATGCTGTCGGATCTGTTCGCCGGCAAAGATGAACTGATGGTGATTCACAATATGGGGCGGGGATGCGCCTACTGCACGCTCTGGGCGGACGGCTTCAACGGCGTCTGGCAACATCTGGCTAACCGGGTGCCGTTCGCGGTAGTGACGCCGGACTCCGCGGAGAAAGTCAAAGAGTTTTCGACCGGACGCGGCTGGACATTCCCGATCTACTCATCGCACGGCACCAGTTTTTTCCCGGATCTTGGATTCGCCAACGAAAAAGGTTCGCCCTATCCAGGTGTATCGACTTTCAAGCGCAACAGCGATGGATCGATCGTGCGAACCTGCTTTGATTATTTCGGCCCGGGTGATCTGTACTGCTCGGTCTGGCACTTGATGGACCTGCTGCCGAAAGGGATCAACGACTGGGAGCCGAAATACAAATACTAGTTCGAGAGTTGAATCGGAATTGATGACAAGCGCGGATCCGGAAACGGTTCCGCGTTTTTTTTCAACGTTCCATTCACGCAACGCCTCCCCCTCTTGCCGCCACTCCTCAACTCCCCTATATTCTCCCCCAAAAAAAGATGGGAGCAAAGCATGTCCGAGCGGGTAAAAGAATGGCAGGCGGAACGAGCGCGCCTCAACGAGATCGTGCTCAACCGCGATGATCTTAACATCAAGCGATTCTTCGGGATAGACTCGGCTGTCTACCGCGAGGGGGCGCTCGACGCCAAAACCAAGGAGATGCTCGGCCTGGTCGGTTCACTGGTCCTTCGCTGCGATGACTGTATCACCTACCATGTCATCCAGGTGAAAGAGCTCGGCCTGACCGATAAGGAGTTTGACGAGGTGATGTCGATAGGGCTGGTGATCGGCGGGTCAATAACTATCCCGCACCTTCGACGTGCCTACCGAACCTGGGAGGATCTGAAAGGATAATGCGTATTCGACATTTGCTCACATCGGTGATCGTTCTTCTTGTGGCGATCCCCTGCTTCTCCCAGTCGGAAAACAAAATGACCGGCGAGGAAGTGGAGAAGTTCTATAAAGACTATCCTTTCACGCCCAACCGCGGGCGCGTCTTTTCAGTCGAGTCCGAATTCGTCATGCCCGAGGGATTCAAGCGGCTTCCCGATTCCAAAATGAGCAAGTTCCAGGCGTGGGTCTCGCGTCTGCCGCTCTGGCATAACCAGAAGGGGGTCGCGACAATGGGATTAGGGCTGGCGTTTGAGGCGAACGAGATATCCCGCTGTGTTATGTTCCCCTGGCGCTCCTCGAAAATGAATGACTTCGCCATCCCGCTGCAGATACAGTTGGAGTGGCTGTTGAAGGAGAAGAAAGCCGACAACTGGCAGATCATCCCCAAAGCCGGCGATACAATGAGCTACGCGCGATGGCTCACCACCACACCGGTCTATGACTCGCGGATGCGTCTCATGATGCAACCCGCCGAGCCGCGTGTCGCGGATTCGCTTGAATACAATCGATTCTTCAATCTCGTCGCAGAGAACAGCAACTACCTTTCCCTCGAAATGAACAGCGATTCAGTCGCCGAAGCCGACCTGCGTCCCGGCGATTTTCTGATCGCGCGCAACGAACCGGGAACCTCCGGCCGTGTCTATATTATCTACTGCATTGCGCAGAACAAGGCGGGGGAGAGGCGTTACATTATCGCGACCGGCTGCAATCCTCCCTGTGACTTTTACCTTCCGCTGTTCAATGGCGACCCGACCAACCCCTGGATCGCGCTGGACCAACTCAAGGGACTGCCACCATCGGAGTTCACGTACAAAGGGTTCTTCCGCCTTCGGATGCCCAAATAGCCATTTTTGTTGATTCCTCGTGCCGCCATCGATAGCATGGCGGCATGCGCAACACATCACTCATCCTCATCGCAAGCCTACTGCTCTGCGCAGTAGCGTTGCAGGCGCGCACCATCCGCGTCAATTCAGATCTCCAATCCGCGATCAACAGAGCGGCATCGGGCGATACCTTGATCCTGGCGGCGACAACGTTCACCGCCAAGCCGACCTACTTTATCGAACCACTCTGCGGCAACTGTCTCGACCCCAAAACTCCGGTCGCCGCGACATACGGTTTCATCATCAAAGACAAGGCGCTCACAATAGTCGGTGCGAACCGCACCGGCACTCGCCTGGTAACCAACGCCGGCTATGGGATTTATATCGAGAACTCAGCAGGCTCAGTACTGCGCAACCTGACTGTGACCGGAGGTATCCGCGATACAAGTGGCAATGCGACCGATGCCGGTATTGTGATAAAGACTTCGCGTGTGCATATCGATCAGGTCGATGTCCGCGACAACACGCATCGCCTCGATAGCGTCATCGTCGGGATCGGCGGTATTTTCAGCCGCGAAGGGGCGGAGGTGACCATCACCAACTGCAATATCATCAACAATGCCTGGGATGGTGTCGCCCTGTATCGCGGCGCGAGTGTCACGATCACAGATTGCCTGATCAAGGGTGGTCGCGGCGCGGGGATCGGCGTCACGTGGGATGCTACCTGTGTAGCGTTTCGCAATGATGTCTCTGGGTTCTGGAAGGGAATCGGCGCGTTTGGGACTTCGTGGGTGATTGCGCGCAACAACCTCGTGTATGACAATCTCGGGTGGGGGATGATCGCGACCGGTGAATCCTTTATGGATATGACCAACAATGTCATCTATCACAACGGCAACTGCGGTGTCGCGCCCTGGTCGACCGATGCTCGCGGGCGGATCGTCAACAATATCATCACCGATAATGGCTGGCGCGATGAATGGGTCTGTCCCTGTGTCGGCGTCTGGTTCTATGGCGACTGGTCGAAGTGGGTTTTTGCCAACAATCTTGTCTTCAATAATAAGGCGGGTCAATACTCCGCTATTTGGGATCAGACCGATTACAATTTCAATTTGAGCAAGGATCCGATGTTCATTGGGAACGGTGACTTCCGTCTCAAACCGGATTCGCCCGCCATTAACGCCGGTGACTCGACCACGTATGATCTCGACGGTACAGTGTCCGATCTTGGTATCTACGGCGGCCCTCAGGCGCGCAAGTAGTTCGACGATTTCGTTTTGCGGGGGAATGTACATAATTGGTTAGAGTTGGTGTTTTTGTTAACTCACCGCTTCGCCGCTGCCGATACAGTGTACAATCAGGTACAGACACTAATCCCTGGAGGGAATATCATGAAATTGTCGCGCATGTTTCTTCTGTCGTCTTCTGTCGGCCTCTTGGTCGGCTTGATCGGTTGTGGAAGTGGAACCGATCCGGTGCAGAAAGTTGTCGGCGATACAACCGCCACCGAATACAAAGCGGCCGAACAGGTTTTTTCTGACGCCAATGATATCGGCGCCGATGGTCTTGGCTCCGCTCTGGATATGGCCTCCGAAGTGATCGGGTCATCGGCTTCGGCTCCGGCTGGACGGTTGGCCGAAAGAGCCTCCAACGCTGTCGCGGCCGATACGCTTGAGTTCCACTTTGATTCTGAATACTGGTATCGCGTGCATAGCGATGTCGATACTGAGTATGTCGACGGCAGCGACGCCATCAAGGCGATCATCGAATGGTATGTGCGGGACTCTTTGCAGTTCCGACATGGCAATGAAGCGGTCGCAATCCCCGATTCCGCTCTACTGACAGAGATGCGTTTTGGCCGTATCGCCGAAGGATGGAATATCTCCGACGCCGACTCGCTGCGTATTCTCCAGACTGCCTCCATCGAGGGAGCCGCGGGTGAGATCGCGGGGTTTGGCGATGTTGCCATCAACAGCGCCGCCAGCCTGCATGGCGCTTCGCGCAAACATGTCGAGAATCTTGAGACCGGATACGAGTGCTCGTTTGAGTACGACCTGTCCGGCGCCTGGAATAACGTCATGCTCAATATGTACAACGTTATCGAACTGGGCGACTGCCCGTCGAGCGGCTCCATTGTCATGTCCGGGCAACTGAGCGCGGATTGCTTCAGTGAGGCCGACTCGGTGCAGTTCAACGGTCAATGGTCGGCGAGCATCACTTACAACAATGGCACGCAGACCGCGGTCTTCGAGAACGAGACCACGCGCTGGACCCACACCGAAGAGTGTGGAATCACCCAGCCGCTGGCGATTCACATACGCAAGTAGCTCTCATGTATTCTAAAAGCAAAGGGCCCTGTTTTGCAGGGCCTTTTCTGTTTTTATGGGGTTGTCAACTCAGCGAACGAACCGCGTAGGATCAGTGATTGCGGCATGCAATGCCGAGGCCGCGGCGGTCGCTGGGGAGCAGTAATAGATCTCGGCTTTCTGCATTTTGGCGACCATTGGCAAGTTCGAGCAGGTGGTCGAAAGGCATTTTTCTCCCTGCGACAGAGAGCCGCCAAACGCAAGTAACCCTGAATTCCCTGATGCTGTTATCACCGCGCCGGCCTCGACCAGGATCCTCACCAATCCTTTATTGAGCGCCTCAAGATAGACCGACTTCGACGCCGGCATGATGATCAATCTGCAATCGCCATGCACCAGCTTCCCTTTAAGGATCTCCGCGACAACTCGCAAGTCGTCAAATCGTCCCGAAGATATCGAGCCGACAATTATCAGACTGACTGGTGTTCCTTCCAGTTCAGCTACCGCCTTGATCCGCTCCGTGCGGGTCGGGCAAAGTATCTGTGGCGCCAGATGATCAACACTCACCTGGATCATGTCTGTGTATTCCGCGTTTTTGTCCGGGATAACTGGCTTGTAGGAAGTCGAATGACGTCCCGTCAGGTAGCGGCGAGTGGTCGCGTCATAGGGGAGAAGCGCCCCAGAAACTTCCAGTTCGGCCGATAGCGCGGCGATCCCCATCCGCTCGCTCTGCGTCATTTGCGTGATGATCGAACCGCCGAATTCGACCGACTTGCCGGCGATCCCATGGGCCGGAAGATCACGATACAATGCCAGCATGATATCCCGTACGCCGATAGATTTGCCGCGACGGCCGGAGATCGAAATGCGCAGTGATTCAGGGACCGTGACATTCAGATGACCATGTGCCCAGAGCGGCGCGATCTGTTCCTCACTGCAACGGGTGCCCAGTGAGCCAACCGCTCCGAAAATCGATGTTTGATGGTCAGAGCCCACCAGCAACTGGCCGGGAAGCGCATGCCCGCGTTCGATCACCACCTGATGACATAGCCCATCGCGAATGTCATACAGTTGTTTGACACGCTGGCGACGGAAGAACTCGCGCAGCCCGGGCTGGTGACTGCTCCCGTTTGAGCTCCCTTCACCCGCGCCGTAATCAAGCGAAACGACCACCTTGTTTGGATTCCAGAAATAATCGGCGCCGGATTCCTTGAACTTTTGAACGGCCTTCCCCAGATCGGTATGTGTGACCACTGCGTCAGGCTCGACGGAGACTGTTTCGCCGACTTCGATTCGTTCTCTGTTGATCAGCCGGGCAAGTATCTTCTGCGCGACTGTCTGCTTGCCATAGAGTGAAACCGAGTGCGGGCTGGTTTTGACGCCGGGGAAATCGAGCTCCAATTGTTCTAGTTTGAGAAACGCCGGTTTCTCTCGAATGGCGTACCGTCGACGCCAATTGTAGAACGCCGCTTTGGAAAGCCCCAATTCGAGCCCGGCCTTTTCATCATCGCCGTAACGCTCCCACAGGTTACGAACTTCGGCTTCGGAGAATTTGGGGAGTGAATGTTTTGGGACGTTTTTCTTGCGCCGCCAGTAGGCGACAAGATAAGCCGGGACCCCGCCAAGTCGCTCACCGATCTTCTCATCGGTCTTGTAGAGCTTCTGAAGTTGCAGCAGCTCAGTTTTGGTGGGGGCGGTCCGCTTGCGGCTCATACTGCCTCGAACGCCTTGCGCATCCGCTCATACACCGGCTCTAACGGAACCGAGACGACATTGGTTTTGCCGAGCACCGGCATGAAATTCGTATCCCCTATCCAGCGGGGGACGATATGCATATGCAGATGTCCGGGGACACCGGCGCCGGAACCACGCCCCAGATTCATGCCTAGATTCATGGATTGAGGCTTGAGCACCTTCTTTATCACCTTGACCGACAGGCGGGTCAGCTCAAAGAACTCTGCCGCTTCCTCCGCCGTCAAACGCTCAATATGGCCGACATGCCGATTCGGGATCACCAGTGTATGACCGGTGTTGTATGGAAACTTGTTGAGTATGACAAAGACACGCTTCCCGCGATATACGATCAGGTTCTCGACCGAATCCTTCATGCGGAGTCGACGGCAGAATACGCACCCTTTCTCCTTTTTTGTCAGGACAAAAGCGGAGCGCCATGGGGCCCATAGGATATCATCTGTCATAGTGTTGGAAATATAGCGGAGTGAGGGGAGGTAAAAAAGCGAAATCGTGAAGTCTTTGCGCTATCTATTTGTCCGGTAAGCCTTTGCGGATTGTCCTCGAGAGCGATCCGTAAGCGTCCACATGCGGTGAGGCGCGCGACGGTCTAAGAGATTATGAGATAGGCGGTTAAACTACTCACTCGACACCGGTCGTGGACTCCCGGAATCTCAATTCTGATAACAGGTTCGGTGCGATCCCGAATTTCTCAGTCTTCACGGCTGATTCACTGTCACCGGAGTCAAATTCATGAGTCCCCAAATCAACGCCGGGGGGATCGATCCCTCCGCCAACATAGTATCGAAGAATGTTCGCTCCGTGAAATTTGAACCATCACGAGCCTGTGCGGCTTCCATCAGTCGCTGGATCTCGCGCTTCCCCATCAGATACGACATCTGAACTGTAGGCGTATGCGTGTATCGAAGCACTTCGCGCCGGATATACTCTTCCTGCGACTCGGTATTAATATCCAGCGTACGGATCATCCAGTCAACGCATTCGTCGTAACTCCATTTGCCCGTATGCAGATTAACATCGGCCACTATGCGGGCCGCGCGGAAACGAATCCCTCCCAGAACGCCGAGCCAATGCGGAGGATTCTCCGCGCCGAACAATCCGGATCTGTACATCAACTCCTCGCTGAACAGCGCCCAACCCTCGACCATCATGTTGTTGCGCTGCCAGCGTCGAATCGGGCTCTCGACTCGGGCCGCAATCTGCATCTGCAAATGATGACCCGGGTATGCTTCGTGCACGACTGAACCTTTAAAACCGCGACGATGCACATAGCGGTAGCGGGCGTCCAACTGCACCTGATCCATGCTGTCCGGCAATGGTCGCACATAAAAATACCCGACTTGGTTGCTGTCAAACGGTCCCGCCGGCTGGTAGGCGATACCCGAGATCATCGTCCGCAACATGGGCGGCGTTTCCACCACTTTGCACGGCGCGATATCTTCGGGGATCCCAATAATATCGTTCATTTCCAGGAAAACCCTGACCTGCTCCACCTCCCACTGGTAATAGTCGAGGATATCGTCACGCGTGAAAGTCGACGGGATAAAAACAGAGTCCTGCCCGGTCTGGTAGTTTTTCTCCACCGTGCCTTCGTAGTCCTTGTACGCGCTGTCCGCCGCGACCAGAAGATTCTCTCCGATCCTCAACAGCGAGTCGGCGCCGAAATTCAGGAACTGCTCATGCTGCAGCAGATAATCGAAATTGCTCTCGCCAATAGCGAATGACTTGTCATCTCCCAGCGGCACGGACTCCAGGAATCCCAGGAAATTGTTCATGGAGATGAGCGCTTTGTTGGCTACTGCCAACATCGAGTCCGACCTATCCGGGAACTGTACCACCAGGTCGTTGACCACTTCGCGATAGAACTCGATCCCTGCCTGCAGCGACTCCTTCGCCGCCTGTACATAGACCTTGGGCGGGTGACTGATATTTGCCCTCGCGACATCAAACAGCGCCGGCACCTGCTGCATGCGACCAAGGATAGCCTTCAGTCGCACGGGGGAGATCGCTTCATCGGAAAGCGTCAGATAGTAGATCCCGTTGATCGCCTCATCCGTATAAACGACCGGCGACTTCTTGTGCCACGCGATCTTGTCCAGATTCAGCAGCGCGACATCGACGTTCGACTTTATCAACTGGTAATCAACGCGCGTGTCGGCATCAAATGTGTTGTTCTTCAGTTTTCCCAGACGACTTTCAAATTGCTTCAGCCGCGAGACCATCGCCTTGACTGATTTCGCGGAGTAATCCGCCAGCTTCTGGTCATACGCGTGTATCCCCATCTCCGTAGCGGTGACGGGATAAAACGACTGCAGCGAGGTCAGTATCTCCGCGCTCAGCTCAGCGAATACCTGTGTCTGCGACCGTGACTTCTGTTTGGGCGCCGCCTGGGCAAGAATAGCCACGGCACTCACCGCTATGATGAACAGACTGATCTTTCGCATCGATCCTCCTCAGGTCAGGGTCGCGTCAGGCACGGTTGAACATCGCCACCGTCTCAATATGCATAGTGTGCGGAAACATATCGACCGGCGTTATTTTCGGAAGCGCATACCCCGCTTCAACCAGCTCCCTGGCATCACGGGCAAATGTCGCCGGGTTACATGAGATATATAGAATGCGCGGAGGGGCCAACTCTACTATTTTTTTCACCGCCTTCGGGTGCATCCCCGCACGGGGCGGATCGAGAATAAATGCCGTGAACTCTCTCAGGTTTTCCGGCACCCCCTTCAGGAAATCAACCACATTCGCCTCATAGAACGAAATGTTTCCGATCCCGTTCAGTTCGGCATTTTCCTGCGCGGAACGTATCGCCGACGGCACCAACTCGACACCCACCACCTGTTGAACCGTGGGCGCGGCCAGGATGCCGATGGTCCCGGTTCCGCAATAGAGGTCAAGCAGCCGGTCATCGCCTCGTGGCTGCAGCATCTCAAACCCGGTCTGATAGAGCACTTCCGCCTGCAGGGAGTTGGTCTGGAAAAATGAGTTTGCCCGTATCCGGAATCGTGACCCCGCTATCTCTTCCTCGATATACCCCGGCCCGTACAGGACCGTCTCTATCTCACCGGTCGCGATGTTCGATTTCGAACCATTCTGATTATGTATCAGCGTGGTCAGCTCGGGGAAAGACTCACGTAGCGATACTACAAACCGCTCCTGGTCAGGAAAACTCCCATAATTGGTGACGATATTGAGCATCGTCTGATTGGTTCGTTTCGCCTGGCGGATAACGACAAACCGTATATATCCGGTGTGCGCGCGAACATCGTACACAGGCAGTTGATTCGCTTTGATATACTGGCGTATCCAATGGACCAGTCGGTTCGAAGTCTCCGACGTCAGGTGGCATTCATTCAGGTCGAATATCCGGTCAAAATGTCCCCGTTCATGCAGGCCCAGTGTGAAATCGCCGCCGGGGTCGACATGAAACGAAAACTCCATCTTGTTGCGATAGTTGAACACCTCACGCGAGCCGACGCATTCCGAAACCTCGACCGTCTCCAGTTTCCCCAGCCGCTGGATGCAATCCACGACCTGTTTCCGTTTGAACGCGAGCTGCTGTTCGTAGCCCAGATCTTGCCAGGTGCATCCACCGCAGACGCTGAAATGTTCGCAACGCGCGGGGACCCGGATATCCGATCGCTTGATTATCTCGCGCAGTCGCGCTTCGTTGTAGCGGGGTTTGGAGCGGATGATCTCCGCCAAAATCGTCTCGCCGGGGAGACCGCCGTTGACAAAGGTCACTTTCCCGTCAAGATGGGCGACCGATTTGCCATCGAACGCCAGGTCGTTTATCTCAAGTTCAACCAGTTTATCGCTCACGATTCATCCTGATGTGAATGGCGTCCCTGGCACAGGAGTTCAGCTCGTGCGCACGCCTGATTCTCAATCTGGATCGTGCCATGCCCGATCCCAAACTTATCGTGCAAAAGCGTATTGATCCGTCCTATCAATTCCGGCCCGCGCTCATAGTCCGCGTCATCGACACAGACATGACAGGAGAGCGCTATCTCCTGTGACGACAACGACCAGATATGCAGGTCGTGAACATCGCGCACCAGCGGCACTGTCGAGATCGCCCGGTGGACCTCATCAAAATCGACACTCCCCGGCACCGCCTCGAACAGTATCAGTACCGCTTCCTTTATCACTGAATACGATGACCAGAGGATGGCCAGCCCGATCAGGGCGGAAAGTATCGGGTCGATGATCACCCAATCGAACAGAATGATCACTATCGCCCCGGCGATGACGGCTATCGAGGAAATGGCGTCGAACGCCATATGCAGATACGCGGTCTTCATATTCAACGAAGTATGCCGTTCTTCGGCCAATAGCCAGACGGAAAGCGCGTTCCCGACCAGCCCGGCAATTGCTATCGACAGGAAGAGACTTGGGTGAGTCAACTCTTGCGGATTAAGATACCGCTCGTAGGCTTCTTTAAAGATGAAAACAGCTATGACTACCAGCGAAACCGCCGAGATAAGAGCCGTCATCACTTCGAGCCGTTTGTAGCCATAGGTCGACCGTTTGGTCGCGGGGAGAGCCGCCCCTTTTGCTCCGAGCCAAGCGAGGATAAGGGCGGCGACATCCGAAAGATTATGCACTGCATCTGCCAGCAAGGCCAGATAGCCCGACATGATCCCCCCGATGAATTCAGCCAGGGTGATTCCGATGTTCAGCAGAATCGTCCAGCCGAGCTTTTTCCCCGACGGGATGGGGTGGGAATGTGGATGCGTCCCGCTCATGGAGACAGTATAACGGATTGCGGGGGAGTCTCTAAACGAAAAAATGTCCGCTTAGGAGCCGGTCTCGAGAGGCGGGGGGATGCGCTCGATCTTCAGCCGGATAACCCGATGATGCCGCTTGGCCAGCACCGTCAGCCGCGCGTCCGACATCTCTATCGTTTCGTTTTTGGAGGGGACATGGCCAACCGACTCAATGAACAGCCCGGCCAGAGTATCGGATTGGTCCTCCGGAAGGTGCGTTCCGATCAACTCATTGACATCCCCCGGCCAGACCTCGCCATTGGCGTAGACGACCGACTCAGAGTGCTTGATCACCGGCTGGGCCTCCGAATCGTACTCGTCCTGTATCTCGCCGACCAGTTCCTCGAGGATATCCTCAAGCGTGATTATTCCCGCGGTGCCGCCGTACTCATCGAGCACGATAGCCAGATGATTTTTGCCGGATTGGAATTCGCGAAGCAGACGTGTGACCTGCATCGAATCAGGGACAAAATACGGTTCGCGCATGATCGAGCGAAGATTGATCGCGTGGAGATCCCTTTTGTCGCGGATGAGGTCTTTGACATACACCACGCCCACGATCTTATCGATACTGTCTTCATAGATCGGGAACCGACTGTAGCCGGTCTCGGCGAGCACCGACAGCACTTTCTCCGGATCCGTATCAACCTCGATTGCGACCACATCCGGCCGCGGACGCATCGCCCGGCGGACTGTCGTATCCGTGAAATCAAAAACCGAACGGACAAACTCCTCTTCGTCAACCTCGAAAAATCCCTTTTTGCGTCCTTCGAGGATCATATGCTGGATCTCGTCTTCAGAGACGATCCCCTGCATGTCATCGGTCCGGATGCCGAGCGCTCGAATGATCAGTTTCGCGAGGCCGGAAAGCGCGCGCGTGAAGACAAACGCCACCTTCATGAACAAAGAGATCGGGCCCGAGACCCAGCGCGCCCAACGCTCGGGGAAGGACAAGGCGATGTACTTGGGAACCAGTTCTCCCAGCACCACCGAGAGAATGGTGATCGACACCACGACCGTTCCTACGGCGATGGGGGAGGCAAAGTCATGGAAGAATTCATTTGAACTGGCGCCCAGATACCCCTCCAGCGCCTCCACTACAGTCGCGCCGGAGAAGACACCGACCAGCGAGCCGATCAATGTGATCCCGACCTGGATTGAGGCGAGGAAAGTCTCCGGATTACTGTGCAGCTTGAGCGCTGTATTGGCGCCCCATTTCCGCTGCTGCATCTTTTGGGTCAGACGGGTCTTCCGGCTGGCAATGACTGAAAATTCGGCCAGGGCAAAGAAACCGTTGGCGAGGATGAGCAGGATGATGGCACCCAGCTCAAAATAGAGATGGCCGTCCATACTAGACAGCCATCCTTAGACTTGGGGGATTAGAGTTTCCGTCAGACAAGTGACTATCCGGCATATCCTGTATATACAGAGTGCTGGGCCAGTTCACGCAACCGCTTGACCCGCTCTTCCATCGGGGGATGGGTCGAAAACAGACTGAGCAGACCACGCCCCGAAAGCGGATTCGCAATCATCAAGTTAGCGGTCGCCGGCTTGTCGTCAAGCTTCAACTGGACCGGCGAACGGTGCAGTTTCTCGAGTGCCGACGCAAGACCATGGTACTTTCCGGTGATCCGTCCACCCTCGGCGTCCGCCTTGTATTCGCGCTGTCGCGAAATTGCGGTCTGCAATAGCATCGCCGCGATCGGCGCCACGATGGCCGCAACCAGCACACCGATCATCCCGCCATTGCCGCCTTCATCGTCAGAGCTGCGACCGCCCATGCCGCCGAAGATCGCGCCCCACTGTGCCATGTGGGCGATATAGCCGATAGCTCCCGCGAACGTGGCCGCGATAGTACCGATCAGCATGTCACGATTCTGTATATGTGCGACCTCGTGGCCGATCACGCCTTCCAGCTCGTCGTCATTCAAAATCGCCAGGATACCCTCTGTCGCGGCGACTGCCGCATGCTCCGGGCTGCGCCCGGTGGCAAACGCGTTCGGCCCCTGCGAAGGAACGATATAAACCTTGGGCATCGGCAACATTGCCTTCTGCACCACTGATTTCACGATACGATAGAGCCGCGGGTGGTCAGCTTCGGTGACCTCCTGCGCGCGGTACATCTTGAGTACCAGTTTATCGGAGAACCAATACATGCCGAAATTCATGAGCGTGGCAAAGACCAGCGCGAAAAGCATCCCGGTGCTTCCGCCAAACATGTAGCCAAGCCACATGAAAAGCAGCATCAGAAAAACCATCAGCATGAATGTCTTCAGCGTGTTCATATTCCTATCCTTGTGTCGCTTCCTTTTGCCGGGGGTTACAATTGCCCGGCATGTACCCTATATAGCGGGGAGGGCATCCAAAAGTTTCCAAAATCGGACGCCCTCTAGCCGTAAGCGACTAACCTCTTTTACCGCCGATGTTTACGACGGCTTGTCCGGCCGAACTCTATCCCGTCGGTCGAATAATGGTCGATCGGTTTTGGCTCGCTTTCGCCAGACGCCGACGGAGCCGGCTGGCTCGAGGGCGAATCATCGGACTCGTGACGTTCGTTGCGATGAGCATGTCGTCCGCGGCCATACATCACGTCCGGTTCTTCAGAACTCTCACGCTCGTCATTTCCCATATCGCTGGCGGGGCGGCTTGGTGCCTGATACTCCTCACCCCGGTCGATGCCATTAGATTCCGATTCAGGGATCGGGTCAAAAACACGCGACAGATCCGAGGGAGCGTCAAAGTCGCTACTCTCTGACTCCAGAGCGGCAGATTCCGGCGCCGCTTGAGTGTCGCTCGATTCCGGACGTTCAAATCGACGTGGCCCTCTGCCACGGTCACGGCCGCCTCGTCCCTGACGATCACGTCCGCCACCACGGCGATCCCGATCCCGTCCACCACGCGGCCCGCGGTCGCCACGGTCTGAGCGTTCGGGTCTATCACCACGGTCTCTTGACTGAGTATCTCCCATCGGACGATCTTCACTGACAACAGCCGAGGTTGTCTCTTCCGCTAATTCTGGAAGCTGAACTGCCTTCGACGGCGCTTCCGGGTCGAAGACATGAGCGGCTTTGCCCACAGCAAAAGGTGAATCTTCACGTTGCGAATCACGCGGGCCTTCGCGACGGAAATCCCGACGACCACGGTCGCGATCACCACGCTCTTCGCGGTCACCGCGGTTGCGATCATCCCGATCGCCACGCGGACGGTCGCCGCGATCACGGTCGCGATTTCTGTCAAATCGTTGGTCACGGCCACGTCCCCCACGATCCTGACCCATCGGCCGTTGACCCGGGCGAGCAGGCATCGGTTGACGATCCCGCGGACGGGACGAGTCATCTCTCTGACCTCTACTTTCCGGTACTTTTTGCCACCATTTGATAGCGAGAGGGAGTACAACGCCGCAGAAAAGCACGACGGCGATCACCAGCACTATCGGGTACCAAAGGGTAGAGAAGAGATCACTGAAGGATCCGTTGGCATATGCCACCAGCGCGCCCGCGACGAAGATCACAGCGATCGGGGCAAGAACCAGCAAGAGTTCCGAAATGCGAAGCATCGCACGCGTCAGATCATCCAACCACATTTGCAGTGTCCGTCCCCGCGTGCCAACCTCCGGCAGGACCAGCCCGATTATCAGGGCAAACAGTACCCAGCCGAGATAGGTGCCGTTGAGCACCGCACGCATCAAGGTCTCCGGAAGAAGTACTCCGAGGTAATCCCCACCCACACTGGTCTGGACCTGCAGGAGGTCACCGAAGAGGGCGGTAGTGAAACCATGCTGGGGAATCGCCTGCGCGGCGACCAATCGAACCAGCACCACTCCGACCGCGATGAGCACGACGGCCGAACTGACCGTAATGACGAACGCGCCGGCGGCCTTGCTGTCAAACCGGCGAATGTCCCCATATCGCGCCAGGGCGAGGGGGAAACCGACAAGAACCAGGACAATGGCGACCAGCGCCAGGGCGTTGACGAAAAGCTTGCCGACGACTGCGGTCGCAAGCATGGCGTCGGGTATCACCGCGCCAAGCATCCCGCCCAGGAGTACGCCCACGAGAACTCCCAGCAGGATCAGGTTGATTTGTTTACCTGTCATTTAACACTACTCTGTTCGGTTCGGCTCGTTGAGTCTGACTCCAACCGCATCTGAGGCCGAACCATGGTTAATACTGTACTGGATTGTGGGCCGCTTGGGGCGGCGCGAGATATTCCCGGTTGGAGTACCTAAGCTTCCCGGGATGAGCGGCGCAATGGCTGCCGGGGGAAGCGAGACTACAATTTCCAGTCTGCCTAACGGCGTTACAATCGGCATAACAATAGGTTGCGGCGAAGGTTCACGCAAGCGCTTTTTGACCGGTTGAATCCTCAAGCCTCTCAGGGAGGCACAACCTGACTGGAACCGTTCGGCCGATTGTAACCGACCAATCCAGCGCTCTGACATGTTCTCCCAACCGCTTTTACCTGTCATGCTTTGCTCACGTAATCCGGTGGCAAGGCGAAAATCAATTAAAACTATGCCAGGACTTGTTTTGGGCCATCTTTTTGCGTAATCAGGCAAGGATGTTCAAGCTACCAGACCCACGCCGATTCTCCAACCGGCTGATATTTTATCATCTGCCGGTCCTGGTCTATGCGGCGGCTATCGCAACTTTCTCGAGTATGCAGTACCTAAGCGGCCCGAAACTGGGGGATTGGGGGCTGGATAAGCTGATTCACTTTGTCGAGTATGGCATCCTAACCTGGCTGCTGTTGCGATCGTTGAGCGCTACTCAATCTGGCCTTGATCATACCAGAATCCTCCTAATTGCTTTGGTCCTTGTCACAGCCTATGCTGGTTTGGATGAATATTTGCAGAGTTTTGTCCCCGGCAGGGATTCCACAGCCGCAGACTTTGCGGCTGATGTTGCCGGAGGCTTAATAGTTGGGCTGGTCTGGCGCGCAAGATCTGAACACCCAACAGGTTCTTAACCGGTGTATCTTTTTTGGGCAACCTCGTTATAGTCTATTGACATATGGATTGCAGCGGGTATATTTTGGACGGTCGACTGAATTGGAAAAGGGTGCCACGTACTCCTTACGGTACCTCCTTTTCGCCTTCACATGGTCTAACAGCATTGACTCGTAGGAATATCTAACGGGTACTTTTGTGCATTGGTGCCAACCGTGACATCGCTTTTTGTCCGGCCGCACCGGTGCAGAACTACGGATCACTTACCTGAGAGGGAACCGAGCGCGTCGTCTCTCCGCAAACGCCGAGACGACTGCAAGCCTGGGGCGGAAATTACTACATGTCTCATACAGCTTCGACATCGATTCGAAACCTGTCATATAGGAGAAACACCATGAAGCGCACGTCACTTTTGATTGCGTTTTTGTGTGCGTTACTGGTCGGCTTTGGCGCCGATCAGGCCCTTGCCCAGAATGGCATTGTCCAGTTGGACCATGTCAACGGTCTGGTCAGTGGAACGACCGTGGCGAACAGCACGCCACTCCGTTTTGTCATTCGTCTCAATAACGACTCAGGGAAGAAAGTCGACATGTCCATGGGCTGGCGGTTGACTTCTCCTGATGGAGCCACGTGGGACAGCACGACCCTTGACTCGTGCGGTCCAAACTCCGTGGATGGAGAAAACCTCCTCCTGCTTCGCTTTAACCAGGTGGCGGCTTTTACCGCGTTCAGCACAGATGGACAGCCGCCGGATACGGTCGGCTTTCTGGGCGCAGGATCTCCGACCTCGGCCTCGCGTCAGTTGCCCATCGGTTACAATGATACAGCGTTTGCCGTAGTAGCGTGGGTGTCCAATGACGCCAACGCCGGCAAGCATATCTGTATCGATTCCTCCTGGTGGGATCCAGGTGGCGTTTGGAAATGGGTGTATAACCTCGGTGTTGGAGGCGTGGCCGATCTTTATCCTGAATGGCGCGGGCTCAATGGCGAGGCCGGTGTGCCGGGCCAGGGATTCTGCTTCCAGTTCGAAGGCGGCGCGGCTCCGATCGTGCTCAACGCCGCTCCGGCTACGTTGACGTTTAACGCTACCGAAGGCGGCGCAAATCCCGTCGCTCAACAGTTCAATATCACTGAACAGACCGCCCAGGCAGTGGCTGTTTCTCTCTCCGGTTACGCGTCGTGGATCCAGCCGACTCCGACTTCCGGCACCACTCCGCAGGCCGTCTCGGT